>NZ_AOMA01000120.1 GCF_000337895.1 Halobiforma nitratireducens JCM 10879
TCTGTCGAGAGTCATGCCAGTGAGTGAATCGCTTATTCGGAGTGATCACACTGTTTTGCTGGGTCGGGGTGTTCCCGGCGGAACACCCCTTTCTACGGTGCCGTCAGAGCATTAGTACAGCACGGTAGCCTCGCTTGCTTCAGGAAATACAACAAATAATTGTTGAATAGTGCCGCACGAACTTACGTAGATACATGAGTTGGGAAATTAGCATTTTCGGCAGATGTGCTGTATACAACGCACGACTGTGCTACGTGGGCGGAATGTGATCAACACGAAGAGTCAAATATCCAGTACATGCGGTGAAGTGTGTACTTACTGCAATTGGTCCGACGACCGGCCTGGAGTGCTGGGAATCTATATGGTTGAATGTTCACCCATCCACAAAATATGTTGTGCACCCAATATTTTTTAAATAGGTGTTTGGCGTCGCTCATTGTATGGTCGTGGAACCAATTCAGAATCGAACTTCCGAAGCAGTAGGGTTCAAATCACTGTTAGGCACCGGGGAAGCTGATTGGGGTGGAATAATCGCCTTCCTTTTCACGATAGGATTTTTGGTGATATTACTGCTTGTTGCTGTCGGAATAGCAGAACTCGCCTCTCCACTGACGGAGTTCATGACACTCATATTTGGATATATAGCTGGAAGATACACAGAAGCCGACTAACACGATTAATGTGAAGAACAGGGAGACGAAGCAGGACAATTCACAGGAGGAGGCAAGATCGAGACCGCGTTCACGCACTGTACCGGATTGTCCATTGGCGCTGTAAATTCTTGATCACGGGACGGGGATCTACGTCGCTCGAGTTGAGAAGTATACTCCACGCTCTGAATGTTGTACTTATTTCTTCCAAGAAGAGTGTGATAGATATTAATGGTAGCACCTATATTTCCTACACGTAGCGACCACCACCGTTGCAAATCGAGTCAAGTTTTGTGCCACATTTGCGCTCTGTATTCAGCACAGCTACTGAGCCCCATCACAAGACAACGGTTTCGACAGTGCCATTCGTTCAAATACCATCACAGCCGGTTTCTCGAAACGATTCGTGCTGGTACCCCGACACAATACGAGTTAGCACAACAGGTTATCGCGTATTCCGGGAGTAGCTTTCCGGTCCGAGATCAGGCCGAGCAACTCTGTCGGCAGTTATCGGAATCGACACAAGAAGAGTACCGAACTCGGTTGTGTGAGACGGTTAATCTGAAAGTTAGCGGTTTCCCTGTCGAACTTCGGAATTACGTCCAACACACTCACGTCCCGTTTTTACTTTCCCGAACACGCCTCTCCTCGATACACGTTCAGTTCAGAGGAGATCGATCGGGATGGGCTGTCACCCTCCCGCGGACTGGGGCAACGGACGCCGTTCAGTCCTGCAGGAAGTCCGGCTCCGTCCGCCTCTCGTCACGTTCGGCCTCGAGGTGGCGCTTGAACTCGTCGATCTCGACATCGTACTCCTGATCCTCGAAGCGATCCCGGACCGAAATGTTGCCGTCGTCCTCCTCGTTGTCGCCGACGATGATCTGGTAGGGGACCCGATCGTCGTGGGCCGCACGGATCTTCCGCTCGAGGGTAGAGTCGCGATCGTCGACCTCGACACGGAACTGCTCGAACTCGCCAGCGATCTCGTAGGCATAGCCGAGGTTCTCGTCGGAGATCGGCAGTACGCGGAGCTGTTCGGGAGCCAGCCAGAACGGGAACTTGCCCTCGTAGTGCTCGATGAGCATCATGAAGAACCGCTCGTAGCTGCCATACAGCGCGCGGTGGATCATCACCGGGCGGTGCTCTTCGTTGTCCTCGCCCACGTAAGAGAGGTCGAACCGCTCGGGCATGTTGAAATCCAGCTGGACGGTTGGCCCGTCCCAGCTACGGCCGATGGCGTCCTCGAACGCGAAGTCGATCTTGGGCCCGTAGAAGGCACCGTCACCGTCCTCGATCTCGTAGTCGTGCTCGCGGTCCTCGAGGACGCTTCGAAGCTGGTCTTCTGCTTTCTTCCAGATTTCGTCGGACCCGACTGACTTCTCCGGCCGGGTCGCCAGCGCCATCTCGTACTCGAGGTCGAACGTCTCCAGGACGTCCGTGATCATGTCCATGATCTGCTCGACCTCGCTTCGAATCTGATCGGGTCGGATAAACAGGTGGCCGTCGTCGATCGTAAAGGACCAGACCCGTGAGAGTCCGGAGAGTTCGCCACGCTGTTCTTTGCGGTACACTTTGCCGTTCTCGGCGTACCGGATCGGGAGATCACGGTAGCTCCAGGACTGGTCCTGGAAGATGGCGGCGTGGCCGGGACAGTTCATCGGCTTCAGGCCAAACTCGTCGTCGCCGACGTCGAAGATGAACATGTCGTCGGCGTAGTTCTCGTAGTGGCCCGAGCGGTGCCAGAGATCGGTCTTGAAGACGTGGGGAGTCTCGACGTAGTCGTAGTCCGCGTCCTGATTGAGGTCCTCGACGAAGTCCTCGAGTTCCTTCAGTACGGTCTTCCCCGGCGGGTGGTACAGCGGCAGACCCGGACCAGTCACGTCCTGGATCGAGAAGAGATTCATTTCGTTTCCGATCCGGCGGTGGTCCCGCTTCTCGGCCTCGCGCTTGCGCTCGAGGAAGTCCTCGAGATCACTCTCCTCGGCGAACGCGGTGCCGTAGATACGGGTCTGCATCTCGTTTTTCTCGTCGCCGCGCCAGTAGGCACCGGCGATCTCGAGCAGTTCGACCGCGCCGATCTCGCCCGTCGAATCGACGTGCGGGCCAGCACAGAGGTCCTCCCACTCGCCCTGCTTGTAGAAGGTGACCTGCTCGTTTTCGTCGGCGAACTCCGCTAAAAGCTCGAGTTTGTAGGGTTCGTCCTCGAGACGCTCTTTTGCTTCGTCGATCGAGACCGCCTCGCGTTCGATTTCGTAGTCGGCCTCGACGATCGCTTCTATCTCGGTCTCGATCTCCGCGAGGTCGTCCTCGTCGACGTCTAGGTTGTCGAAGTCGTAGTAGAACCCCTCGTCCGTCGGCGGTCCGATAGCGAGTTTGACTTCGTCGTCGTCGAACAGGCGTTCGACGGCCTGGGCGAGACAGTGCGAGGCGGAGTGGCGCATCACGCGGAGATACTCCTCGCCGCCATCGTCGGTGACGATCTCGAGTTCGGCACCGTCGTAGACCGGTTGTTCCTTGGCGACGAGGTCCCCGTCGAGTTTGCCGGCGACAGTGTCGCTGCCGAGTCCGGGACCGATCTCGTAGGCACAGTCCTCGACGGTCGCGTCCGCGTCGACCTCGAGTTTCGATCCGTCCGGCAGTACTACCGCGATCCGTTCCTGCGATCCTGATTCTGGTTCTGATTCTGACATGGGTGTGGCTAGTGCTGGCGCTGGAACTTCTGTGAGAAGTTCGTCCGAGTGTCCGCGCTGGCCGCCTGGCTGCGTGCGATCGTGAACGCAGCAGGCGGTAGGTGTGAGTGGTTAGAAGCGGGCGAACGCCCCTGTAAAGCGGACACCTACCATCGTGGCTACGCGTAGTCTCGAGCGGAATAAAAACGTTGTGATGGGGCTGTCGCCACGAGCACGAACCCCCGTGTCGTAGGGCGAACGGTTTTGCCCCCGAGAGAAGAAGGGCGACCGTGCCGGACCCATCGGACGACGATCCGCTCGAGGACCCGCTAGCGGGTGATCCTCTGGACGATCCACTCGAAGGCGACCCGTTGGACGATCCACTCGGGGGAGATCCACTCGAGGACCCGTTCGGCAGCGGTTCCGACGGCAGCGAGAGTGAGGCGGACGACGACATCGCGGACGCGCTCGGGTCGATCGAGCGAGCGACGCTGCTGGCGTTCGTCACGGTCGGTGCTCTCGTCCACGGTGGGGTTCTCGCGGCGAGTCTCGGCGTGATGCTGATCGGTTTTCGCGGCCAGTGGGTCGTTGGCGGCGTGCTCGCGGCCGCCGGGGTGGGAGCCCTTGCCCTGTCGGTCGTGGTCTACCGTCGGTACAGGGTACGACAGGAAGCGTAGTGTGACGGCACCCGCGACGGTGTGTTCAGTCCCGATCGGCGAGCAACTCGCTTGCCGTCACCAGCGACTCCATCTCGACGTCCGCGTCCTCGACGTTCTCGCGACCACCCTCCTCGCGGTCGACGACGACGAGCGCGCGATTCACCGTCGCGCCGGCGTCCCGTAGCGCCTCGATGGCCTCGACCAGGCTCGTGCCGGTGGTCACGATATCCTCGAGGACGACGACCTCTTCGCCATCCTCGAGTCGTCCTTCGATCAGGTTGCCGGTGCCGTACTCCTTGCGCTGCTTGCGTGCGATCACGTAGGGGGCGTCGGCTGCGACGCTGGTCGCCGCCGCCAGCGGGACGGCACCGAGTGCGACGCCGGCGAGTTTGTCACCCTCGTCGACCCGCTCGGCGAACGCGTCGGCGATGGCGTCGAGACAGCGTGGGTCGGTCTCGAAGAGGTACTTGTCGACGTAGTACTCGCTCGTGCCGCCGTGAGAGAGTTCGAACTCGCCGAACTTGACGGCATCAGCGTCACGAAGCGCCTCGATGAGCGCCTGGGTGTCCTGATCGGTCATTGCTCGAAGGGGCGTCCCCCACCGAAATAAGCGGTGTGGAACGGGCCGACTCCCCGATCGACAGAGAGCGGCCGGCTCCCTGTTGGGCTGTCCCTAGTCGACCGCTGTGGTTCGTGACGGAGGAACTCCAGGCCGGTGGGGACGAGTACCGGTCAAGAAGGCGCGAGGATTTATATTCTAGTTTGGTGTGTGGAGTCACGCCATGTCGATGCAAGCCGTCGTCCTCGAGGAGTTTCGAGAGCCACTCGACGTACAGGAACTCGAGCGGCCGGACCCGGAACCTCACGGCGTGGTCGCGGCGGTAGAGGGCTGTGGCGTCTGTCGGAGTGACTGGCACTGTTGGCAGGGAGACTGGGACTGGTTTGGCTACCGCCCGGAGCCGCCACACATCCTCGGTCACGAGCCGACTGGTACCGTCGTCGAGGTCGGTGACGATGTCGAGAACGTCGAGGAGGGACAGGAGATCGCGATCCCGTTCAATTTCGCCTGCGGGAAGTGTTCGCTCTGTCGAAACGGTCGTGAAAATATCTGTGAAAACCACATCGGGCTCGGCTTCATGAACGAAGCGCCGGGTGCCTTCGCCGAGGAGGTTCATATCCCGAACGGTGATATCAATGCTGTCCCACTTCCGGATGGCATCGACGTCGAAACCGCTGCTGGCTGTGGCTGCCGATTCATGACGTCCTATCACGGGATGGCACACCAGGGAGACGTCGGAAACGGCGAGGACGTCGTCGTTCACGGCTGTGGCGGGATCGGGCTCTCGGCAGTTCACATTGCGAACGCGCTGGGTGCGAACGTCATCGGCGTCGACCTCATGGACGCCAAACTCGAGAGGGCCGAGGAACTCGGCGCTGTAGCGACGGTCAACGCAGCGGAGGTCGACGACCCAGTGACGGAAGTTCACGATATCACGAACGGCGGTGCCGACGTGTCCGTCGATGCGCTCGAGATCGAAACGACGTGTCGAAACGCGGTCGACTCGCTCGGAAACGGTGGCCGCCACGTCCAGATCGGACTTACCACAAGCGACGAACGGGGAGAAATTCCGCTTCCGACCGACGAAATCGTCGCCAAGGAAATCGAGGTTATCGGTTCCCTGGGGCTCCAGCCGTCTCGCTACCCGGAGATGCTGGATATGATCCAGAGTGGCAAACTCGATCCGACCGCACTCGTCGAAAAGACGATCGATATTCATCAAGTGCCCGACGAACTCGAAGCAATGACCGATTTCGACACCGTCGGAATTCCCGTCTGTAACGATTTCAGTAGCTAACCCCGCTGCTATCGGTCTGGTGGACACCACTGGTCGTCGGGGCCGGGTCGACAGCGCGGTTCGAACTTCACGATAGACCGCTGGACCGTATCTTTTTCAGCCGACAGAGGAAACATCCAGTAGATGACACTACCGCGTGCCGACGAACCCCACCCCGACGTACAGTCGTTTCTCCGAATGTACGAGTCGGTCGACGTGCCCGACTTCGAGGAGGTATCGCCCGCAGAAGCACGGGACCTGTTCGAACAGCTCCAGGTCGGTGCCAGGGCGGAGATCGATCTCGAGAGGGTCGAAGACCGGACGATCAATGGGCCGGACGACGACCTGCCGATCAGGTACTACGAGCCGCGGACCGACGGCGAACTCGAGGCCGGTAACGATCCCCTGGTGCTCTACTTCCACGGCGGCGGGTGGGTCGTCGGCAGCCTCGAGACCCACGACGTGACCTGTCGCAAACTCGCTGCCGAGTCGGGTTACCCCGTCGTCAGCGTCGACTACCGACTCGCCCCCGAACACCCCTTCCCCGCGGCGCTGCGGGACTGTTGTGCGGCCCTCGAGTGGGCGGCCGAGAACGCACCCGACCTCGGAGCCGACCCGGAACGAATCGTGGTCGCAGGCGACAGTGCGGGCGGCAACCTCGCGGCCGCAACGGCGCTTTTCGCGCGCGATCACGACGGTCTCGAGCCGGCTTACCAGCTGTTGATCTACCCGAGTACTGGCGACGTGACCGAGACGACGGCCTACGAGGAGAACGGCGAGGGTTACTTCCTCACGGCCGACGAGGTCGACTGGTTCGCCGACCAGTACTTCGCGGACGAGATCGACCGGGGGAACGTCTACGCCCTTCCGCGTCGGGCGAACGACCTCTCGGACCTGCCGCCCGCGACGGTCGTCACGGCGGGGTTCGATCCCCTCCGGGACGACGGGGGGGCCTACGCCGATCGCCTCAAGGACGACGGGGTTCCGGTTTCCCACCACCACTACGACGACGTGGTCCACGGCTTCTTCGGGATGGTCGGCGGCCCGATCGATCTCGAGCGAGCACACGAGGCCTACGACGACGCCGTCGCCGATCTCCGAACCGCACTCGAGTGACGGCGGACAATATTCCGGAACCTTTTTGTTGAGTATTTTCAATATCGGGCATGGACCGACGGTACGCCATCGTCGGGGCAGTTGCCCTGCTTGCCCTCGCCGCGGGCGGGCTCCTCGCCCTCTACACGCCCACCGCCGCAACCGCTTCGTCTCCCGCCGAACAGAGCGAGCTCGACGGCTCGTTTGCGGTTTCCGAGTCGATCACGGTCGACGAGTCACAGTTCGTGTCCCGGGAATCGATCGTCGACGCGTCGACGGACGAACAGCGGTTG
This sequence comes from Halobiforma nitratireducens JCM 10879, assembly GCF_000337895.1. GTDB lineage: Archaea > Halobacteriota > Halobacteria > Halobacteriales > Natrialbaceae > Natronobacterium > Natronobacterium nitratireducens. The sequence continues at coordinate 7,202 of NZ_AOMA01000120.1, forward strand.
CTCATCTCGTTCGAAACCGTCACCTACGACCACTACTGGACCGGCGACGACCGGCAGTACACGCAGATCACTGCCGCGAGCGAACAGGAACTCGCGGACCGACTGGCGGAATCGGGCGACGAACTCCGCTACGAGTACGACGACGAGCCGAGCGCGATCGTCGAGTCGACGGCCGGCGAGAACGCGACCGGTCCCGCGAACCACACGTTCCCCGATACGCTGACACACTCACAACTCGAGATGACTGCCTTCGAGGCGACCGGGACGACGTCGGCGGATGGGACGACCCTGGACGTTCACGAACCGCGGACCGGCTGGACGGTAGTCGACGCCGGGGACGACGACGGCGACCGGCTGTACGTCGCCGACGCGGACGGTGAGGTCCGAGTCGACGACGGCCAGTTACGCCACGCCAACGTCACGCTCGAGCGTGTCGACGCCGAAACCTGGGGTGGCTACCTGCTCGAGCGCGGTGAGACATCGACGATACGCTACGAGTACGACGTGACGGAGTCACACGAAGACGAAGACGAAGACGAAGCGGTCCAGCCCGACTGGATCGAGAAGGTACAGTGAGCGTGCCCATCACAGGGAGAGCCAGCTACCCGGAACTGCCCTCCAGCAGTTGGTGTCCGGTCGATCCGCGGGAGGGCCACCCCTGGATCGTGGCATCCGGAACTGCCGACTCCCTCGAGACGGGACCAACAGCGACAGCGACAGCGTCTCCGGAACCGGGGACGGCGACATCGACACCGTCGAACGGGACGCCCCCGAGCGGCTGACGGTCCTCGAGGGCGTCGACGTCCCGGAGCCGGTCGCGGTCAGTTCGGAGACACCGCTGTGCCGGGACGGCAGTAGTAGTACCACGTGAGTACGATACAGCTGAGATAAAACAGGAGAAACGCACCCATCGCCGGCACCGCCGCGTCGGTCAACTCCACGGACGTGCTGAACCCCTGTGGGATGAGAAACCCTCCGTAGGCACCGATCCCGCTCGTAAATCCGAGGACGCTGCCGGCCTCGAGTTCGGCCCGTTCGAGGGCCCGTCGTCTCGCCTCGGGTGTGTCCGTCTCGAGGCGGGCGAGATGCCGTCGCCGGAAGACGGCAGGAATCAGTTTGAACGTCGAGGCGTTCCCGATACCGGACGCAAGGAATAGCAGGAGAAACGCCCCGAAGAACCCCCAGAAGGACCCCTCGAGAACGAAGTAGATGACGAGCACACAGCCAAGCGACATCGTCGCGAACACCCAGAGGGTGACCCGTGCTCCGCCGAGTCGGTCCGCGACCCAGCCGCCGGGCGGCCGGATCAACGCACCGAGAAGCGGCCCGACGAACGCGACGGCTGCGACGTCCCGGCCGGGGAACCGAAGCTCCGCGAGAAGCGGAAAGGCGGCAGCGTACCCGAGAAACGAGCCGAACGTCCCCAGGTACAGATAACAGAGGAGCCAGTTGTGCTTTCGGCGGAGAATCGTCAACTGCTCGCGGACGTTCGCCTCGACGTCCGCGACATCGTTGAGGCCGAACGCGGACGCGACCGTCCCGAGCAGAATGAACGGAATCCAGACCAGTCCCGCGTTCTGAAGCCAGAGCGTCTCGCCGGTGGTCGTTTCCAGCCCCGATCCGCCGACCGCACCGAAGATGCCCACGCCGATAACGAACGGGATACTGAACTGTGCGACACTGACGCCGAGGTTGCCGATGCCGGCATTGATCCCCAGTGCCGTTCCCTCGGCACGTTCCGGGAAGAAGTAGGAGATGTGATCCATACTCGAAGAGAAGTTCGCGCCGCCGAACCCGGCCGTCGCGGCCAGGAGTGCCATGAGCCAGAACGGCGTTTCGGGATACTGGACTGCGACGACGAGTCCGGCCGTCGGAACGAGCAGCGTCGCCGTCGCAAACGTGTTGAACCGTCGGCCGCCGAACACCGGCACCGCAAACGAGTAGAAGAGACGTCCGGTAGCGCCGACGAGCGACGGAATCGCGGTCAACAGGAACAACTGCGTCTGTGAGTAGTCGAAGCCGGCGTCAGGGAGATACACGACGACGACGCTCCAGAGGACCCAGACGGCGAACGCGAGAGACAGCGTGTAGACGGAGATGGCGAGGTTCCGACAGGCGATTCGTTTGCCGCCGTTTTCCCACTGTGACTCGTCTTCGGGGTCCCAGCCGTCGAGTGTTCGTGGCGGCATAGCCTCGTACTCGTCTCTACACGCTTTCGGACGCGAATAAATCGGACGAATCCAGAAGCGACCGGAGAAACGTACGACTCAGACAAAGCCTCGAGTCCGTGCACCTACCCCAGGCAACTGCAAGCACCGATCGTTTCGCGTCGGTTCTCGTTCCCTTCGATATGGCGACGAGCAATGCACGCGGTCGGTCGAGTTGGGTGAAAAACGCCAGTGTCGCGGCGACGCTGGTCGACGCACTCGTGGAGTTCACGAAGGGGCGTCCCAAAAGCGGTGCCCTGCTGCTCGGCGCGGCCGCAGTTTCGTCCCGGGTTCCGGGGTTCGGAACGGCCGTCTCGGTCCTGATTCGGGCGTACCGACGGCTCCGCTGATCCTCCGATCCGTTTGACCACCTGCTCGAGGGCACGTCACCAAGTCAGCGGAGTACACTCTCGAGGGTACGGTAACGAACGTCCGCCCAGGCTTCGAGGGGAAGGTCGAACCGTTCGAAGAGGTCGAAGTGGGGAATCTGCTGGTCGGGTGAGAGGGAGTCGGTGCCAAAGACCAGCTGCTCGTGGTGCTCTTCGAGGAACGACTGCGCGTACTCCTCGTCACGCGCGAGCGCGTTCCAGCCCGACCGGGCCGAGATGTCGCCATAGAGGTTGTCGTACTCGGCGAGAAGTTCCGGAATGCGGCCGCCGGGTTCGATCGGTCCCGAAGGGTACGAACCCCGGTCGTCGGACTCGACATCGGCGGAGATGTGGGCCCACCACGCGTGAGCGTGTGCGATGAACTCCACTTCCGGATACGAAGCCACGACATCCTCGAGATTCGGGAGCCCGACCTCGTCGACCATCGCTTTCTCGTCGGTGTGAAAGAGGATCGGCAGCTCGTGGTCGGCACAGCGTTCGTAGAGCGTCTCGAGTTGGCGGTCGTCGATCGGTAGGCCGGCTTTCAGCTCGCCGAAGCCACGCGCCCCGCGGTCGACGTACCGCTCGAGGCGTTCCGTGACGGCTCCGAAGTCGTCTTCGTAGACGAGCGTTCGAGGGTCGATCGTACAGAACGGAACGAGGCGATCGGAGGCGGCGTCGACTTCGTCGAGCACCCACCAGCTGGGTGTCTGAACGGGGTAGCTCTCCGGGGACTCCAGTGGATGGACGACCGCGCGGTCGACGCCGTTGTCGTCCAGCCACGCGACGAGTTCGTCGACGGAGAAGGGGTCCCTGCCGAGCGTTCCAGTCGGGAGCAAGTGAGTGTGGGCGTCGATCAGCGGAAGATCAGCGACGTCGTCGGCTTGGTCGGGCGATGCCGCCGATTCCGGTCCTGGGTCCGTTCCCGACGACCCACCGGACGATCCCCTGGCGTCGACCGTGCCGGCGGCTCCGCCCAGTGCGAGACCACTTGCGGTCCCTGTGTCGGCGAGAAACCGGCGGCGGCTCGGCCCTGGGTTCAGGTTCGGGCTCGAACTCGAGCGGTCGGACGGGAGCGAACGAGCCATAGTCTCCCGTCCACCCGGCGGCGTAAAATCGACGGGGGAATCGGTCGGACCGCCGACCGGTCGCTCTCAGCCGAACGACTGAGGGTGTCGCCGCCCGTAGCGACGACCGTGCCCGCTACCGCGCTCGTTACCGGACCGCCACGCAGCGGCAAGTCGACCGTACTCGAGCGAACCGTCGATCGGCTTCGCGCCGACGGTTGGGAAGTCGGCGGCATCACGGCCCCCGAGATTCGAGACGACGGCGATCGGGTCGGGTTCGAGATCGACGCCGTCGGCCGGGAGGGGCGGGCAACGATGGCCCACGTCGAGTACGACGGCGATCCGCGGGTCGGGAAGTACGGAGTGGACGTGGACGCGATCGATCGACTCACCGGCGTTCTCGAATCGTCGATCGACGATCCAGCGATCGACTGCGTCGTCATCGACGAAATCGCGCCGATGCAACTCGAGAGCGAACGGTTTCGAACGGCAACAACACGCGCGCTCGACGCGCCGAAGCCGACTCTCGCCGCAGTCGCGGACGGGTCGTCGGGGACGCTCGGGGCAGTCAAATCCCGCTCGGACGTGGCGGCGTTCACGGTCGCCCCGGAGACACGAGACGAACTGCCCGATCGACTCGTCGAACGGGTACGAGAGTGGGCGTGATCGGCGTCGACGGCCGTCCGGCTACTCCTCGAGAACCAGGTAGGTTCGCCCGCCGCGATGCTCGAGCGAGACGTACTCGGTGTCGACGCTCTCGTCGACGAACGCCTCGATACCGTCCGCAGGCAGCTCCGTGACGTCGATCCGTCGGCGCTCGGGAGTGGCCGCCGTCGCCGCGCCCTCGGATCGGTCGTCGGTCGTCAGATCGCCGGTCGCGTCTACGATCAGTGCCATACAGGACGATCCACCGGGACGTACGTCAAACCGATCCGTCCGCGGTGAAAGTGAAAGTAACCGACAGAACCCGTCTGCTGGCCGCTCGACCGATACCCGAAACCGCAACCGATCGCGAGAAACCGTCAGCCGAGTCGTTTTACCGTGACGGCGTGGGAGTCGCCATCGATCTCGAGTGTGAGGTCGTCGACGATCGCCTCGACCGCCCGGGACTGCCAGTCGTCGACGGCCTCGGAGTGGCGTTTGCGAATCCGTTCGGCCTCCTCGTCGCCGACGGATTCGAGTTCCTGCTCGAGTTCGGGGTACGCAGCGAGTACGTCGTCGTCGATCACCTCGCTCGGCGAAACGTGGACTGCGCCGGTCAGGTGGGTGTCGTCGACCCGGTAGACGTGGAGTCGGGCTCGCATCCGGCCGTGGAACGGGGGCGTCACCCGGAGGACGGCCTCGCCGGGGTTCTCCTGTGTGTAGACGTACGCGTCGACGGCGTCCTCCGGAGAGACCGCGAGCGAGCGAATCGCGGACGGGTCGTCCTCGGCCATTGACGGGGATTGTGGCCGGAGGATCATAATTGACGCGTCCGACATCCGGGCTTCGTCCGGCGACCAACACTCGAAACGCTCTCACTCTCCGTCCCACCTGGTCGCAGCGCCGTCGGCGTTCTCCGACGCGTCGTCCGGCTCGGCCACAGTCGGTCGGAACACCGACGCCCTCGAGTCCGTCGTGACGCCGTAGGTGGCGTCCTCGACCGTCGCCGGGGCCGTTTCGTCCCGATCCGCGTAGTGGGCCGTGAGGGATGCGCTGACGGCCTCGCGAACGCAGGCCCGTGTCGCGGCCCCGACCTCGGTGGCGCTACCGGAGAAAGCAACGGGGGGATCGCCGCCGGGATCGTGGCCGACGACGACCGCGTCGGTCGTCGTCCCCGGGAAGCCGACCGTCTCGAGCAGCGTTGCAGCTTTCGCTTCGGCGGCGACCGCGACCAGGTTCGCCAGCGCGCCCGGCGCGAGCGTCCGGGTCGTCGCGACGACGACGTTGACGGTGCCGGGTTCCGGTTCCGACTCCCGGCCCTCGGGGCGAGCGGGCGCTGGAAGCGACTCGCCACGGGGGTCGGGTGCTGACTCGAGAGCGGAGCCGACCGGTAGCGCCGCGGGATTCGAGACGCCCGCGGTCGCGTACGCCACGACGGGGCCACAGCGGGCACCGCGTGCGTCCGCCATCTCCACTCCCGTCAGCAGGACTGGCGCGCGGTCCGCGTCCGCCGCGTCGAACCCCGCACGCTCGAGTCGGTCGCCGACGTAGCACTCGAGGTCGGTCGCTCCCCACTCCTCGGGGACCGAGACGTTGTACGCGCGGTCCGTGCGGGTTCGGCCGCCGTTCCAGCCGGTCGAGAGCCACTCGGTTCCGGGGCGTGCGATGCGGAGAACGCCGTCACGCTGAAAGGCGTCGTACTCGACGTCGGCCACGGTGCTGTCGTCTTCGGTCATTCGTCGGGTTCGTTTCCGGTCTCCGAGCCGTCCCGGATTGGTCCACGACCGCTGTTCTCGTCGCCTTCGCTCACCGCTGCGGCCGACTTCGCATCGAGTGCCTCGAGCATCCGATCGTTCGCCGCCCGGTCCTTGACCGCGACCCGAACGTGCGAGTCCAGCCCGCGGAACGTTCGCGCATCGCGGACGGCGACGCCGTCCTCGCGGGCCGACTCGATCACGGCGTCGACGGATCGATCGCCGACATCACACAGCAGGTAGGGGGCGTCGGAGGGTGCGACATCGAATCGCTGCCCGAGCGCGTGGCGAAGCCGGTCGCGCTCGCTCGCGACGCGGTCCCGTGTGCCGGCGACGAACGCGTCCTGGCGAAGACAGTACGCCCCGACTCGCGCGGCTGGCGTCCCCAGCGACCACGCGCGCCGGCCGGTCTCGAGAGTCTCCCGTAGCTCGCCGCTCGCGACCGCGAAGCCGGCACGCAGTCCGGGGAGGCCGAACAGTTTGGTGAGCGAACGGGCGACGAGCACGTTCTCGCGGGTACTCCCGTCGACCACCGTCGCGGCTGACGGTCGGTCGGTAAAGCCGAGAAAGGCCTCGTCGACCAGCAGCGTCGTCCCCGCGTCGGCACACCGATCCGCGAGGGCCGCAAGCGCATCCGGATCGGCGGCGTCCCCCGTCGGATTGTTCGGCGTACAGACGACGGCGAGTTCGACGCCCTCGAGCAGCGTGGTCCGGGCCTCGACCAGATCGTCGTACCGGAGGAATTGCGGTACCGCGCCCTGAAGCCGAACTTCACGGGCGTACTCGCCGAAGCTAGGGTAGGGGACGAGCGCGGCGTCGCCGGCCTCGAGTGTGGCCTCGATCCCGAGTCGGATCGCGGCCAGCCCGCCGGGTGTCGGGATCACGCGGTCTGGCTCACAGCCGACGAACTCGGCGGCGACAGCCCGAAACTCGGGGTAGTCGTCGTCGGGATACCGCCGCGCCGTCTCGAGGGCGTCGGCGTAGACCTCGTCGACCCCGTCGGGTGTCTCGGGGTTGGTATTGGCCGAGAAGTCGAGCAGATCGCGGTCCGGTTCCCCACCGTGGGGGACGCGTTCGCCGCGGACCATCGCGTCGGGATGCATCGTCAGCTACTCCGTCGTGTTCGATCCGGTTTCCTCTTTCGGCGATCCGTCGGCGTCGATCCCGAGTCTTGAACACACCGTCTCGACCCGGTCCCGGAGAGCCGCCATCTTCCCGTCGGGAACCAGCGAAAGCGTACCGCCCATCGCGACGCCCTCCTTGGCCTCGCCGGCACAGTAGCGTTCCATCGCCGTGTGATCTCGCCGGTCGAAGCCGGGGTCGGTCACCGTCAACTCACAGTCGAGTCGCTCGCAGGTCGTCTCGAGGTCACCTGCGGCGTCGGCCACGAACGAGGTCGTTGCGATCGATAGCGCCGCGTCGACGCCGGCGTGGCGAAGCAGGGCCGCGACGGCGACCATCTGGGTCCCGCCTGCCAACGTCACTTCGGCCCCCGACTCGAGCGCGCCGGCCGTGATCCCGGCGACCGTCGGCTGTACCGGATCGCCGACGGCACGGACCGCCTCCATCGGCGCGCCGTCGCAGTCGCCGGCCTCGAGGTCGCTGGCGGCGAGTCCCTCGTCGACGACCCGCCGCTTTCGTTCGACCGGGTTCTCCGGTAGCGACGAGGAGACGGTCGCGGGTTCGCCCAGTGCGGTGAGAACGCCGAGTGCGGTCGTCGTGCCTCCGGGGACAGTCTCGCCGATCAAGAGATCGTCCTCGGGCAGACTCGCGCCGAAGCCGTGTGCGCGGTCGTAGATCGCGTCGGCGTCCGGGACGGCCGTCGGAGTGCGGACGTCGGTCCCGGGATCGATGTCCAGATCGACGGTCGCCGCGCCGGTCGGCTCCGTGAGCCCCGCGTCGACGACGGTCACGTCGAAGCCGACGACCTCCCGGACCGCCCGGGTGATCGCCGCCGGCGTCGGACAGCCCGACGGGCTCACGGGGGTGAGGGGTGCCGTCGTCGGCTCCCCGTACTCGAGTATCTCGGCGTCGGCAGACGGCGTGTGAGCCATCAGCTCCGGGGACGCACCGGCGGCGCTGATTCCGTCGATCAGGGCGGTTTCGGTCGTTCCGGCGGGGAGGACGACGCGCATCTCAGCGGCTCACCCCGTTCTCGTCTTCGTTCGCGTCCGCCCCTACTCCGGCCCTCGTTCCCGGGCCGGCCAGGAAGTCGGCCGCAACGCGGGCGTCTTCGGGTCTGTTCACGTTGATCGCGAGTCTGGAATCGTAGCTGACGTGCATGGGTTGGCTCTTCCGTTGGTTCGAGTTCGCATCCGAGTCGGTGGCTCCGACGACGTTGACCCCGGTCGGCGCGAGGTGAGTCGCCGACTCGAGTCGTGAGTCGATACTGACGCCAAGTCGATGCTTGAGCGCCACGGGAACGCAAACCGTCAATGACCCCTGGCCGCCGTAGACCGCCAGCACTCGGTCGACGACGGTGGCTGCGAGCAGCGGCAGGTCTGCTGCAACCGACAGCACCGGCGGGGAGACGGCCGGCGACTCGAGAGCCGCCAGCAGGTCGGCGACGTAGCCCTCACCCGGCGTCTCGATCGTCCGGACGCGCTCGTCACGCTCGAGGCGTGTTCGCGTCCCGGGGGCGTTCGGCGACGCCGCGGCGTGGACCGTCGCGACCGCGCTATCGGAGAGGGCCGCGAGAACGCGATCGATCATCGGCTCCCCGGCGATCGGGTACAGCGGCTTCTCGCGGGTACTCTCGAGGCGAGTCCCCTTCCCGCCACACATCACGAGAGCGTCCACGCGATCACCCCCACGTGGACGCCGATGACGCGGCCGATCTCGTTTGCCGCACCGAAGATATCCCCGCTGATACCGCCCAGATTACGGGTCGCCCAGTACCAGGGGAGGGCGATGCCGGCGACCGCGGCCGGCACGGCGACCGCACCGGGGTTGGGCCAGCCCAGTGCCGCGAGGCCGACGACGGCCACGGCCGGCACGACGAACGCCCGCGGCCTCGCGGCGTCGGTGAACTGCCGGCCCATGCCGTCGTGGCTCGCCTCGCCGAAGCAGGCCATCGCGGCCATCCCGAGTTTCGACCCGACTTCCGTGCCGATCACGACGCCGACGGCCGCGAGGACGGGTAGACCGGCCAAGCCGAGCCCACCGAGCGCGAGCGCGACGACGACCAGGGCGACCGCGAGCACGGCACCGACGCCGGTCGTCGTGTCTTTCAGTACCTCGCGTCGGCGTTCTCGGTCGCCGTGGACGACCAGGGCGTCGCCCAGGTCCGCCACACCGTCGAGGTGGTGGATTCCGGTGACGGCGTAGACCGCCAGTACGTACCCCAGCGCGACCGTCGGGGCGGCGAGGACGGCGACCCCGAGCAACGGAACGCTCGCGAGCACGCCGGCGACCAGCCCGACGACGGGAAACGCCGCCGGCGTCGTTCGGAACGCTTCCCAGTCGCCTTCCCGATGGGGAACGGGCAGCCGCGTCAGGAACGTGACGGCACCACGGAGGGCACCGCACCAGCGGCCGAGGGTCACAGCATCACCTCCCGATCGACGGGGATGGACGCCGTGTTGCCAGCAGTCTCGAGCGCGGTCGTCTCGAGGCCGGTGGCCGCGAAGGCAAGGGTCCCAACAGCCGCGAGCACGACGGCAACGACGACCGCAACGGCCGCGGCGAACCCGACGAGAGTGACGGCCCGGTGTCCGTCCTCGAGCGTCGGCAGGTGCCGGTCGGCGTTCAGGTCGTAAGCTCCGGGTTTCCGGAGACGGACCGACAGCACGTACGCGAGCGTCGCCATCGGCCATCCCGAGTTCGGCGACGCGGGGCGGCGAGCCTCCGCTCGCGCTCGCGAGAGCGCGCGTGGCTCTCCGCTGGCGACGGCGATCGACAGGGCCGTCGCTCGCGCCGGCAGCCACATCACTAGATCGTCGAGTCGCGCACTCGCCGTCCCGATCGGCTTCGACGGATAGCCGAGCATCGAATCGAGCGTGTTGACGCCTTTGACCCACGCGGCGGCCGCCGCGGCTGCCGGCAGCGACAGCGGCGCGAGGACGGCGAACGGAAGCAGCGTCGCGACGAGTCCGTCCGAGAGGTTTTCGGCGGCGCTCTCGATCGCGCCACTCCGGATTTCAGCCGGCGAGAGCGTCGATGCATCCCGGCCGACGAGCCCGCGGACCTGTTCTCGGGCGGTCTCGAGGTCGCCTTCCGTGGCCGCGACGACATCGTCGGTCAACTCGAGTAACGTGCGAAGACTGGTCGTCACGAAGAGGACGAGGCCGGCGACGGCCGCGCCCGCCAGCGGGGCGACGCGAGTGGCCGCGAGAACGGCACCCGCGGCGACGGCGGCGGGCAACAGCGGCGCGAGTACAGCGATAGCGACACCGATCAGCCGCTGTCCCGTCGCCGAACCCGTCCACTCGCGATCCAGTGCCCCGACGAGATCACCGAACCAGGCGACCGGGTGGGCCGCGGTCGGCGGCTCGCCGACCAACAGGTCGAGAGCGAACGCGAAGCCGATCAGCACGACCGTCGTCACCGACACGCTCTCACCCCGATCCCTCCGTTTGGGTGACGGTCGTCTCGAGCAGTTCCTCGAGTCGGTCCGGAACGTCCGAGAGGGGCGTCTTCTCGAGCAGGACGGCACGGCCGTCGACCGCCTCGACACCCCCGTCGGTACGGGGGTCGTCGCCGACGTGGACCAGTGTTCCGGGACCGACCTCGAGTTCGTCGGCCACAATCTCGAAGATGTCGGGGGCCGGCTTGCGCCAGCCGCAGGCGACGCTCGAGACGACGGCGTCGAACTCGTCCCGGGAGAACTCCGAGCGGACGAGCGTCCGGCCGACGAGTTCCGGGACGCTGCAGTTCGAACAGATGGCGATTGGGCCGTACTCGCGCGCAGTTTCGACCGCTTCCCGTGCACCGTCTCGCGTCTCGACGACGGGATCGAACGCGGAGACGACCGCACGCCGGGGAACGTTCCCTGCCGGAGTCACGCCACGGCTCGCCAGCGCGCGGGCGACGTGGGCGTGTAACGGCACCTCGGCCCCCTCCGGCGCGTCGACGTGGGGCTCGCGGTAGGCGTCGCCCCAGTCGTCGGGAACGTCGACGTCACGGGCCTCGAGTTCCGCGGCGACGGCTGCCGCCGGATCGTCGGGCGTGTCGGCGCAGACGAGAGTGCCAAAGAGGTCGAACGAGACTGCCACGTTCGTGTAACTAGGACAAGCTGACTTTAGGTTCGCGGTTCGCGCAGCTCACTCGAGCGCCGGTTAGATCGAGCGTGAGTCCCCGCACACAGTGGCTCACCTCTCACCGATAGCGTGCCTAAAACGTACTTTCGTAGCGATCGTGTCACACAAGTTCTGGGTTGAACGCTCGAAAACAGCTGCATATCACACTCGAGCCAAGAGGTGCCACACTCGGTACAGGGATGGTTCTCGACGAGCGTGCTGGCTACAATATGCTGAAAACGTCCAGTATCCGGTCGATGTGCCCATCATATTTTCCTTCGGTCTCTTCCCCATCGTCGGGGGGTTTCGTGTTCTGTCTGTCGCCAGCCAGAGACAAATAGCCCGTTGCATGTGCAAAATTAGTTGATGCTTGGTACCCGGATGTGGGCATTAGTAGCCAACCCTGTTCAGAGAAACCTGCAACATCATCTGGTTTTTGGCCCTAATTTCGAAAGCGTGCAACAGGGTAACAAACAGTAGATACAGTCCGTGGTGACCTTTCCGGTGACGTCAGTATCGATCTACGGGAGGTAGTGCTCCCGGTGGACGACCCAGGACTCGTCTTCCTCCTCGTCGATCGCAGTGACGACGATCTGATCGCCGTCCGTGTCGTACGGGACGTAAAGCGTGTTGCCGCCGTCCCAGGTGGCTGTAAACTCGTCGTCGTCCCGGTCGTAGGCACCCGTGGACGCTCCCTCGATAGTGGTATCGATCTCGATCCGGTTGGCCTCGACGCCGCGTTCCTCCGTGATCTCGACGGCAGCCTGGGGAACGTCACTCGTCGGACTGTCGTACTCCCAGTCGATCTCGACGACCACGTCGTCGTCTTCGTCCTCGATCTGCTCGTCGAACGCCTCCTCGGGGTCGTCCGGCGTGTCGTCGATTTCCGCCGCGAACAGATATCGCCAGTCACCGTCCTCGGTGGCCAGCAGCCAGACCATGTCGTCCTCGGTCGGCTCCTCGGCGACAATCTCGACCGTCGCCACGTCTTCGCCCTCGAGTGTCTCGGCCAGTTCCTCCTCGTCGAACCAGAACGCTGCACCCTCTAGCTCGAACACGTCCTCGAGCGTGGCGTCGTCGTCGACCACTTCCATCTCGACCGCCTCGAGTGCTTCTTCGTCGCCGCCGCCGCGGAACTCCCATCCTTCTTCGACCCAGGCAGCGGGATCTACGGGATTGTCCGAGTGAGAGAGTTCGCTCATTCGCTCGAGGTCTTCGTCGACGGCCGCCTCCAGGTACGCGTAAACAGTGGCCAGCGGGTCGTCGTCCGGAGACGCGTCGTCTTCCTCGTCCGAATCCGCGTCGTCGGTCGGTTCCTCGGCTGCACCGTCGCCACTGTCGGCGGTATCGTCGCCGACAGAGAACCCGTCACCGAGACAGCCCGAAAGCGAGACGGCAGTGACGACTCCAGCCTGTAGTGTGTGACGTCGAGAAATCGTAGATTCCGCGCTAATCCCGTCGTTATCCTTCCGTCGAGAGCGACTATCTCTGTCGGAGACCATATCATCGATACGTAAATCCGCTGTTTGAACGTTTTGAAACGATAAAATCCATCGACAAGCGTCGACGAGACCGGTGTCAGTATACCGAACGAGCGGCGACGAGACGAGTCACTACTTTTTGCCCAACCAGCCTGCGTGTTCGGGGTTGCCGAGTATATCACTCCAATAGTAATATAGCCCGTTGCATGTGCAAAATTAGTTGATGCTTGGTACCCGGATGTGGGCATTAGTAGCCAACCCTGTTCAGAGAAACCTGCAACATCATCTGGTTTTTGGCCCTAATTTCGAAAGCGTGCAACAGGGTATAATAGAGTAAGACGACGATAGCCATCAGCGTCCCCCATCGAACACCGGTTGCGAGACGATCACCGGAGAGAACAGAGACGAGACCGATCGCTGTCGGAAGAATCACCAACAGTGCAACCGATTGCTTGAGAGCAAGTGCCGTCTCTGTTTCACTCACTGTCCGAAACGTTCGGTCGTGGCGTCTATTCCCTTTTTCGATCACAAACTGGTCGACCTCCGTCGATCGAGGTCACTCGAGCGACACGATATTCGACTCGAGGTCTCGCGGATAGTAGGTCAACCACTCGATCCCGTCCTCGGTGACGGCGATCGTGTCGGAGTGGCGGTAGCCGTAGGCGTCGGTGTAGATTCCGGGTTCGATCGTCCAGACGTGGCCGGGCTGCATCACGGCGTCGTCCTCGTCGTAGTTCGTGTGGTCGCTCTCGCAGTGGTCTCCCCACCCCTCGTCGATGTACGGCGGTTCGTGGCCGCCCATGCCGATGTTGTGGCCGACGTGGTGCTGTGCGAGGTCGGCGACGCCCTGTTCTTCGAAGTAGGCCTCGACGGCCTGATCGACGGCCGCGATCGGGACACCCGGGCCGAGTTCGTCGATCGCGATCTCCTGGGCCTCTTTCATGAGTTCGAAGTAGTGGACCTGTTCGTCGCTTGGTTCGCCGACGAACATCGTGCGCTCGAGTTCGGAGAGATAGCCGTCGACGTTCGCGCTCGCACCCGTAACGAGCACGTCCCCCGCCTCGAGTCGGCGATTCGCGGTGTGCCCGTGGGGCAGCCGGGTCTGTTCGCCCGTGATGTAGCCCGCGTGAACCGGTCCGTCGCCACGAGTCCGAGGAACGTATTGGTCCCCGAGGGTATCGAGCATCGCCCGGGAGGCCTCCATCGACGCCCGCTGGCTCACCGTCGCCGGGTGAGCGCCCGGCTCGGTGTACTCCGCGAGATAGCGGTGTCCGAGGTTCGCCCACTTGGCGGACTCACGGATCAACTCGAGTTCGGCATCGGACTTCTCCCAGCGCAGCCGGGCAACCCAGCCCTGGCTCTCGACGTCGACGAACTCCGACAGCGCGGGGCCCTGGTACCCCATCACGCCCGGTGCGCCGTCGGCATCGGCGGCGACGGCGTCGACACCGAGCCCCTCGAGCATCGCCACCGCGGTGTGGATCGGCTCCCCGCCGGGGTAGTCGCGGTAGTGGTGTACCGCGTCGATCCGTGGGTTCGATTCGACCCGCTCGACCTCGAGACGCGGGACGGTAACCTCGACCCGATCCTCGGTCACTGCGAGGACGACTGGCCGTTCGGTCTGGATGTGATCGAAGCCGGTGAGATACTCGATACTCGTGGCACCGAACCAGACGCCCGCGCCGGCGTCGGTCTCGGCGAGTCGGTCACGAACGGACTCGAGGCGGTGCCGGAACTCCGCGGCCGGTAGCTGCGTCGACATACGAGTACGAGGACGGAGGGAGACCAAAAACGTTCAGGAGGGCGTCGAACGCTGCCGGTTCCAGGATGAAGCACGATCGGAGCCGGCCGTGTCTCGACCCCTTTGGACGGGTTTGTGCATAGTCCTTTCCGGAATCCGGCAGTCGAATCGCGTATGTTCGATCGATCGTCGACCTCGTCTCGTTCGACGGCCCTGCGACGAACGATACGTCGTTCGAGTCCGCAACGTGTTCTCGTCGCGCTCGAGCGGTTCGCGGATCGACTCGGTCTCGATCGTAATGGCCCGGCTGACCCCCACAGCACTCGGCAGTCGGACTCAGACTCGGACTCGGACTCGGACACGGACACGGACACGGACTCAAAGCCCATAGCCACCGATGACTCCGCTGACCAGCCGGTAACGAACCCGGAAGACGGAGCAGTCACCCCGACAGCCCCCGCCGAGACAGCCGCCGTTCTCGATCCCGAAACCGCACCGACGAACCGCAGTGAGGTCCTCGAGTACGGCCTTTCGCCGGCCGAGTACGTCCGTCTCGTTCTCGAGGAAAACGACGGCTGGGTGCCACAGCGCCAGTTCGTCGAAACTTACGGCTGGTCTCCGTCGACGATTAGTCGCCTTCTCTCGGAGTTAGAGGACGAGGGAGTCATCCGTCGGTACGAGCGCGATCGTCGAAAGATCGTCTGTCTGCCGCGGGTCGAACTGCCGTCGTTGCGGAAGCAATAAGAGTGCTGCAGAAACTGCCGGACGCTGCCTTCTGTCGTTGCCCAGACGCAGTGTGGGCTCAGTCCAGTCGCGCGAACGCGAGGTTGCCCGAGATGTTCTTGATGTAGATGTCGACCACGTCGCCTTCTTCCGCGCCGGGAACGAAAATCGTGTACTCGCCTTTCTCGGCGACGCCGTCGCCTTTGCGACCGGTTCCGGTGATCTCGACGGTGTAGGTCTTGCCCTCTTCGACGGCCTCCTGTTGCTGTTGTTGCTGGCTGGCGGTCGAGCGCTTGGTGACCGGTCGGAACGCACCACAGGCGTCACAGCGCAGCATCGGCGTGCGGTCCTCGCGAACGAGTCGGGTGTCCGGTAGGCCACACTCCGAGCAGAGCACGTACTCGTCGACGTAGGCGTCGACCGCGGCGTCGAAGTCCTGCTGGGAGAAGGTTCCGTTGTACCGGGCACGGCCGTCGTCGAGTTTGCCGCTGGTCCCAAGTTCGCGCTGGATGAACCGGTGAACGTGTTCGGTCTCCCGGGAGAGCACGTCGGCGATGTCGTCGACGTTCTTGAACCGGGTGAACGCGCCGTCTTTCTGGGCTTCCGCGTCCGGAATCTGTAACCGCTGTTCGTCGCCTCCGATGTCGGGAACGTCTTCCATCGCTCGGTCGAGACTCGATTCGTAATCCATACCTGAGGAAAGACGACGGGAACGTAAATCGGTTCTGCTATCACGATCCGCCCGACTGCAGACGGTTGTGACTCGGACGACAGGAAGGCAACTGTGCCCCCTGTGCCCGCTCGCTAGGAACCGTACCGAATCGTCCGGTCCGTCCCACCATCCACGGTCGCCTGTGCTGGACGTTGTGGCGGTACAGCGGAACGACACGCCGTCTCAGTACGTATCGCTCCCTCCTTCGCTCGGCGACCCCTGTTTCCCCTCGTCTATAGTAGCTACTGCAAGTCAGTGCGCACCTGATCGCCAGAAAGGTCGGCGATCAGTGTGCAAATCGTTGCAGTTGGTACTATAACTCACGGAGGTCTCGTTCCGGGTTCGCCTCGTGGTGGTCGCCCGCTTGGCCCGTTATCTCGCCGTATGCGGCCTCGCGGACCTCTTCAGGGGAGTCGAACTCCTCACCGACGAGCCGATCGAAGACGCTGCCCAGCGATTCCGTCTCGTTCGGTAGATCGATCAGCTCGTTGCCGTACACCGACGCGACCTCTTCGCTGGTGACCGGATACTCGAGTTCGCCGAGATCGGTTTCGACGCTCTCGAGAAGCGATTCGACTCGGTCGGCGCGGTCGGAGGTGCGCTGTTCGGCTCAATCCTGTGCTCGGTCGCGGTCTCGACTTCGGTCCGCATCACGGTCGTTGCCGCTCATAGGCGTGGCTTCCCGGACACCGAGCAAAAGGAACTGGCCGGCACCTGCGGGCGACCGTCGGTGCCCACTCACTCCATGACCGTCGAACGTGACGCGATCTCTCCGGGAGCGAGAACCGATCTCTCCGGGAGCGAGAACCGATCGAACACGTTGTCCAGACAGGCGGGGACGAACCACGAACCCGGATCGAGACACCCAGACGAAAGACACCCAGGAAACCACAACCCAGCGCGAGTTCGTTTCTCGACATCTGCGTGGCAGTAGTCCAGTCTGCTCGAGAACCGGCAGTATAATTGAATACGTGACTATCGACCCTTATCTTTATTATACATGATGAATTACTTCTTCGCAGATAAAATGAATCTCAACCGCCGAACGCTACTTACGTCGATCGGTGCCGGAGCGATCGCGTCCGTCGGTGTCGGCGCAGGTACTGCACGGCCGACTGCGACGAGTAGTTCGGTCCGCTCGAGCCGTGTAAACTACACCGAAGACGTTATTTATCAGGTTATGACGGATCGGTTTCGCGACGGCGATCCGTCGAACAACCCGGACGATGACCGGTACGATCCAGATTGTGAGGAGTTGACGAAGTTCTGTGGTGGCGACTGGCAGGGGATCATCGACAGGATCGAGGACGGCTACCTGCCCGATATGGGCGTCACGGCGCTGTGGATCTCGCCACCGTTCGAGAACATCGATGAAGTGCACCCGGAAAACGGTACGTCGTACCACGCCTACTGGCCGCGTGATTTCAAACGACCGAACCCGTACTTCGGCGATATGGACGACTTCGAGCGACTGATCGACGTCGCTCACGACCACGGTATCAAGGTCGTCATCGACTTCGTCCCGAACCATACGAGCCCTGCTGACGAGGACGACCCCGACTACGTCGAGGACGGCGCGTTGTACGACGACGGTGAGTTCGTCGCATCGTACACCGACGATCCGAACGGGTCCTTCCACCGGAACGGTGGCATCGACGATTTCGACGACTACGAGGAGTCCATTTACGCGAACCTGTTCGATCTAGCGGACCTGAACCAGCAGGCACCCGAGATCGACGAGTACCTCACGGAGTCGATCAAACTGTGGCTCGACAAAGGTGTCGACGGAATCCGGATCGATGCTGTCCGGCACATGTCTCCTGGCTGGCAGCGGACCCTGATGAGCGAAATCTTCGATCACCGTCCCGTCTTCACGTTCGGCGAGTGGTTCCTCGGCGAAGGTGAACGCGATCAAGACTACTACGATTTCGCCAACGAGAGCGGGATGAGCCAGCTCGACTTCCGCTACGGACAGAAGCTTCGGCAGGTGCTACGCGACGAGACGGACGGTTGGGGCGGCTTCGTCGAGGTCATCGAAGAAACCGCCGCGGAACACGACCAGGTGCTCGACCAGGTTCCGTTCCTCGATAATCACGACAAGGCGCGGTGGCTCGAGGACGAATCTGACGATCCACGGCTGGCCGATATGGGTCTCGCGGTGCTGTTGACCTCCCGTGGCGTGCCGAAGGTCTACTACGGTACCGAGCAGTACATGACCGGTGACGGCGACCCTGGCAGCCGAGAGATGATGACGTCGTTCGACACCGGAACGAACGCATACGAGATTATTTCGACGCTCTCGTCGCTCCGACAGTCGAACCCTGCACTCGCCTACGGCAGTACTCGGGAACGATGGGTCAGCGACGACGTCATCTTTTACGAACGCGAGTTCGGCGAGAACGTCGTTCTCGTTGGGGTCAACCGGAGCAGCGAGGAGTGGTACGAGATTACGAACTTACGGACCGCGCTCCCCGGCGGTTCGTATCCGGATATCCTCGAAGAACGGATCGACGGCTTCGAGCTGGCTGTCAACGCCGACGGGACAGTCGAGGACTTCTGGCTCGGAAGCGAGACGGTCTCCGTCTGGGAACATCGGTCGCCCACGGACGAACCGACGCTTGGCCACGTTGGGCCGACGATGGGTGAAGTCGGCCACACGATCCAACTCAGTGGCGAAGGGTTCGGGTCGGCAGAAGGAGCCGTCGAGTTCGGATCGACCGAAGCGTCCATCCACTCCTGGTCGGACACCCGGATCGATGTCTCTGTTCCAAACGTCGACGGCGGCTACTACGATATCTCCGTTACCGACGCCAACAGTGTCGAGAGCAACGCCTACGAGGAGTTCGAGGTGTTGACAGACACGCAGGTTGCCGTCCGGTTCGTCGTCGACGAAGTCGAAACCGAGCCGGGTGAGAACGTGTATCTGACCGGAAACGTCAACGAACTGGGCGCGTGGGACCCCGACGACGCAGTGGGGCCGTTCTTCAACGAAATCATCGAAGAGTATCCGACCTGGTACTACGATGTAAGCGTCCCTGCAGATACGGACCTCGAATTCAAGTTCATCATCGTCGACGACGACGGGAACGTAACCTGGGAATCCGGTGCGGACCGGCAG
>NZ_AOMA01000121.1 GCF_000337895.1 Halobiforma nitratireducens JCM 10879
CCCCTGCCAGTCATACACCAACCATCGCTCCCGTCCGAGGCGTTTACCCATTCGGCGTACTCTGGATCGGACAGTAGCCGACGGTAGCCGGTCCCTCTTCGTTACTCCGATACCGTTTACTGTCAGTCATTTTTGGTGCAACCGTCACTCGGACGGCAGTTGCTCCGGCACATCGGGACAGGAAGCCGCATGAGAAAACACAACACAGAAGAACTCGGATACGCCACGGCGTGCTCTCGACGTTACCGCAGTTCGCCTTCGACTAGTTCGATAGCTTTGGACACCCAACCAGGCAACTGACGAGTCGGCGGGTCGCGATCGACACACCGACCGTTCTCGTCGAACTCGAGAATCCACTCGTCTTCCCCGCGCTCGAGTGTGACCGTTCGGCCGCCGTCTTCCTCGTAGACCAGTTCGAGCGTCGCCCGGGCGGGTTCTCCCGGCGGAACGTCCATCTCGAGGTCGCTCTCGAGGTCGATGTCGATTCGACGGTTGGTCGTCGACATGATACCTAAAAGTGGAGAGAGAACTTGCTTAAATGTCCCGTGACAGTCTGAATAGATGATAAAAGGGAATTGCGAACCTTTCAGCAGTTGTTTGGCTCCTTCGTGAGAGTCTCTTTCACCATAGACGCCGCTTTCTACAAGTGAAACAGGCCGAGTATTTCAGGGTCGTACGAAAATCAAAGATCGGCGTGATGACGAGAGATGAAGTCTCTCGATCCACTTGACTCCGAGGTGGTTCACGAAGCGGTCACGGAACAATTCGCAGCTGAGTTCCAGTCGAAGGGTACTGAGATTATCGACGCCCTGTAGCTACTATCGTTTCCGGTCCTTCCCAACTGTAGCCGCCAACCGGAAAGACGGGAAATCAGTTTCGCCGGCTTCGAACGGTCTCGAGTGCGTATCAGGGGGACAACATTCACTAACCGGAACTACACAGGACGGCTGTGGGCGCTGAAAGGGTCTAACACTCCGGACAGCGCACGCACTCCTGGTTGACTCGTCCCCGGTTTGGTTTCCTCACCCAATAGTTGAATCAGAAAACTTATCACCAGTTCTGAAAGTACTGCCAGATACTCCAATCCGGAGTGTACGGGCCAGAACGTGAGGAACCCTAGGACGATAGATCAGTAGTTCCCACCAGTGACGGCTCTCGAAGCAACTAAACAGAAATAATACACAGAATGACGGATCAACAATCAACTCGAAAAAAGAGACGCGTAGTACTTCTGGCAATGACACTGTGTCTCTCGGCTGTCGTCGTATCTACAGCGTTTGTGGGTGCAGCGACGGCAGTAGACGGTAATGCATACGACGGCGACCCAGTTTTTGTCGACGGCTCGGTCGTCCTCCAGACCACCGGTCCCGCAGGCGGTGACAGTGTCGACAATCTCGAAACCGGTGAGTACGAGTTCGAAAGCGGTGTCGTAGGTTCCATGGCTGCTAACAACCCCTCGGTCCAGGAAACTGACGAAGGGACAAGCTACTATTTCGATGAGATCGATCGGATCTCCGAAGGTGAAATTGCCAATATAACTATTGGGTTCGAAGAGGCTAGCAAAGCAGCACTCGTCCTCGGAGATGAGGACCATGGCTACGTAACGCAGGTCGAGGTCGACCTCTCGGAAGCCAGTGACAACGAGGCTGTGCTCCAGTTTAACGCACACGAAGCTGCCACCGATGAATACGCCTGGTCGGCTTACGATGAAAAGAACGTGAGCATTGACAACGTCAGCGTCATAGATAACGAGATCGGTGACGACCCACTTCCGGCTCACAGTTGGGATCTGTCGATCGGAGAGAGCTTCGAATCCGAATACGAACTCGAGGAAGAGTTCGATCGTAGCGTCCTCGTAGTCGAGGATCACGAAGGTACCAGCGACGTCGAGAACCACGCCGAATCAAACGATAGCAGTCCCGACAGCAACACCAGTATCGATGATGACAGCGACACTGAAATCGACGGCGACGAAGACGGGATTCCTGGCTTCGGCAGCGCTGTCGCGGTCGTCGCGCTGTTTACCACCGCACTGCTGGTTCTCCGCAGTCAACAGTAATCGCCTGAACCACCCTCCGAACTCATAGTGATTAAGTCGAATCCTTACCGATAAGATACGGCCAAATGTTTGGTTCGCTGATCGCGTTCACTCCTCGTAAGATGTAGTCTTTCAGCGACGAGGGATCAGGCACGAGCCGATACTTGAACCACTCTTGCAGCTGGTCCCAACACCCTTCGACGGCGTTTAACTCGGGAAGCTTCGACGGGAAGTACCATACTTCGAGATCGTCCCCGCGCACGCACGAGACCGAACTGTCTCCGA
>NZ_AOMA01000122.1 GCF_000337895.1 Halobiforma nitratireducens JCM 10879
GGTTCAGGCCGCTTCGAGAAGTGTGACTACTAACACTGATACCAGCAGGCAAAGGCTCGAATTTGAAAAGGAAGCCGGTGGAGGGATTTGAACCCTCGACCTAATCCTTACGAAGGATTCGCTCTGCCAGTCTGAGCTACACCGGCGCGCACTCATTCGTAGGGTCGATACCAGCAATAAGGGTTGCGAATCGGATCGATCGTGCGACCGTGTTACGCGGTCCGATTCTTCCGCTCGAGTCGGACGTCCAGACAGACGTTCAGTTCGTGGGGTGCGTACGACCGAACCGTGTGACGAGTCTCGACGGTTACGTCGTACTCCGGCTCGGCTACCTCGCGGATCACTCGCTCGCCGGGGCCGAACGGATCGTCCTCGTGCTGGATGTCATAGTAGTGGAAGACACAGTCGTCACCGGCAACTTGGACTGCCGACTCGAGAAACTCGTCGGCGCTGTGTGGAAGGTTCATCACGACGCGGTCGGCCCAGTCCGCGTACTCGTCGGTCACCTCGCGTACGTCGTCGTTGATCGCAGTCACGCGATCTTCGACCCCGTTACGGCGGGCGTTCTCCTCGAGGTACTCGACTGCGTCAGGGTTGACGTCGACGCCGACGACCTCCGCCCCGCGTTTCGCGAACGGGACGACGAAGGGGCCGACGCCGGCGAACATGTCGAACGCGCGTTCGTCTTCGGTCACTTGTTGGCTCACGCGGTGGCGCTCCGTCGCGAGTCGTGGCGAGAAGTAGACCGCGGAGAGATCGAGCAGGAACTCACAGCCGTACTCGCGGTGGACGACTTCCGTGTCGTCGCCGGCCAGCAACTCCCAGTCCCGGACCCGTGTCTCGCCTTTGACCTTCGAGGCCTTGTTCAGCACCGTCTCGACCGGGAGGTCCGACTCGAGGATGGCGTTTGCGATCGTGTCGGCACGGTCGGAATCGTCTTCGTCGAGCAAGGCGGCGCTTCCCAGTCGCTCGTAGGAGGGGTCGAACTCGAGCAGGTCGGCGGGTGTGACCTGATCGTCACGTTCCGCGGCCCCGCGGACGACGATCTCGAGGTCGTCGGCGACGGCCTCGGGGTCGGTAACCGGAATATAGAGTGAGCCGTCCGCGACGGCGATCTCGTAGTCGTCGTCGATCAGGTCCGTCTCGGCGAGTTCGCGACGCGTCTCCTCGCCCTCCTTTCGGGGGACGCGGACGCACGGGACTTCCATACCCGTAGTCGCCGCCGGGGACTCCTAACGGTGACGTTTCGTCGGCTTTCCGTTCTCTCTCGAGTCGTCGACCGACCACGACGGACCGTCCGGAACGCTTTCCGACCTCGAGCGGGAGCCTGTAGTATGGGCGCTCGGATGCGACTCACGTCCGTCGAGACGGTCCGCGAGGAAGGCTCGTGGCTGTTCACAGTGCGGGACGGCAACGGCGACGACGAAGAAGTCTTTCTCGTTCCCTGCGACGAAGGAACTGGCAGCGAAAACGGAGACGACATCACTGTCGAGGCCTGGATCAATCGTTGTACACACGAGTCCCAGCGACTCGATACTGGACGGGGTGTGGCGATCAGGGATGGTGAGATCGTCTGCCCCCGCCACGGCTCGATGTTCGATGCGTGTTCGGGCGACTGCGACAACGGCCCTGCAGCCGACACGACACTTCCCGGAGTCGATACCGAGGTCGAGGATGGAACCGTCTATCTCACCGACGACGAGCGGGATTTCCTCCGACGGGGAGGCCTCGAGGACGACGAGGACGAAGACGACGGCCCGCAATCGACGTCACACATTTCGTTTTGACCGACGGGCGTCCGGGTGCGTCGTCGTTACGCGTTACTACGAGCTTCGTTCGTCGCGGAAGAGCAAGAGTACGACCGAGAGAGTGGACTGACCACGCCGCTCTCGATCAACCGCAGGAACTCACCTGGTAGCTACGGTTGCGCTCCGTCTCCGGAACGCATTTCGAACGACGCCGGGGAGATAGTTAAAAGTTGTTATGGCTAATTTCTGGATTAGCCGCGTCTAATTCATTGGGGTGAGAAAGTTCGACGTCTCGAGTAGGGGATATCGAGAGACACTGCCAGATCGTCGAAGCACTCGAGGCAGCGGGTGGGTCGCTCACGCACACGCTCACGTCGTCGAGACACTCCAGTCGGTCCCAACGGCATCTGCTGGGTATCGAAATCGTGTAGCGAGACGAAACCGTCGATGGCGTTTATCCGTCCGACGACCGCAGCCCAGGCACTCATTCGTGACTCCGCACACCACCGAACGGGGGCGGTCGCTTCCACCTGGCGTCGGCGTTCCACCGGGTTAACTGTCACTTAGACAATACCCCTGCCCGGCTCTGGACTGGACCACGACTTCGGGATGTGGGCTCGAAGGGACCCCGGTTACGAGTACTGCGGGCTGGCTCACGGCCCCTCGAAGCCGATCAGCCGCAGGCCGATCAGACAGACGAGCACCGTCGATCCTTCGTGGCCGATCACCGCGAGCGGAAGCGGAATTCCCGCGGTGAGGATCGCCCCGACCATGATCGCGATCGCGCCGAACGCGATGGCGAGGTTCACGAACAGAGTCTTACGCGTTTCCCGGCCGAGTGCGAGTGCATACGGCAACTTCTCGAGGTCGTCGGACATTAGCACGACCTCGGAGGTTTCGAGGGCGACGTCGGTCCCCGCACCGCCCATCCCGACGCTTACGTCCGCCGTGGCGAGCGCCGGAGCGTCGTTGACGCCGTCGCCGACCATCGCCACTGCCTCGTGGCGCTTTTGGAGGCGTTCGATCCGGTCGACTTTCTGCTCGGGCAGCAACTCCGCGTATACTTCGTCGATCCCGAGTTCCGCTGCGATCGATCGGGCAACGCGTTCGTTGTCGCCGGTCAGCATGACGATCTGCTCGACGCCGAGCTCGCGCAGGCGTTCGATCGTCTCGACGGCGGTCTCACGGATCGTATCGGTAAAGGCGAGCCAGCCCAGGACTTCGAGGTCGCCCCCATCCTCGCGGGCGACGAGCACGCTCGTCTTCCCGTCGTTCTCGAGCGATCGGACGGCCGCGAGACCGTCCTCGAGCCCCGCGATCGTCTCTCCGTCGGTCACCGTCTCGAAGTAGCGGGCGTTACCGATGTGGATCGTCCGTCCGTCGACTGTCGCGTGGACTCCTTTGCCGACGACGGCTTCGAAGCCACTCGCAGTGGCCGTCTCGAGTCCCCGCTCTTCGGCAGCCNAGCCTCGACGGTCGCCTCCGCCAAGTGGTGCTCCGAGCGGGACTGGACCGCCGCGGCGAGTGCGAGCAGTCGGTCGGCACCCTTGAGGCTCGCCCCGTCACGGGTCGTCACGTCGGTCAGTCGGGTGTTGCCCTCGGTGAGCGTGCCGGTCTTGTCGAAGGCGACGGCGTCGACGGTCGCGGTCCGCTCGACGTGTTCGCCGCCTTTGAACAGAACGCCCTGACGTGCACCGGCAGTGATCGCCGAGAGCACTGCGGCTGGCGTCGAGAGGATAACAGCACAGGGTGAGGCGGCGACCATGAGCGTCATCGCGCGGTAGAACGTGGAGTCGAACTCGTGACCGAGCGCCAGCGGAAATGCGATCGCGACCGCGGTAAAGGCGAAGACGCTCAAGACGTACGGCTGTTCCAACCGATCGATGAGCCGCTGGGTCGGGGCCTTCTCGCTTCGGGCCTCCTCGACCATGTGGATGAGCTTCGAGATGGCAGATTCCTCGGCCTCACGAGTCACTCGCACCTCGAGGCTTCCGGTCTCGTTGATGGTCCCGCCAAACACCTCGTCGCCGGGTGCTTTCGGGACGGGGACGGACTCGCCGGTCAACGAGGACTGATCGACCGTGGTCTCACCGGAGTCGACGACGCCGTCCAGCGGGATTCGATCGCCGGGACGGACGACGAACACCTCGCCGATCTCGACGTCATCGATGGGGACCGTCACTTCCTCTCCGTTACGGAGGAGTTGAGCGGATTCGGGACGCATCTGCATCAGCGAGCGGATCGCGTCTCTCGAGCGGCCGATGGCGTAGTGCTGTAACACGTTCGACAGCGAGAACAGAAAGAGAAGCATCGCTCCCTCGAAGGGTGCACCGATAGTCAGCGCGCCGAGTGCCGCGATGAGCATCAGCAGGTCGATTTCGACGGCTGGCTCCTGGAGGGCCTCGATGCTCTCTTTGAGCCCGTACCAGCCACCGAAGACGTAGGCTCCGATATAACAGGTCCAGACGAGCCACGACGGTCCGCCGAACCAGCTAGCGAGAAGTCCACCGATCATCCCGACGAAGGTGAGGACGACGAACGCTCCCTCCCGGCGGAGTGTCGATTGGTCCGGCGTTGTCTCGTCGCCGTCTACCGACTCTCCGCGAGGCTCCGAGCGACCCATTCTGGTCCCGAGTGCGTCGTCGACTCCCTCGGGACTCGAGGGCTGTTGCATGCCCACACCTATGCCCCTCCGCAAAATAAATATTGTCATCCAAAATAAATTTTTTAGGTCAGACTAAGGTTCCACGTATCTCAAAATACTGAGCCAAATCCGTGCTATCGAAGCTGGTTACCGACACCGACGCTTCGACCCGTCGGACGCACTCGATCTCGAGAAGGCCCGAAGATTCGCGGCGGGCGGACTCAGACGCGTCGGACTAGATGATCGCGAACGAGTCGCTGGCTATCGAGACAGCGCCGGGAGAGTGCAATGGCCGTCGCCAACACCGGATAGGAAACGGAAAGATCGCTGTACAGGAATTCGGCGAGGTCGTCCCTGGACAGTCGACCGACTCGCTGGTGTATTTGCGTCTGGCGCTTCCGACAGAGCCGACGACACCGCTCACGCTGTGTTTCCAGGTTCTCGTGTCGCTCGGCGAGTTCGTCGAAGCCCAACTCCAGCAGCGAAGCCGGGTCCATCGACGAAGTCGCTGCCGCAACCTGCTCGAGTTCGCCCGCTGTCGACTCGAGGGACTCGCGTTCCTGGGTCAGTGTCCGGGCCATGGTCTCGAGTTCCTCGCGTCGCTGCCGCGTCGCCGAGCGTATCGCTTGCTTTACTGGCGGAGTGAATCGACTGGCGGTCGACGGAGCGAGTGCGATCGCTATCTCGTCGCCGAATTCTGCCCGGATCGTCTCCAGCAGCGGCTCGGAGCCGTCGACGTCCTCGATACTGTAGGACCGGACCGTGTCGGCAAACAGCGCCCGAACCCGGCGACAGCGGTCGTTCAGCTCGGACCGTCGGTGAGAAATTGTCGTCACACCGCCGTCGGTCGCGTGTGCTCTCGCGGCCGGTTCCCGAACAGGCTCGATCTCCTCGATGGCATCTTCGAACTGCCCTACCGCGGCTAGTTTGTCTTCGACGTGGGTCTGTTCGGTCTCGAGGCAGTCGATAGCTGCCGGGAGATGCCATTTCGTCTCGATGCGTCCGGAGCCGCGGCGCGTCGCCGTCAGCGGTCGGTCAGTGCGATCGTGTCTATTCATTGGGGAGTGTCGTGAACTGTAGTCGGTGGCGATGAGCCGTCTCGAGAGTGAAAGCTACCAGATCGGCTTTCCGAGTACCGACCAGATGTAGAGGACGATCGCGACGATGATGATCATCGCACCAGTCGCAACGTTCCAGTAATACGAGAGGAAGATCCCACCGAAGACTGCGACCTGTCCGAGGACCACGGAGAGGACGAGCCCGCGATTGAAGCCGGTCGTCAGCTGCATCGCCGCGGCGACGGGGATAACGAGCATTCCGGCGACCAGAATCGCTCCGAGGACCTGCATCGCCGCGACGACGACGAGCGCCGTCAGTACGATCAGCAATGTATCGTAGAACCAGACGTTGATTCGGGCGAGCCGCGCAGCTTCCCGATCGAACGTAATAAACAGGAGCTGTTTGTGGGTCAGTGCGACCATCGCCGCGACGATCGTCGTGAGCGCGACCATGAGCTGGACGTTCTCGAAAGGCACGAAGAGGATGTCCCCGAACAGGTAGCTTTCGACGGTCGCGCTGAAGACGACACCGTAGGAGATCACGGCGATCCCGACCGCGAAACCACCAGTGAGCATGATCGCGATCGGAATGTCGGCGTAGCCGTCGGTTGTAACGGCGATGTACTGCATTCCCAGGGCGGCGATAGCTGCAGTGACGAGGGCGAACAAGAGTGGATAATCGAACCGTGGCACGGCCGCACCGACGAACAGCCCGATCGCGACGCCGCCGAACGCCGTGTGTGCAAGCGCCTCACCGATCAGCGCCATCTGCCGGTTGACGAGGTAGGTGCCGACGATCGGTGCGGTGATCCCGATGAGAACCCCGGCGGTGAATCCCCGCTGGAGGAAGCCACTACAGACGAGCCACGACCCGACTGCGCCACACGTCGCCCCCCAGAACGCTTCGTACAGCTCCGGAAAGCCGACAGTCACGAACGACCACTCTCGCGGCACCGGAACCTCGAGCGACCAGCCGCCAAGCGAGAGTTCGAACAGCGTTGGCCACGCACCGGGGGCGAGTGCCGGGAGCCACCCGAGGATGAAGAGCCCGGAGGCAACCATCACGGCGGCGAGAGCACCCACGACCGTGTACTCCTCTCGGAAACCGTAGCTCGAGCCGACGTGTTCGGTCGCCACGGTCAATCACCCGCAGCGAGCCCGGCAGAGCTGACGACGCGGGCCGAACTGAACGCCTGCTCGAGGGCATCGCTCTCGAGAAACCGGTCCGTCTCGCAGTGTTCGTACAGTTCACAGTCGAGACAGGCCATCGTGCTCGCGTGCTCGGCGACGGTGCCGATGTCGTGTTCGATCAGGACGATCGTGATTCCCTGATCGTTGAGCTCGTCCAAGAGAGCGTAGAAGGCGTCGACAGAGTCGGCATCGACGCCGACGGTCGGTTCGTCGAGCGCAAGCAGGTCGGCTTCGGAGGCCAGTGCCCGAGCGATGTACGCTCGCTGTCGCTGCCCACCCGACAGGCGGTTGATCCGTCGGTCAGCGAGGTCGGTGATCTCGACTTCCTCGAGTGCGTCGTCGACGATCTCCCGATCCTCGTCGGTCAGTCGTCGACTGCCGGCGTGTGGATACCGACCCATCGTCACGACCTCCCGAACGGTGACCGGCATCATCGTCTCGGCCTCGGTCGATTGCTGTGAGACGTACCCGAGGCGGGTCCCTTCGGAGAACTCCGCTGCTGGCGTCCCGAACAGTTCGACGCGGCCGGAATCGGGCGTCTGCAGACCGAGCATGATCTTCAACAGCGTCGTCTTTCCCGAGCCGTTCGGTCCGATCAGTCCGACGAAGTCGCCTTCGTCGACCGACATAGTTACGTCCCGCAACACCGGTTGGCCGTCGTATGCGAAGGTAACGTCTTCGACGTTGATTGCACGAGTCATTGTGTGTTGATTTGTTGAACAGTAAATTTCCCTGGCTACCCAGATGTTTTGAATAGGCTACTGCTACTCTGCCTTGAGCGCTGTCTCGAGTGTCGGCAGATTGATCTCACGGAAGTGCTCGACGTACCCCCAGTCGGGCTCCATCTCGACGGTTGGATCGACCTCCGGACTCCCATCGATCTGGGTTTCGATCGGTGACAACGGCAGGATGTCGGCGTCGACCTCGTTGGCGAGCGAGTCAGCGAGCGGGGCTGGTTCACCGACATCGTAACAGACGTGTTCGATCCCGAGGTCCTCGATCAACTCTTCGACTTCCTCGACGTCGGCTGCCGAGGCGGCGTCGTCGGGCGACGTGCCGACCGGTGAGTGAATGTTGATATCGTAGCGACGGTTCCACCACTGGAAGGAGTCGTGGGTGGCGACGACGATGTCCTCGAGTTCCGCCCGGTCGACGATGTCGTGGATATCGTCGTTGAGTTGCTCCAGTTCGTTGTTGAACGCTTCGGCGTTTGCCTCGTAGTCGTCGGCGTTGTTGGGGTCGATCTCGGCGAGGCCATCGGCGACGTTCAGAACACCTTCCTGGCACGCGATCGGGTCCATCCAGAAGTGTTCGTCGTCGTCCTCCGCCGGGCTATCGAAGAACTCGATTCCGTCGGTCGCTTCGATCACGACGACGTCGTCGCGTTCCGCGAGTTGGTCTGCGGCGTCGTCCTGCCAGGCCGCGAAGTCACGGAGGTAGACGAAGCCGGCTGCGATGTCGAGTTCCTCGACCATCCCCGGTTCTGGGGTCCAGTCGTGGCCGTGCTCGCCGACCGGAACGAGGTCGATTGCCTCCATGTGTTCGCCAGCGACCTGGCGGACGAAGTCCCAGACAGCAGGCATCGACGCGAAGATCGTGTACTCCGCATCACCGTTGCCAGTAGCACTGCCGTTATCGTCGCTGTCATCGTCCTGTGGATCGTCGCCGAGACAGCCGGCCAACCCCGCAGCAAGCGTTCCCCCGGTGAGTGCGGTAAAGCTTCGTCGCGATACGACACGTGAACTGCTTTCGTCAGACCTCATTGAATACTTGTGTGAGTTGACTTCACTTGAGGTTTTTGTATCTAAATTATGAATTAGCCTAGTCTAAACATCGTGCGTCAATGCGATACCACTCGAGCACCGTCACGCCGTGTGTCCGTGTGGAGTTCCCACCAGTCGCCCGAGCTACCGGTATCCGAGACTGGGCGATTTCGTGCACAGTCAGTGGCGTAGCCATCGTCCGTCGGCGATCCGTTCGGCCAGGTTGTCGCTATGGGGTTCGACCGATCGAAATCTTACTGATACCGTTTACCAATCAGGGGCGGCAGAATCCGGCTATCAACCGCTCGCATGGTGGAAGTGATGACTGATATGGCCCAGACACAGCGATTCGAGGTGGCGGCGACGAGCGAGAGTCACGCGAAGACCACGGTCTCGGCGCGCGACTTCGAGTTCGTCGTCGACGAATCGCTCGAGAGCGGCGGCACCGCGAGTACGGGTTCGATCTCGAGTCGATCGATATCTATCTCGAGATCGACCTGAACCCCGCGAAATTCCTGGGCAACGGCGACGCGGACCGTGCCGGCTACCAGCGAATCGACGCGACCGTCGACGTCGAGGCTGACGCGGCCGACGAGCCCCTCACGGGGTGGCTCGCCGAGGTCGAAAAACGCTGTCCCGTCGGCGACAACATCGAGAACGAGACGCCGACGACGTTGTCGCTTGCCACCTGACGTGGGTCGTCTGCTCCGGCCTCGGCCCGCCGTCGTTTCTGGGCACGTCATCACGGAGCCGTTCCGCTGTCCGATCTCGCATCGACGCTCCTCCCGAATGTATGCGTTTATCTCGGTATTGTTTTACAGTAGCATGCTATTGGCTTAACCAGTGAACATATGTTTCTGTTTCGGCCGAAACACTCGAATACTTGAGGGGCGAAATGCAAAGCATGACGGATCAATCGCAAACACAACGGTTCAGCGTCTCGGCGACTGGCGAAAGTGCAACGAAAACAGCAGTCACCGCGCGAGACTTCGAGTTCGTCGTCGACGAGCCGGCATCCCTCGGCGGAACGGACGACGGTCCGAATCCCGTGGAGTATCTCCTGGGCTCACTGGCGGGCTGTCTCAACGTCGTCGCTCACGTCGTCGCCGACGAGTACGACTTCGAACTGCGCGACGTCGAGATCGACCTCGAGGGTGAGCTCGACCCGGCCAAATTCATGGGGAAACGCGACGACGTTCGTGCCGGTTACCAGGAGGTCACTGCGACGATCTCGGTCGACGCAGACGCGGACGACGAGACCCTCACGGAGTGGCTCGCCGAGGTCGAAAAGCGCTGTCCCGTCAGCGACAACGTTCAGAACGAAACCCCGCTTTCCGTCACCCTCGAGGACTGATCTGCGGGACTGGGCTCCAGCGTCGGGTATCGTTCGCGAAGTACCCTGAAGAGGTAATTTTCGCTCGGTGCGTGTCACTCGCTTTCGAGTCGCTCCTGCCACTCCTGTACCTTCGAGAGCAACTCGACCGGGGTAGTCTCGGCGACATCGACCGATTCGATGTCCTCGATGACCGTCCGCGTCTCGGTGTCGAGCGTCTCTGTGTCGCCGTCCGGGTCACCGCCGTCCGCACTCGCCTCCCCACGGAACTGGCCACTCGAGAGGTCGAACACCGTCTGGACCGGATCGCTCGAGCCGCCGCCCTTGGCCTCGATGGCCTTCTCCTCGCGCAGCCGCGCGAGGACCCCTCTCGCCCGGTCGACGACGGGATCGGGAACGCCGGCCAGGTCGGCGACGTGAATCCCGTAGGATCGGTCCGTGGGGCCGTCACGAACCGTCCGAAGGAAGGTGACGTCGCCGTCCTGTTCGTCGGCGGCGACGTGGACGTTCGCGACGCGGGGGAGTTCCTCGGCGAGCCCGGTCAACTCGTGGTAGTGGGTCGCAAACAGCGTCTTCGCCCGGACCTCGTTGTGCAGGTACTCCGTTGCGGCCCAGGCGATCGAGATGCCGTCGTAGGTCGCGGTGCCACGGCCCACTTCGTCGAGGATGACCAGCGACTCCTCGGTCGCGGTATGGAGGATGTTCGAGAGTTCGCTCATCTCGACCATGAACGTCGACCGACCCTGTGCCAACTCGTCCAGCGCACCGACGCGGGTGAAGATGCCGTCGACCAGCCCGATCTCGGCGTCGTTGGCGGGAACGAAACTGCCGATCTGGGCCAGCAGGACGATACACGCGACCTGGCGCATGTACGTCGACTTCCCGGACATGTTGGGACCGGTTACGACGAGAAAGCCTCGATCCTCGTCCATCGCGACGTCGTTCGGGACGAACTCCGTCGTCTGCTCGACGACCGGATGTCGTCCCTGGTCGATCTCGAGGCGATCATCACGATGCAGTTCCGGCTGCACCCAGCGGTTCTCGGCGGCGTGGGTCGCCAGACTCGCCAGCGCGTCGACAGTC
This sequence comes from Halobiforma nitratireducens JCM 10879, assembly GCF_000337895.1. Lineage (GTDB taxonomy): Archaea > Halobacteriota > Halobacteria > Halobacteriales > Natrialbaceae > Natronobacterium > Natronobacterium nitratireducens. The sequence goes on from NZ_AOMA01000122.1 coordinate 10,821, forward strand.
GCGAGTGCCCGCCCGACGTCCTGTAACAGCTCCGCACGGTCGGCGACCGTCTCGCGTAACTCCTCGAAGAGGTCGTACTCGAGGTCGCCGCGTTGCTCCTCGAGTCGCAGGATTTCGCGTTCTTTCTCCTCGAGTTCCTCGGTCGTGAACCGCTTCGAGTTTTTCAGCGTCTTGATCTCCTCGTAGTGGTCCGGGACGCCGTCGGCGGCGGACTTGCCGACCTGGATGTAGTAGCCGTCGGTCTTGTTCCGGTCGACGGTGACGTGTGAGAGTCCGTGTGCGGACTTCTCGCGGTCGGCGAGAGTCTCGAGCCACTCCTCGACGGCCTCGTGGCGTTCGATCACTTCGTCGAGTTCGGGGTCGTATCCCGTCCGGAAGAGCCCACCCTGGGTGACCGTCGACGGCGGCTCTTCGGCCAGCGCGTCCGCGAGCGTCTCCCGGAGGTCGGCCGCGGCCTCGCGGTCCGGTCGGGCGACGATCTCGGAAAGCGGCGACTCGGCCAGTTCGGGAGTCGACTCGATCGTCTCCGCGAGTGCGGGCAACACGGCGAGCGTGTCCCGCACCGACAGCAGGTCGCGGGCGTCTGCACTCCCGTGGGTCGCCTTCGAAGCCAGGCGAGCCAGGTCGTAGGCCTCGCCCAGTCGGTCCTGGAGTTCGTCGCGAGCGAGTGCAGCCGACGAGAGGGCGGCGACCGACTCCTGGCGGCGCTCGAGGACCTCGAGCGACCGTCGTGGTCGCTGGAGCCACTCTTTCAGGAGGCGGCCGCCGGCGCTCGTTTCGGTGTGGTCGATCGTCCGGAACAGCGACCCCTCGCTGTCGCCTTGCATCGTCTCGGTCAACTCGAGGTTGCGCTGGGTGGTCGCGTCCAGCGTGACGTGGTCGTCGCCGTGGTGGGCCTGGATGCGCGTCATCGAGGCCAACACACCCGCGCCGGTCTCCTCGACGTAGTCGAGTACGGCACCGGCAGCCGCGATCGCGGCGTCGTCGACCGAGAGTCGATCGGTTGTCTCGGAACCGAACTGATCGCGAACCCCGTGGGCGGCCCGCTTGGGCGCGAACGCCTCCGTCTCGTGGAGGGTGAGCGTGGCATCGATCCGCTCGCGGACGGTATGGAGGAGGTCGTCGTCGGTCCGTGCGTCGGGCCCGGGCAACACCTCGACGGGGTCGAATCGGTACAGTTCGGTCAGCGCCTCGTCGGCGTCGTCGGCCGTCGCGACGAGAAAGCGGCCAGTGGTGACGTCGGCGAACGCGAGCCCGTAATCGTCGCTTCCCGAGGCCGTCCCGTTCCCGTTCCCGTTCGTGTCCGTGCCGGCGACCACCGCCGCCAGATACTGTGCGTCGGCGTCGCTGGTCTCGAGCAGAGTACCCGGCGTCACCACGCGGACGATCTCGCGGGCGTGTCCGGAGTCGGTCTCGTACTGGTCGGCGACGGCGACCCGGTAGCCACGCTCGACCAGGGCCTTGAGATACGGCGTCAGGTCGTCGACCGGGACGCCGGCCATCGGGTACGACGAGCCGTGTGAGGACTTCTGGGACACCTTCAGGTCGAGTTCGGCCGCGACGGTCTCGGCGTCCTCGGCGAAAAACTCGTAGAAGTCGCCACATTGCATCGCGAGCAGCTCCGCATCGGTCTCTTCTTTCAGCGAGAAGAACTCACCGACGATCCCCGTCGCCTCTGTCATACGCGAGGCGTGGCGTTCCACCGCAAAAACCCTGCGGGATCCGCGGCGAACGTGGCCGTTCCTGTCGGGGTACTATTACGCCGGACGTGGTAGTCGACCGGAACACGATGGCCGCCTCTCGAGATCACCGCGTGCTCGTCCCCGTCGACGTCCTCGGCGGCGAAGGCGTCCCACAGTCGGTCGTCGACGCGTTCGCGTCGGTCCCGATCACGCTGCTTGCCTACCGGACGATCCCGGACCAGATCGGCACTGACCAGGCGCGCGACCAGTACGGCGACCGAGTCCGGGCCGAACTCGAGGCGCTTCGAGCAGTCTTCGAGGATGCCGGCTGCGAGGACGTTTCGACTCGGCTCGTGTTCACCCACGATCGGCTGCAGACGTTCGAACGCGTCGCACTCGCCGAAGACTGTGACGCCGTGTTACTGCTCAACCCCGCCGCGAAACTCGAGTCCGTGCTCGTCGCCGTCCGCAGTGACGTCAACCTCGAGTACATCGCCGGATTCCTCGGAACGCTGGTGGCGGGCACCGACCTCGAGGTGACGTTCTTCCGGGTGGTCGCGGACGAAAGCGACCGAGAGGATGCGACGGACCTCCTCGAAACGGCCGCAGCGGAACTCACAGCCACGGGCGTCGACCGCGACCGGATCGCCGTCTCGGTCGTCGTCGACGGCTCGCCGACCCGGGAAATCCTCAGGGCCGCTGACGACCACGACCTGTTGGTCGTCGGCGAGAGTCGACCGTCGATCCGTCGGTTTATCTTCCGGGACCGAGCGAAGACGCTGGCGAGAGGGACGGTCGATCCGGTCGTCGTGATCCGTGGAGAGTACCTCGAGCACGGCACGGACGACGCGGCCGACGCCGTCGATCTCGACGGCGATTCCGGCTCACACGACACACGCAACGCCGAACGGAGCGACGGTTCGACAACCGAGGAAACGGGTGACGACGAACCTCGATGACTCGAGTCTGACTGTCGGCTCCGAATCACCAGAGTCACCGTGTGTGGTTCGTCGGACAGTTCGACGCTATTATGTGCTGTTTATGAGATGAAACGGCCATGTTCGGTCTCCTTTCGAGTCTCATCGCGTCCGCACTGGTCGTGCTGGGCGTGATTTTCGTCCACGAGTGCGGACACTACGCGGCCGGCCGGTGGGTCGTCGGCGTCCCCGCGTCGGACATCAGGATCGTGATGGGAGACGTACCACAGCACGTCGCGCTCCGTGATGGGGACGAATGGATCAGCCCGGAGCAGTTCGACCGCTACGAGAAGCGATATCGAGAGTACGATCCCGACTACCGACACCTCGAGTTGTACGTCGGTGCCGGTGAACTCGTCCAGACCGTCGGCGTCGTCAGCGTTGCGGCGGTGCTTCTCTGGGCCGGGTTCGACGGTGCAGCCGCGTCAGTAATCGTGATATCGCTCCTGATGACCGGCTTCTACCTCGTCTTCGACGTGGTCACCACCGTATACAGCGGCCATCCAGCAGGGGACTACTCGGCGCTCTGGATGGCGTCGCCGCCGGCCGCGGTGGCAGTTCTGGCGGGGTTCCTGCTCCCCCACGTCGGGCTCTATCTCTGGATTTGATCCGGGTCGCCTCGCTCGAGGGGCCGGATCAGTCATCGTCCTCGAGACGTCTGACCACCAGCACCGGCCCGACCGACCCGGCGGCGACGCGTTCGGCTTCCTCGCCGAAAACGAGCGTCCGTAGCGACGGCGCTCGCTCGCCCATGACGATGGCGTCGTGGTCGGCGGCCGCGTTCACGAGCGCCTCGAGCGGCGGCTCGTCGACCGCGAGTTCGGTCCGAACGTGGAGCCCCTCGTCGAAGAGAGTCACGGCAGTCGCCTCGAGCAGTTGCTCACCGGCGCGTTCGTCGTCGGTTGCCAGAAACAGCGTGACACTGATATCGCGGTCGCCGATCAGGTCGGTGACGAACGAGCGAATCCTGTCGACGGCGACGTCGCCGGTCAGCGCCACGAGCAGGCGATCGACCGGCCCCGTCGCGCCCGGGATGGCGTAGACGTCCGCTCCCGTCGCGTCGGCGACCCGGTCGAACGTCTGTTTTCGATTGTGCGTGAAGACCAGCCGGTAGTCCGCGGTGCCGTCCGCAGCCCCGAACTCCGTCGCGAGGTCCTCGAGCGCGGCGGTCGCGCGGTCCTCGTACTGCAGCCGTGCCTGGTCGGGCGGCGTCTGCTCGGGCAGGACGTGATAGCCCAGCACGGTCACGTCCATCGGCTTGAGCAGGTCGGCGAGCCCGGCCGACACCGATTCTCCCTCGAGTATCGCCAGTGGAACGAGTATGCGTGTCATAGTTTGCCTTTGAGGTCGACGTCGCGGGCGTAGTAGAAATACCAGACGGTAGTCAGGATCATGATCCCGACACCGATGAGCTGCGAGGTCCAGTCCATGAACAGGATCAGCGCGAAACTACAGACCGCACCCAGTGCTGGGACGACGGGGTAGCCCGGCACCCGGAAGTCGGGATCGTACCACTCGGGTTCGTCGCGACGCAGGGCGATCAGCGCGACGCAGATCAGCCCGTACATGACCAGATGGAGGAAGGAGGCGACCTCCGCGAGCAGTTCGACCTTCCCGGTCGCGGTCAACACGAGGATCGGGCCGCCGGCCATCCCGAGTGCGACGTGTGGCGTGCCGTACCGGAGGTTGATCCGGCTCGCCTCCTGTGGTAGGAGGGCGTCCCTCGAGACGGCGTAAATCGAGCGGGACGTGCTCAGAACGGAGGCGTTCGCGCTGGACATCGTCGCCAGCAGGCCGCCGAAGACGATCGCGACGGCTCCGACGGGGCCGAGATAGTGGCGACCGACCTCGACCATCGCCGTCTCACCGAGGTCGCCAAGGGTCTCGCTCCCGAGTCCGCTCGTCGCGACGAAGATCGTCACCACGTAGAGGACGCCGACGACGAGTACCGAGCCGACCATCGCCAGCGGCAGGTTCCGGCCGGGGTTTTTCATTTCGCCGGCGACGGTCGCGACCTGTGCGAAGCCGAGATACGAGGTGAACACGAGCGCGGCGGTCGTGAACACGGGGAAGATCCCAGCGGGCGCGAACTGCTCCGGCACGCTCGGTTCGCCCACGACCCCGGCCGCGTCGAGCCCGCCGTAGGTAAGGAAGACGACCAGGATCGAGAGCAACAGCGCGACGATCCCGTTCTGGAGTTTCGCCGCGTTCTCGGTTCCGGTCACGTTGAGGACGGTGAACCCGGCACCGAACAGCAGGGCGATCGGGATGACCAATTCCTCGCCGACCGCGATGCCGAGTTCGGCCAGCGTATCGACCGCGTAGAAGCCGAAGCCGACGAGGTAAAACGCCGTCGCGAAGACCAACCCGAACCACAGCGAGAGGCCGACGACGGTCCCCGCGAGGGTTCCCAGCCCACGCGAGATGAAGTAGTAGCCACCGCCACTCTTCGGCATCGCCGTCGCGAGTTCCGAGGCCGGCAGCGCGACCAGCAAGGCGACGACGGCTCCGATGGCGAACGACGCCGACGCCGCGGGTCCGGCCTGCTCCGCCGCCAGCCCCGGAAAGACGAAGATACCCGCGCCGATCATCGTTCCGATGCCGATCGCGAGCCCGCCCGTCAGTCCGAGCGTCCGCTCGAGTTCGGCATCGTCGGTGAGCGTCGCCTCGTCGGTCTCGACTGTCGGCTCGATCCGCGGCGACTCTCCTTCGACGTTCGTGCCACCACCCGGCGACCCAGTGCCCATACGATATCGTGATTCCGATCGAACGTATAACTTTCCTGTTGGGTCCGCCGGTGTCGATCAGAACAGCAGGCCCCCAAGCGGGACCTCCTCGTCCGGCTCGACCAGTACGGGGAACTCCTCCTCGTCGGGGACGCCGACGGTCAGCGCCTCGGACTCGAAACCGGCGATCCGTACTTCCCCCAGATTCGTCGCACACAAGACCTGTCGTCCCTCGAGTGCCGCGGGCTCGTAGTGGTGATCGAGTTGGGCCGCGGACTGGACCTCGCCGAGGTCCTCGCCGAGGTCGATCCACAGCTTCGTCATCTTCGGCTTCCGGGCTTCGGTGAACGATTCGGCCGCGAGCACTTCGCCGACGCGGACCTCGACATCGAACGGGTTCTCAACCATGGCTCGAGGTAACGTCTCTCCCCCAGTTGAGCGTTCGGTTTCCGGCACCCGAGGGCAGGGGATCGAAGCCACTCGAGCCGGCACCGATCTCCGAGCGTGAGAGTCGAGCTGCCGTCAAAAACATTTAAGTAGGTGTAAAGTGTGCTTTACTGTAAAGCATGTTTGACAGCGTGCGTCCGACTCTCGATCGGCTCGGTGGACGGAAGCAAGCGTACGAACGACTGGTCTGGGGCCTGACTCTCGTCGGCTGTCTCGGCCTGTTTGCGGGGATCGTGGTCGACGAGCGTCTCGTCGGGACCGTCGTCTATCTCGTGGCGGTCTGGATAGTGATGGGAGTCACGTTCGGCTATCCGTACGCCACCGACGAGACGATCCTCGACGAACGCGATACTCGGCTCCACAACCGCGCCAGCGGCCTGACGATCGGTATCGTCGCCATGGCGACGCTCAGTACCGTTCCGGCCCTGTACGTACTCGACGCCGGCGGCTACCTGACGATCGGGGCGACGCTGTGGGGAGCTATCTACGCGGTCTCGGCGCTCGCGTTCCTCTACGGAGCCTGTTATACGATCGTCAGCCGGCGGAACTGATCCATGAAAAACGAGGTGACCGAACGTCGCGAGGCGGCCGGACAGAGCCAGGGAGAACTCGCCGAAAGCGTCGGGGTAACCCGACAGACGATCAACGCGATCGAACGCGAACGGTACGATCCCTCACTCGAGTTGGCGTTCAAGCTCGCCGAACACTTCGACTGCCGGATCGAGGACCTGTTCGATCCGGAGCTGGATCACGAGTCGTCCGAGTGAGCGTACACACCAGTCGACTCGGAGGGATTGCCGTCCCGACTTCCCGGTGCAGCCGGCGGCCGGGTCACAGTTGCGCCGGAACCGACAGTAACCCGTCTCAGCTCTCCTCGAGCGCGGCGTTCAGCGAGCCGAGTCGCTCCGCGAGCGTCTCGGCGTCGCGGGCGACGACCTTCGTCATCGGTTCTTTGCCCACGTCGCCACGATCGACGACGGCGACGGGTGGCTCCTCACGGTCGGCGAAGACCTGGCGTGCTCCCCAGCCCATCGTCTCGCCGTCCGTCTCCGAAACGGCCGCGGGCTCGTCCGCGCGGTCGTACTCTCCGACCGTCCAGTCGAGTTCCTCGAGGGCGTCTGCCACGTCGGGAGCGAACCGACAGTTGGCCGCGAATCGCAACGCTGGGGCGAACTCGCGGGCCGACAGCAGGAACCGGGCGACGTGACTCGATGCCCCGAACCGGACGCCTCGAGTGGGCTGGACACCCGACAGGGTCCTGGCGAGCCGGCCCTCGACGGCGGCCGTCTCGTCGACGGTCTCCGCGAATGGGGTCGCGCCGACGACGTTCGTCCCGACTTCCGGGACGAGCGCCGACGCGTCGGCCTCTACGAGCTGTTGGACGACGGCCTCGACCGCCTCGGCAGTCGGCTCCCGGGCAGCCCGGTTCCGCAGGTCGACGGCGTGGTTGACCGTGCCGGCACCCTCGCCGACGTCGTAGTGGTACCGGACCGCACGGGCCAGGAAGTCGGTCGCGCCGCCGACGGCGTCCTCGAGGTCGCGGTCGGCGTCGACCGCCAGACGGGCGGCGATCGCGGCCGCAAGCGCACAGCCGGAGCCGTGGGTCGCCTCGGTGCCGACGCGTGGGTGTTCGAACGCCGTTTCTCCGTCCGCGGTCACGAGTACGTCCCGAACCGTCTCGCCGGGGACGTGCCCGCCCTTGATCAGCGCCGCGTCGACGCCGAGTTCGAGTAGGGCCTCGCCGGCCTCCCGGGCACTTTCCCGGTCGACGACCTCGATACCGGTCAACACCGTCGCTTCGTCTGCGTTGGGCGTCGCGACGGTCGCCTCCGCGAGCAGCCGCTCGTAGGCGGCTTCGGCGTCGGGCTCGAGCAGTCGGTCGCCGGTCGTCGCGACCATGACGGGGTCGACGACCAGCGGGAACGAGAAGGAACCGGCACGATCGGCGACGGTCTCGACGATCTCCGTCGTCGCGAGCATGCCGGTTTTGGCGGCACCGACGGCGAAGTCGTCGGTGACGGCGTCGATCTGGGCTGTGACCGTGTCCGGAGGAAGCGGGAACGAGGATTCGACTCCGCGGGTGTGCTGGGCGGTGACCGCCGTGATCGCCGACGTCCCGAAGACGCCGTGGGCTGTCATCGTCGCGAGATCGGCCTGAATCCCGGCCCCACCGCCGGAGTCGCTGCCCGCGATCGTCAGTGCGACGGGTCGAGTGTCGGGTGCTGGCGTTCGCATAGTGTAGTGTATTCTCGGGTTATACTAATCGATGATGGTCCCCTGCCTACGGGCGTTCGATTCCCGCACCAAACGCTATACGTAGACACCGGCTCTACGACGACTGTGAAGCGCCAGTGGGCTCTCGTGGCCGTGAGCATCGTCCTCGTCGTTGCGGTGGCTGCGGTCGGTCTCTTCGTGGTCGATGCCGACTCGACCGAGCCCGAGCCTGCGGTCTTCGACGAGACCGTCTCGATGGGGCTCGCCCTGGAAGACGAGCGGGCCCTCGAGGAGGAGGTCACTCTCCCGAAGGCACAGGTGTTCTACTCCCAGTACGAGTACGTCGTCGGCTACTACGGCGTCGAGACTTTCGTCGACGCCCAGCGGTCGCCGGGACACACCCAACGGTTCGGCTACCCGCTGACGATCTACGTCACCGACTACTCCTCGACCGGCGTCGACCTGACCGCCGAAGGCCACCCGACCGTCGAGACGGAGCCGGCGTGGCACACTGCCGAGAACGCCTGGTACGTCTCCGGGAGCGACGCCGCCGCGCCCGGCGGCGAGACGGTCGTCCCCTTTTCCACTCGTGCGGACGCCGAGGCGTTCGCCGAGGACCACGACGGCACAGTGCTGACGTGGGACGCTCTCCTCGAGGCCGAGTTCGAGACCGACGAGCCAGCAGCGGTCCGGGACCGCGTCGACGGCCAGCACCGCGACGCGGATCGCCGGGTCGACGCTGTCGCTGCCCTCCGAGAGCGGCCGGTCTCGACCGTCGTCGGTGAGGATGCCGACACCATCCAGGCGGCTATCGACGACGCTCCACGGAACACGACCGTCCTGGTCCCCGACGGCGAGTACGAAGAGCGCCTCGAGATCGATCGGCCGCTGACTCTCGCCGGCGAAGGGACCGTCACGATCGACGGTGGCGGGAACGGGACGGTGATCACTGCGACCGCCGATCGGACCGCGATCGTCGGCCTCGAGGTGGTCGGTTCCGGCTCCGAGCGACTAGGGACGGGGGAACTCCCCGGCGACGACGACCCCGACGGCGACGAGGACGAGGCGTGGGACGAGCGGTTCGAAGGGAACTACGCCGGCGGCGACGCCGGCATCGGCCTCCACACCGCTCCCGGCTCGCTGGTCGAAGACGTCACGGTCGACTCCGCGGCCAGCGGTATCGTCCTCCGGCGCAGCGGCGACTCGATCGTCCGAAACGTGACAGTCCACAGCCCGGAGAACCCGGAGGACGGCCACGCCGGAATCCTCTCGTTTCGATCGCCGTTCGTCCTCGAGGAGTCGACGGTGACCGACGGTCGGGACGCCGTCTACACGCACCGTTCCCACGGCTCCGTCGTCAGGGACAATCGTCTCGAGGGGAACCGGCTGGGGATTCATCTAATGCACACCTCCGATTCGTTGCTCGCGGACAACCGCCTCCGTAACCAGTCGAACACGGGGATCTACATTATGACTGGACCAGAGCGAAACGCGGTCGTCGACAACGAGATTCGCAACGTCGGCGACTTCGCCCTGTTCCCGAGCGGGAGCGCCTCCTACGTCGCGGACAATCTCCTCGCAGACAGCCGCGTCGGCCTGCGGGTCGACGCGACGGACACGCTCTACGAGCGCAACCTCCTCGCCGGCAACGATATCGGCGCACAGACGCGCGCGATGTTACCCACGAACCAGGTCGTCGCGAACGACTTCGTCGACAACGGGGTCCACGCGACGGCCGGTACCGGTCCGCTCCGGCTCTGGAGCGAGGGCGGAACGGGCAACTACTGGCAGGGGACGACGACGCTCCCCGGCGAGGACGGCCCCGGCGGAACCCTCGATCGCGCCTACTCGCCGACGGCACCCGTCGACCAGCGACTCCACCGCGTCGACGGCACCCCGACTCTGTCGCGTGCGCCGGGACTCGAGGCGCTTGCGGGACTGCAGGGAACTGTCCCCGGGATGCGGACCGGCAGCATCGTCGACCTGGAACCGACCTGTGAACCGAACAACCCGGACCTGCTCGCGGACACCGAGTGGGAAGACCGGGCCTGGTCCTGCGGCGGGCCGAACCCGAACGATCGGCCATGACCGGGGACACCGACTCGAACGGCGAGGACCGGGAGAGGAATCGACCGTCCTCGAGGACTGACTCGAGTATGAGCACGAACACGAACACGACCACCGGACCGACCACGGACGCCGAACAGGAACCGAACGAAACCGAGACGGCACGACCGGACGACGTGCCGGACCGACCACCCGTCCTCGAAGCCGACGATGTCGACCACTCCTACGGTCCGGTTTCGGTCCTCGAGAACGTCTCTACGACCGTCGATGCCGGTGCCGTCACGGCGCTGATCGGCCCGAACGGCTCCGGAAAGACGACCCTGCTGCGGACTCTCGCGGGCCTGCTCGAGCCGACCGGCGGGTCGGTCACGTACCGGGGCGACGACGCCGCCCGGCGGATCGGCTACCTCCCACAACAGCCCGCGTTCCGGCCCGGGTTCACCGTGCTCGAGACCGTGCGCTTTTACTCGTCGCTGGTCGGGGCCGACGAGCCCGACACCGCCGCCGTCGACCGACTCGAGACCGTCGGCCTCGCGGACGCCGCGGACCGGCCCGTCGAGGCGCTGTCGGGAGGGATGACGCGGCTGGTCGGGATCGCTCAGGCGACGATCGGCGACCCCCCGGTCGTCGTCCTCGACGAGCCCGCGAGCGGCCTCGATCCCGGAATGAGCAACCACGTCTTCGAGATCGCCGCGGAACTCGCCGCCGAGGGGACGGCCGTCCTGTTGAGCTCTCACGATCTGTCGCTGGTCGACCGAACCGCCGACGCGGTCGCACTGCTGGACGACGGCCGGATCGTCCGCCAGGGGCCGCCGGCGTCGATGCGGGCCGATCTCGAGGTCGACTCGCTGCGTGCGGTCTACGAGCAGTCGGTCGCCGCCGACGCGGGGACCGTCCGGGTACAGGGGGTGACCGACGAATGAGCAGCCACGCCGAGACCGAGGCCGAGACCGAGACCGACGGCGAGGCCGCGTCGTCTCACCTTCGTACGCCCGGGACCACACGTCTCCTGGGGACGATCGTCGGCCGCGAACTCAGAACCGTCGCCCGGACGCATACGTTTTACCTGCTTGCGGCCGCATTCGCGGCTGTCGTCCTCGGAATTACCTGGATCGGCGGGGGCTACACCGCTGGCTACCTCCCGACGGCCGTCGACCTCCTGACGCCCCTCGAGTTGCTCGTCCCGATCGTCGCGGTCGCCTTCGGCTACCGGGCGATCCTCGCCGACGACCAGCGCGGCGAGATCGAGGTCCTCGAGACGTATCCGGTTTCGCCGCGGGAGATCGTCCTCGGCGTCTACGCGGGCCGAGCCGCCGGCCTCGCACTCGCCGTTGCGATCCCGCTTGCCGTCGCCGCCATCGCGATCGCCGTCACTGGCGACGACGCCGTCGCGATCTACGCGACCCACGCAGGGGCCGACTCCCCGGTGCTTTTCGCCCGGTTTCTCGTCCTGACGGTTCTGTTCGCACTCGTCGTGCTCGCGGTCGCGATCGCGATCTCGTCGCTCGTCAGCGCCACTCGCAGCGCGCTGGGGCTGTCCGTGGTCGCGCTCGTCGCGTTGCTCGTCGGGTTCGACCTCGCGATCGTCTACGGGCTCGCGGAGGGGCTGATCGGCGATGCTACCCTCCTGCACTCGCTCGCGATCAGCCCGCTGAGCGCCTACCGGGGACTCGTTCTCGAGACGACGGTCGTCGTCGCGGCCGGCACGGGGCCGCAGGTGGCGTCGCCGCTGGCGAGCCTGGCCGGGCTGGTCGCGTGGATGGTCGGCTCGCTCGCGGTCGCAGTCTGGGGCGTCCGGCGGTAGGGGTCCGCTCGAGACCGGATCGACGAACCATCGGATCGCGTGCGTTCCCCAGACCGACAGCCGGGCTCCTCGCTCCGAGGTGACGACAGCAGTAACCGGTCTTGGGATCGGCGAAACGCAGTCATCAGACCGTCAGCGACCGGACCAGCTCGGCGGTCACGTCCTCGTGGTCGTAGCGGTCGCCGCCGTACTCGGCCTGGAACGCCTCGGCTTCGTCGGCGTCGCTGAACCCGATCATCGACGGCCCCATCGCTCCCTGAACGTCGCTGTCGACGACCATCGTGAGGTCCTCGACGACGGCGAAGCTGTCGGCCGCGAGGTGGCTGCTGATCTCCTCGATGTCGTCGTCGAGTTCGACGTCGTAGTCGACGGTCGAGTAGTCGGTCAGGTACGTTGCAGTGGGGTCGTGACCGGCGTTCTCCTGCTCGAAGGTGTGCACGTAGGTGCAGGTCGAACTACAGAACTGCGCCGGCCGATCCTCCTCGAGGACGTCCTCGGGGTCGTCGTAGTGTGTCTGTCCGACCGGGCCCGGATGCTGCCCGATCTGCATCGTACACTGGTCACAGGCCAGGTCGCCGTCGACCGTGATGGGGTCGGGTACGTCGCCGTCCTCGCCGAGACAGCCGGCAAGCGCCGCGACGCCGACGCCGGCCGCACCGACCAGTACCGTGCGACGGTGGAGTTTCCCTTCCGATCCGCCAGCGGCTCCGTCTTCCTTTCTCACGGGCGTCTGCTGGTTCATACCGCGGATGTACGCTTCCACGGATAAGTCGAATCTGGTACAGTCGCCGAATCCCGACCCCCTTTCCCGGAGAAAGTGCGGGTGTTCGGGCCCTCTTCGACGGCTGCACCAGACGCTACTTGCCGATCCGATCGTTAGGCGTTCGTAATGCATCGCCGCCACGCGTTGACTCTCGGAGCGACGGCCGGGTTGACGACCGTCGCCGGCTGCCTGACCGGTATGTTAGACGATTCGGCCGACAACGCCGTCCTCGAGCCCCCCGAAGCGGGCGTCCCGAGCGGGGTCTCGTACCCAACCTACGGCGACCCGTTCCCGACGTTCGAGCTCGAGGACCCGCTCGCCGAGACGACCGTCGACGTGGACGCACTCGAGGACGCACTCGTCGCGACTGCCTTTTTCGCGTCCTGCCCGGCCGAGTGTATTCCACTGATGGACTCGATCGCACAGGTCCAGCGAAACGCCGGCGAGCGCGGCCTCGCCGACGGGACCCGGTTCCTCGCGGTGACGTTCGACCCCGAACGCGACACCGCCGACGCGCTTCGGGACCACGCTGACATGCTCGACATCGACTACGAAGCGGACAACTGGCACTACCTCCGGCCGGATGGTCCCGAAGCGGCTACGGCGGTCGTCGACGACGAACTGGGCGTTCCGTTCGAGCGTGAGGAACTCGGTGACGACTACGAGTTTATCCACATCGCGGTCACGTTCCTCGTCAACCCCGACGGCTACGTCGAGCGCGCCTACCGTGGGGAAGACCCCGATTCGAATCGGATCACCGACGATCTCGAGCGGCTGCTCGACGGCCTCGAGTGAGCCATGGCGGGACCAGTCGACGGGATCGTGCTCGCGGCCGGGCTGCCGTGGTCGCTCCCGCCGGTTTCGGGGGCCGTCCTCGAGCAGTGTTACGACCCGGCGCTCGATCCGGCCGCCGCCGAGCCGGTCGGAATCGTCGTCTTCGCGCTGATCGGGCTCCTCGGTGGTGCCCACTGTCTGGGGATGTGTGGCCCGCTGGTCACGACGTACTCGGACCGGATGCGCTCTCGAAACGACGCCTCGTCGACGCGAAACGAGCTGACCGTCGGGATGGTCAAACAGCACGCGCTGTTCAACCTCGGACGGACGGCCAGTTACGCGCTCATCGGCGGGCTCTTCGGGCTGGCGGGATCGCTGGTGTTCGTCTCCCCGCGAGCGGTGACCGCCGTCGCAACCGACGTGCACGCGGTCGCCGGGATCGTCGTCGGCGCGCTGATCGTCGGGATGGGCGTCCACTATCTCGTCGGCCGCGGGCTCGTCGGCGGCTCGGTCGACGTTCCACTTGTGCAGCCAGTCCTCGAGCGGGTTCACGGCCGGCTGCTCGCAAACGTCGATACCTGGGTCGGTGACAGCCGGATCGCCGGCCTCGGTGCAGTTCACGGCCTGCTCCCGTGTCCGTTGTTGTACCCGGCCTTTCTCTACGCGTTCGTCCAGGGGTCACCCACGGGTGGCGTCCTCGCGCTTGCCGCGCTCGGGCTGGGGACCGTACCGTCGCTTTTCGTCTACGGAACGCTGTTCCAGTCGGTCAGCCTCGAGACCAGGATGAAACTCCATCGGGTGCTCGGCGTCGCGTTCGTCGTGCTCGGATACATCCCGCTGCAACACGGGCTCGCGACGCTGGGTATTCCCCTACCGCATATCCCGCTTCCGCACTACCAGCCGCTGTGAACCGCTGGGGCTTGTTTCCCTACCGTGCCAAAAATAGCTCCGCTAGAGTCTCGAGCTCCGGTAGATTCGCGCTACGTCCTCGTCGACCTCCGAGAACGTGATCACGTCGTCCTCGCCGAGGTCGTCGTACTCCTCGACGTAGGCGACGGCGAGGTCCTCGTCCTCGTAGACCCGGGGGTCGACCCCCATCGGGTCGTCGGCTCGCCTGTCGTCGTGCTCGAGGGCGTAGTAAGCCTCGAACCCGTCGATCAGGTCGCCGGTGTCGAAGTCGGTTACCCAGACGCCGACGACGTCGCTGTCGGGTCCGTCGAAGTGGTCGGGGGCGACGTAGTACGCGAACAGACAGCCGGGGCTACAGAACATCATGCCGTCGCCGGTCTCGTGAGCCAGCTGCGCGTTTCGTTCGTCGTAGCTGGTCACGCCCATCGTACAGACGCCGCACATGTGGTCGCTCTCGAACGGTTGTGGCTCGTCGCCGGGGTGGTCGACGAGGAACGGGGAGGGCTCGCCACCGTCGGCATCGTCGTCGGGGCTCGCAACGTCGTCTTCGCCGTCGCCGTCGCCGTCGCCGTCGCTCTCGCCACCCCCGACGCAGCCGGCGACGCCGACCAGGCTGCCAGCGCCGATCGCGGCGAGGACGCGGCGTCGACGCCACCACGAGGACGGGCTTGGGTCCGTCATTACCGGCACAAGGGACCCCCAGCGTAAAACCACCACGGTCGAGCGGGGCTGATCGGCGGGCTCGAGTGCTCGAGCGCCCGATCCTTCGATAGCCGTACCAGACCGACTATTGTGCGGGCCAACCCAGTCGAGACACGCTACCGATGGCCGTCTCCCGCCGCTTCCTGGTCTCGCTTTCGATCGGTCTCGTCGTCGTGATCGCTCTCCTCGGAGTCGTCGGTCTCTTCGCGATCGACGCGGGGTCGGGTGCCGAGTCGACCGAGCCCGTTCCGTTCCACGACACCGTCGCTACCGGCGTCGTCCTCGAGAACGCGGGCGACGAGGACGATCTGCGTGCGGTCGACGTGCCGAAGGCGCAGGTCTTCTACTCCCAGTACGAGTACGTCGTCGGCTATCGCGGGGTCGAACGCTTCGTCGACGCCCACGGCGCGCCGGGCCACGAGGAACGGTTCGGCTACCCGCTCGCTGCCTACGTCACCGACTACGGTGCGGCCGGCGGCGTCGACCTCACCGACGAGGGGTACCCGACGCTCGAGGGGAACGCGGACTGGATCGACGCCGAATCGGCGACGTTCGTCGTCGACAGCGAGGCCCGCACGCCAGCGGGCGAGACTGTCGTCCCCTTCGGCGACCCGGCGGACGCCGAAGCGTTCGCCGCCGACCACGGCGGAACCGTCGTCGGCTGGGGGGCGCTGCTCGAGCGCAAGTTCGCGATCGACGACGCGGGCGTGGTTCGGGACCGCGTCGATCAGCGCCACGCACGCGCCGACGAGTTGGTCGGGACGACGGCGACGCTGTGGGACCGCCCCGTCGAGGTCGTCGTCGGCGAGGACGCCGATACCCTCGAGGACGCCGTCGCGGCTGCGCCGCCCGAGTCAGCGGTCGTCGTTCCGGAGGGGGTCCACGAGGTGCCGGACACGGTCGAGGTGGAGCGGCCGATCACGATCGTCGGCCAGGGTGACGGCCAGCTTCCGGATGGAACTGATGCCGACGCCACCGACGCCACCGACGGCACCGACGCCACGACCCTCCGGGGCGACGGCAACGGCTCCGTCCTCGTCCTCGCGTCCGACCGCGCAGCCATCGCGGACCTGCGGATCGACGGCGTCGGCGATGCGACCGATCCGGACGAAGACGGCGAGGATGTCGACGCCGACGCCGCCGACGATATCCTCGAGATGGCCTACGGGCAGAGTGACGCCGGCATCGACCTCGACGGGGCCTCGAACGCACGCGTCGAGAACGTGACGATCGAGACACCCGCGACGGGCGTCCTCCTTCGTGACGCGCCGGAAAGCGTCGTCCGGAACGTCACCGTCTACGGCAGCGACGATTGGGACGACGGCTACATGGCCGTCACGACGATCCGCTCGCCCCATTCCCTCGTCGAGGACTCGCGGCTCGTCGACGGCCGCGACGGGCTCTACCTCCATCGCTCGGACGGGTTCGTCTTCCGGAACAACGCCCTCGAGAACAACCGGATCGGCGTCCACCTGATGTACACCTNGGGTTCGTCTTCCGGAACAACGCCCTCGAGAACAACCGGATCGGCGTCCACCTGATGTACACCTCGAGTACGCTGATTGCGGACAACCACATCGAGGACGCAACCTCCACGGGGATCGACGTGATGACCGACCCGGAACACAACGCCGTCGTCGGCAACGAGGTCCGAAACGTCTCGCAGGGAATCCTCATGGCCGGCTCACGATCGTACGTCGCGGACAACCTCGTCGCCGACGCCGAGGTCGGCCTGGCCACCGGCGCGGGCAACTCGATCTACGAGGGCAACGTTCTCGCGGGCAATGTCGAGGGTATCCGGGCGAATCATATCCTCCCGACGAACGAGGTGGCAGACAACGACTTCGTCGGGAACTACGAGCACGCGACCGTCCGACTCGGCACGCTCCGGGTCTGGAGCGACGACGGAACGGGCAACTTCTGGCACGGAGCGATCGGGTCGCCGAACGCCGACGCGGGAACCGAAAACAGCTCGACCCTGGAGCGGTCCCACGCCCCGACCGACCCCGTCGACGAACGGCTCCACCGTGTGGACGGGACGCCGACCCTCGCCCGCGCCCCGGCGACCGACGCCCGCTCGGCACTCGAGGGGACGGTCTCGGGCATGCGATCCGAGAGCATCGTCGATCCCGCGCCGCTTTGTGAACCGGCAAACCCCGACCTGCTCGAGCGCACGGACTGGGTGTCGCCGGAGCGAGCCTGTTGATGGCGATCAGCCGTGATTAGTCACCCTCAATCCGGCGGATCGGCGTTCTCCGCTAACTCCGCGTACGCTGCCCACGAGGGGTCGACGCTCGGGTGCTCGAGTCGTTCGCCGTCGACGCGTACCTCTCCGTCACCCTCTCCGTCGCTGTCGGCCGCCTCCACCCGGCCGATTTCGGCAACGACGGTTCCCCGGTTTTCCAGTGCCCCGCGGACATCGTCGACACCGTCGGATTCGACGGCGATCACGAGCGAGCCGCAACTGGTCGTCGCCCAGGGGTCCATCTCGAGGGCGTCACAGACCTCGGCGACGCCCGGCCGCATCGGGACCGCATCGCGGTCGATCCCGAACCGTACGTTCGCACCGGCGGCCATCTCGTTCAGCGCGCCGGCCAGCCCACCCTCGGTCACGTCGTGCATCGCCGTCACCGGGCCCGCGGCCGAAGCCGTCAGGGCATCCCGGACGCAGTAGACCTCCTCGAGGCGCTCCTGTGCATCCGCGATCGTCTCCGGCGGGAGCTCCAGCTGGTCGCCGTAGAGCGTGCTGAGTAGCCCCACCGATTCGACGGCCGGTCCTGTCGTCAGCAGGAGTCGATCGCCCTCGGTCGCGCCGTCGGGGCGGACGATCTCGTCGTGTTCACCGACCCCCATCGCGGTCGCCGCACCGACCCAGGGGTACGACGGGTCGGAGTACCGGGCGGTGTGTCCCGTCGCCACGGCGACGCCGAGGTCGGCACACTCCTCGTGGATCGTCTCCCAGACCGCCGCGAACTCCTCGTCGGTCATCGCCTCGGGGAGGGTGAAACAGACCGAGAGGTGGGAAGGGGCGACGCCGCTGACCGCGACGTCCGCGAGAATCAAATCGAGTGCGAACCGCGCGGCCCGCCCGAGACCCAGCGGCGGGAGGATCGATATCGGGTCCGTCGCGGTGACGAGCGCCTGCCCGCCGATATCGAGAACGCCGAAGTCGACGCCGTGCTGGGGACCGACGGCGACGTCGTCCCGATCAGCTCCCAGGTTGGACGCGACGTGGCGGTCGAAGAACGTCCGATCTATTTTGCCGAGTTCGCTCACGTGCGAACCTCCGAACGATCGATCTTAGGAGTGGTGGTCTTCCCCCGTCCGTTTCCTCGACCCGAGTAACCAGTACGAGTTTCATAAGCACAACGAGAAACTCCGCAAAGTTACACGAAACAGTGAAGTCGACATCCGTATAATCGACGGCAAATGGCGTACTCGTTCAGGTCAGACCGAGCGACCGAACTCGAGTTCTCGACGTCCGAACTGACGGGTGCGCTAGGTGATTCGGTTACAGTCCTCCCGTTGCTGGTGGCGCTGGCGGCGACGACGAGCGTCTCTTTGCCTCACGTGCTTGTGGGGTTCGGCGTCTTCCAGATCGTCTGGGGGCTGTACTACGGACTGCCGCTGTCGGTCGAGCCGATGAAGGCGCTCGTCGGGCTGGCGATCGTCGGTTCGCTGTCGTATCCGGAACTGGCCGCCGCCGGACTGCTCGCGGGCGGCGTCTTGCTGGTCGTTGGACAGTTCGGTCTCGTCGGTCGACTCCAGCGGGTCGTCGGCGAGCCCGTCGTCCGCGGCGTCCAGCTTGCCGTCGCCTTGTTGTTGCTCGAGGCCGCCGTCGGCCTCTCGGTCGACGCTCCGGTGGTCGCGCTGGGCGGGTTCGCCGTCGTCGCCGCGTTCGCGCTGGTGGGGTACCGACAGGCGAGCGTCCTCGTCGTCCTCGCGCTCGGCGGCGTCGCGGCGGTCGCGACGGCCGGCGTGCCGACGCCACGAGTGCCGACGGTCGGGGTGTTCCCCGCCGGGACGCCGGCGTTTACGGGCCCTCCACTCGAGGGGACGATCGCCCAACTCGGGATGACGATCGGGAACGCCGCGATCGCGACGGCGCTTCTGTGTGGCGACCTCTACAACCGGGACGTTTCCGCGGACTCGCTGTCCAAGAGCATGGGCGCGACCTGTCTCGCGGCGGTGCCGATCGGCGGAGTGCCGATGTGCCACGGCAGCGGTGGGCTCGCCGGAAAGTACGCTTTCGGCGCGCGAACGGGCGGGGCGAACGTTCTGCTTGGACTGGGCTATCTCGCGCTCGCGCTGGTCACCGCCGGTGCCTTGCTCGCGGCGTTCCCCGTCGCCCTGCTCGGTGTCCTGCTGGTCGTCGTCGCTCTGGAACTCGGTCGCGCGGCCTTTGCACCCGTCTCGGACGGCCGATCGCTCGCGCTGGTGATCGGCGTCGGCGTCCTCGGACTGGCGGTCAACGTCGGCCTCGCCTTCGTCCTCGGCGCGGTCGCGTTCTGGTGGCTCTCTCGAGGGGAGTGAGCCGACGTGCCAACGTTTACCTGCTTGCCGTGGTAGAGCCCGTGACTCATGTCCAACGTCGATCAACGCGCGCTCGGCCTCTCGGCCGGCATCCTCTGGGCGACCGCGGTTGCGCTGTTCGAGTTGTTCGCGGGAACGGAGTACGGCGAGCGATGGCGACTGCTGCTCGAGGACATCTACCCCGGCTACAGCCGCTCTCCCGGCGACCTCGTCTGGGGGACCGTCATGGGATTCGTAGACGCCTTCGTGCTCGGCTACCTCTTCGGGTGGCTCTACAACCGCCTGGCGGAGTCGGAGTCGGAGTCGGAGTAACGCAGAGAGCGGCGTTTTTTACCCGGCGCGTGCAACGTTCGCCGATGACCGTCTCCTGGCAGGAGCTGTTCGACGGCGGAGCCGAGTACGACGTCTCGATCGAGGACGTTCAGACGGCGGCCGAGGGCCTCGAGTCGGCAGCCTCGAGTGGAGAGACGAACGAGAACGACGGCAACGACGAAAACAACGGAGGCGACGGCGATGACTGACGACGGACACGACGACTTGCCGAACCCCGCCCGCGTCGTCGCCGACGAAACGGTGCTCGCCGCCGACCTGCTCGTGGGCGGGGACGCCCGCGAGGCGCTCGATCACGTCCGCCGCCACTCCTGGGTCGACCTCGTCGCCAGCGATCACCTGCTCGAGCGAACCGAACGCCTCGTCGCCGATCTGACGGACGCCGACCTCGCGGCTGCTCACCGCAAGCGACTCGAGACAACACGCGTCGCGGTCGACCTCCCCGAAGACGACCACCCGGCGCTGGCGTCGGCCTATCGCGGGAACGCGGCGCATCTGCTCTCGTACGACGAACGGCTCGGCTCGGCGAAAGCCGGGCTCTCGATGCAACCGCACGTCTCGGTGAGCGTCCGGCCGCCGGACGCGTTCGCGAACCTGTTCGATCCCGAGAGTCTCTACGAGGCACTCGAGGGCAGCGAGTATCCTGGGCCGGATCGGGAGCCACGCGAGTGAATCCATCCCTGGAACGGCCGGCCCCGCCGTCTCGTCAGTGCTGGTCCGCGTACCAGTCCGCGAACGTCGCCAGCGCGCGGCCACGGTGTGAAATAGCGTTTTTCTCCTCGACGTCCATCTCGGCCAGCGTCTGTCCGTTGTACTCGAAGATCGGATCGTAGCCGAACCCGCCGTCGCCGCGGGGGGCAACGATCGTGCCGGCGAGTTCGCCCGCGAACGTCTCGGTTCGGTCGCCGTCGGCGAAGGCCAGTACCGTCCGAAACCGGGCGCGGCGGTTCTCTTCTGCCTCGACCAGTCGCCAGAGTCGTTCGACGCCGACGGTGTCCTCGACGTACGCCGAGTACGGGCCCGGAAAACCGCCGAGCGCGTCGACGAACAGCCCCGTGTCGCCCACGAGCACCGGCTCCGTGCCCGCGAGTTCCTCGAACGCCTCCCGCGCGCCGCGAGTCGCGATCTCCTCGAGCGAGTCGCTCTGGATTTCGGTATAGTCGTACTCGACGCGGTTGACGGCGGTGATACCGTCGAGATACTCCTGGGCCTCGCGGGCTTTGCCTTCGTTTCCAGTGACGAACCGAACGAGCATGTGCGAAATGGGGGTCGGCGGGGGAAAATAGGCGTCGGTTGTGGCGGG
>NZ_AOMA01000123.1 GCF_000337895.1 Halobiforma nitratireducens JCM 10879
AGACCGACCACGACGCCCGTTCCGTCGGGTACGCACTGATCGAAGACGAGCGCAAGGGTCGGTTCGACCGTGAACGTGCCGAAGAGCTCGGCGTCCCTGCCGGCCCCAAGTTCTCCCAACTTCACGAGGGCAATACGGTGGAACTCGAGGACGGGACCGTCGTCGACCCCGACCAGGTCGTCGGCGATCCCCGGCCGGGCCGGTCGATCGTCTACACCGGCGACACCCGTCCGACGGTCCGGACCATCGAGGTCGCCGACGAGCCGGACCTGCTGATTCACGACGCGACCTTCGCCGACGATCGGGCCGAACGGGCGACCGAGACCGCCCACTCGACTGCCCGCGGTGCGGCCGAGATCGCGAGTCGTGCCGACGCGAAGCGTCTTGCACTCGTCCATATCTCCTCGCGGTACACGGGCGGGGTCGAGGACCACCTCGCGGAGGCCCGCGAAGTCTTCGACGGCGAAACTGTCGTCCCCGAGGACGGACAGAAACTCGAGGTCCCGTATCCCGACGGCTAGGCGGGTAGCCACCTGACGAGGTCGTGACGGGAACAGCCCGATCCCGCCATCCGACTCACGAGAGTGACGGCGGGTTGTGACCTGCTCGAGGCTCGAGGATCAAGGCTCGAGGCCTGTAGATCGAGGCCCGAAGCCCGAATCTCGAGGATCGAGGGTACCCCACGCAGTGTCCGACACAGACGGTTTTCGACTGGGTATCGTACCCCCTGGGAATGCGGCACATCCAGGTCACGATCCCAACCGGCAAGCGGCAGGCGGTCCTCGGACTCTTGGACGAGGAGGGGATCGACTACGTCGTGACCGACGAGAGCAGCAGCCGGGAGTACGACGCCGTCGTCTCCTTTCCGTTGCCGACCAGCGCCGTCGAACCCGTTCTCGACTCGCTGCAGGAGGCCGGGGTCCAGGCGGAGTCTTACACCGTCGTCGTGGACGCCGAAACCGTCGCCTCGAGGCAGTTCGACGAACTGCAAGCGGAGTACGCAACCGAGAGCGTCGAGGAGGAACAGATATCGCGCCAGGAGCTGCTGACGCAGGCGAACGAACTGACGCCGACGTTCAGCGTCTTCTTCACGATGACGCTGATCAGTGCCATCGTCGCCACCGTCGGACTGTTGCTCGATTCGCCCGCAGTCGTCGTCGGCTCGATGGTGATCGCCCCGCTGATCGGCCCCGCACTGAGTGCCTCTATCGGGACGGTCGTCAACGACCGCGAGGTCTTCTTTACGGGGATGCGCTACCAGTTCGTCGGCGTCGCCGGCGGGATCGTGGCCGCAGCCATCGTCGCGTGGCTGTTCCAGTCGATGCTGCTGGTTCCGCCGGGAATCGAGATCACCGAAATCGACGAGATCTCCGAGCGGATCGCCCCCGAACTGCTCTTGCTTCCCGTGGCGCTCGGTGCGGGTGCGGCGGGCGTGCTCAGTCTCGCGACGGGGTTTTCGATCGCTATCGTCGGCGTGATGATCGCGGCCGCACTGGTGCCACCGATGGCCGCCGCCGGGATCGCCATTGCCTGGGGGCTGCCGGTCGCGGCGCTGGGGTCGACGGTACTCGTGCTGGTGAACCTACTTGGAGTCAACCTGGCGGGGCTCGTGACGCTGTGGTACCTCGGCTACCGACCCGGGAGCTGGTTCGAAATCTCGACGGCACAGCGACAGTTCCTCAAACAGATCACCGTCCTGGTTCTCGTCATCGCACTCCTGTCGCTGTTCCTGACTGGAATCACCTACACTTCCTACCAGGTCTCGACTTTCGAAGAGACGGCAACCCAGGAAGTCGAGGCCGTCCTCGCCGAGTACGACGACGCGACACTGCTCGAGATCGACGTCGAGGTCCGTGACGGAGGCGCGCCGCTCGACTCCTCGTTCGACGCGACCCAGCAGATCGACGTGGTGATAATCGAAGTCGGCGGCTCGCCGGGTCTGTACGACGAGGAGTTGATCGCCACCCTCGAGACGAACATCAACCAGCACGCTGACGACGATATCGCAGTCCAGGTTCGGTTCGTGACGACGGGCGAACGAAGCTAGGCCGCGACGAGTTCCACGTCGCTCGAGCCACAGAGCGGACACTGTTGGGACGCCGAATCGGAGAGCGTCGCGCCACAGCTTACGCACGCGTCACGGTCCGTCTCCGCGCCGGCGGTACCGCAGACGGAACACTGTTTTCTGGTCGCTCTGAAGCTCGCGTTACAGGACCGACACCTGTATACCCCTGTCACGGCCGTGTGACGGCTCGACGACCGAAGAGTTCCGGCCCGGCAGCCGCGGGGTCGACCCAGTTCGATCACCGAATCGGCGATCGCGTCCCGCGCCGGATTTATACCCAACTCGCCCCTAGGCCCGGTCGTGAGTACGCGAACGAGTGCCCTCGATGCGGTCGTCTACGGCGTCGACATCCAGAGCGGTGACGTGCGGGGCGACGCTCCCTCCTACGCCTTGGTTCGGTACGACGGCGACGACCTCGCTCGGGACGTCGTCTCCCACCGGAAACTCAGGCGACTGATCGACGACGAGGAGCCAGCCATCGTCGCCACGGACAACATGTACGAGCTGGCGGCGGACAAAGACGAGCTGATCCACTTTCTGGGCACACTACCTGCCGGAACCAGGCTCGTCCAGGTGACGGGGGCCGAACAGCCCGAACCCCTCTCGCGGGTCGCCAAGCGCCACGGGATTCCCTACGGCAAGGAGCCGATGAAGGAAGCCGAGGCCACGGCCCGCCTGGCCGCCCACAACGTCGGCCACGAAGTCTCCGCCTTTACCGACACCACCGAGGTCAAGGTCTCGAGAGGCCGCTCGACCGGCAGCGGCGGCTGGAGTGAGGATCGCTTCACGCGGCGCATCCACGGCTCCGTCAAGAAACGCGCCCGCGAGGTCGAGTCCGAACTCGAGGACGCGAACCTCGAGTACGAGCGCGAGGTTCGAGAGGCCTACGGGGGATTCGCCAACGCCGTGTTCACCGTCCAGGCCCGTCCGCAGGACATTCCCGTCTCGCGCAACCGGTCGGGCGACGTTCGCGTCGAGATCGAACGCGAGCGACGCGACGGCATCGAGTTCCGCCCGCTCGCGAAACGTCGCGACCACGTCGTCGTCGGCATCGATCCCGGGACGACGACGGCGGTCGCCATCGTCGGCCTCGAGGGCGAAATCCTCGACGTCTGGAGCTCTCGGACCAGCGACACCGCCGACGTGATCGAGTGGATCGTCGAACGGGGCCGGCCGATCGTCGTCGCGGCGGACGTGACGCCGATGCCCGAGACCGTCGAAAAGATTCGTCGAAGCTTCGACGCGGCCGGATGGACGCCCGAAACTGACCTCCCCGTCGACGAGAAACAACACCGGACCCGCGACTACAGCTACGAGAACGACCACCAGCGGGACGCCCTCTCGGCGGCTCTCTACGCGGTCGACGCCCACGAGGACCAGTTCGACCGCATCGCAGCCAAACTCCCGCCCGGCGTCGACCGTGGGGAGGTGACCGCCCGCGTCGTCGCCGGCGAGGAGAGCGTCGAGGCCGTTCTCGCGGACCTCGAGGGCGACGACGACGGCGACGACGACGACACCGAGCACGAACCCCGCGAGCTTACCGACGAAGAACAGCGGATCAACGACCTCGAACAGCAGGTCGACCGTCTCCAGTCACACGTGAGCACTCTCGAGGATCGACTGGACGAGAAAGACGACCGCATCGAGGAACTCGAGTCCGAACTCGACCAGGCACGCCGGGAAGAGCGCAAGGAGGTGCGGCGCAACCGCGAGGTGACCCGTCACCGCCGTACGGCCGAGCGCCTCGAGTACGAGCGCGACGAGGCCCGCGAGAAGGTCGCGGAACTCGAGAAGAAAGTCGACCGGATGAAAGCCCTCTGGAAGCTCGATCACTCGAATTTCAGCGACGTCTCGGCAGAGAAGGAGGGGCTGG
>NZ_AOMA01000124.1 GCF_000337895.1 Halobiforma nitratireducens JCM 10879
TGTATGGCAGCCTCCTGCATCCGGGAGTTCGGGTCCGAAACGCACCGCGAGGAGTGGCTCCCCGAGATGGCCGAGGGCCGTCCCGTCGGCGCGTTCGCGCTCTCGGAGCCCGAAGCCGGCTCGAACCCTGCGGAGATGAGTACCGAAGCGCGACTCGACGAGGACGCCGGCGAGTACGTCATCAACGGCAAGAAACAGTGGATTACCAACGGCAAACGCGCCGGCGTCGTAATCTTGTTTGCCAAGACCAACCGCGACGACCCCGATACAGTCACGCAGTTTTTGATCCCGAAAGACGCCGACGGGCTCGAGGTCGGCAAGAAAGAGGACAAACTCGGCCTCCGAGCGAGCGATACGACGACCCTGCTTTTCGACGACGTTCGGATTCCGGAAGAGAACCGGCTAACTGAGGTCGGCCGAGGACTGAAGGCAGCGTTCTCGATCCTTACCGTGGGCCGGATCGCCATCGCGAGCCAGGCAGTCGGGCTGGCACAGGCGGCACTGGACGACGCCGTCGCCTACGCCGACGAGCGCGAGCAGTTCGGACAGCCGATCGCCGACCACCAGACGATCGCACACAAGCTTGCGGACATG
Organism: Halobiforma nitratireducens JCM 10879; assembly: GCF_000337895.1. Taxonomy (GTDB): domain Archaea; phylum Halobacteriota; class Halobacteria; order Halobacteriales; family Natrialbaceae; genus Natronobacterium; species Natronobacterium nitratireducens. Next base: position 595 of record NZ_AOMA01000124.1, read on the forward strand.
CAGACGCAGGTCCAGGCGTCGCGGCTGCTGGCTCGCGACGCTGCCCGCAAGAACGAGGACAGCGTCGACCCGATGGCCGCGAGCATGGCGAAGTACTTCGCGAGCGAGGCCGCCGTCGACGTGGCCAACGAGGCCGTCCAGATCCACGGCGGTTACGGCTATACAACCGACTTCGACGTCGAACGCTACTACCGCGACGCCAAGATCACGACGATCTACGAAGGTACGAGCGAGATTCAAAAGGAGATCATCGCTCGTCACGTCCGGGAGAACGGCGGGAGTCGCTAGACGCGGAGGAATCGGACCGGACGGTCGACGCGCGGTCGCTCTCGGGGCGGATTCCCGCGAAACCACACAAGACTTTAGAAACTCGCCGTACACGTTTCTACCAATGTTCGATCAAGACGAGCTCGAGGGAATCCGCGAGGAACGGGAACGCTGGGAAGCGGAGACCCGCGATCCCGTCCTCGATGCCCACGGGGAACGCCAGGATCGGTTCGCGACCGTCTCGAACCACGAGGTAGACCGGCTCTACACGCCGGAAGACATCGCGGACCTGGACTTCGAGGACGATCTTGGGTTCCCCGGGGAGCCGCCGTACACGCGGGGGCCGTATCCGACGATGTACCGCGGCCGGACGTGGACGATGCGACAGTTCGCCGGGTTCGGTACCGCCGAGGAAACAAACGAGCGGTTCCACTATCTCATCGATCAGGGCCAGACCGGTCTCTCGACGGCGTTCGACATGCCGTCGCTGATGGGCCTCGACTCCGATCACCCGATGAGCGAGGGGGAAGTCGGCAAGGAGGGCGTCGCCGTCGACACCTTGCGAGACATGGAAATTCTGTTCGATGGGATCGACATCGGCGAGGTCTCGACGTCCTTTACTATCAATCCGTCCGCGCCGGTCATCTACGCGATGTACATCGCGCTGGCAGACCAGCAGGGCGTCCCCCGCGAGCAGGTCCGTGGCACTCTCCAGAACGACATGCTCAAGGAGTTCATCGCACAGAAAGAGTGGGTGATCCCCCCACGACCCTCGCTGAATATCGTCACCGACACGGTCGAGTTCGCCGTCGAGGAGACGCCGAATTTCCACCCGATCTCCATCTCCGGCTACCACATCCGTGAGGCAGGGTCCACGGCCGCACAGGAGGCCGCCTTTACCCTCGCGGACGGCTTCGCCTACGTCGAGGACTGTCTCGACCGCGGGCTCGACGTCGACGAGTTCGCGCCGTTGCTTTCGTTTTTCTTCAACTCTCACAACTCCATCTTCGAGGAGATCGCGAAGTTCCGTGCCTCCCGTCGGATCTACGCCCGCGTGATGGAAGACTGGTACGGGGCCGAGGAAGACGAGTCCAAGCGGCTGAAGTTCCACACCCAGACCGCCGGCCAGTCGCTCACCGCCCAGCAGCCGCTCAACAACATCGTCCGCGTGACGATCCAGGCGCTCGCTGGCGTCCTCGGCGGAACCCAGTCACTGCATACGAACAGCTTCGACGAGGCACTCGCGCTCCCCTCGGAAAAGGCCGTCCGCGTCGCCTTGCGTACCCAGCAGATCATCGCCGAGGAGTCCGGTGCGGCCGACATCGTCGACCCGATGGGCGGCAGCTTCGCCATCGAGAAGCTCACTAACGAGATGGAAGCCGAGATCATGGCCTACATCGAGGAGATCAAGGAGAAAGGCGACGGCTCCGTCCGCGACGGCGTCCTCGACGGCATCGACCAGGGCTACTTCCAGCGGGAGATACAGGAGTCCAGCTACGAGTACCAACAGCGAGTCGAACGCGGCGAGGAGGTCGTCGTCGGCGTCAACGAATACACGATCGAAGAGGACACGTCACCGGAAATCCTCCACATCGACGAGACCACCCGCGACCGCCAACTCGAGCGACTCGAGGCGGTCAAGGAGGAACGCGACGACGAGGCAGTCGATGCGACGCTCGAGGCCCTCTCGGACGCGATCGAGGCGGACGAGAACGTCATGCCGTACGTCGTCGACGCCGTCAAGGCCTACGCGACGATGGGCGAGATCATGCAGGTCTTCGAGGACCATCACGGAGCGTATCAGGAAGAACTGAGCCCCGTCTGAGTGAGCGTTTCCCCCCGAATCGTCTGTCGTTCGCGGTGCTCGATCCCGTCGGTGCCGGACTCGAGATCGGTTCGGCTTGCCGTCACTGCCGAGCGACCGTTCGTCGTCAACGAACAGTCCGGGGAGCGATTTTGGCGTTGTTCGGATTAGCTGGTTCCAGCAGTATGCGTACTCTGGTGTTGTGTTTCGGTGGTCGCCGGATCGACGTTTCTGGAGCAGTTTCCAAACTGGTAGGTATGTCGTTTTACTCTCTGGAAAGACGTTCAATGTAGTTGCTATTTCTGTGTGGTTCGTGTCGAGTGTAGCCGTGAGCCACGATGCTGAACCGACGAGAAATCGCCGTCTTCGGTATCGCATCTCCCAGTGGGTTCCGTCAAAAACACCTCAGGAAGTGCAGTTGTCCGGATTGGATACAGCCTGGAGAAAGCCGTTGGTTGCAGGATCAAAGCGGTATACAGCCAATACTGCTGGCCAGTGAGTTGGACCAGTCTCGTCGACCACGACGTGATTCGGTTCGATACCAAAAGTATTCAAAATAGTATCAGTATTCGGAAGTGGTAGTTTGGAAGCCAAACTGGAGACTCAACTGCAGCAACCCACGTAATGTCTGCTCACGCTTCACGGAGTCTACTGAATCTCGATGCGATATTCACTGAATCGATCGGATTCTGACCTGCTGATCAGCAACTCCACCGTTTCACTGCTTCAAACCCCAATCTGAACAGCGCCGACGTCGAACCGACGACGAGAATTAAACGTATTCTGTCATAAAAGCCGGATTTAAACTGGTCTGCCGTTAGCCCGCGCCGGCACCGAGTGGGCTGTGCGACCCCTTCGTAACGACCTCTTCGGTGAGGAAGATCAGAGTGAAGACGGCAGCGCCGGTGATTTGGACCGTCTGCCCGGGATAGACCATGACGAAGGCACCGAGCCAGAACAACCCGAACCGTATCGGAACTCTGTACTGACGTCCGAGCTCGAAGGGGTAATTAAGCCCGCAGATGATGGTGAACGCATCCATTATAGTACCAGGTGCAAATCGTTACAGTTGGTACTATAGCAGGCAATCTCTCCCGACCGTGGTTACTGCCGTCGGCACCGATGCCTGCAGAAACGCGACCCTATATATGATCGGGGTCGGTACACGTGGTTATGGAGTTTCCCGATCGGAGTGCGGTCCAAGACCTCATCGGGCCCCAGCCCGCTCCGACGTTCGCGCGTGTCGAGTACGATCCGCCGACCGAGACGCTCGCCGGGCCGCTGGCCGAAACCCGAGACGAATTGGCCGATCTCCCGTTCGAGTCGCTGCCCGAGGGCGCGACGGTCGCCGTCGGGGTTGGGAGCCGCGGCATCCACATGATCGACGAGATCACGGCCGAAGCGGTCGATTTCCTCGAAGACCGCGGTTTCGACCCGATCCTCGTCCCCGCGATGGGGAGCCACGGCGGTGCGACGCCAGAGGGGCAACTCGAGATACTCGAAACGCTCGGGATCACCGAGGAACGGATGGGCGCGCCGATCGAGGCCACGATGGCCGTCGAACGGGTGGGCGAGGTCGAGGTCGGCGAGACCGAGACGCCAGTGTACTTCTCCGCGGCGGCACTAGAGGCCGACGCCGTGCTGGTTATCAACCGCGTCAAACCACACACGAATTTTTCGGGACGGCTCGAGAGCGGTCTCTGCAAGATGCTCACCGTCGGACTCGGCAAACAGCGGGGCGCACAGGCGTTTCACTCGACGGCGCTGACGGAAGGGTACGTCCCGACGATCGAGTCGCTGCTCGAGGTCGTCCGCGAGTCGACGCCACTTCTGGGCGGACTTGCCCTCGTCGAGAACGGTCACGAGGAGATCGGTCACCTCGAGGCGGTCCCCGCCGACGAACTCGAGCAGCGGGAGCCACCGTTGCTCGACCGGGCCTACGATGAAATGGCGACACTGCCGACCGACGAACTCGACCTCTTGATCGTCGACGAGATCGGCAAAGAAATATCAGGTGCCGGAATGGACACGAACGTCATCGGCCGCTACCGCGTCGTCAACGCGCCGGACCCGGAAACGCCCGAGGTGACGCTGATCTACGTCCGTGGGCTCACGAACGAGACGAAAGGCAACGGCAACGGGATCGGACTGGCCGATATCACCCGACAGGCGGCAGTCGACGACCTCGACTTGCAGAAAGTGTACGCCAACGCCCTGACCAGCGGCTCGCTCGCCAAGGCGAAACTCCCGCCGGTCGCGCCCGACGACGAACTCGCCTTGCGGGTCGCGCTGAACGGACTCGGGGGCTACGATCCCGAAACCGTCCGGATTGCCTGGATAGAGAACACCGATCAACTCGAGGAGTTTCGTATCTCGGAGGCGCTGGTCGGGGAACTCGACGACGCCGTCACCGTCCTCGAGCGCGAGGAACTGGTGTACGAGGACGGGACGGCCCAGTTCGTGCCGATTTCGGACGCGACGTAGCCGCCATTACTCGACGATGTGGTCGTCCGCACGTTCGGGCGACGAGTAGGTCACGTTCAACTCGAGTTCGTTCGCCGCGGCGAGCATCATGTCGGGAACCTCTTGCTCGAATCGATCACCGGTCAGCCGGTGCGAAGGGCCGGCGACGGTGAGAGCTCCGAGAATCTCGTCATTGCACATGACGGGCACAGCAATGCCATTGATACCGTCGACGTGCTCCTTGCGGTTGAACGCCACGCCGCGCTCGCGGACGCCCTCGAGTTCGTCGTAGAACTCGTCTCGATCGGTGATCGTGTGATCGGTCAGCACGGGAAGCCCCCACTTGTCGAGGATACGGTCGACTCGTTCCCGAGACGAGTGCGCGAGGATCGCCTTACCAGCCGACGAGCTGTGCAGGTGAATCTGGCGGCCGACACCGAAACCGGCCCGGACGGCGCGGCTACCGGTCTCGACGTGGACGTAGATACCGAGCCCGTGGTCCTCGACGACGAACTGGGCTCGCTCCCCGGTCTCCTCGGCCAGCTGCTGAACGTGAGATCGAGTCATCTCGTCGGCCGGGTCACGGGTCCTGGCGGCCCGCCCGAGTCGCGTAAATCGAAGCCCAAGCTGGTATTGTTCGCCGTCTCGAGAGGCGTACCTGAGGTCCCGGAGCGTCTGTAGATGGCGGTGAGTAGTGCTCTCGGCCATATCGAGTCGCTCCGCGATATCCGAGAGTCGGGCAGGTCCGATCTCTTGGAGCGTGTGTACGACCTCGAAACTCGTTTTCGTCGCTCGGATCGTTTCGTTGGTTCGCTCCCCCATACCACCCTTATTAATGACATCCTCACTTATCAGTTCTAAATATCGAAAAGACTCTTGGCAGTTGTATTGGAGCTTGAAATCGTCTTTACGTCCGGTAGCGTCGACACCGGTGGTAAGAGAGCCAGTACGATTCGATTTTACTACGGGAGCATCGACTATATGGATTCTACTTTGTGGAACAATTCGAACTTGATCGTCCGAAAGTCTCGATCGATCGACCAATAGGTTACAGGCGTACCTTTGTAATTTAATCCATCCAGAATCGACGACCCATTGCAGTAGGTTACGTAGATGTGTCGTCGTGTCGTATCTCAGCACCTGTTGTTCGGATATCGTGGCTTCTTCCGCTCGGCGGAAACTATTACGACAACGGCAAGACGCTTCCGAGAGGCATAGCCTTACCGCTACGACAACCTTTTTCGTTCTTTCCTCTGGGGATACGAACGATATGGACCTCCAGATCGATGGCAACACGGCACTGGTAACGGCTTCCTCGAGCGGGCTCGGCAAGGCGTCGGCGACAGCACTCGCTCGAGAGGGCGCGAACGTCGTCATCAACGGACGGGACGCCGACCGACTCGAGGAGACGCGGGCGGAACTCGCGGCCGTCGGCTCCGGGGAAGTCCTCGCCCAGCAGGGCGACCTCACCGAGAAAGACGACATCGAGGCGCTGATCGAGGCGACCGTCGACGAGTTCGGCGGTATCGATCACCTCGTGACCAGTGCCGGCGGCCCGCCGTCCGGTCCGTTCCTCGAGACTGACGACGAGGACTGGTACGAGGCCTACGACCTGCTCGTGATGAGCGTCGTTCGGCTGGCCCGCGAAGCCGAGCCGTCCCTCAAAGAGAGCGACCACGGTACGATCGTCAACATCACCTCCCGAAGCGTCAAGGAAGCCATCGACTCGCTCGTGCTCTCGAACTCCGTCCGTATGAGCGTCATCGGCCTCGAGAAGACCCTCTCCAAGGAGTTTGCACCGGACGTTCGCACGAACGCTGTCCTGCCAGGACCCCACGAGACCGAGCGTATCGAGACCCTCGTGAACCAGGCCATCGAACGCGGCGAGTACGATTCCTACGAGGAGGGACTGTCTGACTGGGCGAACAACCCGCTCGAGCGTGTCGGCGACCCGATGGAGCTGGGCAACACCGTTGCTTTCCTCTCGTCGCCGCGGTCGGGCTACATCAACGGTGAGAGCATCCTGATCGACGGCGGGTCCACGGGGGCGAACCTATGAAGCCGGTCGAGTTCGACGACGCCGAGACCTACGAGCCCGACGAGGGCTGGCAGCGTCGCGCGCTGGCCGGCAGCGACCGGTTCAGTTTCGAGTGGTTCGAGAAGCCGCCGGGCCACAGCTCGCCGATGCACCACCACGAAAACGAGCAGGTCTGTCTCTGCCTCGAAGGCAAACTGACCGTCACCACCGAGGACGGCGGTTCGGTCACCCTCGAGCAGTACGACTCGGTGTTCCTCGAGGCCGACGAACCACACAAAGTCGAGAACACCGGCGACGAGCGTGCGGTCGGGCTCGATGTCTTCGCACCCGGCCGCTCGTTCGACTTCTGGACTGACCGGGAGGACTGACGTGCAGTACCTCGCTCGAACCACCGACGGCCGGCCGCTGCTCGGCGACGAGGAGGGGTTCGTGCCGCTGTCGGCACGTAGCTGCGGTCGCAACCGGATCGGGATACAAGGACCGGTACGATGTCGACGCTGACGTCGACTCGCATACCCGCACGATCGGCCCCTCGACTGTCTCGTTCGACGACTGTGAACGACCCAGCAGAAGATATCTTAGAACTGACTGGTATCGAGGCGTTCAGGCCGTTGTCTCACTCCTAGAAAACATGTACTCGGAATTGATATTGGGATAAATATTAGTACACAGTTAAAACTCCTTCGACGGATTGGCCCGTCAAGTCGTCCCTGAACAACTATTTCGATACTGCTGTCGGTAAAGATATTGTATCTTCCATCCGATCCTTCTATACTAATAACAGAAGTCAGATAGTTCCCTCGAGTTCAGGCGACCAATTTAGAGTTTGAATCCTGTCTCTAAAAATTATATATATGTCATATGTGTATTAGATGAATCACTGAGGTAACGTGAATCACGGGTCCGGTCCAGGTCGTCCGCGCTGCCGACCGAATGCCGATCCCCTACGAATTCCGGGCCAGCGACGAAGTGCCGGGGCGAGCAACGCCCACTCGAGACCGGCGGCGACGCCGTTTCCGTGACAATGACTGCAATTGGCTACCACGCGTCCCACGAACAGTTCTCACCGTCCGAACTGCTCGAGTTCGTCGAACTCGCCGAGGAGAACGGGTTCGATCACGCGCTCGCGTCGGATCACTTCCACCCCTGGAGCGAACGGCAGGGCGAGTCGGGGTTCGTCTGGTCGTGGCTCGGGTCGGCGATGGAGCGGACGTCGATGACCTTCGGTACCGTCAACGCGCCGGGCTATCGCTACCACCCCGCGATCATCGCCCAGGCCGCTGCGACGCTCCGGGAGAGCTACCCCGAACGGTTCTGGCTCTCGATCGGCAGCGGTCAGTTGCTCAACGAGGGGATCACGGGCACCGACTGGCCCGTCAAGGACGAGCGCAACGCCCGTCTCGAGGAGTCTGCCGGGATCATGCGACGGCTCTGGAGCGGCAAAGAGGTTACCCACCACGGCCGGATCAGCGTCGAGCGTGCACAGCTCTACTCCCGGCCGGAGACGTCGCCGCCGCTGATCGGCGCGGCGCTGTCGGAGGAGACTGCCCGCTGGCTCGGACAGTGCGAGTGGACCGACGGCATGATTACCATCGCGACACCGGCCCGGGAGGCACTCGAGAATCGCGTTGGGGCGTTCCGGGACGGATCACCGGAGGGAGAGGTGTATCTCAAGGTACAGCTCTCGTACGCCGAAGACGAGGAAGCCGCACTCGAGGGCGCGTACGACCAGTGGCGGACGAACTGCGTTCCGGGGCCGGTCACCCAGGAGCTTCGGACCCCCGCGGAGTACGACGAACTCGGCGACGAGATCAGTCGGGAACAGGTCGCCGAGAACGTCCGAGTCTCCGCCGATCTCGACGAGCACCGCGAGTGGCTCGCGGCGGACCGCTCGATGGGGGCCGACCGGCTCCTGTTGCACAACGTCAACCGAGGACAACGGCAGTTCATCGAGGCGTTCGGCGAGGATGTCCTTCCGGCGCTCTCGCTCGAATGACGGCAGGCTGTCGGCGATCGTCGACGACGGCCGAGACTTATTACCCTGACCGTGGTCCCTCTCCGCATGGTCGATAGCAGAACCTATGCGTTCGAGGAGTCGCGACCCGACGTTCACGAGGACGCGTCGGTGAGTCGCGAGGCGGTCGTCGTCGGCGACGTCACGGTCGAGGCCGACGCGAGCGTCTGGCCTGGCGTCGTCCTCCGGGGTGACATCGCACCCGTCAGGCTTGGCCGGGAGGCACACGTCGGCGACAACGCGACCTTGCACGCGAGCGTCCTCGGCGATCGGGTAATGGTCGGCCACGGCGCGGTGCTCAACGAGGCCGTCGCCGAGGAGGGTGTGTTGATCGGGTTCAACGCCACGGTCAACACCGACGCGACGATCGGCGCTGGCAGCATCGTCGCCGCCGGCACCGTCGTTCCCGACGGCTACGAGGTCCCCCCGGAGTCGTTCGTCCGCGGGGTGCCCGCCGAGACGACACCACTCGAGGAGACCGGAATCGATCCCGAGGCCGTCTTCGAGGAGTATTCCTCGGGCGAGTACACGAACCTGGCCAAGCGACACGACGAGCTCTTCGACGACGAAAGCGGGAGAGGTGACACCAGCGGCCGGGAAACTGGTGGTCGGCACGATTGACGCCCTGTCCCGGTACGTCGGTGGCCCCGACCCGTCGGTTATCGTGTCTGTTCGGCAGTCGCTCGAATCTCGAAAATTTCCTCGTATAGCGTCTCAGCGAGCCGATCGACGTTTTCCTCGGCTTCGCCGGCGTCCATGGTGTCGCCGACGCCTTGCCACTCGACCGAGAGTCGCGCCATCGGGACGACTGGAACGCCGCCGACGGTCACGTCGCCGTCGGGGGTGTGGACGACCCACTCCGTCCGCATTCCGTCGCTGGTCCGGGAGACCCCGTCGATCGTCCCGCCCGCGTCGCTCCATCGTTCGACGAGCTCGGCCGTGACTCGGCGGAGTTTGCGCTCGCCTAACCAGTGGACGGCGAGTCCACCAGCAGTCAACAGCAGGAAGGCGACGCCGGCCATCGCGAACCCGCCGTGGGGAACGTTCACCGAGGCGGCGAGCGCTGCGGTCGCGAGGACGAGCGCGACGACGCGGGCGTCGAACGCGGTCGGCACCGTCCCGCTCCAGTCGCCAGTTCGATCGGAGGACCCCTCGAATTGCATCTCGCCGGCACTCGCGGTGCCGAACGGATAGCGGTTGGCCTGCCCGATTGCGCGCTTTATTTGATGACGTCCCCACTCGATAGGAGGCGGGAAGGCGTTCCGGTTGGAGTTCGTGCTCTCGAGGAGAGAAACGCTGCGGAGACGCGTAGAGCCCCAATACTGGGGCCGGTTTTAATATCACGCTGGCCGAACAGTTCCGTATGTACCGCGTACTGTTGCCCGTCGACACGAGCGAGGACCGCGCTCTCGCGCAAGCCGAGTACGTCGCGTCGTTGCCGAACGCGGCCGACGAGATCGAAGCCTACCTGCTGTTCGTCTTCGACGAGGGGACCGGCGAGGTCCCCGAGGAGTTCGACGGTGCCAAATCGGTCGACCGGATCGGATCGATCCGAACGGCCCGGGACCGCCTCGAGGAGGCCGGCGTCGAGACGGTCCTCTTCGAGGACAGCGGCGACGCTGCCTCGGACATTCTGAATCTGGCCGACTCCAACGACGTAGACGAGATCGTCCTCGGCGGACGGAAGCGCTCGCCGGTCGGGAAGGCGCTGTTCGGCAGCGTCACTCAGTCGGTCGTGCTCAACACGGACCGCCCGGTCGTCGTCACCGGGAGCGGGACGGAGTAGCGTGGTCGTCGCCGCCAGTCCGAACTCGAGAGACGATAGTAGCCACTGCATGTCAGTGGGCACCTGCTCGCCAGACTGATCGGCGATCAGTGTGCAAATCGTTGCAGTTGGGACGATAGACGGTTAAAGCGTACACAGGTAAAGTCCGTCGCACTTCGGGCGCTGGTTCGAACGAGGCGACCAGTATGACACGACGTCGACGCAGACGGGACGCCGGCGACGTCCGGTGGGGCTGGACCTGTCCGTGCTGTAACGGGGAAACGACAGTTACGCGAGATTCATCTTCGGGCACGTTCCGCTGGGAGTGTGACCGCGAAGACTGTGACACGCTCGGCTTCGGCTTTCGGTCGCGGCGGCGGGCACGGATCGCGATTCGAGAGTCTGCCGACGAGTATCGGGATCGCAATCGCGATCGGCGTAATTGACTACAGGCAACCGTAGAGTCGTCCCCCGTTACCCGACGAGCGGCCGCTCCCCGACCGATCCGACTTCGCCGACCGGAGCAGACGGCCCGGTGGAACCGTTGCCTGCGGTCGATTCCTCGATGACGTATCGTTGCCCCAGCATCGGGTCCAGCAGTTCGTCGACCCCGCCGCGGTCGTCGCGCAACACCGGCGCATCGCTCGTGTCCGGATCGGAGAGTCGGTTCTCCACCGCGTCCTCGAGTTCGACGCCGAGGTCCCGCTGAGCGTTTCGCTCGGCCAACTCGGCGGTCGAAACGTTCGTCCCATCGTTTGGCGCGACCAACTGGACGTTCTGGACCGCACTCGAGTCCGACGTTCGGAACCCGTACACCTCGGGGAACACCTCCTCCATGGTCCGCTGTTGGGCGTAGTAAAACTCCGATCCCGGACCACCGGGTGAGGCGATCACGTTCGCGTGGAGGACGCCGTTCTCGGCGAGCCGATCCGAGACGAGTTCCATGAACTCGACGGTCGTCAGGTGAAACGGGACCTGATCTTTCTTGTACGCGTCCAGGACGATCACGTCGTAGGTCTCGTCGGTCGACTCGAGGAACTGCCGACCGTCCGCGACGTGGGCCTCGAGGTCCACGTCGTCGCTTCGATCGAGACCGAAGTACTCCTCGGCGGCGTCGGTCACTTCGGGGTCGATCTCGACCACGTCGACGTGGGCGTCGTAGCGCTGTTCGAAGTCCTGTGGGCCGGTGTAGCCACCGCCGCCGACGAACAGTACTCGATCGATGTCGTCGGGGTCGTCGGTCACCAGCATCGGCAGGTGGAAGTACCGCGTGTAGGTGTAGACGTGTCGGTTGGGCTCGCTCAGGTCTGTCGCGCTGTGTCGCGCGCCGTCGAGGTACATCGTGCGAACGTCCCCGTTGTCGACGATCTCGAGTTGCTGGTGTGGCGTCTGGGTCTCGTAGACGATGTCGCCACGGTAGTCCAGTCCGATCGATCCACCGCCGGCCGCGGCGACGAGCAGGAGGACGGCGGCCCCGCTCGCGAGAAGCGCTCCTCGAGACGGTCGCGGGAGCCGAAGTGTGACTGCGGTTCCGACCAGGGCCACGCCGAAGAGGACGCCGATCTGGTCTACCGTCAGTGCCGGGATCAACACGAACGTCGTCGCCGCCGAGCCGACGATACTCCCGATGGTCCCGAGGGCGTAGACGTGGCCCGAGGCCTCTCCGGTACCGACTTTCGCCGAGAGTTCGGCAGCGTACGGGCTGATGAACCCGAGCAGATAGGTCGGTGGGCCAAAGAGCAGGATCACTGCGGGGAGGGAGGCATACCGCGGCGGCAACGCGAGCGCCGAGGTATACGTGAGCAGGAGGTCACTCGCGTAGACGACGATCGCGACGTAGACCGCCGTCCCGAGCATGATCCAGGACATCTCGCGGTTCGTCGCCGTCGACGCACGCTTGCCTCCCTGCCAGTAGCCGAGACTCAGCGCGATCAGGAAGACCGTCAGGATGCCGCCGACGGTGTAGATGTGGCTCCCGAACTGGGGGGCGACGATCCGCACCGCCAGGATTTCCAGGCCCATGCTCGTGACCCCGGAGACGAACACCGCCAGCTCGGGTTTGCTCGGTCGATACGACCCGATGCGTCCGTCCATCAGCCGGTGTGATGGGGTCCGGCGGTGAGTACCTGTCGCCTCGACGCCATCGATTCGCTCGCGCCAGTGTGGAGCGTGTCTCGACTGTACGCCATTTCCGGTCCATCCGACTGGAGCGGTTCCACCGGCACATCGGTACAGCGATCCGCGTCAGGGTCTGGTGACGACGTGGGTCAAGACGAACACCCCGACGGCGACGATCGCGACGTTCGGAAGCGTCATCGCCGCCGCACCGACGAGGTCGGCACCCCAGACGAGCAGCCAGGCGAACGCCGCCGACAGGACCGCGTTGATGGCGACGAGGACGCGCGGATCGCCGTGTGAGGACTCGAGTCCCTCCCGGAACCCCTTCCGGTTTCGATCTCCCTCGTCGGAGCCAGCCATGCGCCGATACGGGACCGGGGATCACTTATGGGTTCGGGGCCGGCCTCGGGTGCTCCGGGACTGGCGTACCGTCCTCCGTGGGGTCGTCGGGACCGAGATTTATATTCGGGGACACGAACGTGGCGGTATGCGGGAGGTGTCGGCGTCTCGGACGATCGACGCGACCGAACGTGAACTTCGGCGCTGGCTCGAGCCGGCGACGATCGTCGAAGCCGAAGGAAGCTTCGACGTCGTTGCCGTCGAGGACGGCGAACGGAGTGGCGACGTGAGGGCGGACCGAGTTTCGGCTTCGGACCTGGACCCGGGTGAGACCATCGTCATCGCCAGCGGCCCCGGTATGCGACTGCCGCTGCGCTTCGAGCAGCGCGAGGGAACGATCTACTACACCCAGGAGGGCGAGCGTGGCCCGTTCGACCACATGGAGACGTGGATCGACCTCGAGCCGGAATCGGGCGGTACGCGGACGGAGTTGACGATTCGCTCGGCGGTTTCGCTGTCCGCACCGCTTCCGTTCGGCGACCGGATCGCCGCCTGGAAGCGCAACAGTGAGCTCGAACGGACACTGGAGGCGGCGGTCGACGAGTTCGCCTGACGGTCAGGTCCGTGGCTCCCGAAGCGTCGCTTCCTCGCCTTCGGTGGTCGGAAACGGGTGCTGGTCCGAGTCTACGTTTAGGCTCCGGTCCGTGTCGTCGCTCCCGGTGTCGGCCGCTTGCTCCCACCTCTCGTCGGCGATCAGACACGACTCGAGTTCGTCCTGGAGCCGCCGCTCGTCGTACTCGGAGCCGATGAGGACGAACTCCGTCCGCCGGTCGCCGTAGTCGTCGTGCCACTCGAGGTAGGGTCGATTCGAGCGGTACAACGCTCGATCCACGTCGGGGAGCGTGGCAATCCACGGACCTCGGGCGGTCGCACGGACGGAGGGACCTGCCTGCGAGACGTCGATCTGGAGGTCGCTGCCGGCGAGCCAGACGGTTCCTTTCGAGCGAACGATGCCGTCGGGTAGGTCCCGGAGAAACGACGCGAACCGTTCGGGATGGAAGGGGCGACGTCGGCGGAAGACGAAGGAGTCGATGCCGTAGACGTCGTCGGGATGGCGGTGGTCGTCGTGGTGATCGTGTCCGTGGTCCTCGAGCACCCGCTGCCAGCCCGCCGACTCGTCGAATCGGTCCGGATCGAACAGACCCACGCCGAGGAGCCGATCGGGATCGACCGCGGAGAACTCCGTCCGGATCGTCTCCGCGGTCGGACACAGGGCCTCGACGAGCGCCTCGGCCTCCTCGAGTTCCGCGTCCTCGCAGAGATCGGCCTTGTTGAGCAACACCACGTTCGCGAATTCGACCTGCTCGATCCAGAGGTCGGAGAGCGGTCGACTGGCTTCCCGGTCCTCGCCGCCGCGTCGTTCCGGCGTTCCATCGCCGGCGAAGGTGTCTCTGAACCGCCGCGTATCGAGGACGGTCACGAGTGCGTCGATTTCGTACAGCCCAGCCACGCGCGAACGAGTCGTAAACAGCCGTGCGACGGGTGCGGGCTCGGAGATGCCGGAGGACTCGACGACCAGGTGGTCGAACTCCCGGTCGCGAGCCAGTCGAACGACCGCCGTCTCGAGGTCGTCTTGAAGCTCACAGCAGAGACAGCCGTTCGAGAGTTCGGCCACGTCGCCCGCAGGGTCCAGGTCCGACCCCTCGGCGACGAGCTCCGCGTCCACGTTGACCGCGCCCATATCGTTGACCAGTACCGCCAGGTCGCGGCCGCCGGCGTTCGAAAGCAAGTGATTGAGCAGCGTCGTCTTGCCGGCACCGAGCCCGCCGGAGAGGACGGTGACGGGGATCGTGCTCGTCGGTGACATACCGAACGGCTTGGCGCTCGAGAGGGAAGAAGCGTTGCCTATCGGTCGGTCCCGGTTTCGGAACCCCCAGGGAGTGTTAGATCAGCTAGCTGTGTCCGTCCTCCCGGCGCTTTCCTCGCCGGAATCGGTCGCTCCGTCGTCCGTCGAGAACGGGAGCAGTCGTGTCGTGGCCGCGGTTTCCTCGAGTGCGGCTTCGTTTCGAACGACGAGTCCGCCGAACCCGACGAACAGGACGAGATCGACGTAGCTCGCGGCGAACTGGCCGACGAAGTTGTCGGTCAGCGCGAGGTTCTGAGCGGAGACGAGCCCGAGCAGGAGCAGCCCGGCCCAGGCGAGGAGGATCAGGTACTCGAGTTTTCGGTAGAGCAATCCGCGTCGTTCACTCACGGTCGCGGCAGTCCGTGCGAGCGGGCCGACGAGCAGGTAGACGAGTCCCACGAACGACAGGACCATGGTCAGGGAAATGACCGTCCCGGCCGTCCCGCCGAAGACCCAGCCCCCGAACGTAGCCCACAGCGTGCCCATGCTACAGACGAAGACGGCGGCGGTTCGTTTCGGTCCGGCGTCCGCGACCGCGCCGAGGACGTAGCTAATCCCCGCCCAGGCGACCGTGTAGCCGAGAAACCGGACGACGGACTCGTCGTTTCCGGTCGTCTCGACGGTCCAGAGCCCCCGCGACATGAGCAGGTACGTCACAGTCATGGCACCGCAGGCGAGGACGGCCGCGTACCCGTACCGCCGGCTTGCCCGCCCGAGCCGCCGCGTCGCCAGCAGCAAGCCGACGGCGGCCGGCCCCAGCGCGGCGCTGGTCAGCAGGTAGATCGTCGTATCCTCGATCATGGCTTCGGCGTCCCCTCGCTCGAATCGCCTTTCTCCACTCGCGGCGCGTTCGGCTTCGACTCGCCCTCGAGTGACGCGACCCGGGTGGAGTGCTGGTGGGCACCCGTCCGTTCCGGGTTCGCTGTGCCGAGTCGTCCCCGCGTCGTGTGGGGAATATCCATGTTATGAATTCTCAATCCACCCGATAAAACTGTTATTGCCGCGTTCCGGTCCCGACGCGACATCTTTTTGTCCTCGCCGCCGGTCGTGTTCACTGATGACACTTGCCGAGCGGATCGAAACGGTTCGAACCGCACTCGAGGAGTGGCTACGCGGCCTCTATCACGGCATGATCTCACATCCGGCCTACGAGAAGATCGAGGCCGAAGCCGAAGACCGCGAGGACGCGTTCATGCTCGCCTGTTTCCCCGATGCGTTCGGCGTTCCCTCGCCGGTCTCGTACTACACGTCGGAGCTGCTGCCGTATCTCGAGGACGAGTTCGAGGCCTGGGAGCGGCGGCTGTGGGACCGGAGTACGCTCGTCGAACGAAAGGGACGGCAGTACCACTTCTGATGGACCGACACGTCTTTTTCGGCGGCAAAGGCGGCGTCGGAAAAACGACCGTGTCGGGAGCCTACGCGTACAAGTGTGCCCGGGACGGGCTCGAGACCCTCGCGGTGTCGACCGATCCGGCCCACTCGATGGGCGACCTCTTCGACCAATCCCTGGGGGACGAGCCGCGATCGATCGAGGGCGTCGACGGGCTGTCGGCGATGGAGATCGATCCCGACGAGGAGGTGTCTCGGCACCTGACGGAGGTCAAACGGAAGCTCTCGGATCAGGTCTCCGCGGCCATGGTCAACGAGGTCGACAGACAGATCGAGATGGCCCACGGCACTCCTGGGGCGTACGAAGCCGCGCTGTTCGATCGGTTCGTCGACGTGATGCGCGAGCGCGACGAGTTCGACCGGATCGTCTTCGACACGTCACCGACCGGCGGCACCCTGCGGCTGCTCTCTTTGCCCGACTCTCTCGAGGGGTGGATCGACCGGCTGATGGCCAAGCGCAAGCAGAGCATCGATCTGTTCGAACGGGCCGCCCTGGGCGACCGGGAACCGAGACGCGTCCTCGAAGGTGATCCTGTCCTCGCCCACCTCCAGCAGCGCAAGGAGTTCTTCGAGTACGCCGGCGAGACGCTTCGTGAAGACGCGTCGTTTTACCTCGTGTTCAACCCGGATTCGCTGTCGATCCGCGAGACCGAACGGACGATCGACGAACTGGCTACACAGGCTCTCACGGTTCGTGGACTCGTCGCCAACCGACTCACGCCGGCTCCCGACCCCGACGAGGACGGACGCGGCGCACGCTACCTGCGTCGGCGGGTCGCCACCGAACGCGAGCGCCTCGAGACGGCCCGTACCCGACTCGAGCCGCCGGTCGTCGCGGAGATCGAGAGCCGCGTCGAAGAGGTCCGTCAGGAACACCTGACGGCAGTCGCCGACGAACTCACGATCGAAGCCGCAGTCGATGCCTAGATCCCGATTCGGTGACGGGATCGCTGTCCACAGTGGTCCTCGTATCGATCCAACAGCGCGATAGCATCTCACCCACGTTCGGTGGGGACATTCCACATGATTTTATGTACCTCTAAAATGACTTGAGGAGTGAGAACCCATGACAGGGGTAATCTGGATCGTGGTCCTGGTGGTCGGACTGTTCTCCGTGGGGTACGTGGGATACGGGCGATACCTTTCCCGGTTCGTCGAACTGGACGACTCCCGGGAAACGCCCGCTCACAAGTATCAAGACGGACAGGAGTACGTACCGGCGAAAAAGCCGGTGTTGTTGGGGCATCACTTCTCGAGTATCGCCGGCGGTGCGCCGATCGCCGGTCCCATCACGGCGGCGTTCATCTGGGGTTGGGTCCCGGCAGTGCTGTGGGTCGCCATCGGCAACCCGTTGATGGGAGCCGTTCACGACTTCATGGCGCTGTCCTCGAGTATCCGTCACGAGGGCAAGTCGATCGGGTTCATCATCGGGGAGTACATCGGCGAACGGGGGAAGAACATGTTCCTCTGGTTCGCCTTCCTCGTGATCGTTCTGGTGGTCGCGGTGTTCGCTCTCCTGGTGGCGGTCATCCTCGATGCGTATCCACAGGCGGCGACGGCGAGCCTGCTCTATATCGGGCTGGCGATCGTCTTCGGCATCTGGCTGTATCAGCTGGATCTCCCACTGATTCCAGGGACCGTCTTGTTCGTGGGCGGAATCTTCGCCAGCGTCTGGGTCGGCATCCAGTATCCGATCGCGCTGTTCGAGCCCAGCGGCTTCGCCGACGAGGCGTTTATCCTGTTTGCCGGTGAGGGTGCCTGGATACCCGGCGCGGAGCTGTTCGGCGCGAACACGGCGACGTGGATCATCGTCGGACTGGTGTACGCCGCGCTCGCGAGCGTCCTTCCAGTCTGGGTCCTGCTCCAGCCTCGGGACTACCTCTCGTCGTTTCTCCTCTACACGGGGGTCGGCGGGACCCTGCTCGCCGTCGTCGTCGGCACGCTACTGGGAACGACTCAGGGCGGCGCAGGGGCACTCGATATCCAGATACCGGCCTACACGAGCTTCATGGGCGGTCCGCTGGTCGGCGTTGCGATGCCGCTTTTCCCGTTGCTTTTCATCACGATCGCCTGTGGGACGATCAGCGGCTTTCACTCGCTGGTCTCCTCGGGGACGACGGCGAAACAGCTCAACACGGAAAGCGACGCCCGGACGATCGGCTACGGCGGCATGCTCGCCGAGGGGCTGCTCGCCGCGACCGCGCTCGCGGCCGTCTCGGTCGTCGCCTTGACCCCCGGCGGGGCCGTCCAGGGGATCGACGCGGCACTCCCCAACTTCGCCGAAGGTGGCGGTCTCATCCTCACGAGCTTCGGTATCCCGCTTCTCATCGGCGAGGTGTTCATGGCGCTCGTGTTCGTCAGCTTCCTGTTGACGAGCCTCGACACCGCGTTACGCCTGGGCCGGTACATGGTCGAGGAACTGATCGGGACGCCGGAAACCGACGCTCAGGAGAGGGCAGCAAACAAGTACGTCAACACCAGCATCGCCACGCTCGCGGCGTTCGTGCTCGTCTCGAGCGGCCAGTGGGAACAGCTCTGGCCCCTGTTCGGCGGTGCGAACCAGCTGCTGGCTGCTCTCGCGTTGCTGACCGCGACCGTCTGGTTGGCCAACTGGAAGGAGACGAAGCAGCTGCTGACCACGGGCGTTCCGGTCGTCGTGATGGTGATCGTCACGATCTGTGGACTGCTGTGGATCGCTCTGGTCGAGAACGTGCAACGGACGTTCCTCGATAGCGCCTGGCTAGCCGAGGCAACCGCGTTACAGATCGTCTCGAGCGGTCTCCGACTCGTGTTGGCACTGGTGTTGATCCTACTGGCGGTGGCGATCATCAGAATGGGCTACGAGAACCTCCAGTCGGCACGTGACGGTCTGCTGTCGACGAACGAAGCCTCAGTCGGGTCGGACGACGACTAACGGACCACGAATCGATTTTTTCGACACGGTAGCCGGAAGCGGCGCGTCTTCCGGGGACTGGACGGCCGACACTACAGCGAAACGAGACCACGAACGCGAGCGAGCAGTCCGTCGCCACCGCTCTCGAGGTCCTCCCACAACGCGAACGCCGCGTCGATCTCCGTTCGGTCGCTCGCGACGATCGTTTCCCGTTCGGGCGCGACGACACAGCAGTGTATCTCGTAGTGGCCGTGGAAGCCGAACCGAATGAGAGTCCGGTCCCGAAACTCCGCGACGAACGAGCGGACCTCCTGGGGGATGTCGGGAACGACGAGCACGAACGTGAACTCGGTCGCCCGGTGTTCGTCGTTCGGGTCGACTCGCTCGTCGGCCAAGTCGTGTCCTAGCGCGACCAGTTCCTCGAGGTCGGCCACCGACACGCTCGAGCGTCGGTCGGCGTAGAGGTACTCACGCATGTGGTGGTTCGCGTACTGAACTGACGGGTGGAACATGTGCTTGCTGCTTTCGACTCGGAGTTCGCCGTACAGGTCGAACCGGTTGCGTCCCGCCAGGACGTCCTTCTCGAGGTCGTAGGTATGGACGAGCCGGCCGGCGACTCGATCGAGGTACTCGTCGTCCCAGTCGGGGACCGCCTCGCGGAGCTTCGGTGGGAGTTCGGGGAGACCGTCGTCGGTTTCGGTTTCGCTGGTCCCGTGGTCGTCGTGTCGAGTTCCCGTCGTTGCGTTCCCTGTCGGGTTCGTCGCCGGCTCGGTCCCGGTCCGGTCGTCATTTCCCTGTGACATGGTTTTAGCTCGCGTATTCGTCGGTGTGCTCTCGATATCGGTCTCGATATCGGTCTCGATCTCGATCTCGATATTGATCTCGGCCCCGGTCGAACCCACGGTCGGTGTCGCATCGAATCCGACCGCGATTACCGCGGCCACAGAGTCTCGTGCAAACAAGTACCATGTCGACACCAAAAATCCGTCGGGACCGGAGCCGGCGGCGGGAGAAGTAAGAGGCTCGTCTCCGTAGGCCGTACTTGGAAGTACCATGGGTGACGAACAGGAAGCCTGCGGCCGCTGTTCCATGTCGGCAGCCGTGGATGTCGCCCGAGCCAGCCGTGAAGACGGCGACGAACGGTCGCCGAAAACCGACCGGGACCCTTACGGGGAGAGGCGGATCGAAGTCGACGCCGACGACCTCCGGACCGTCTCGCCAGCGGCGTGGGTCTCGCGGGTCTCGAGTCGGATCGACGACGCCGTGAGCCGATTTACGTGGGGTCGGTAGAACCGAGCGGCAAACGCAGCCGCGATCAGTTCGTCGTCACGATCTCGATCACGTCTCGAGAGTCGACCTCGTAGTCCGCGCCGAGCTGGCGGTTCGTCCGACAGTCGATCGCGTGGAGGAAGCCGTCGCCGATGTCCGAGTGCAGGCTGTACGCGAAGTCCTCCGCGGTCGAGTTCGGCGGAATCAGATAACAGTCCGGGAGCACCTCGCCGCGTTCGTTGCCCAGGCCGTTCGCGCCGCCGGGGAAGACCGGCGTGACGCCCAGCACGTCGAACAGCGCGGTTTCCAGTGCGGCCTGGACGCCGGTCGCGCCGTACTCGGAGAGGAACTCGCGAATCCGCTCGAGACCCTCTTTCTGTTCGCCGGATACGTCGCCGACGATCTCGAACTCCCCGTCCCCGGGACGGTAGTCGACGACGCCGCTCTTGTCGGCGGATTTCAGTGCCTTCTCGGCGTGAGCGCTGCACGGGACGAACGTGAGGTGATCGTAGTCGGGATCGTCAGTGATCTCTTCGTAGTTCGCCTGCGCTTCGGGCAGATCCATCTTGTTCGCCGCGATGACCATCGGTTTCGTCTCCGTGCGGATTTCCCGGGCGAGCTCGAGTTGGTCGTCTTCGTCCCACTCTTCGGGGTCGAAACCGACGCCGACCCGGCGGATCAGGCGCTTGATCTCGTCTTCGTTCGTCCGGAACGCGCTCATCTGCTCGGCGAGTTCTTCCTCGATGGCGTCGTCCTCGGTCGTGTAGCCGGACTCGTAGCGCTCGATTCCCTTCTCGAGAACGTCCAGGTACCACTGGTCGAGTTCCTCCTCGAGGAAGTCGATATCCTTGCGGGGGTCGTGATCCTCGGTGGGTTCGCCCTCGAGGTCCGTCTCCCCGGAGAAGTCCACGACGTGTACGAGCACGTCCGTCTCGTTGAGGTCGGTCAGGAACTGGTTGCCCAACCCCGCGCCTTCGTGTGCGCCGGGAATCAGGCCCGCGACGTCGACGAGTTTCGTCGGGACGAATCGCGTCCCGTGGTCACAGTAGCCGACGTTCGGGGTACACTCCTCGTCGAACTCCGGGGCCGCACAGTCGACTCGAACGTAGGCCTCGCCCACGCTGGGGTCGATGGTCGTGAACGGGTAGGCTCCCTCGGGCACGTCGTTCATCGTCGCCGCGTTGAAAAAAGAGGACTTGCCGACGGACGGTTTGCCGACCAGTCCGATCCGGTAACTCGTACTCATTATCCGTCCCTCGAGCGGCCCGACTAAACGGGTTTCTTTCCGGCCGCGCCTCGACACGAGGTCTCATACCATTCGGGCGACCCAGGAACCGTCTCCGTCCCCAACGGATGCGAACAGCCGTGTGGCAATAATTGTCGATCATCGTAGGCCGCGGCTAATATTACTGGTGCATGAAAAGTTATTAGTCACAGTCTTTCGTCCGCTTTTCCATGAGCCCGACCGACCGGACACTCGAGACGCTCGCGGTCGCTGCCGGCGAGGAACCCTTCCGGACGGGAAGCGAAGCCGGGGACGTCACCTCGCCGCTGCACCTCTCGTCGACGTTCGCGCTGCCAGGCCTCGACGCCGACATGAGTCTGGACGACGTCGACCCCGACGCCGGGGAGTTCGTCTACTCCCGGCTGTCGAACCCGACGCGACACGCACTCGAGAAACGCCTCGCCGCACTCGAAGGCGGCGAACACGGGATGGCCTTCTCCTCGGGGACGGCAGCCATCTTCACGACGGTCCTGGCTACCGTCGAGCCGGGCGACCACCTCGTCGCGTTCGACGATCTCTATGCCGGGACGCGACGGCTACTCGAGGAGGTGTTCGCGACCCGGTTGGACGTCGATGTCTCGTTCGTCGACGCGACGGAAACCGAGAACGTCGCGGCTGCCGTCACCGACGAGACGGCGTTCGTCTGGATGGAGACGCCGACGAACCCCGGGATCGAACTCTGTGATATTGCCGCTATCGCCGAGATCGCAGACGGTGCGGACGCGACCTTCGGCGTGGACAACACCTTCGCGAGTTCGTACTTCCAGCGGCCGCTCGAACTCGGGGCGGACGTCGTCGCCCACAGCACGACGAAGTACCTCAACGGCCATTCCGACTCGGTCGGCGGGGCCGTCGTCACCGACGACGACGCGCTCGCGGAGCGACTCGAGTTCCTCCAGCAGGTCGGTGTCGGCGACGCACTCGCCCCGTTCGACAGCTATCTCGTGCTCCGGGGGCTGAAGACACTGCACCTGCGGATGCGCCAGCACGAGCGCAACGCGATGGCGATCGCGGAGTTCCTCGAGGACCACGACCGCGTCTCGGCCGTCCACTATCCGGGCCTCGAGAGCCATCCACAGCACGACCTCGCCCGCGAGCAGATGGACGGCTTCGGCGGCATCCTCTCGTTCGAACTCGAGGGCGACATCGACGACGCGGCCGCGTTCCTGGAGTCACTCGAGGAGTTCACCCTCGCGGTTTCGGTCGGCGGCGTCGAGAGCCTGATCGAACTGCCGGCGGGGATGACCCACGAACCCCTCTCGGACGACGAGCGCGAGAAACTGGGGATCACGGAGACGCTGATTCGCGTCTCCGTCGGCGTCGAGGGGACAGACGACCTGCTTGCGGACCTCGAACGTGGGTTCGACGCGATCAGACGTCAGTCGGCGGTCGCCGACGACGATTGATCCGCGACTCGGTATAGCGGCCGAAAACCGGTTTCGATGGAATCGAACGCCGTCGAGGAATCCGTCTAGCCTTCCCAACTCGAGTTCTTGATTCCGCTCCAGCTCCAGCCGGCGAGCCCGATCCAGAGCAACACAAGCACGGCGAATGCGGCCCACTGCTGGGTCTGGGTTTCGGCGATCGGGGCGAAGACGTCGACCAGCCCGCTTGCCTGTAACAGTCCGAGGGCGAGCAACAACAGGCCGAAGATCGAGACGGCGGCGATTCCGAGCCAGTTGCGGCCCATCCACTTGCCCTCGCGTTCGGCCTCGTTTCGCTCGGTCGTGGGGTTCTCGGTCGGTTCTTCGTCGGGACTGGACATATCGATACGTACCGCCGTCGGGCGGGAAACGGTTCCACCTGCAGGCTCCGGCCCACCGTCCTGGCGGTCAGCCGACCCGTCGATCAGCACACACGCCCTATCAGTCCAGTACGTCCCCGAGTGCGTCCATCGTCCGCTCGACGCGCTCGATGCGGGCGTTGTGACCCATGTGGCCGATCCGAAGAACGTCGTCAGCGAGGTCGCCCAGTCCCGTCGCGACGACGATCCCGTGCTCGTCACGCAGCGTCCGCTGTAACTCACCTGCACGGCCGTCGACCTCGAGGGCGGTGACCGTCGGCGAACAGTCGGCCTCGGCGTCAGGGAACGTCTCGAGGGCGAGGTCCGCGGCCCGCTCCCGACAGACCCGTGCGGCCTCGTCGTGACGGTCGAACACCGACTCCATCCCTTCCTCGAGCAGCAGTTCCGTTGCGGCCTCGAGACCGGCGAGGTTCGCCGTCGAGTGGGAGTACGGGAACCACTCCTCCTCGAGGGCGGTCCGCCACGGCTCGAGGTCGAGGTAGAACTCGGGCGTCTCGACGGCTGCGATGCGATCCCACGCCCGATCGCTGATCGCGGCGGTCGTCACCCCCGGTGGCGCGCTGAGACACTTCTGGCTCGCGCCCAGACAGACGTCGATCAGGTCCGTCGGGACCGGCGTGCCGCCAAGCGAGGAGACGGCGTCGACGACGCTGACGATCCCACGGTCGTCGAGCATCTCGAGGATCGGCTCGAGGTCGTTCAGCGTCCCCGTCGGCGTCTCACAGTGGACCATCGTCGCGACATCGAACGGCTCGCCGTCGGTTTCGGCCCGCTCGAGTTCGTCTTTGACTGCTGTGGGCTCGAGGGTCTCGTGCCAGGACACGTCCAGGACGACGGCCTCGCCGCCGTAGGTCTCGACGAAGTCGGCGAACCCGGCTCCGTACCGCCCGTTCGAGAGACAGAGCACGCGGTCACCGTCCGCGACGAGCGAGGCAATCGCGGCCTCGAGCCCGAGGATGCCTTCGCCGCCGAGAACGACGATATCTGACGGATCGTCCTGTCCGCCAGGGCCGCTGCGTTCGCGGCCCCCGTAGTAGACGGCCTCGAGGTTTTCGGTGAGGTCGCGATAGAACGCGAAGAACGCCGGCTCCACGTCGGGGTTGGGCATCGGCTCGGCCATCCGTTCGCGGACGGCGGCGGGGACCTCGGTCGGACCGGGCGTCATCCGGTCTCGGTCGGGGAACTCGTACATGACGGTTGGGGAGACCCACTGGAGCATAAAACCATAGCCATTCCCCTCAGCACTCGATGTCTCGACCCCTACACCGGCCGCTCCCGCCGCCGACACAGCGTGCCGCGGACGAACGGCGTCACCGGAAAGATACCGAACTCGAGTCGTCGCACCTCCTCGACGGCGAACGCCTGGCGGCCCACGAATCTGTCGACGGTGTCCCGGTCGAGCTGGCAGCCCCCGCCCGCCCGCGACCACAGCGGGTTCAGTAGCTCCTGCCCGGTTCGTCGCCAGCCGTCTGCCCCGACGTGTTCGAGGAACCGAAACTCCCCGCCGGGTTTCAGGACGCGAGCGACTTCCTCGAGGGCCGCGTCGGGGTCCTGGACAGTACAAAAGACCATCCCGGAGAGGACGGCGTCGAAGGCGTCGTCGGGGTAGGGTAGCGACTCGGCGCGGGCGTCTCGCAGATCGACCGGGAGACCGCTCTCGCGGGCCTGCCGCTTCGCCCGCGAGCGCATGTGGGGGTCGGGTTCGATAGCGTGATACTCAAGCGCCTCGCGGTCCGTCTCGTTCCGGACGTAGGGAAACATCGCGCCGTTTCCGGCACCGACCTCGAGGACACGCCCCGAGAGATTCCGCGAGAGGTACTGCCGGTGGGTACGGAGAAACAGCGATTGTGGGAGCAGATCGTAGACGGCAGCGAAGAGTGGATGTTCGATCTCGACGCCGTGATCGTGATCGTGGTCGCGGTCGTGCCCGGACGTCGTGGATTTCTCGGCCATACACACCCCGACGAGGGGCCACGGGGAATCGTTTTCCCCGGCTCACCGCTCACCTGATCGTGTCCGGAATGCGATCGATGACGTCCGTCGCGAGGACCCCCGGCCCGTACTCGGCAGTCGCCAATTCGCCGCTCTTGCCCAGAATCCACGCGCCTAGCTCGGCGGCCGCTTCGCGGTCCATCCCCTGCCCGAGCAGGGAGGCGGTAATCCCCGCCAGCGTGTCGCCCGTCCCGGCGACCGTCAGCGCCGATGTCCCGGTCTCGTTTTGCTGTCGCGTTCCGTCCGCGATGATCTCGTCGATGTCGCCGGTCAGCGTGATCACCGCACCCGTCTCCTCGGTAATCGCCTCGAGCGAGCCGTAACTCTCGTAGATCGGATCGTCTTCCGAGGCGCTTGGCGTCAGTACCGCGTTCGAGAGGTCGGCCTCGAGTGCGGGTTCGATCGCGAGCGCGTCGACGACGACCGGGACGGACACCTCGTCGATCGTCTCGCAGACGGCGTCGGGCTCCGCGTCGACCAATCCGGGGCCGATCACGAGCGCGTCGGCCCACGCGGCGGCGTTGACGGTCTGTTCGTGGGCGTCTTCACCGAACCGCTCGCCGGCGTAGTAACTCGCAAGCAGGTTCACCGAGTGGCCGGCGACGACGTCGTAGATCGGCTCGGCGACGAGCGCCCGGACGTGGTCCGAGCCGGTCCGCAGCGCCGCCCGACCGACGACCGCGGGCTGGTTCGGATAGTCGATGCTCCCGCCGACGACGGCCACCCGGCCGTTGTCCGCGCCCGATTCCTCGGAGACGTTCGACAGAGTTCGCTGCAGTCTCCCCATACGTTCTCTCCCGACCCTCGACGGGTAGCCGTTTGGCAGGCGTGTTCCGGTCGGAATCCTGTCGTCTGACACCATAACTCATAGTACGTTGCCGTCGTAGGACCGCCCATGACCGTCTTCGACGATCGTACCGATGCCGGCGAACGGCTCGCGGCGGAACTCGACCGACGCGATATCGAGGCCGACATCGTCCTCGGCATCCCGAGAGGCGCACTCCCGGTCGCGCGCCCGGTCGCGGACGCGCTCGAGGCCGAATTGGACGTCGTGGTCGCACGGAAGATGGGCGCACCGGACAACCCCGAAGTGGCCCTCGGGGCCGTCGCGAGCGACGGCAGCACGTGGTACAACGACGATTTCGTCGAGCGGATCGGCGTCTCCGACGCCTATCTCGAGGAGGTCAGCACGGAGGAGGCCGACAACGCCCGTGAGAAAGCGGACCGGTACCGAGACGCGACAGCCCTGCCCGACCTCGAGAACAAACGGGTCGTGGTCGTCGACGACGGGGTCGCGACGGGCGCGACGGCGATCGCCTGCCTCCGGCAGGTACGGGACGCCGACCCGGCGTTCGTCGTCCTGGCGGTCCCGGTGGGCTCGCCGCGGTCGATCGCCGACCTCGAGGGGGACGAGGCCGACGAGGTGATCGCACTCGAGACCCCCCGGAACTTCCGTGCGGTAGGACAGTTCTACCGGGACTTCGGGCAGGTGACCGACGAGGAGGCGATCGAGTACCTCGACCGGAGGGGGTAGCGACGGAGCCGACTGTCACGGGGACCACGCCGACGGCTGGTGGCTGCGCGAGGGCACTCAACCGACGAGGCGTGCTTCGAAGAACGTCCAGGGCTCTTCGTCTTCGTCCTCGTCCTCGTCCTCGGCTCCAACTTCGATTTCGTCTTCGTCGGTGGGTGTTTCGTCGTCGGAATTGCCGTCTTCGCTCGCCTCGTCCGCGTCCTCGCGCAGCGTCTCGGGCAGACCCCAGGTCTCGACAACGTCGAACCCCGCGTCCCGCAACTGGGCTCTCGTCCGCTCCGCGCCGGCAACGTTCCACTCCATTCGGACGCCGGTCTCGAGCCAGTCGGGGTTCTCGCCACACCACTCGTTCGCGCCCTCACACACCAGCACGCGGCCGGCCGGCCGGAGCACGCGCGCGAACTCGTCGAGCACCGTCCGGTGGTCCTCGAGCGGGACGTGGATCAGCGACCAGTAGGCGACGACGCCGTCGAACGTGTCGTCGGCGAACGGCAACGCGGTCATGTCGCCCTGCGTCAGTTCGGCGTCGGGAACCGCGTCGGCCGCCAGCAGGAGTTGCTCGCGGGAGAAGTCGAGGCCGACGGGCGCGGGCGCGGCTCCGCCTGCAGCCAGCCGCTCCAGAACGGGCGTTCCCTGCCCGCAGCCGGCGTCGAGTACCCGCGGAGACGCCGGCAGGGAGTCGAGAAACGACTCGAGGATCGTCGTTCCGCGTCCGTCTTCCGATCGGCGGTCGGCGTGGGTCGTCGCTAGCTCGTCGTAGCTCCGACGAACGGCGTCTTTCTCGACCATTGGTTCGTCTCTCCCGTGCAACATGTTCAATCTTCGGTCGAGAAGGCCCCGAATCGGCTCTCCTACGTCGTCCAGCGCAGGCCGGCTGAAGTTCCGATGAGCGGTCTCGAACGGGTTTTAGTGTAGCGCACGCTGTCAGTGATCTCGTTCCCAGTCGAGGTGATCACGGCCTTCCATCCCGCGGCCGTCGGCTTCCTGTGGCGACACGGCGTCGACCTGCTGGACCTTCCGCTCTGGGAGTTCTTCGAGTACGTCGTCTCGGATCGCGTGACGACCGAAGCCCTCTCGCTCGAGCCGTTCGAAGTGGTCGTTACGTTCACGATCGACGACGAGACGCTTCGACTCGAGGTCGACGGGCCAGGATCGGTGAGGCCCGTATAGCCGACCTCACGAACGACCTGCTCAAACGAATTTGAGTAATGACGCTGTCAATATGTAACAAATACAACAATACTTATCGTGTACGCCGCCAAAGATGTGCTATGTTCATCGCATCCCGACTATGGGGAATTTCGGACTACTGGAGGGTCGACGATGGCAGCCATTGAGATCGACGGCCTCACGAAACGATTCGGCGACGTCGTCGCCGTCGACGACCTCGATCTGACCGTCGAGGACGGCGAAATCTTCGGCTTTCTCGGCCCGAACGGCGCTGGCAAGTCGACGACGATCGATACGCTGCTGGATTTCATCCGGCCCACCGACGGTACCGTCACCGTGCTCGGCCACGACGCACAGCGAGACGGGGAGGCCGTTCGTCGACGGACCGGCGTGCTCCCCGACGCCTACCACGTCTACGACCGCCTCACCGGTCGTCAACACCTCGAGTTCGCAATCGAGATGAAAGACGCCGACGACGATCCAGACGACCTCCTCGAGCGGGTCCACGTCGCGGACGCTGCGGACCGCAAAGCCGGCGGCTACTCGAAGGGGATGGCCCAGCGACTCGTTCTCGCGATGGCACTCGTAGGCGATCCCGACCTGCTGATACTCGACGAACCGTCGACGGGACTGGACCCCAACGGTGCCCGCGAGATGCGCGAGATCATCCGCGAAGAGAACGCTCGCGGGACGACCGTCTTCTTCTCGAGTCACATCATGGAGCAGGTCGAGGCGGTCTGTGATCGCGTCGCGATCATCGACGACGGTCGACTCGTCGCGGTCGACACGATCGACGGGTTACGTGGCGCGACCGAGAGCGGCGAAACGCTGTACGTCTACACGCAGACGCTCGACGACACTGTCGTCAGCGCTGTCGCCGCACTCGAGGGCGTCGGGACGGCCGGGATCGACGACGACCGACTTCGCGTGACCGTCGACGGGGTCTCCAAGTTCGCCGTGTTACACGCGATCGACGCCGATGTCGTCCCCGTTCAGGACTTTTCCGTGGTCGAGTCCTCGCTCGAGGATCTGTTCGTCCGGTACACGAACGACCCCACGGACGGAGAGAAAGAGGGCGTGGAACCGTGACCTGGGAGACGATCGCGACGAAGGACTTCCGGGACGCCGTTCAGTCGCGCGCGCTGTGGGCGATCATCGCCGTATTCGTGATCGTCTCGCTGCTCTCGACGTACGCCTACGTCGAGGTACCCGAGATGCTCGGCGAACCCGGCGGCGCGACGTTCGCCGGACTGCTCTTTTTTACATCCGGGCTGGTCGCACTGTTCGTCCCGCTGACGGCGATCGTCGTCTGTTACAAGAGCCTCGCCGGCGAGCGCGAACTGGGGAGCATCAAACTGCTGCTCGCACAGCCGACGACCCGACGCGACGTCTTCGTCGGGAAAGTCGTCGGCCGGGCGGGCGTCCTCGCGGTCGGTCTCGGCATCGGCGTCGTCGTCGGTCTCGGCTTCGGAGCGACGCTGCTCGGCACGCTCGAGGCCGTGGCGGTCGTGACGTTCGTCCTCCTGACGCTCGTGTTCGCCGCTGCTTACGCCGCGATCGTCGTCTCGCTGTCGGCGACGACGGGATCGACCGCACGCGCGACGACGCTCGCGCTCGGTTTCTTCGTCCTCTTCGAACTCCTCTGGGACATCGTGCCTATCGGCCTGCTGTACGTCGTGAGCGGGTTCTCGTTCCCGACGGAGATTCCCGACTGGGTGTTCACTGTGACTCAGGCCTCGCCGTCGTCGGCGTACTTCTCGTCGCTCGTCGCGTTGCTGCCCGATCTGGCGGACCAGGTCGGTGCCGAGCCCGGGCTCGAGGCCGGAGTCGAAGTGACGACGGACTCCGGCCCTCTCTACGCGAGTCCGGAAATCGGGCTGGTCGTTCTGGTGCTATGGTTGCTCGTTCCGACCGCTATCGGATACTACCGGTTCGATCGTGCGGACCTCTGAAACCTGAAAGGACTCGCTCCTCTCGACTCACCTTCCACGATATCGTCCGTTCTCGAGGTGTCCGAGGACAGGTGTCCGGTGATTCAAAGACGGTTCGATTCAATCCGGCTCGACACGTGCGGTGGTGGGCCGGTCGCGTCGAAAAAGATGGTGCCTGCAGTCGCGGCGGCGCGTGCGGTTCGCGAGTTAGGGTTTGCGACGCGCTATTTGCCGCCCGCGTCGGCTTCTCCCTCGTCGTCGAACTCGAGCGCGACGCTGTTGATGCAGTAGCGTTTGCCAGTCGGTTCCGGGCCGTCCTCGAAGACGTGCCCGAGGTGGCCGCCACACTCGGCACAGCACACCTCGGTGCGGCGCATGCCGTGGCTGGTGTCGAGTCGCGTCTCGATGCGGTCGTCGTCGGCGTCGTAGAAACTCGGCCACCCGCAGCCGGAATCGAATTTGGTATCGGAGTCGAACAACTCGGCACCGCAGCCAGCACAGGCGTAGCTCCCGTCCTCTTTGTGATCGACGTACTCGCCGCTAAACGGTGGTTCGGTGCCTGCCTCCCGAAGAATCTGGTACTCCTCTTCGGAGAGTTCGTCGCGCCACTCGGTGTCGGTTTCCGGGACCTCGTCGGCGGTCCGGGGCTGTTCGGATGCGTCTCGATCCATACCGTAGGGTAGGGTCGAACCGTAAAGAGTCTGTCCGCCCTCGGCGGGGGCGGCTCAGCGTCCCGTGACGACGTCCGTGCTCTCACAGCTCGGACACTGGGTCATCCGCCCGAGTTTGGGTACCTCGAGGCGGAGCCACTCGTCGGCACCGCTTGGCGCTTCGTACCCGCAGTTGCGACACAGCGAGCGCGTCTTCGTGACGTGGGCAGGCTCGTTGGCCATATTTGAGTGTACGACAGGTAGTAGCATATAGCTTGCTCCCGGCCGCCCCCGTCCCGATCCGATCCGCTCCGCTGCGGGGCCGAGAGCGGGAGCGGGAGGGCGGGAGACGAGCGCGTGACAGGGTCGCTATCGCGGACCGGACGAGGACGACGGCTCCAGTCGCCGTTCGTCGGATTCGGGCCGTTCCGCGGGTCGCTCGGAGATCGGGCCGTCGATCTCGGTCGCCGCTTGCTGCCGGTCGTCGTACCGCAGCACCGGTTCGTCCGCCGTCTCGGTTCTCTCCCCGTCCGGGTCCGACTCCTCCCCACGAGCCTCGAGTGTGTCGAGCGCATCGAGCCGGTCGAAGACATCGACTGTCCCGCGGCTGCCGCTGCAGGGTGCGACGTGAACCAGATCGCCGTCCCGGAACTCCGCCAGCGCGACTGTCGGCAGCCGCCAGACCTCGCGGTGTGCCCCCGTGATCACCGACTCGACGGTCCGCTCGCGGAAGAACGGTGCTAACCGTTGCCCGGTCTCGTCGGCCCACGCCTCGAAAGCCTCGAGTCGGTCGTCGATCCGTTCGAGTTGCGGAATCGAGACGCGGGAGCGGGCGGTTGCGTCCCGCTCGATCTCCGCTCCCCAGACACGGACCGTCGTTTCGATTTCGGACCGTCGCTCGAGCGCGTCGACACGCTCGATGGCGCGTTCCTGGGTCGGGCCGGTCGAGGCCGGTGCAAACGAGCGAATCCACAGTTCGACGGTCGTCGGATTGGGTGTTGGTGCCACGGCTGATCTCCGTCGGGTGAGTCAACGAACCCGTACAAAAGTATTACCCAGGCTATCAGTCGCTGGAAGCGTAGGAGATGGACGCACGCTTGCGATTTCTGGACTTCCCCGCTCGGAAATGCGGTAAGTGCTGTCGATTTCGAGTGCCAACCGACGTGGTCCCGCGTCGTCCCACCGCACACATTGACGGTCCCTCACCCCGAACGGCAATCGATGACAGTCGCGCACACCGTCGAACTCGAGGGCCACATCATCGACTCGGGAACGATGGGTACCTGTTTCGGGATCGTGATGGACATGGGCGGCGAGTTCGAGGTCGAGGAGTTCGAGGTCGGCCGCCACAAACACGACGAGAGCTACTGTCGGATGCGGGTGCTCGCCGAGAGCGAAGCCGACCTGAAAGCGATTCTCCACGAACTCAACCAGAACGGGGCGACCGTCGCCGATCCGCGGGATGCGACCCTCGAGCCCGCGCCGGCCGACGGGGTCGTTCCGCCTGGCTTCTACTCGACGACGAACCACCCGACACACGTCCGGATCGAGGGCGAGTGGGTCGAAGTCGAGGACCCGGAGATGGACTGTGCACTGGTTGTCGACCGGAATTTGC
Source organism: Halobiforma nitratireducens JCM 10879 (assembly GCF_000337895.1). Classification (GTDB taxonomy): domain Archaea; phylum Halobacteriota; class Halobacteria; order Halobacteriales; family Natrialbaceae; genus Natronobacterium; species Natronobacterium nitratireducens. The sequence goes on from NZ_AOMA01000124.1 coordinate 32,841, forward strand.
CGGACGACCCGCGCGTCCGTACCGTCGTTCTCAACGCCGTCGAAGAAGGCGACCTCGTCGTCACCGGCGACACCGGAATCCGCGTCGAACCGCCCGAACGACCGCGAGAGAGCGGCGGCTCGTTCGGATTCATGCAAGGCGGCATCTCGAGCGAGCGGCCGTCGGAGTCGCTCATCGGGGAGATCGCCGACGAGATGCGCTCCGTCCGTGAGGCCGACGGCACCGTCCTCGCCGTCTGTGGCCCGGCGATCGTCCACTCGGGCGGCCGGGACGCTCTCGCCGATCTGGTCCGGGCGGGCTACGTCGACGCCATCAGTGCCGGCAACGGATTCGCCGTTCACGACCTCGAGCGGGACCTGTACGGAACTTCGCTGGGCGTCGACACCGAAAGTCTGGAACACCCTCGCGAGGGGCACAAACACCACATCTACACGATCAGCGAGATCGTCCGTGCGGGCGGTATCGAGGAGGCCGTCGACGACGGGATCGTCGACGAGGGGGTGATGTACGAGTGCGTCGTGAACGACGTTCCCTACGTCCTGGCGGGTTCGATCCGCGACGACGGGCCGCTTCCGGACACGATCACCGACGCGATCGAGGCCCAGGACGCGATCCGCGAGCAGGCCCACGAGGCCGACCTCGTCTTGATGCTGTCGACGCTGTTGCACTCCGTCGCCGTCGGCAACTGCCTTCCGTCGACGACCAAAACCGTCTGTGTCGACATCAACCCGGCCACCGTCACCCAGTTGATCGATCGGGGCAGCGCGCAGGCGATCGGCATGGTCACCGACATCGGCGCGTTCGTTCCGATGCTTCGTGACGAACTGCTCGAGTCGGCCGACGCCGCCTGACGACGCTCTCTTTCGTAGGCCGACGGCGACGAGTACGGAGCTCCGGCGACGGGGGTCCGTACCTGTTATTGTCGTCTACGTGTTACCCTCACGCGATGGACCTCCGGGACGACCTCGCCACAGCAACACTCGAGACGCTCCCGATTACGGTCGCTGTCCTCGACGCCGAGGGGAAAATCCTGTTGACGAACCAGTCGTGGCGCGAGTTCAACCCCGAGGACGGCGACCACGTCGGCGTCGACTACGTTGCAACCGCGGAGATGGTCGAAGATGACGACGAACACGCCCGCCAGGCGGTCGAGGGGCTCGAGTCGGTTCTCGACGGGAATCGGGAGAGCTTCGAGCTAGAGTATCCCTGCCACACGCCCGACGAGAAACGGTGGTTCCTGATGCGAGCCTTCCGGTTTACCGTCGACGACGACCCGCGGGTCTCGGTCGTCCACCTCGAGATCACGGACCGGAAACTGGCGGAGATCGACGCCGAGTCGGCCGCCGAGCGACTCCGCGAGGAACAGCGGATGCTCGAACACGTCCTCGAGCGAGTCGACGGGCTCGTCCAGGACGTCACCGACGCTGCGGTCGGGGCGGCCAGCCGCGACGAGATCGAACGGCGAGTCTGTCGACGACTCGCCGAGACGGACCCTTACGTGCTCTCCTGGGTCGGCCGGGTCGACGTCACGACCCGCCGGGTCTCACCCCGCGAGTGGGCCGGCCGCGACGACGTTCCCCTCGAGGACGACGAACTCGTGCTCTCCTCCGACGAGACGCACCCGGCCGTACAGGCGCTCGACGAGGGGCAACCCCGCGTCGTGCAGGACGTTACGGCGTTCGATCACGCCGACCGTTGGTGGCCGACCGGCGCGGGAGAGCTGTTCCAGTCCGTCGCTGCGATCCCGCTCGAGTACGGCGACGTCACCTACGGCGTCCTCGTGCTGTTCGCCGAGGAGGTCGACGCCTTCGATCAGCGGGAACTGCTCGTCCTCGAGTCGCTTGCCGGGACGGTGGCGACGGCGATGAACGCGATCGAAGCCCGGCGCATGCTCACGACCGAGACGGTCGTCGAACTCGAGGCGGCGATCGAGGATTCCTCGCTGTTCGTGACGGCGCTTGCCAACCGGATCGGTGCGACGGTGACATACCGCGGGCTGACCTACGACCGTGACGGCACTGCACTGACGGTCTTCTACGTGAACGAAACCGGCGGCGTCGCGGACGTTGCGGACGATCTCGAGGGAGTCGAGGACGCGTCAGTCCTCTCGGAGTACGAGGAAGGAACGCTGCTCGAGCTGGCGCTGTCGGACGGAATCGTCGCTGCCCTCGCCGATCACGGTGGCGTGATCCAGCGGTTCGACGCGACACCGGAGGATCGGGTCGGCGACCTCGTGTTGCAGTTGCCAAACGGACAGTCCGCACGGTCGGTGTACGACCTGCTCGAGGAACGTTACGATCGGGCGGAGCTCATCAGCTACCACGAGTCGGATCGGCCGACGCGAACGCTGCGGGACGTGGCTGCGGAACTGGACTCGAAACTGACCGACCGACAGGAGATGGCGCTTCGCAAGTCCTTCTACGCCGACTACTTCGAGTGGCCCCGTGGCGTCTCCGGGGAGGAGCTGGCCGAATCGATGGACGTGTCCCGATCGACGTTCCACCAGCATCTCCGGGCCGCACAGCGAAAACTGCTCGAGGAACTCTTTGCCGTCGACCCCACTAGTGAGGGCTAGGCCTTTTATATACTCTTGTCGTATCTAGAACATCACGCGGTGGCCGGGTTAAATGAGAGAGGACCACATCGAGAGAGGCAAGGCGATACAGAAGCGAACCGGGAAAACGTTCTACCTCGCGACGAGGTTCCTCCCGGAGCGCGTTCGCCACGCGACCCACGTTCTGTACGCGTTCTTCCGAATCGCGGACGAGGTCGTCGACGACGCGAAGGGTGTACCGCCGGCACAGCAGCGCGACGAACTCGAGACGCTGCGTGCCCAGGCGCTGGGCGAACAGCCGGCTGAGGACCCGGTACTCGAGGCGTTTTGCGAACTCCGGGAGCGACACGACATCGCCGACAAGGAACTCGAGGAGTTCGTGGACGCGATGGTGACGGACATCGACAAAGACCGGTACGAGACCTACGCCGAACTGGAGTCGTACATGCGCGGGTCGGCGGCCGCGGTCGGCGTGATGATGACCGCGATCATGGACCTCGAGCCGGAGCTCGAGGAGGCGGCACTTCCCCACGCCATCAAGCTCGGTGAAGCGTTCCAGTTGACGAACTTCCTGCGTGACGTCCGGGAGGACATCGTCGAACGGGACCGGATTTACCTGCCACAGGAGACGCTCCGCGAACACGATGTCTCCGAGACGGAACTCGAGAACTTCGAGTACTCCGATCGGTTCGCCGCGGCGATGAAAGCCGAACTCGAGCGTGCCGAGGAGCTGTACCGCGAGGGGGTCGCAGGGATTCGCTATCTCCCCGCGGACTGTCAGCTACCGGTGTTGCTCGCCGCAGTGTTGTACGCCGAGCATCACTCGCTCATCCGCGCTCGAAACTACGACGTACTGTCGTCCGAGCCGTCCCTCTCGACGGGCCGCAAACTGTGGTGTCTCGCGAAGACGCGCTGGCACTGGCACTGGAACCGCGACCCGGAAGCCGTGTTCCAGCGCGTTTCGGCGGTTCCGACCGCAGACCCAGGGACCGAGCCGGACCTTCACGGCCACGAACCGGGCGACGGCGTGCCGACGCGGTAGGCGACGGACCGTCGGGTTTCGTGTCTCCGGTCGAGACGCCGGCCGCTACTCGAGAGCGACCGGCAGCATCGACGACGGAACGTTCTGCCGGACGCCGTCGACGACTGCCCCGCCATCGTCGACCTCGAGCGGCGGGACGGTCGCGACTCGTGTGGCCGTCATTCGCTCGAGTTCCGTGGGGTTCGTCCGCTCGGCCAGCGTCTCCCCTTCGTATTCGTTGAGAACGATCCCGGCGACGGACAGCCCCCGATTCTCGAGTGCAGCCACGGTTAGCGCGGTGTGGTTCAGTGTTCCGAGCCCGGAACGGGCGACGACGATGGCGGGAAAGCCGAGGTCGGCAGCGAGGTCGAGCACTTCGTAGCCGTCGGCGAGTGGGACTCGAACGCCGCCGATTCCTTCGACGATCGTGACCGTCTCGTCAGCGGCCAGCGAGCGACAGCCAGCCACGATGTCGTCGTAGGAGAGCGATTCATCCGCTATCGAGGCCGCGACGCGGGGTGCAAGCGGTGGTTCCAGTCGCCGGAGACACGTCGACGCAGTTGGCTCCTCACAGACGTCGGCAACCGTCCCTGCGTCGTCGTCTTCGGGTGCACCGGTCTGTGCCGGTTTGATAGCGTGAGCAGCGACCCCTTCGCTTCGGAGCCAGCCGGTCAGGCCGGCGGTGACGACGGTCTTGCCGACGCCGGTTCCGGTTCCAGCGACGAAGACGCCGGTCCCGGGATCGACGGGATCGGTCATCACGGCAACACCCCCACGGCCCGGCCGGCCTCCTCGAACGCCTCGAGGCAGGCATCGACGTCGTCTCGATCGTGTGTCGCCATCGGCGCGACGCGAATCCTGCTTTCTCCCTCCGGGACGGTCGGCGGACGGATCGGCGGGGCGACGACCCCGTGGTCGCGGACGCGACCGGCGAGTTCGACCGCCAGTTCGCGGTCGCCGACCAGGACCGGAAGCACGTGAGACTCCCCGAGGACCTCGTATCCGGCCGTCTCGAGACCCTCGCGGAGCCGCTCGACCGTCTCCCAGAGCCGGTCGGCTCGGTCTTCCTCTCGGGCGATCCGTAGCGCCTCTCGGGCCGCGCCGACGGCCGGCGGTGCGAGCCCCGTCGAGTAGACGAACGAGCGGGCGTCGTTGAGGAGAGACTCCACGAGCGGCTCGCTTCCCGCGACGTAGCCGCCCTGGCTGGCCAGTGCCTTCGAGAGCGTCCCCATCTGGACGTCGACGCGGTCGCTCAGCCCTTCCCGCTGGACGACGCCACCGCCGTCGTCGAACAGCCCCGTGGCGTGGGCCTCGTCGACCATGAGCCACGCACCGTACGTTTCGGCGATCTCACAGAGCGCCTCGAGCGGTGCGACATCGCCGTCCATGCTGAACACGGAATCGGTCACGATGAGCCACTGTTCGTCGGGGGCTGCCTCGGTAGCAGCCGAGTCGCATTTCGCGGCGAGGTCGTCGGGGTCACAGTGATCGTAGACGACCGTCTCCGCATCCGCGAGCCGGCAGCCGTCGATGATGCTGGCGTGGTTGAGCGCGTCCGAAAAGAGGCGATCGGGCTCGAGTGCTGCGATCGTCCCGACGTTGGCGGCGTAGCCCGAAGAGAAAACGAGCGCCCGTTCCGTCCGCTTGCACGCTGCAAGATCACGTTCCAGCGCACGGTGCAGGCTGGTGTCTCCAGTGACGAGTCTGCTCGCCCCAGCGCCGGTGCCGACGCCGTGGATCGCTCGCTCCGCGGCACGCTGTACGCGTCGGTCCCGTGCCAGCCCGAGGTAGTTATTGGACGCGAAGACGAGTGCCGGGTCGTCGAAGTCGACGGCCCCGCCGCGACCGCGAGGGTCCGGCGCGAACCGCGTCCGCGACGCGACCCGTTCGGCCGGCTCGAGGTCGCGTCGCAACCCGTTCCGGTCGCGGGCCTCGAGTCGGCGTCGGAGATCGAATCCGTACTCTGTCATGGTCTCTCGGAGTCAAAACCGCGGCATCAGTTCTGCGGGGCCGTAGACGCCGTCGTCGCCGACGCGGTGGCGCATTACGCCCGCTTTCATGTAGCCCAGCGCGGGACCGTTTACGTTGGCCGCCATGCTCGTGTCGTCGTCGAGTTGGAACGTGTTGGTCGCCGTCTCACCGTCGAACGTCGTCCCGGTCACGCTGACGGTCGTCGTGGTCGGTTTCTCGTCCGAGCGGACGTCGAGAATGCCGCCGACGGAGACATCGTCGGCGTCACAGATTCCCGCCCGTTCCAGCAGAACGTCGTCGGCGTGTTCCATGTCGTGAAACTCCAGGACGCCGTCGTGTTCCTCGACGAGGTCCTCGATTTCGTCTTTGCTGAGCGACCGGGCAGTTTCGACATCGTAGCCGTCGAGGTGAGCGATGTCCTCGCGGACGGTCCCGCGGTTGTCCTCGTAGCCGGACTTGAGACCGACACCCCACCAGATGTCGACCTCCTGTACCTCGACGAACGACTGAGCGGCAAGCGCCGCTGCGCCCGTCAGGAACCCCGGCGTCGCACCGGCACCACAGACGAACGTGATCCCGGCGTCCTCGAAGGTCTCCGCGCGCTCGTCGAGCATGTCGATGACCCGCGAGCGCTTGAGCACGTCCACGAGCACGCCGGCGTAGCCAGCGTCGACGAACCGATCGGCGATGCGGGGGATGAAATCGTGCTCGAGGTTCGGCAACGCGATAAGGACGGCGTCGATCGGCTCCGACTCCGCGATCACGTCGTCGATCGGCGTATCGGTCGGCTCCCCCTGCTCGGAGGCGACGACGCCCGCTCCGTCGCCGGTCTGTTTGACGCCGCCTCCCGTCCCGCTTGCCTCGACGCCGCCGTCGGTCGCCGCGTCCGGTCCCGCAGTGTCGCCGCGGCCGTCGCCCGCGACGTTCCCCTCCGTTGCCGCGAGCAGCTCGTCGACGTCGAGTCCGTCGTGATCGACGGCGATTCCGTTCCGGTCACAGGCCGCGACCGGGACGAGCCCGTCCGCGTGCTGGCTAACCTCGAGCGTTCGTCGGCCGATACCACCGGTTCCCAGTACCGCAAAGGTGATCTCCGTCATGCTGTCTCAGTCGGTTCGGTCGGTTGCTGCGTTCGGTTCCGCGGCTGCGTCGATGTCGGCTCCGTCACGGTCGCGAACGGGTCCGTCGGCTCGCGTACGTACCGCATCGGGATCGAACTCGTTTGCGTCCATGTTCGGGCGCATGCCGGCGCGTTCGATGATCTCGAGGTCCTCGTCCGGCGACTGGCCGCCCGTCGTGAGGTAGTCGCCGGTGAGGAGGCCGTCGGCACCGGCTTCCAGCGGCAGGTGTTGTTCGTCGGGCTCGAGGTTCGCCTCTCGCCCGCCGGTCAGGCGAACTCTCGCGGTCGGGTGAAGCAGTCGATAGACCGCGACCGTCTTGACGATCTCTGCCGTCGATATATCCGCCGAGCCGCCGAGTCGCTCGGCAAGCGGCGTTCCCGGAACGGGGTTGAGCACGTTCACGGGAAGCGACGAAATCCCGATCTCCTGCAACGCGATGGCCGCTTCGACGCGGTCGGTCGGCGTCTCACCCATCCCGAGGATGACGCCCGCACAGAGGTCCATACCTGCGTTCTTGGCGATTTCGAGCGTCTTCACCCGGTCCTCGAAGCTGTGGGTATCGACGATCTCCGGGAAAAATCGCGGCGAGGTTTCGACGTTGTGATTGTAGTGATTGATCCCCTCCTCGGCGAGGGTTTCGGCCTCGTCTTCGGTCAGAATGCCAAGCGACGCGTCGATCTCGACGTCGGTTTCGTCCCGTACCAGGCGAATCGCCCGGATGACGTCTCGCCACTCCTCGGGACGGTTCTCCTTGGAGACGCCTTTCTCTGCGACGACGATGCCGAACCGCTGGGCACCGTCCCGTTCGGCGCGTTTTGCGGCCTCGAGAATCTCCTCGGGCTCGAGGAAGTCGTGGGTGTCGATACCCGTATCGAAGTGGACGGACTGGGCACAGAACCCACAGTCCTCGGCGCAGTTACCGGCTTTCGCGTTGACGATCGAACAGGCATCGACCGTCCCGTCGCCGAACTGTGCCCGGACGTAGTCCGCCGCCGCGGCGAGTTCGTCGACCGGCTGGGCGATCAGCGCCAGTCCGTCGGTTCGATCGAGCGACTCGCCGTCGAGCACGCGCGTCACCGCCTCGTCGATCACTCGGTTCGCTGTCTCGTAAACCACGATATCTATATCGGTTTACGGCGTGTTAATTGTTACGTGCTAGACGGTCGTGTTGCGAAGAAAAGACGACGTAAGCGGACGGCTGGCGGACGATGCCGTCAGTTTCGCGGCCCGCTCGAGGGGTCCGGATCGAACCGGGGAAGCGCCGTCAGCACCATCTCACGGTCGTATCGGTCGGTGCTGAACAGGCCGAGACAGAACAGCCCGGCGACCCCCGCGGCGAGCCAGTTCCCGTACAGGAGGTTGATCGACCCCCACAGCAACACGAAACTCACCAGATCGTCCAGCATGAACTCACACTCGCGGACGCGCTCGAGCAGTCCCGATCGTTCGAACGCGAGATCGACGAGCGCGACGGCGACGGTCCCCGACAGCACCCAGCCGGCGTAGTTCGAGAGGGGGACCCCGTAGAACCCGCCGGACTCGAAGGCCCAGAAACCGATGGCGACGGCCGCCGGGTCGAGAACGACGTCGATGGCGACGACGGCCGCAATCGCGACTGGGACCCTCACCAGGAGTCGGTCGCTCCAGTCACCAAGCACCAGCAGCGTCAGCAGGTAGGCGTTCAGCACCAGTGGGATGAAAAACAGCGGAAGCGCGATCGGCACCTCCCCCAGCAGCATCGGCCCGAGCTGGATCGTGTACTCGAAGGCTCCGTAGGGCCAGTCCGTCCGGACGCCGACCATCTCGATCGCGTAGGTGTAGGCCGTCAGAACGCCGAGACAGCCCAGCGCCCACCAGCCGATCCGTGGGAGGACCCCGACGAGTAGCGGCGAACGCATGACCGCCGTTCCAAACAGGATAAACAGGGGATTGTACGCGAGCGGCTCCGGGAGCCACCCCTCCGCGCTCGCGACCAGCGTCACCGCGCCGACGACCGGGAAGACGACGGCGATCGTGAACCGATGCTCCCGAATGAGCTCCTCGAGGCGTCGCTGAACGTCCTGTCTTCGACCGACTCGACTGCTGGATGCGTGCGTGTTCGAACTCGATCTATCCATAGATCATCCTCCAGAGACCGCCCATCGTCAGCGCGGCTCCGACGACGGTGTTGATCGCGGGGAACCACCAGTAGGCACGATCGACGGCGACGCTCGAGCCCACGACGACCGCGATGAGCGCGGGGTACACGGCCATGGCGGCCCCGAGCCGGTAGTCGATCGCGCCGAAGGCGACGGCGCTTGCGAGCCAGCAGCCGCCACAGTAGGCGTACGTTCGGGACTCGCCGAGGACCGTCGCCGTCGTCTCGATACCTGCTGCACGGTCGGGTTCGATGTCCGGAATCGCCGAAAAGGTGTGCATTCCCATCGCCCACAGCCAGCCACCGAGGACGGCGAGTGCGGGTGGCTGGGTGCTAGCGACCGCGGCGTAGGCTGCCGCGCCGGGTTCGATGTAGAGTCCGTTCGACACCGAGTCGAGCACCGGCGTCGTCTTGAACCGGGCCGGCGGTGCGCTGTAGGCCGCTCCCAGAACGAGGAAGACGACGATCCACGGCCAGGCGGCCGAGGGGACGACCGGCAGGAGAACCACCGGCAACAGGCCACAGACTGCGACGGCCGCGGGAACGTACCCCTGACCCTGGTATCTCGCCTCTTTCTCGTCTTTCTTCGGGTTCTCGCGGTCGATGTCCCGATCGTAGACATCGTTGATCCCGTAGAGGAAGACGTTCGCCGGGACGAGGAAGTACGCGAACAGGACGACTGCGGCGGGCGCAAACAGCTCCGGCCGACTCTCGGCGGCGTAAGCCACGCCGACCACGACGGGACCCGCGAGGTAGAGCCAGAACCGCGGCCGGGAGAGGACAAGCAGGTACCGCAGTCGCTCGAGGCGGCCGGCACCGCCGCTCGATCCGGGGTCGCTTGGTCGTCCCGTTCCGCCGTCGGAGCCGTCTCCGCCGTCCGCTCGCCGTGGCGCGTTCTCGCCCTCGTGCATACTCCGCGTCCGGTCACCCGCGATCCTCGATCACGGTTTCCGCCGTGAGCTCGCCACTGATCAGACACATCGGAACGCCGATCCCGGGCGTCGTGTCGCCGCCGGCGAAGTAGAGCCCGTCGACCTCCTTCGAGCGGTGGGGCGGCCGGAACAGCGCCGTCTGTCGGAGCGTGTGGGCCAACCCGAGTGCCGTCCCCTGGTAACTGTTGTAGCGGCTGGCGAAATCCTCGACGGAGAACTGTTCCTCGACGACGATCCGGTCGCGGAGATCGGTGCCCGTGTTCGCTGCGATATCGGCCAGGATTTCGTCCCGGTACCGGTCGCGGGTCTCGGGCGTGTCCTCGAGGCCGGGCGCGATCGGCACGAGCACGAACAGGTTACTGTGGCCTTCCGGGGCGACGTCGTCGTCGGTCTCCGAGGGGACACAGAGGTAGTAGGCTGGATCGTCGGGCCAGGCGGGCTCTTCGAAGATGCTGTCGAAGTGCTGGCCCCAGTTGGTCGGGAGAACGAGCGTGTGGTGGGCCAACTCGTCGACCTCGCCCTCGACCCCGAGATACAGCAGGAACGCGGAGGGTGCGTACGTTCTCGACTCCCAGTAGTTGGCATCGTAGCCGCGCTGTTCGGGTTTGAGGAGGTCCTGTTCTGCGTGGGCGTAATCGGTGTTGCTGACGACGAGATCGGGCCGGAGCGGCCCGTCGGGGGTCTCGACGAGGAACGCGCCCTCGCGACCCTTGATCGCCGTCGCGGGCCGATCAGTGTCGTACTCGACGCCCAGTTCCCGTCCGAGTTCGACGATCCCGTCGACGACGCTTCCCATGCCACCTTCGGGGTACCAGACGCCGAGGTTGAAATCGACGTGGCTCATCAGGTTGTACAGGGCCGGCGTGTTGTTCGGCGAACCGCCGAGAAACACCAGCGTGTACTGCATGATCTGCTGGAGTTTCGGGTGTTCGAAGTAGTTCTCGACGTGATCTTGCATCGAGCCCAGCAAGGAGAGACCCCGTGCCTGCCGGGCGACGTCGAGGTCGACGTAGTCCCGGAGCCGCGAGCGATCCTCGTAGACGAAATGTTCCATCCCGACCTCGTAGTTCTCCTTTGATTTCTCGAGGTAGCGTTCGAGCGTTTCGCCAGCACCGTCCTCGTACTCCTCGAAGACTTCCTTCGTACGCTCTAGGTCCGGCGTCACGTCGACTCGATCCCCGTCCTTGAAGAAAATCCGGTAGTGGGGATCGAGGTGGGTGAGTTCGTAGTAGTCGGACGGCGTCCGATCGAACTGTCCGAAGAAGCGTTCGAAGACGTCGGGCATCAGGTACCACGAGGGACCCATATCGAACTCGAACCCGTCTTTCTCGAGGCGACTCGCTCGTCCGCCCAGCTGCTCGTTCTTCTCGATGAGGCGCACTTCCGCGCCCGCGTCGGCGAGGTAACAGGCGGTCGACAGACCCCCGATCCCTCCGCCGACGACCACGACAGACTCACCGGCCAACGGTTGCATAGCCTAATTGAATAGTGCAGCAGTGAAAAACGTACGTCTTACTCAGGTAGGCTCATCGCTCATCGCTCATCGTGGGACGGCGGACCGGCGGACCGACGGGGAATCGTCCCCGCCCGGTTTCCGTAGATCGGACCGCTGGTTTCGTGTAGTTCCCGCCCGTACTGGCCGTATGGACGGAACCGTGGTCGTCACTGGTGGAACGCGAGGAATCGGACGCGCCGTCGCCGAAGCCTTCGCCGCCGACGGGGCGACGGTCGTAATCGGTGCACGGAACGACAGCGAGGTATCGGAGACGGTCGAGACACTCGAGTCGGCCGGCGCGACCGCGGCCGCCGGCGTCCGGACCGACGTTCGAGACGAGTTCGACGTCGAGCGGCTGGTCGAGACTGCGTCCCGGACCGGCGACTCGAGGGGGATCGACGCCGTCGTCGCCGCGGCAGGGGTCTACCACGGCGAAGCCGGTGAGACTCCGACCGACGAGGAGTCGTACACCGCGGTCGACGACCACTGGCGAATCAACGGCCGTGGCGTCTTCGCGACGATTCGGGAGGCACTGCCCCACCTCAACGACGGGGCGCGCGTACTCGTTCCGACGGGTGCGGTCGCTCGAGACCCACAATCCGGATACGGTGCCTACGCGATTTCGAAGGCGACGGCCGAGGCGGTTGCCCGTGGGTTCGCCGCCGACACCGAGCACCCGGTCGGCTGTCTGGACCCGGGACGAGTCTCGACGGCCCTCTCGGGCGGTGAGGGACGTGATCCCGAAGCCGTCGCCGACATGTTCGTCTGGGCGGCGACGGACGCCGATCCGGACGAACTCGACGGGAACGTCCTCGGGCTGAAAGAGTGGAAGACGGCGACGCGGTAGGTGGTCGTCGTTTCGGGTCCGGGTCCGGGTCTGAGTCTGAGTCCAGGTCCGCCGCCCTCGCTACTCGAGATCACCGTCACCTCCCTCACCGCCCCCGAGTCCCAACGCGTCGCTCAACTCGAGGCTCACGTCCGACCGGGAGCGGGCGTACGCGTAGGAGGCGACGAGCAGCACGGCCCCCAACACGAGAAACGACAGCGTCCGTGCGACGGTATCCAGATCGCGCGTATCGACGAGAAACACCTTCGCGGTCGCGAGGCCGAACACGCCGATCGCGAGCGCCCGGAGCCCCCGAACGTCGAGCGTGAACCCGGCCACGAGCAGGGCGAGGCCGAGCAGTACCCAGGCGATAGAGACGCCGAGTCCGGACAACTCGAGTGCGAGCACGAGCACGGCCAGCCCGGTCGCCGCGGTCGCGTAGACGCCCTCGAGCGGCGGCAGGAAGCGGCGTTCGGCCTCGGAGAGCGTCGACTGGTCGGCGGCGAACCACCACGCCAGTCCGTAGAAAACGCCGATCGCGAGCGCGAACGCGACCGGTCGACCCGTCAGCGTCGCCATCGGCTCGGCGGCGTCGAACGCGGCCAACTCGCTCGCGTCGACGGCGAGCAGTTTGAAGCCCGTCGCCCCGGCGACGACGTGGCTCCCGTACCGGAAGCCGGGCTCCTCGAGTTCCCTCGCCGCCAGGACGCCGACACAGACGATCGCGAGCGCGCCGACCGTCGTCGCGAACGTCCCGACCGCGATCCCGATACCGAGCGCGAGAGCGCCGACGGAGCCAGCCGCGGCAGTTCCGTCGGCTTTGACCGATCCCCGGTCGGTGATCACGTAGGCACCTCCGAGAAGAATCGCGACGACGATCGCACCGAGCCCGGCCGCGTCGGGAATCGCGTCTTCGACGGCGTTCTCGAGCAGGAGCGTTCCGAACGCGGCGTTGACGAGCGGGAGGGCGATAAGCTGGACACGGTAGCGACGGTTCTCGAACCGCGTCGCTGTGACGTCACGCAGAACGTAGCCGCCAGCCAGGTAGATCACAAGCGTCAGGACCGCGGTCAGCGCGAGCACGGCTGCCGACGGCTCGACCTCGACGAGCCACAGCAGAACGACGCCGTAGGTGGCGAACGTACTCGAGAGGACGAGCCGACTCCAGGGTTCGACTGTGGCGATGGCGACCAGTCCGCCGGCCAGCAGGAGGAGGTACACGGGCGTCACCGCGAGCGTCGCGGCCTCGATGCTCAGTGCGGCGGTGACGTAGCCAAGCAGGAACGCCTCGCCGACGACCAGCGCCGCGCCGTCCCGGATCGAGACGACCGCCGTCACGCCGACCAGCAGCGTCAGCGCCGCGAGGACGGCCCACAGCGGCGTCCCGATCGCCTCGCGGTACCCCTCGAAGCCGTAGGCAGCGTAGATGCTGAGGTAGGCGACGGCCATCCCTGCCCCGGCGGCGATTCGGCCCCAGCGGACGTACCCCTGTCGCGTCGTGGCGTATCGACCGCCGGCAAACAGTGCCAGGCCACCGATCGTCCCGACGACGACCCGACCGAACGGACCGAGCAGCCCGATCTCGATTGCCAACTGGACGAAGAACGCGACGCCGATCACGAGCGCGGCAGCGCCCGCGATGCCCAGCCACCGAACGCCGACGGCGAGTTCCCAGTCGCGGGCCGTCCCGCTCGAGCGGAGGCTCGAGTGATCGGCCGACGCCTCGTTTGCCTCCTCGTCGTCCGCAGCGTTGCCGGCTCCTGTCCCCTCGCTGCGGTCGTCCGCCCGCTCTCTCTCGCTCGTCTCGGGGTCCGACTCCGGTCGGGACGGATCGTCGGCCTCGGCCTCGAGTTCCTCCTCGAGCGATTCGACTCGACGGCGAAGCGAATCGAATTCGGTCCGGAGCCGCCGGATATCCTCCTGGAGGTCGTCGTTCGCGTTCCCGTCGTCGGCCATCTCGCCTGTGTCGTCTCACTCCGACAACATAAATCGGCGGGTACGGTCTCCCGCTCGACGACTGCGACGACTGGTCGACTTCGGGTGAGCCACCGCTAATCGCACGGAACACGTCCCTCTACGGGAGCGTCGCTATCACTACGAGGGGTTGTTCGACGTGGCGCGTGTGAGCCACGGCTGAACCCGGGCCACGTTCGGAGGGTCGTCGCAAGCTATATATTCGGCTGACATGACTGTCGGCCATGCCTGGACCGGTCTTTCTCGAGAGCGATCGCGTTACGCTTCGCCCGATCGAGCGGGACGACCTCGCGTTCCTCCAGCGTGCCATGAACGCGCCCGACGTGTGGCGGCCCGCGCTCGATATCGACCCGATGAACCGCGAGCAGGCCGCGGAGTTCTTCGAGACCGTCGTTTCCGAGACGGACGGCGGCGTCCACTGTCTCGTCTGTACGGACGGGGACCCCCTCGGCGTCGTCACGCTCTCTGCATCGCGGTACGGTCCCGACGAAACTGCCCGCTCGCGGGCCGCAGAACTCGCCTACTGGCTCGCTCCCGAACACCACGGCCAGGGGTACGGCTCCGACGCGGTCTCGAGACTGCTCCGATACGCCTTCGAGGACCGGAACCTGCGGCGAGTGAGTGCTCGTGTCGGGAGCTTCAACGACGCTTCGGTCGGGCTCCTCGAGCGTCTCGGCTTCGAGCGGGAGGGGCGACTACGGGACGCAGCCTGGTATCGCGGCGACTACCACGACATGTACTGGTACGGGCTGTTACGCGAGGAGTGGCGGAAGACCAGCGACGTGTGCGAGCGATAGCGGTCGCTCGTCGGTCGGGGTACGGTCCGAAGAATACGCTCTGGGACTGCAGTATGCAGTCGGCGCAAAATCTCAGTCGATGTGTCCTTCGCGGCGGAGCTGGTCGGCGTCCTGACTGGTGTAGCGCCACTCGATGGTGGCCTTCTCGTCTTGCCAGTCCCAGGGCTCGGCGACGACGATGTCGTCTTGCTCGATCCAGGTTCGGTATTTCATTCGACCCGGAATGCGGCCGAGTCGCTCCTCGCCGTCTTCGCAGCGGAGTTGCACGTGGTTCCCGCCGAGGTGTTCGGTGACGACGGCGAATACTTCGTCGCTGTTGGGCATACGGAGGTTCCGTCGCCCGGAGTCTTCTGTCACAATCTACCTACGAGCGGAAGACGTTTAAATGGTTGGAGAGTCGTGGTACCACGTCGCAGCCAACCAGCAGCAACCACGGGTCACCACTCGCACGTGCAAACGGCGGATATCGATCCGCCGTCGTCACAACTCGCGGTCCGAATCCGGATTCTCGAGTTCCCACAGGAGTTCCGGCAGGAACGCCTCGAGGTTGTCGATCACTGTGCGGTCGCTGACGTTCAGCCCGTCACAGTGGTCGTGGGCCGACTCGCGGATATCGACGTGGAGGTCCCCGCCCTCGCGCCAGACGGCAAGCGGGAAGACCGAACACCGCGTCGGTTTCCAGTCTTCCTCCAGGTGCAGCGAACAGAGCCCGTCTTCCCGCAGGAAGGCACAGGCACAGCCGTCGTCGCCGACGTGGTCCTCGCGGTCTTTCTCCTCGCGGGTGACGAACTTCTCGCCGCGGAAGTCGGTCGTGTTCTCGGCGAGGTTGGCCCGCTGGGCGAGCTCGAGGAGGTCCCGGTCGTAGAGGAGAACACCGTGGTGACAACACCAGGTACAGTCGTCGACACACTCGAAGGTGAGGTCGGGATCGAACTCGACGACGACCTCTCGGCCGGGGTAGACTTCGACGCGGTGGGGAACCTCCGTGCTCACGTCAGCGGGAAGGGGGTGCGGGCGGAAGTGCCTTTCTTCCTGGGCCGGAGGGCAGTCACGGTCGTTCCGCGTCTGGATTGTCCGTCGCTCGAGCACTCGATTCCGCGGCTACTCGATCTCGAGAGCACCGTACATGAACCCCGCGTGGGGCGAACAGTAGTACGGCTGGCGGCCAGGCTCGTCGGCCTCCCACTCGAAGGTGTCTCCCTCGCTCGAGATCGTCGTGTCGAACGTCTCGCCGCCGCCGCTTCGCTGCTCGAGATCGGCCGTCGAGGTGACGGTGTGGAAGACGCCGTCGGTGTTGACCCACTCGACGGTAGTCCCCTCGTCGACGGTGGCGAACGCGGGATCGAAGACGAAGTCCGGTTCGTCTCCCTGGCCTTCGCGGGTCTCGATCTCGACGTGGTCTTCACCCGTCAGGTCGGCGAACTCCTCGTCGATGTCGGCCGTGCCGTCCCCGTTCGCTTCCTCGTCTTCTACTTCGTCGTCTTCCTCGTCGTGACCGTGGGCTTCTTCGGCCGCCTCCCGTTCGTCCTCGTTTCCGTCACCGACGATCAGACTGCCCTCCATGAACCCGGCGTGTGGTTCACAGTAGTAGTGCTGGACGCCGTCCGAGTCGGGCGTCCACTCGAACGTGTCGCCGTCGGAGGCGATGGTCGCGTCGAACTCGTCGCTCGGGGTTTTCTCCTCGAGCGAGTCAGTCGAGGTGACGGTGTGGAAGACGCCGTCGGTGTTGACCCACCGGACGGTAGTGCCGGGCTCGAGTTCGACGATCGCGGGGTCGAAGACGAAGTCGGGTTCTTCTCCCTCTCCTTTTTCCTCGCCCTCGCGAGTCTCGATCTCGATCACGTCCTCTTCCTCTTCGGCGTCGTCCGCAGTGGCATCTTCAGACTCCGCTTCGTCGCCGCCCTCGTTTTCCGACTCGTCGTCGCCGAGACAGCCGGCAAGCGCCGCACTCGAGGCGGCCCCGAAGGCGACCAGCAGCCGTCTGCGACTTGCGGGTCTCGGGTTCATGGATGTCAGTGATCACTCCGTCGGGGTGGGCATGAACTCGCGGTCGACGCCGACCTCGACTTCGCCCCAGGGCATCTCGTGGTCGCGGGTAGCGTGGTGGACGAGCCACGTGCCCCACTGTTCGGGGTCCTGACCGCCGTGGCCGGCTTCCCAGCTGTCTGCCTCGTGCTTGTGGAAGTGCGTGAACTCCTCGTCCTGACCGGCGGGGATGTCGTCCGTGGTGAACTGCCCGCGGACACCCATTCCGAAGTAAATGAGGTTCTCGGCCTCCTCGACCGCCGGCTCGTCCCAGTGGAGGAAGACGAACGTCTCCTCGCTGACCCACTTCCAGACGTGTGCGGGCGTGCCGTGTGGAGCGTCGTCCTGGCCGGTCGTCCAGCGATCGTCGAAGATGTCGATCAGTTCGTCCCGGTCGGCGTCGGTGAGGTCGCTCTCGCCACTGTCGGGGGTCTCCCAGTCGGTTTCGTGGCCCTCGCTGCCCTCCTCGGGCGGCGTCGGCATGAAGCCGTAGTCGATCTGGGGTTCGATCGGCTCGTCGTGGAACGGGTACTCGATCTCCCGAACCGCGATGTGGGTCAGCCAGTACCCCTCGTCGCCGGTGTCGCCGCCGTGGCCGGCCTCCCAGCCGTCGGCCGTGTGCTGGTGGAAGTGCGTAAACTCCTCGCTGGGCTGGCTCTCCTCGGTAAAGAGTCCCTTCTGCCCGATCGTGATGTAGTCGAGTTCGGTTGCTTCCTCCGGATTCGGCTCGTCGAAGTGAAGCCCGATCAGGGTCTCGTCGCTGACCCACTTCCAGACGTGTCGTGGGGTGTAGGATCGCTCTTCGCCCTCCACCTCGTGTTGGTCCTCGTTCATCGGCTGATCGTCGAACGCCGCGACCAGCGCCGAGATATCTTCCTCGGAGAGCGACTCCCCCTCCGGGGTCGGCTCGAGGCTCGCCAGGTCCGCTTCCTCCTCTTGAGCTTCGTCACTGTCCGCCGATTCGTCTCTCGACTCGTCGGTCTCGTCGCCCTCAGTGCCGTTCTCGTCGGCTGCTTCCTCTTCGCCACCGAGACAGCCAGCAACCGCGACGGCACCGCTCGCTCCCAGTAGTTGTATCGCGCGTCGTCGGTTCATCGTCCGCAGTCGGTCGGGTGACATACGTACTACACCAGTGTCGAGTAGACGATGGTGCTATGGTGGTTGTGCGCAGCCGACGCACTCGGGACGTAGATATATCCAGCACCAGTACAGTGCCGTCCGACCGAGACGATGGCCGTTACGTCTCGGGCGACTCGAGCCAGGTTTCGTGGAGATCAACCCACGCGAGCTCCCCAGGAGCGTCCGTATCGTCACGAAACAGAACCGTGCTAACCCGACCCGTCGTCTCGTCGGTCGTCTCCTGGCACTCCTCGTACCGAACCGTCGCATGCGACTCGGTCCGTGCGACTACTTCGACGTTCCGGATGTCGATGTCGAACGCTCCCGGCTCGTCGCGGCCGTAGTCCTCGCGGATTCCCTCGAGAACCGCCTCGCGAGCCAGTCGGTCGCCGTCGGGCGTCACCATCTCGAACCCGGGAGCGAGCGCCTCCTCCAGTCGGCCGGCGTCGGTTTTCGGCCGTTGGCCTGCGTACCACTCGACGAAAAACTCGTGTAACGATTCGATCTCCGCCGCGTACCGCGAGCGATCCGACATAGCGGTCGTTCGGGCGGCCGACGCAAAACTGTATCCCGGCTCCGACAGGAAGCGGTTCTCGGAACGGTCGCTCCTCGCTCGCTGACCCGAACTCCGGGTCGTGAGGAAACAGGTGAGAGGAGAAAACGAGCGTGCTCCGAACCTACGGCCCGAACTCGTCGATGCGTTCGTGGACCGTCTCGGCCCACTCGTCGACGGCCTCGTGCATCCGCTCCTGTGCGTCCGGAACCGGCACGGCGTAGTACTGATAGACGTAGCCACCGCCGTCGAGCAGTCGGCGTTCGCGTTCGACCAGCCCTTTTTCCGACAGCGTCGACAGCGACCGATTCACGTTGCTCCTGTCGCGCTCGAGGTCGGTCGCGAGTTCGGAGACCGTACTCCCCTGGAGTTCGAACAGTCGAAAGTACGTGCGCGTCTCGTGGGACTGGATGCCAAATACACACTCCATGATCCGCTCGAACTCCGGACTATCGACGAGCATGAGCGTCTCCATTCGTTGCTCGGAGTCGGTCATGTTCCTGTGTCAGGGAGGTACCGCCCTATAGTTTGGGAGCGAAACGTAACTCCCGAGCGTCGCCGGTCACTGTCGGTCGACCCGACTCGATCCGTAGGCAACTCCCAATCGTCACCGCCGTGACGCTCACTCGGCCGAGGGCCGAACGTCTTCTTCCGTCTCCTCGGCCGGCTCCGCCCTGGCGAGCCGATACCGCTCGAGACAGGACTGCATCTCCTCCTGTGACTCGAAGGTGAGCAGCTTCATCGGCGTATCGCAGTAGTACGTTCCCTGCTGTCTCCGCAACGCCATCCGCAGCGTCTTTCCGAGAACGTCGACCTCGATGATCACGCGGTTTCCGCTGTCGAGTTTCTCGAGAATCTGCCCCGAAGTGAGGTCTTTCCGGTCGACGTAGATCGTGTCTCCCATGGTTCCGATACACGGACGCCAGCGGCAAGAAATTACACGACTGGGCGTTCGCGCCGATCAGTTCCGCGACTCGACTACGTCGTTTCGGAGCGTCCCGACACCCTCGTACGTGATTTCGACGGTATCGCCGGGCTCGACGAGACCTGGATTGGCGGGGCTGCCGAAGGCGACGACATCGCCCGGCCGGAGTGTGAACCGCTCGGAGAGGAAGGAGACGATCTCGTCGGGATCGAACAGCATCAGTTCGGTGTTTGCCTCCTGGCGGCGCTCGCCCGCGACATCGGTGTGCATGTCGATCCCGTGAGGATCGAGGTCGGTCTCGAGCCACGGCCCGAGCGGCCCGGAGCCGTCGAAGGCCTTGCGCGCGGTCCGGCCCTGCTGGTCGAGTGCGTCGATGTCGTTCATAATGGTGTAGCCGCGGACGACCTCGGGGACCTCTGCCGGAGCGACGTTACGACAGCGTTCGTCGATCACCGCGGCGAGTTCGCCGGCGTAGGTCAGTTCGTCGGTGAACTCGGGATAGGGAATCGGCTGCTCGTGGCCCAGCAACGCCGTGGGCGGCTTGATGAAGAAGTCCGGTTCCTCGGGTCGTTCGTACTCCATCTGCTCGAGCGTCTCGGCGAAGTTCCGGCCGACGCAGTACAGCGTCGACGGCTCGCAGGGTGGCAGCAGTCGGCCGTCGACACCGACCTCGTAGGTACCGTCGTCGGCGTGAACGGTACCGTCCTCGTATCGGCCCGAAACCGGTCCGTCGGATGTCAAGAGTCGTGCGAGTCGCATGGTCTCTGGCTCCCGTTCCTCGCTCGAGGCTGTTAGCGGTGCCGGTCGGTCGTCGTGAAGTACCTCGGGGTCACGTGATTCGAGACGCTTCGCGTCTCGTCATCACGGAAGACAACCTCTTCCGTACGACCCCGAGGAACTCTCGCTGTCTCTCTGTAGATACCGACAACGCTGGCTCCTGGTGTTAGTTATTTGTCTCCGCTCGTGGGCCAGCCGAACGTTAGTGTCTAGGGAAGTGCTTTACCTGTAGAGACGCTGGAAGTGGTAATGGGACGGCTCGATGACATCACACTCGAGGAACTCTACGAGC
>NZ_AOMA01000125.1 GCF_000337895.1 Halobiforma nitratireducens JCM 10879
GTCCCTGATCTCTCGGCGCTGAAAGACTACATCTCACGAGGAGTGAACACGATCAACGAACCAAACATTTGGCCGTCTCTTACCGGTAAAGATTCGACCTAAACACTACGTATGATGGAGCACGACACCGACGTTCTGGTTTCGGCAGAGTGGGTCGAAGACCACCTCGAGGAGTTTCAGTCCGACGATCCGGAGTATCGTATCGTCGAGGTCAACAGCCCCGAATCACCGGCGGAGAGTGACTTCCCCTCGAGATACGACGAAGGGCACGTCCCGGGTGCGATCGGGCTTCAGTGGGACGAGGACCTCTCGGATCAGGACCAGCGCGACATCCTGAAAAAAGACGAGTTCGAGGACGTGGTCGGCGAACACGGCATCAGCGAGGACTCGACGGTCGTCTTCTACGGCGACGGCTGGATTCCGAACTGGTTTGCCCTGTTTGCCTACTGGGAGTTCAAATACTACGGCCACGACGATGTCCGCGTCCTCGATGGCGGGAAAGACTACTGGGTCGACGAGGAGTACCCGCTGACCGACGAGGTACCGGCGTTCCCCGAGCAGGAGTACGACGCGAACGGCCCCTTCGAGAGTATCCGCGCCTACAAGGACGACGTGGACAAGGCCCGCGAGGCCGGCATCCCGATGGTCGACGTCCGCTCGCCGGAGGAGTTCTCCGGGGAGATCATCGCCCCCGAGGGACTGCAGGAGACCGCCCAGCGGGGCGGGCACATCCCCGGCGCGTCGAACGTCCCCGTCAAGACGAACCTGCGTGACGACGGCCGGTTCAAGGACCCCAACGAACTCGAGGAACTGTACGCCGAGGCGGGGATCGACGGCGACGAGACGGTTGTCACCTACTGTCGGGTCGGCGAGCGGTCGGCGATCGCCTGGTTCGCACTCCACGAGTTGCTCGGGTACGAGGACGTCCACAACTACGACGGCTCCTGGACCGAGTGGGGGAACCTGATCCGCGCACCGATAGAGAAAGGCGAGGGGTAATCGGTTCTCCCGATCGAGAGCGATCTCGAGCAGTCGATCGACTACCGACCGGCCGCGGATAGCCAACTCCCCAGTCGGAGAGTCGCTACCACGGCTCGTCTTTCAGCCCGAGCTTGTACGCGATGACGTTCGTCGTCACGTGCAATACGGGCGTGAGCACGACCACCACGAGGATCACGTCCCAGGTGAACCACTCGAGGAACCACTCGGTCGCAAGCAACGCAGTCAACGGCAGCGAGACGACGACGAAGTCGAGTTGGTCCACGCCGGGGAACATCGCTCCGCGCTGGCGGCCGGTTCGGCGCTTCAGGAAGGACGCGAGAATGTCCCCCAACATCGCCCCGGCGGCCAACCCGATCGCAGCGAGCGGCTCGAACGCCGGGAGTTCGAACCCGAGTGCGGCGCTGACGTCGTCTGATAGCAGCGTAAGCACGGCTGCGAGCGCGAGACCAGCGGTGATTCCCGCGGCGGTGCCGCGCCAGGTTTTCCCGTCCCCCAGCACCCGTTTGTCTCCCCAGGTGCGACCCCTGTCGATCGGGCGGCCGCCGCCGGCGAGGACGGCGGCGTTGTTCGGTACGTAGGCGGGCAACATCGCCCAGAACGCGATCACGACTGTCTCGAGCAGTGTCATATCGGCCGGGACGAACTGACGGGTCTTAACCTGCGGTGGTTTTCGATCACCGTGGTCGGGGTGGAGAGAACGGAACGACAGCGGGTTGCGACGCCGGGTCGGTCGTTTCCGGACAGTTACGGACAGTTACGGTGACTGAACGACGTTCTCGAGCCGTCCGTCCGTCTCGAGTGCGTCGGCGTTGTGCGCGACGATGTCGGCCATCCGATCCCAGTGTTTCGGGGTGTGGCCTCCGGTGTGTGGCGTAATGAGGCAGTTCTCGAGGTCCCACAGCGGGTGGTCGTTCGGCAGCGGCTCGGGATCGGTCACGTCCAGTGCGGCTCCGCGAATCTTGTTCTTCTGCAAGGCCGAGAGCAGCGCGTCCGTCTCGACGATCCCCCCGCGAGCGACGTTGACGACGACGGCCTCGGTCGGCAGCGTCGCGAGTTCGGCCTCGCCGATCAGCCCGCGAGTCGTATCGGTTAGTGGGCAAGCGACGACGACGTACTCGCTACGGGCGAAGGCGTCGTGAATCGCCGCCTCGTCGAAACCGACGACCTCGTCGGTCGGACCGCCTTTCTCGGGAGTGTAACGAACCCCGATCGTCTCCACCTCGAACCCCTCGAGACGCTGGACGAGTGCCTGTCCGATCGAGCCCAGTCCGAGGATCGTGACGGTGCTGCCGGTAAACTCGCGGGACTGGAAGTGCCGCCACTCGTTGTTCCCCTTGCGTCGCCACCCCTCGTGGAGTCTGCGAGCGAAGACCAGCATGTTGCCAAGCGCCTGTTCGGCGAGCCCCGGTGCGTGGATTCCGCCGGCGTTGGTAACGGTGACGCCTCGGTCGGCGAGTGCGTCCGTCGGCAGGTGTTCGGTCCCCGCGGAGGTAGCGGCGAACAACTCGAGCCCGTCGGTGGCCTCGAGCAGGTCCTCGTCGATTCCGATGCCGGTGACGATCGACGCGTCGGCGACGAGTTCCCGTTCTTCGCGGGGTGTCCGCGCGAGCACGACCTCGTGATCCGGCAGTCGCTCGCGGATGGCGTCGGCGTACGCCGCCATCGATAGCCCCTCGGTTCCTTCACGGAGGACGACGATGTCTGGCTCGGTTCCGTCGTCGGTCGAACGTTCGCTCATTCTATCGGGCGTGTCGTCCGACGGGGCTTTGAGTTACCGGTCGCGGCTGGCGCTGCGTGACGTGTGGGCTGTCACGTCTCTCGTCGGGACCGTCACGAACCTCGTCACTTGGGCACGAATCCGTCCGTACGTGGACGACATCGGCGGCCGACGAACGACGCCGGTATACCAAATTCCTTATGACTGGCGTTCCTTCTCTCGCGTATGATCCCGCCGATCGCGAACCGGTTCGTCGCGGGGGAGTCGCCCGCCGAGGCGCTCGACCACGTCCGATCGCTCAACGAGCGCGACGTGGAGGCGATCGTCAACCTGCTCGGCGAACACTACGACGATCGCGAGCCGGCAAGCCAGGACGCAGCGGCGTATCGCTCGCTCGTCGACGATATCGCGGACGCCGACCTGGGAGGCTGTCTCTCGGTCAAACCCTCCCAGCTCGGGCTCGATCTCGGTGAAGAGGTCTTCCGCGAGGAACTCGACCCGATCGTCGAGGCCGCACAGGACCGCGATGTCTTCGTCTGGATCGACATGGAGGATCACACGACGACGGACGTGACCCTGGACGCCTACGAGGAGCTGGCCCGCGAGTACGGCGGTGGCGTCGGGGTCTGTGTCCAGGCCAACCTCAAACGCACCCGCGACGACGTCGAACGGATCGCGGACGTGCCCGGGAAAGTCCGGTTCGTCAAGGGAGCGTACGACGAGCCCGCGGACGTGGCCTACACCGACCGCGAGCGTGTCGACCGCGAACTCGAGGAGTTACTCGAGTACGCCTTCGAACACTTCGAGGGCGGTATCGGCGTCGGGAGCCACGACCCCGAGATCGTCGAACACTCGATCGACCTCCACGAGGAGTACGGCACCGACTTCGAGATCCAGATGCTGATGGGCGTCAGGACCGACACACAGTACGAACTCGCCGAGGAGTACGATGTCTACCAGTACGTTCCGTACGGCGATCGCTGGCTGTCGTACTTCTACCGCCGGATGATGGAGCGAAAGCAAAACGTCCGGTTCGCGCTCCGAGCCATCCTGGGGCGATGATCCCGCTTTTCGGTGCCCGAAGCCGATAAAGGAAAGCGCTCTTTATCCCCTGGTGTGAGTTGTCCTACATGGCTTCGTGGAAGCGGGACTTCGCGAGCGGGCTGATCGTCCTCGGCCCGATCCTCGTGACCCTTTACGTCCTTTACTGGCTCTACGGACTCGTGGCCGGGATCTCTCCCGACCTCATCCTCGATGCCGAGTCTCTAGAGGCACTCACTTTCATCGATGGCGAGCAGACCCGCGAGGAACTCGCCCAACTGCTTCGCGTGCTGATCGTGTTGACCGTCGTGACGGTACTGACCTTCTCGGTCGGCTATCTCATGCGAACGACCGTCGGCGGCCTCGTCGAACGCGTCGTCGACAACGTCGCCAACCGCGTGCCGGTGATGCGGGTCATCTACAACGCGTCGAAGATGGCCGCCGAAACGGCGTTCGGTGAACAGGAATCGCTCCAGACGCCGGTCAAACTCGAGGTCTGGGACGGGCTTCGAATGACGGCGTTCAAGACCGGAAAGACGACCGACGACGGACGACACGTCCTCTTCCTGCCGACCTCGCCGAACATCACGACCGGGTTCGTCCTCGAGGTCCACCCCGACAGATTCACCGAACTCGACGAGGACGTCGAGGACGCGCTGACTCGCGTGTTGAGTGCCGGCTTCGGCGACGCGGATCGGCGCGGCATGGATGCCGGCGTCCCGATCGATGTCGTCGACGAGCGGTCGGTGAAACGGTCCGAGGACGACGACTAGCCCGCTTATGTCCGGCGGTTAGCACGCCCCGATAGTTCGTAAACCTATATGTGGCGGCGGAAGAAAGATCGCACACTCCCGCCATGACGACCGACGATCCGCCCGCCCCCGAGCCCGACGCCGACGCGACGACCTCCGATTCGGAGGAGACGCAGGGTCCGACCGATCCCGGGGATCGGATTTTGAGTCTCGACGTGCTCAGAGGATTCGCGTTACTCGGTATTCTCGTCATCAATATCTGGCTGTTCGGGCTGCCGATGGCCGGCGCGCTCAACCCGACGTTGTACGGGGACTTCTCCGGGGGCAACTACGTGGCCTGGTTCGTCAGCCACGTTTTCTTCGAACGGAAGTTCGTCACGCTGTTTACGTTTCTCTTCGGGGCCGGCGTGGTCCTGTTCATGGAGTCCAAAGAGCGCAAGAACCAGCCTGCACGGCGGCTCCAGTTCCGTCGGCTCTTCTGGCTGCTCGTGATCGGGCTCGGCCACGCCTACCTGCTGTGGCACGGCGACATCCTCGTTGCGTACGCGCTCTGTGGCTTCGTCATCGTCTTCGTCCGTCACTGGTCGCCGAAGCGCCTGCTCGTTCTCGGTCTCGTCATGTTCGCGCTCCCGTCGCTGCTGTATCTGCTCGGTGGAGCCGGCTACGCGATGGCCGACGCCGACCTCCAGGCGGAGATCGAGGACGACATCCTGGTCGGGTTCGGTGCCGACGACATCCAGAACGAAATCGACACCTACCAGGGCGGCTGGCTCGAGCAGATGGACAACCGAGCCTCGACCGTGCTCACGCTCCAGACGGTCGGGTTCGTCTTCGAGTCGTTCTGGATCTACGGGGGGCTGATGATCGTCGGCATGGCCCTCTACAAGTGGGGCGTGCTCTCGAACGAGCGGAGTAGCCGGTTTTACCGACGGCTGCTCGTCGCGGGCAGCACCACCGGCCTCGCGTTGATCCTGACTGGGGTCTGGTACCGGGAACTGGTCGCCTGGGATACGGCGTACGTGCTGTTGATAGCCCACCAGTTCAACTACTGGGGATCGCTGTTGCTTGGGCTCGCGTACGTATCCGCCATCATGTTGCTGTGTCGCGTCGCTGCTGGCGGCCTCGTGACGGATGCGCTCTCGGCCGTCGGCCGGACCGCCTTCTCGAACTACCTGTTACAGACCGTCCTCGCAACGTCGATCTTCTACGGCCACGGGCTCGGGCTGTTCGGCCAGTTGAGCCGACTCGAGTTGCTGGGCGTGGTCGTCCTGATCTGGGCGATCCAGATTCCGCTGTCGGTGGCCTGGCTGAACCGGTTCCGGTTCGGTCCGGTCGAGTGGGTCTGGCGGACGCTCACCTACGGCGAACGACAGCCGTTGCGACTCGAGGAAGATACAGAGCAAGACGAAAGGTAGGGGACCGAACGCGAATACGAGTGTGCGTGTGAGTGCGAGTGCGAGTGCAAGTGCGACCGTACGAGACGCTCGTACTACTGGACGACAGTCAGGACACACCCGATCGCGTCTCGACGCTCGGCGCGGAAGGCGACGACGTCTCGAGTGCGATCGGTGTGTGCAGTGTTTCGTCCGGCAGTATCAGACGTACTGGAACCACTCGTCGTACTCGTCGGTTTCCCGCTCGACGACCTCGAAGAACGTCGACTGAATCTCTTCGGTGACCGGTCCGCGGGAGCCGTCGCCGACGACGACGTTGTCGACCTTGCGGATCGGGGTCACTTCGGCTGCGGACCCGGTGAAGAACAACTCGTCCGCCGTGTTGAGTTCGCCACGGGAGATCGAAACGTTGTCGTGGACGGTGTATCCGAGGTCTTCGGCGAGCGTGATCACGGTGTCGCGGGTGATGCCGTCGAGGATCGACTCCGAGAGCCCGGGCGTGTAGATTTCGCCATCCCGGACGAGAAAGAGATTCTCCCCAGGGCCTTCCGCGACGTCGCCTTCCTTGTTGAGAACGATCGCTTCGGCGTAGCCGTTCCGGCGTGCCTCCTCTCCAGCGAGCATGCTGTTGACGTACAACCCAGTCGTCTTGGCGTTGGTCGGAATCTGGCTCGAGGCGTGTTTCCGCCACGAGGAGACCATCACGTCGATACCGTTCTCGAGTGCGTCCTCGCCGAGGTAGGTCCCCCACGGCCAGGCGGCGATAGCGGTCTTCGTCGGACAGTCGCCCGGACTCACTCCCAGCGACTCGTAGCCGTAGAAGGCGATGGGCCGGATATAACAGGAAGCGAGATCCTGACGGCGGATGAGCTCGAGGGTCGCCTCGGTGAGTTCCGCCGCCGTAAACTCGATCTCCATCTCGTAGGGCTTCGCGGACTGGAAGAACCGCTCGAGGTGTTCCTCCCAGCGGAAGATGGCTGGCCCCTCGGCGGTGTCGTAGCATCGAGCACCCTCGAAGATGCCGCTTCCGTAGTGAAGGCCGTGGGTCAGCACGTGGATCTGCGCGTCGTCCCAGTCGACGAACTCCCCGTCCATCCAGATCGTGTCGACATCCATCTCGTCGAATCCCATGGTGGAGTGTGTCGAAAGCCACCGTACTAAGTGTTCGCTATTTTCGTGACGGAAACGGTCGCGGGAAACCGTCCACCGTTCGCTCGAGCGGCCGGTCGCTTGCTTCCGTCGTGAGTCTGCTGGGACGTTTTTTACAATCGCACCAGAACCCCCAATATGGCGGGTACTCTCTCATCATCGTATGAACGACTCGATCGACCGGCGACGGTTCGTCCAGGTAGCGACCGGTGGAACAGTGATCGCTCTCGCCGGTTGTCTCTCGGATGACGGTGACGGTGACGGTGACGGTGACGGGAACGAGGGCGAGGACGAGGGCGAACCCGACACCGGAGACAGCACCGACGAAGACGAGAACGGTGATGGCGAGTCACCTGGGGACGACGCCGACGGGAGCGAGGGACTCGTCTACGCGTTCGCCCCGAACACGATCGCAGTCATCGATCCCGAGGAGGGAACAGTCGTCGACGAGATCACGGAGGACCTCTCCGACGAGAGCTGGGCCGATCCACGGATCACGGCTGCGTACGACGAAATCTACGTCGTTCGGGAATCTCCCTCGCAGGTAGTCGTCATCGACACCGATGCCCGCGAAATCGTCGACGAGGTGGATATCGGGCCGAACCCGACCCACATGTACCATCCGAACGACGACGAAATGTGGGTCCACTCCGACGAGGAGGGGACGTTCTACGTCGTCGACACCGATACTCACGAGGTGACCGAAATCGTCGAGTCCGGACTCGAGAACGAAGGCCACGGCAAACTCCTCTATCACGAGGACTTCGGCTCGATGGGGTACGCGACGAACGTCAACGACCCTGCGACACTGCTCATCGACCTCGAGTCCTACGAGCGAACCGACTACGTCGAACTCGAGAACGAAGACGAGGGGACCCACTACAAGGCCTACGCGCCCGAGACGGGACTCGCGTACTTCGAGCACGGCGACGAAACCGCCGTCGTCGACACAGAGAGCGACGAGGTCGTCGAGTACCTCGACTTCGCCGGCGGCATGTATCTCTCCCCCGACGAGACGGTGCTGGGCGTCCTCGACGGGAACAGCATCCGATTCATCGACGCGACGACCGCGGACAGCGAGGAACACGGCGTCGTCGACGTCGACGAAGGCCCGGACGCGCTCCGGTACTACGAGGCCGACGACGGCACGCTGTACGCCTTCACTGCCCACACTCAGACCGATCAGGCGTCGATCATCGACGTCGAGGCACTCGAGATCGTCGAAACGGTCGATATCGGCGATATCGTCCGGCCCGAGGGTGCGCCCTTCCTCTACCGTAGCGGCGTGGCCGGCGGTGGCTACTTTATCTCCCCGGCGGACGACGACGGGATCGTCGCGATCGTCGACATGGCCTCACAGGAGGTCGTCGACCACGTCGAGGTCGAAGAGGGAGTCGACACGGTCCAGTTCGTCGGCGATTCCGGCGTCGGATACACGGGCACCCTTCGGTAGCCGATGGAACAGCACGCGTCGTCCAGTGGCGTCGATTCGTCCCCTCGCAAGACGCTACTGGCGTCGGTTCTCGTCGTGTTCGTCGTTGTACTTGCGGCCGGGCTCGTCGCAACCCCTGTCACAGCCCACGCGTATCTGAGCGAGTCGGACCCGGCAAACGGCGAACAGATCGACGACGTGCCCGACGAGATCACTCTCTCCTTCTCCGGCGACGGTATCGTCAACGCCGATGTCGCCATCGAGAATCCGGACGGTGAGATCGTCTCGAGCGAGCCCGAGATCGTCCCCGAGGATAGCCAGATCGTCCGCGTGCCGATCGAAGCGAGCGAGGACGACGCCGATCTAGAGGGGATGTACACCGTCGACTGGGAGGTCCTCGCCGACGACGGGCATACCACGTCGGGATCGTTCTTCTTCGCCGTCGGCGACGAACCACTCGATCGTGACGCCGTCCTCGAAGCCTACGAGGAGGGTGACGACGGCGAAGAAGACGAATCGATGTCGCCGCTCGAGGCCGGAGCGAAGTCACTGTTGCTCGTCGGGGTCGCTGGCCTGATCGGTATTCCCGCGATCGCAGCCGTCGCAGTCGGTCCCGTCTTCGCTCGGGCAGCGCCACAGCGACGTGACCGGGCCGACGACCGACTCGGACCGCTGCTTGCCGGCGCTGCTTTGCTCACCTCGGTCGG
Organism: Halobiforma nitratireducens JCM 10879; assembly: GCF_000337895.1. Taxonomy (GTDB): domain Archaea; phylum Halobacteriota; class Halobacteria; order Halobacteriales; family Natrialbaceae; genus Natronobacterium; species Natronobacterium nitratireducens. Next base: position 9,195 of record NZ_AOMA01000125.1, read on the forward strand.
CGCGCTCGGGCTCGGGCTCGCTCGAAGCACAGCATTGGGACCACTCTCGGTCGGGACGATCGTCGAGTTCGGCGGGACGCCGCTCGGACGGGCCTGGCTCTTACAGGTAGTGCTCGCCGTCGGCGTTGCCGCTCTCGTCGCGGGACTGGTTTGCGGGTACCTGTCACGGCGCGAGTCGCTCGCTGGAACGTGTCTCGGAGCACTCGCCGTCGCGGGAACGATCGCGTGGACGAGTCACTCCGCGACCGCGATCGACCGGCTGACCGGGGCAGTCGTCGACTTCGTGCACGTCGTCGGCGCTGGTCTCTGGGTCGGCGGGCTGGCAGTCCTCGCGTTCGTCGTCGTTCCGACGGTTCGCGAGGCCGCCCCTGCCGACCGACCGGGCCTGCTCGCGGCCGTGATTCGCCGGTTCTCGGTTCTCGCGCTGGTCGGCGTGACGTTCGTCGTCACGACGGGATTCGTCCTCGCGTCGTGGCACGTCCCGACCGCCAGCGGGCTCACCGAGACGGTCTACGGTCTCGTGTTGGTGGTCAAACTGCTGGTCGTTGCCGTCGCACTCGCGCTTGGCGGGCTCACCAGGGTCGTCCTCCTGGGACGGCTCGAGTCGACCACCGCCACGGAATCGACCGCAGGCTCACGCCCGACGAGTGCTGACGGCGGGCGAAACGAGGGGGAGCCGTGGGTTTCCCGGATCGCTCGATCCGTCAGACTCGAGGTCACGCTGCTTGTCGTCGTCCTGCTGCTCTCGGGGATTCTCACCTCCGCGCCGACGGCCGCGGTCGCGGGGGTCGGTGCTGACGGCGACGAACCGATCGAGGCGACCATCGAGTACGAGTACGACGACGTGCTCGTCGAACTCACGGTGCTTCCGGCTGTGGCCGACTCGACCGACGACTCGTTCGAGCTTCGAAGCGACGAACCGACCGTCTTCGAGATCGGCTTTCTCGAGAACGAGACGCCGATCGAATCCGAACAGCCGGTTCGGCTGCTGGCGAGCGATCGGGAGGGCACGGAGATCGAACTCGAACTCGAGGAGACCGACGACGGTACGTACGCGACGGTACAGCCGCTCCCGGACGCCGGCGACTGGGAGCTTCGTATCACCGGCGCGCCCGATGGTACCTACATTAGTGAGTGGATCGAGACGACCGTCGTTTCGGCGCAAGCGGACTCGACTCACGAGCACGATCACGGCGGCAGAGAGGAGTCCCACGGCAGTTCCGGACACGACCACGACCGCGAGCCTGCCGACACGTCATCACCGTTCCGAACACTGCTCGAGTTCGCTGCCGTCGTGACCGCGATCGCCGGATCGCTCGCTGTCGTCGTCGACGCGCTCCAAATTCGAAGCAGGAGCGACTGAATAGTGATCCCGACTTCTCCCACGACTGAACTCGTGGGGGTGTACTGGCCACAGACCAGCGTCGGTCACAGATCGGCATCTTCACGTAGACGGTCGCCGGTCGGCTGCCGGCGTTCTGAAGTCAGTGTAGCTCCCGGGCGGGACACGCTGGGCTTGCCCCCACCTCCGCAGGCCACCCTACGGGCGGCCTGCCACTCGAGCGTACGCGCGTTATCCCAAGTGAGCGTTCGCGCTGTACCGACTGCGGATTTGACACTGATCGCCGATCCGTCTGGCGAGTCGGTGTGCACTGACTTGCAGTGGTTGCTATAGAAGGAGCGCTTTTCAACACGCTGATCAGGGAGATCGACCCGTCACTGACTTTGGCTACCGCGAACTCGAGCCTGCCGATCCCTCGAGTAGTTCGTCGATCAGCCGCGTGAACCGATCGACCAGCCGGTCGGGCACTGTGGGTTCGACCTCGCTCAACAGTCGCCCGACCCGTCCGGGCTCGACGAGTTCGAGTTCGACTCGGTTGCTCTCGTCGTATCGTTTCCTGACGATGTCGTGTTCGCCGAGCCGATCGAGGTGGTATTCGAGCGTGCTGCGTGCGATGCCGATCTCGGCTGCGACCGAACTCGGATCGGCGGGTTCGTTTTCGATCAGGTAGACGACGATCTCCCTGGTCGTCTCTCGCCGAAAGAGAGCGAGCGCGGCGCGTTCCCGGTCGTCGTACTCCGGCGGGTAGTAGTGAGTCCGGCCGTAGAACTCTTCACGGACGAGGTCTCCCCGGCTGATCAGCCGACGGACGTGATACTGTATCTGCCCCGGCGCGAACTCGGACTCCCGGACGAGTTCGTTGAAATGAATGCCGGCGTTTGCCTGCACGTGGGTTTTGATCTGGCGTCGGGTGTCGGTCATTGGTATCGATTCCAGTCAGTTAGCTGCGTCTAGTCCGGGTACACTGATAACGGCTTTTGCTCGTTCCTGCATATTGGGAACGGGTCATATGACCGGTCTACTGGCTATTGTATGCGGATCGGGGGTGAAAGGCGGAAGGGAGTCACGACTCGAGGTCGGACAGCGTACCCGATCGTTCCGTCCGACCGAAGCACATACGTAGCGTTCTCACCGACGTACAGTCCGGACGATGGATCACACGAGTCCGTTTCGGGTCGAGTGGGTCGATCCACAGCTCGCGCCGGTGTTGCTCGGGATCATCGTGTTAGCAGCGCTCGGAACCGCGGTCCTCTTTGCTTGTGGGCTCGTGGCCTATTCTCGCCGGCGCTCGATCCGGTACTTGCTCGTGACGGTCGTACTCGGCCTGCTCGTGGTTCGATCGGTGGTCGGGCTCGGGACGGTTTTCGGGGTCGTACCGATGACGTTTCACCACCTCCTCGAGCACGGGGTCGACTTCACGATCGCAGTGTTGATCCTGTATGCGGTGTATCGAACCGGATCGGACGGCTCGACCGACCCAGAATCGGAACCGGAAGCTGACACGGAAGAAGAGCCGAGCGAGCGGCGTTTCGAGACCGACGCCTGAGACGGATCGCTGTAACTAGTTACCATCGATCGACAGAACGAGGTCGGCAATCGGCGGTAAGTGACTACAGTAAGCCGTGTGAGAGGAGGAACTCGGCTTACTCGAGTCGTTCGAGCACGTCCCGGCCCTCGAGGTAGGTAAAGTCGTGACGCTCCGCGTAGGTTCGGGCGTCGACGGGCGAGAGGGCGTCGCCGGTTTCGTCGTCGAGCATCTCGCAGACGACAACCGCCGGCGGGAGATCGGCGGCTTCAGCGAGCGCGACGCCCAGTTCGGTGTGTCCTTCGCGTTGCTCGAGCAGTTCCGGAGCCGCCTTCAGTAGGTGAACGTGTCCGGGGACCCGAAACTCGTCGCTGAACGCCGTCTCTTCGGGAGCGGCCGCGGCCGAACCGAGCGCCCGGATCGTCTGCGAGCGGTCGTTGTCAGTAATCCCGGTGTAAGTGTCCCGATGATTGACCGTCAGAGAGAACGAGGAGCGCTCGTCGTATCCCAGGTCGTGGCTCCCAGCGGCGGGGTGGTCGATCTCCTCGGTGTAGAACGGCAGGTCGAACGCCTCGGCGATCCCGTGACCGAGCGCGACACAGACCAGCCCGCCGGCGTCGTTTCGCAGGCGGGAGACGGCCTCGGGTGTCACCGCGTCGGCGTGGTAGATCAGGTCCGTCTCCCCCTCGCGGTCGGCCGCGTCGTGGACGAGGATCGGCTCGCCGGCCTGCAGCGACTCGAGGGCGCGGTCGACGGTGGCGGTCGTCGACGTCTGTGGGTTCGATCCGCGGGAACGTACGTGACGGTCGGTTCCGGTCATCGGCGATCACCCACCGAGACGGTGACGTGCTCTCCGTCTTCCAGGTCGAGTTCCTCCCGGAGTTTGTCGGGGGCGATAACCTCGAGTTGGTCCTCGTCGTGGTGGGTTCGCTCGGGGGCGATCGTGTGTGCTTTCTCGTAAGTCCGCCCGTCGCCCGTTTCGATCGTCGCGGGGTAGCAGACGGCGGGGCCGTAGGTGCGCTCTTCGTCTTCCCAGCCGTCGATCGGCACCGGCTCGAGCGACGAAATGGCGCTGCGCCGGCGGACGCTGTCGTCCCGGAGGTCGACGTTCAGCGTGCCCGGGAATGGTTCGTAGCCGAGTCGATCCTCGAACTGTCGCTGGTAGCCCGACAGCGAGATGTAGTGGCGACCCTCTCCCATCCCGCTCGTGACGACACCCTCGAGTTCCACCTCGGCGTCGCTTTCGAACACGCGGCGGTAATCCTCGTACTCTGCGCGGAGGGCCCGTTCGCCGTCGTCGGTGATCGCAACCCACTGGCCGTCGCTGACGGTGTCGCGCTCGAGGAGGGCCTCCGACTCGAGACGCTGGAGCCGCCGCGAAGCAGTCTGGTTGGACGCCTCGAGGCGATCCGCGAGCTGTGAGCAGGAGACCTTGACGTCACCCGCGAGCCCACCCTCGAGTGCGAGAAGCTTCAACACGGCGAGTTCGTCGGGGCCGACGGCGGACTCCGTTGTCACTGACATACTGGCGACTTCGGACTATCCACCCAAAAGCGTATCGAATGTGGTATGCATCACAAAGCCGTGATGCTGTTTCCGATCGTTTACTCCGTACCCGATGGTTCGGCCTGTGGGGGAAAAACGCACCGATGTCGGAAGCCGGCGACCGCGGTCGTTCTCCGGCGGTCCGCTCACAGCCCCGTCGCGACGTACTCGTCGATCCTGGCTACCCGGTCGGCGTCGAACGTCCAGAACCCGTCCCAGACCCGCGGTTCGGTTTCGTACGAGACCAGCGCCGCGGGCGTCTCGTCGGCTGCATCCGGGTCGGACGGTCGGTGGACGACGAACCATCCCTTCCGGTACTCGTGGTCGTGGCCCGTGTGCATCGTCACGTCGAGGTCCGGCCGGCCGCCGTCGGGAACGCCGTAGACGTGAACCTCCACCGGGGCACGATCGAGTTTCTGGTATACCCTTCGTGTTCCCACTTCGTCGTTGAGCCGGGAGAGGGTCTGAAACGACGATCGAAGCGTACCGCCCGCGGCTGCCCACGCCTGGCGCTCGATGTACCGGGAAATGACGATCAACAGAAGCTTCTCCTTGTGAGCTAACGGATAGCCGCGAAGGCGGAGTCGCGTCTCGTCGAGATTCGCGAGCAAATCCGGCAGTTCGACGTCTTCGAGGCCGCGAGCGCCGGTGACGAACAGATCGGAGTTGATCGCCAGGATCGACTCGTACAGCTCCGGCAGTGGCGAAGCGGCCACCGGCGTCCCGTCTTCCAGGAGCACGGCGACGTCCGCGTCCGGATCGTCCATCGTCGCGGGATCGACGAGATCGCTCTCACCGTCACGCTGTACGGCGATGGGACTCTCGTCGAACGTCTGGGCGAGCATTCCGGTCAGCGGGTCGGCCGACTCGTCACCGACGATCGCAATCGCGTGATCGGGAGACCCCGCCGACTCGATGAACGATCGAAGACTCACTCGGTCTCGAGTTGGAACGACCCTACTATAAAAATTCTCGCCATCTAGACGGTTCAGGCCGTCCTTGTCGACGGTACGGCCAGTACAAGCGGTCCCTGAACGGGATCAGGCGGGAGTGATCGACGGACAGCCGATTCGGAGAACCGTCGGGAAACCCGGAGTGACTGCGGTTTTGGTGGAACGCCGTCCAACGACCCACCCCACACGGTCGACCTATCGGCTTCCCGGCTCGACTGTGCGGTGTTCGAGTCTGGCAACCGACCGACAGGCGTCCACCACATACGGTTTCCTGTCGGTCGTTTCCGTCGCAACGCACCCGGTGGCGGTTGTGCCAGGAAATCGTTACAGTATCAGTCGTCAGCTGTGCCAGTGACCGAGTCTCGCTCCCAGAACTCGCTGTCTTTCTTCAGCTTGGGAACCCAGGTGTCGCCGGTCTTCGAGAGCAGGGCGACTCGGGAAGGCGGTACCTCTTTGATCTCGGTGAACTCGGGCATGTGTTCGCCGACGGAACGGGCGAACGCTGCGACCTCCTCGTGGTCGGGCATCGACGAGCGGTCGAGGCGTCCGCGAGAGTGGCCGACGTGCATGTACGCCTTCAACTCGACGAAGTCCGGATCGGCCTGCCCGTAAAAGCCCGCGTACCAGTCGGGGTGGTGCATGTTCTCTCCCTTGATCAGCGTCGTCCGGAGAACGGTCCGGGTTTCATCCTTGTCGGCCAGGACATCCATCGTCTCGAGGTGGCGTTCCCAGGCGTCGTCTTCGACTGCCTTGACAACTTCGTCGAAGGTGTGGCGTTCGGGAGCGTCGACGCTGACGTACAACTGGGTCGGCTCACACTCCCGGAGAACGTCCGGGTTGGTTCCGTTCGAAACGAGGAAGGTGGTGATATCCCGCTCGTGGAAGGCCTCGATGAGTTCGGGCAGGTAGGGGTACAGCGTCGGTTCGCCGTCCAGCGAGATGGCGACGTGGCGAGGCTCCATCGCCTCCTCGAAGACCTCGCGCGGGACCTCGTCGTTGCCGCCGAATCCCGAAAGGAGCTTCTTCTGGAGTTCGATGGAAGCGTCGACGACTGCTTCGGGGTCGTCCCACTCGACGTCGTCTAACTCGTAGGCGTGGCCCTGGTGGTCCCGCCAGCAGAAGACACATCGCTCGTTGCACTTGACGACGGGCGTCATCTGGATACAGCGATGGGACTCGATTCCGTACCAGATGTTCTTGTAGCACTTGCCCTCGCCGCGTAAGGCGTTTGCCGTCCAGCCGCAGGTCTGGGCTGCCGTGTGGTTCTCGCTGTGGTAGTCCGGCGAGTCGACCTGACTGGGCTGACTCGGACTCCCGTCGGAATCGCTCATTGCTGACGGCCTATGCCTTCGACGACAAAAACCTCCGCGTTCGACGGAGCCCGTGGAACGGCGAGGTTCACGGGCGAGCGCTCTTTCACTCCACAGCTACTGCTCCGGGAGCCTGCCGGGTTCGGACGCATCGTCGTCTTCGGTCGTCACCTCGCGCTCGAAGCCGTACAGCACGAGCCCCGTGTTCGCAGTCATAATGATGCCAGTCGTCGGCACCGTCGCGAAGAGATGGAGTCCGACTCCGACGGCGAACGCGCCGGCAACGGCCGCGGCCCACAGCAGCGGCCGCGACACGGGAACACGGTTCGCATCCCAGTAGGTGCCGGCGAAGAGCCCAGCCGTCCCCACGACGCCGAGGACGGCCACGAAGGCGTCGAACATCATACTGCCTAGTTGGCCGGCCGGGGCAAAAACGTTCTGAGAGCGGCGACACACGCGACCCCAGGGCGAAGCAGCTACTCGCCCCTTCGAACCCGCTCGAGGACCGCCAGGGTTCCGTCGGCGTGAGCGTCCTCGAGCAGTTCGTCGGCGGCTGTCGTCGCCGCCTCGTCGGCGTTCGCGACCGCGAAGCTCCGACCGACCCGTTCGAACGTCGAGACGTCGTTGATCGAGTCGCCGACCGCAACCGCATCCGCGAGGTCGAACCCGACGTGGGCGGCGATCCGTTCGATCCCGTCGCCCTTGTTCGGTTCGGCGTCTTTGACGTGGAAGGCGTAGCCGGTGTCGATCACCTCGAGGCCGTAGTCGGCGGCGATCTCCCGGAGCGGTTCGACGGGCTGGTCTAAGCTGACGGCGATCTCGGTTTCACGCCAGCGATTGACCGTGTCTTCGTCGCCCCAGCCCAGGTCGTAGCCGGCCGCACGGTACTCCTCGGCGACGGCCTGGGCGGCCTCGCGGTCCGCGGTGAAGAAGACGTCGTCACCGGTGTAGACGACGCCGCCGTTCTCGGCGACGACGAGTTCCGGAATGCCGACGAAGTGACAGAGTGAAACGGGATAGGGAAACGCTTTCCCGGTCGCGACGACGACCGGCGCGTCCCACTTCCGGAGCGGGTCGAACACCCTCGGGTCGATACCCCACCCGTCGGGTCGAGTGAGGGTGCCATCGATGTCCAACACGAGCGGCGGATCGGAGTCCATACCGGAGGTGAGAATCCCCTCACCTAACAGTTGTTGGTAACGCGATTTTTCTCTCAGTCTGTGCGATGTTTGTCGGGCGAGTCATTCCGTCACGTCCCCTTCGATCGCTAGTACGCGGGTTTGACGGCGTTGATAAGGATCGTCACCACCAAGAAGACGACCGCACTGACGAGACCGACGACGAGACCGACGACGAGGCTGACGACGACGGTCTCGTCGACCTGCAACGTCGTCATCGCCGCCACGATCGCGGCGACGACGACGAGATTGCGAAGATCGCGGGACTCGATGCCGAATCGCTCGAGCATGGGTACTCCGATTCAGTGCGATCACATAACGTTGTTGTCTCGACCGGCCGTACGGCTGCTTCGGAACCAGCCTCTCACGATGGGAGAACGTATCTGAGAAGCACGAACGAGACGAGCCCGACACCACCACCAGCGAGGTACGCCTGGGTGGAGTTCGGTTTCGACACCATGACCGCGAGTGCCATAGCGGAGGCGATCACCACCGCTGCACCGACCGCACCCTGATGGTAGTTTCCGGTACCCTCGTAGTCCTGAATCGACCCGTCTTCGGGGTCGGTGACTCTAATACTGGCGTGGTACGGAATGTAGAGACGGACCCCGATGCCGGCAAACGCCGCGACGATCATGTTGAACTGAACCTCGCCGGTCAACTGTTCGGCGAGTAGAAAGGTCCCGATCGCGAGAAACAAGGCGACGATCCTGCTCCACTTGTCGGCTTTGAGAACCGACTCGTCGATCTGCTGTTCCGCCATACCAACAGCACGCTGCCGAACCCGCTTAACTGTTCAGTGTCGGCGAGCCACGACGGTCTCGAGTTCGGACTCTGGGATCGACTCGGTGGACCGCGACTCGGTCGGGTGGCCGTTACGCCGCGTCCGCGACTGGAACGGTCAGCACCGGTACGTCGGACGCTCGAACGACTTTCTCGGTCAGGCTGCCGATCAGGTAGCGCTCGAGGCCGGTCCGTCCGTGTGTCCCCATTACGATCAGGTCGATGTCGTTTGCGTCGGCGTACTCGAGGACGATCTTGTGGGGAGTGCCGCTCCGGACGACACCGTGCGTGTCGATATCGGGGAGTCGTCCGACGGCGTCTTTGACGACGTTCTCACCGTACTCTTCTGCCTCCGCTCGAATCTCTTTGGGTGACTCGCGGTCGCCGCCCATCGGCGTATCCGCACCCTGGGGATCGCCCACCATTCCAGGACTGGATTCTCTGTTCGGGTCCTCGCCGAGCCCGAACGCTGGATGTAACGTATCGACCACGTGGAGCACGTGGACAGTCGCGTCGTACGTCTCGGCCAGGTCGCGTACCTTCTCGAGTGCCACGCCCGCGCCTTCGCTTCCGTCGGCCGGGTAGAGGATGGTATCGAACCCAGACATCTGTAGATCAGACTAGCCGTACCACGACCAGGAGTTTAGCTATTCGCCTTGCTACGCCGACGGTCGTCGACCGATGCTGTCAAAAAAAGAGGCGAACGGCCGATTCGATCGGACCGGTTCGATCAGCCGGTGAAGCCGGGCACCCAGACGCCGGTCTGGAAGATGCCCAGGAACACCAGTCCGCAGATGAGTGTGTGCGTGATGAAGATCGATGCGGCAGGCGGGTCGACGTGGGTGTCCCCGTGGGCGTAGAAGACCCGCTGGAACGCCTCACCGATGAGCGCACCGAGGAGGCCGAAGAGGCCGGCGATAAACACCGCCGCCCCGGAACTCAACCCGGCAAGGACTGCACCCCCGGGCGCAACTGCCGCGAGATAGACCGTCCCTGCGGGGAGCGTCATGTGGTGGGTAACCGGAATCCGCTCGATTCCCAGGTTCAGGAACAGCAGGGTCGCGGCACTGATACCGAACCCGATGAACGGACTCCCCGTCTGCAAGGTCATGTACGCCGACGCGAGTCCGGCGAACAGCCCGATCGTGGCGACGTGGGACCACTTGTACATCTCGCCAAGCCACGGCTCGACAGCGAGCCGGTCTTCGGCCGCCATGCCGCCGTCGGCCACGACCTCACCGGGCTCTCTGTACTCTTCGCGCTCGAACGGGGTCATGTCGAAGTAGCCGTCGGCTTTGTCGCTGACGACGCCGACGATGCTGTACCCGAACACGATCCGGTGTAGGAACGCGCTTGCGACGACGGTAAACGCGATCGGATCGGTCGGCACCGCGAGATGCCGGAGTGTCTGTTCGAGCGCCATGCCGAACATACCGAACGCCGCACCGACGGCCAGAATATCGGGTCGACTACCCAGCGCGAACGTGATGTCTTTCCCGTTGTGGTAGTCGAACCCGGATTGCATCGTGCCCTTTTTCGCGGCGTACGCGGCAGCTGCAGCACCCGCGGCGAACGCGACGTGCGGACCGAACACTGGACCGAAGCCGAGGTCGACGCCGATCCCGTCCGCTGCCTCGCCGCCGAACACGCCGATGGTAACGAGGAAGCCAGTGAAGATGAACGCCGGCAGTGCACCGAGCGCCGCTCCGAAGGCCCCACCGGCGGCGGCACCGAGCCAGATTTCCGGATCGCTGAGGGCTTCGATTACGTCTGTGAACGACCCTGGATCGTAACTCACCTGCAACACGAGGTCAGCCGCGAGTGCACCCTCCACCGCCATCGTTAGTCACCACCATCGCGCGCCCAATCGAGCGAACGGTCGACTGCGTCCATCCAGCGGTCGTACCTCGCGTCGACGTTCTCGTCGGGATCGGGCTGGAACTCCCGGTCGATCTGCCAGTTGTTCCGCAGCTCTTCTAGGTCGTCCCAGTAGCCGACGGCCAGGCCGGCAGCGTAGGCCGATCCCAGCGCCGTCGTCTCGTCGACGACGGGACGGGCAATCTCCGAGCCGATGATGTCGGACTGAAGCTGACAGAGGTAGTTGTTCTTGACCGCGCCGCCATCGACTTTCAGGCTCGTCATGTCGATGCCCGAATCGGCTTCCATCGCCTCCGCCACGTCTCGGGTCTGGTAGGCGATCGACTCGAGGGTCGCACGGATGATGTGTTCTTTCCGGGTGCCACGAGTCATGCCGACGATGGTCCCGCGTGCGCGCTGGTCCCAGTGTGGTGCGCCCAGTCCCGTGAACGCGGGGACGACGTAGACGCCGTCGGTCGAGTCGACGCTGCGGGCCAGCTCCGCGGTTTCGGAGGGGTCGTCGATCAGATCGACGTCCTCGAGCCACTCGACCGCGGCACCGGTGACGAAGATCGATCCCTCGAGGGCGTACTGGACGTCCTCACCCGAGCGCTGGAAGCCGATCGTCGTCAGCAGGCCGTGGTCTGACTCGACGGCCTCGTTGCCGGTGTTCATCAGGAAGAACGAACCGGTGCCGTAGGTGTTCTTCGCGTCGCCGGCGTCGAAACAGGTCTGACCGAACAGCGCGGCCTGCTGGTCACCCAGCGCGCCCGCGACGGGGACCTCGGCCTCGAGGAACCCGTCGGGGTCGGTCGTCCCGTAGGTCTCTTCGTCGCTGGAGGGGCGCACCTCCGGTAGCATCTCCCGCGGGACGGAGAACTCCTCGAGGAGGTCGTCGTCCCACTCGAGGTCGTGGATGTTGTACAGCATCGTCCGCGAGGCGTTCGTGACCTCGGTGATGTGGTTGCCAGTGAGGTTGTAGATCAACCACGTATCGATCGTTCCGAACAGGATCTCGCCCTGCTCGGCGCGATCGCGAACGTCCTCCGGACGGGCGCGTTCCATCTTGATCGGGTCGCCTTCCTCGAGTAACCACTCGGCTTTCGTTGCAGAGAAGTAGGCGTCGGCCTCGAGACCGGTTTTCTCGCGGATCTCGTCGACCTTCCCCTCTTCCTCGAGTTGTTCGACGCGTTCGGTCGTTCGTCGGTCCTGCCAGACGATGGCGTTGTAGACCGGTTTGCCGGTCTCGGCGTCCCAGAACACCGTCGTCTCGCGCTGGTTGGTGACGCCGATGGCCTCGAGCTGGTCGGCCTCGATCTCGGCCTGTGCGAGTGCGTCCGAGATGACCGTCTTGGTATTCTCCCAGATCTCCATCGCGTCGTGTTCGACCCAGCCCGGCTCCGGGTAGATCTGTTCGTGTTTCTCGTAGGCGTTCGAAACCACCTGCCCTTCGTGGTCGAAGACGATGAACCGTGTCCCCGTCGTGCCCTGGTCGACCGCGCCAACGTACGTTCGTGCTGTCATTGGAAATCACCAAGCCAGACCATACTTTATCGATGGCCTTGACTTAGGAGTAAACGTGAGTAACGATCATAATAAATGTTACCGCTGAACGCCACCAACTACCAAAACTGATTACCGGTAGCAGACCCCTCTAGGTCGGTCGGAGATCGTGTGTAGCATCACGATCCGGTTACACCTGGTGAACTCATTAAGGGGTTGACTGTACAGATTCGTAACAATGGCTGCGCCGCCGTCGATAAAATAAAGATGCGGGCGACTAATCCTCCAATGAAGGAATGGCACGGGATACGGACGTCCTCGTTCTCGGGGGCGGCTCGACGGGCTGTGGCATCGTTCGGGACCTGGCGATGCGCGGCCTCGACGTCACCCTCGTCGAACGGGGCAACCTCACCGACGGGACGACCGGCCGAATGCACGGCCTGCTCCATAGCGGCGGCCGATACGCCGTCTCGGATCAGGCGAGCGCGCGGGAGTGCATCGAAGAGAATCGAGTCCTGCGCGAGATCGCGGGACACTGCGTGGAGGAGACCAGCGGGCTGTTCGTCAAACGGCCCGAAGACTCCGACGAATACTTCCAAAAGAAACTCGAGGGGTGTCGGGACTGTGATATTCCGGCCCAGGTCCTCTCGGGGCGGGAAGCCCGCGAGATCGAACCGTACCTCGCGAAAGACATCGATAGAGCGATTGAGGTCCCCGACGGCGCAATCGACCCGTTCCGGCTCTGTGTCGCCAACGCCGTCGACGCCGAGCGCCACGGCGCGCGGGTCGAGACCCACGCCGAGGTGATCGACCTGCTTCGCGAGGGCGACGACGTCTACGGCGTCGAGGTACGCCACGACTCCGGGCCGGGGAAACGGACCCATCGAACACCGGGAACGACCGAGGAGATCACGGCCGAGTACGTCGTCAACGCGACCGGCGCGTGGGCCGGGCAGATCGGCGCGATGGCGGACCTGGACATCGAGGTCCGGCCCTCGAAGGGCGTGATGACGATTATGAACGTCCGGCAGGTCGACACGGTCGTCAACCGCTGCCGGCCGAAAGGCGACGCCGACATCATCGTCCCACACGAGACGACGGCGATCCTCGGGACGACGGACGAAGAAGTCGAGGACCCGGACGACTACCCCGAAGAGCAGTGGGAAGTCGACCAGATGATCGACACCCTCACGGAGCTCGTTCCCATCCTCGAGGAGGCACGGACGGTCCGCTCGTTCTGGGGCGTCCGGCCCCTCTACGAGCCGCCGGGAACCGGCACACAGGACCCGACGGACATCACGCGGGACTTCTTCCTGCTGGATCACGACGAGCGGGACGGCGTCGCCGGCATCGCAAGCATCGTCGGCGGCAAGTTCACTACCTACCGCGCGATGGCCGAGGAGATCGCAGACCACGTCTGTGACGAGCTCGGTGTCGACACACGCTGTCACACGGCCGACGAAGCCCTGCCCGGCAGCGAGAACCTCGCCGAACTCGAGGACGCGATGGACGACTTCGGTCTGCGGTCGCCGATCGCCCGCCGGAGCAAGCAGCGACTCGGCAGTCGCTCACGAGAGGTCCTCGAGACCGACGAAGCGAACCCGGTGATCTGTACCTGCGAGGGAGTCACCCGCGCCGAAATACAGGACGCCATCGAGCAGTCGGGTTCGGACCTGAACTCGGTTCGTATCCGCACGCGGGCGTCGATGGGGAACTGCCAGGGCGGCTTCTGCACCCAGAAGATGGCTCACGAACTCCACCCCGAGTACGACGAACCGACAGCACGAGCGGCACTCGATGAACTCTACCAGGAACGCTGGAAGGGACAGCGTCACGCGCTGTGGGGCGAACAGCTCTCGCAGGCGATGTTGAGCTACGCCTTGCACGCGACGACGTTGAACCGCGATGCGGACCCCGCAGGGGTCGAGGATAGCCTCGAGTTCGAAGCCTTCGATTCGGGGCCCGACACGGCAACTGGAACCGCCGCGAACCGCCGCACAGACGGCGGGGAGGGCCGTTGAGATGGCGATCGAAGACGACGTGCTCGTGATCGGGGGCGGCATCGCCGGCGTGACCGCGGCGCTGTCGGCGGCCGACGGCGGCGCTGACGTTCGGCTCGTCACCCACAAACAGAGTACGTTGCGCAGTGCGAGCGGACTCATCGACGTGCTGGGCTATCTGCCTGCGAGCGCGGGTACGACCGGCACAGACGAAGAGAACGAACAAAAGGCGGGCGCAGGCACGGCCCTCGAGGGGCCCGTCGTCGATCCGTTCGAGGCGATACCGCAACTCCCGGAGAGCCATCCCTACCGAACCGTCGGCGTCGACACCGTCCGCGAGGCACTTGCGTTCTTCGACGAGATGCTCGGCGACGACTACGTCGGCGCTCACACCGACGACAACGCGCTCGTTCCGACTCACGGCGGGAGCGTCAAGCCGACTGCACGCTACCCGACGTCGACGGCTGCGGGGCTGGCAAGCGACCCACGGGACGTGCTGCTGGTCGGCTTCGAGACCCTGCCGAGCCTGGAAGCGCCGCTTGCGGCTGCCCACCTCGAGGCCGCGGGCGCTCCCTTCGAGGCCCGTGGCGTGACGCTGTCGTTCCCCGGTATCGTCCGGGACGACGCGAAGGTGACTCGGTACGCCCATCTGTTGGATCACGACGAGGCCGTCCCGACCGACAGCGGCGAAACGGGTGCTCGCGAAGCACTCGCGGCCGCCGTCGAACCCCACATCCAGGGAGAGTCGCGGGTCGGTTTCCCTGCCGTGTTGGGTGACGATCATCCCGACGACGTTCGAGCCACCCTCGAGGAGGCCCTCGGCGTCGACGTCTTCGAGGTGCCGATGGGGCCGCCGAGCCTCCCGGGGTTGCGTCTCGAGGATCGGTTGTACGCCACACTCGAGTCCGCAGGCGTAGAGGTGCGATCCGGCGTCCCGGTGATCGACTACGAGACCGACGAGAGCGAGGGCGACAGCCGGCGGATCGACCGCGTCGTCGTCGACCGCAACGGCGCGAAGCTCCCTCACCGAGCGACGGAGTACGTCCTCGCGACGGGCGGCTTGGTCGGCAAAGGAATCGGCTCGAACCGCGAGCGAGTGACCGAACCGATCTTCGACTGTCACGTTCCTCACGCGACGGACCGGTACGACTGGTTCAGCGAGGACGCGTTCGGCGATCACCCGTTCGCCCGGTTCGGCGTCGTCCCGGACGACGGGTTGCGGCCGCTCGACGGTGACGGCGATCCGGAGTTCGTCAACCTGCGGGCCGCGGGAGCCGTGCTCGGCGGCTACGACTACGCGGCCGAAAAATCCGGCTCGGGCGTCTCGATCGCGACCGGGTATCTGGCGGGACGGCGTGCGGCCGAACGGGTAGCCGAAACGAGAAACGCGGATGCAAACGGGGCGAGTGAGAACGCGAACGCGAACGCAAGCGACGCGGAGGTAACTGGAACGCAATGAGCGACGCCGAACGACCGATCGACGAGACGAGCAGCACCGACACGAACGACGAGACCAACCTCGAGCGCGCCGGCGGCGTCGGAACCGCCGGCCCTGAGGAGGAGTTCGAACCGGTCGACGTCTTTCCCGAGAGCGAGGAGATGGACCTCCGGCCCGGGGCCGACGACTGTTACAAGTGCTCGACTTGCGACACGAACTGTCCCGTCGCCGAGGTCGACGACGAGTTCCCCGGACCGAAGTTCCAGGGTCCCGAACAGTGGCGGCTCAAACGTCAAGAGGACAAAGACGTCGACGACTCGGTGATGAAGTGCTCGAACTGCATGCGCTGTGACAGCGCTTGCCCCTCGAGTGTTCCTCTCTCGCAGATGCACAACACGGCCCGCGGGGAGTACGTCGAAGAGCAGATGAACAAGCTCTCGCGGGAGTACTGGCGCAACCGGATGCTCGCAAACTACCGGCGGCTTGCGCCGCTTGCTGCCATGTTCCCCCGGACCTCGAATTTCGTCATGGGGCTGTCGCCGGTCCGCTGGCTCGGCGAGAAGCTACTCGGGGTTACGAGCGAGCGGGAGTTCCCCGACTTCGCGACCGAGACGTTCCACGCCTGGTGGGCCAAACGCGGCGGCAACGAAACCTCGAGGGAGCGAGCCAAGCAGGCCCGTGCCGAACGCGGCGAAGAGGGAACGGAAAAGCGCATCGCTTACTTCCACGGCTGCTATGCCAACTACAACACGCCCGAGGTAGCGAAGGCTCTCGTCCGGGTGTACGAACACTTCGGCTACGAGATTATGATCCCCGAACAGCGCTGTTCCGGCACGCCGATGTTTGCAAACGGCATGCTCGCGGACGCGCGCCGGGCCGCCGAGACCAACGTCGAAGAGCTCGCGGCCGCCATCGAGGACGGTGCCGACGTGATCGCTTCGTGTAGCTCCTGTTCGATGTCGCTTCGCCAGGAGTATCCCGAACTATTCGATATCGAGGGCATCGACGACGTAGCCGAAAACACCTGGGACGCCGTCGAGTACCTGCGGGTACACGAGGACCTGAAAACCGAACTCGAGGGAACGAGCGTCGCGGACGTCGAGGGAATGGAGGACTTCGCTTACCACGCGCCCTGTCACGCCCGCAATCAGGGCCTCGCTGGACAGACCCGTGAAGTACTCTCGCCGATCGACGGCGTCGACGTTCACGACGTGGGCGACTCCTGTTCCGGCATCTCGGGCACCTACGGCTGGAAGGAAGAACACTACGATACTTCCATGAAGATCGGCGAGGAAATGTTCGAACACATGGAAACTGCAGATGCCGAGGCCGGACTCACCGAGTGTCCGACCTGTTCGATGCAGATGGGTCACGGAACCGGGTACGAAATCACGCACACGCTCGAGGTACTCGAAGCAGCGCTGACTACGGGCAGTGAGAGCCAGGGGCGGCCGGTGGCGACCGACGGGGGTCCCGACGGGAATAAATGAACCTCCGCGACCGGATCGATCGCCGGCACAACGCACACGGCGACCGTCAACTGGCCGTCGATCGGGACCTCCTCGCGCCGACCGTCCATCGGAGTGAACCCGTCGGCAGGGGGCCGGCACTCGAGCAACTTCTCGACGCTCTCGAGCCGGTTTTCGACGGCGATCTGCCGCCGCCGCTTGCCGTTATCGGTCCACACGGTGCCGGTACGTCGGCCCTGGTCGTTGCCCTGTTCGACGCGTTGAACGATCGGTTCGGCGGAGCGGGTGGAGCGGTCGGCACGACGACGCGTGCCAGACCGTCGGAACCGACGGCCTGGTTCGTCCACGTCGACGGTCGTCGCGTCGACAGCGAGTTCTCGTTCTATCGGTCAGTTCTCGACGTTCTGTCGCCGGAACCGGTCCCCGAAAGTGGAATCGGGACCGACGACCTGCAAGCGCGGGTCCAGGACCGGTTGGCTGGGAACCGGCAGGCGGTCGTCGCGATCGATCACCACGACGAACCCGAGACGCTCGACTACGGCCGCGTTCGCGACCTGCTGAAGGTCGCCGACGTGACAGACAGCATCGCGACAGTCGCAGTTGGACGCCACAAACCCGACGACTGGGGCGGCGCAACCGTCTCGCTGCCGGCCTACCGGAGCCACGAACTCGTCGACATCGTCACCGACCGCGCGTCGTCCGGGCTGGTGGCGGGCGGCTTCGATCACGAATCTATCCGAACCCTAGCGGAGTGGGCCGACGGAAACGCCCACGACGCGCTGGCCGCACTGTTCGTCGCGACCACGGTCGCAGAGCGTGAAGACGCCGATCGGATTACCGAACGCCACCTCGAGTACGGCCGTATGGACGTTCACGAGAACGGCGTCCACGTCGACCGGGCGCTTGCGCTGTCGGAGACGCGTCAGCAGGCCCTCGCTCACCTGGTCTCGCTCGATCTCGACGTGACGACGACGCCGATCGGCGATCTCGCCAACGCCGTCGCCGAACGCTCGTCGCTCACGACAGGAACCGTCAAACGGTTCCTCTACGAACTCGCCGAGCGCGGTGTTCTCGAGCGCATCGAACTCGAGGCCGACGGCACTGGCCGAAATCCGAGCGCACTCGACCCACTGATTCCCCCGGCGGCGTTTCGAGAGCTCGCGGCGGTATCGTTCGACGCGAACGGGCCCACCGAGCTACCGGTGAACCACGACACCGACGCCGACGCGAGGCTGGAAGCACGACCGGACCGAGAACCGGATTCGGGGTCGTAGGCCCGGGAACCGAACCCGTCGCCGAGCGTGTTGCTATCGAAGATCGGGGAACGGACCGACAACCCCAGGGCAGTGAAGAACCCTTTTTGGTCGTGCAGCCGAATAGTTCCGTCATCGACGACGGCTCTCACTCATGATCGACTTCGACGCGACGACGAACCCGCCGGGGATCGAGGTGTACGACTCGATCGAGCAGCGGCGACTCCGCATCGGAACGGGTTCGACGCCCTCCCTGCCGACCGACACCGACGCCGCGACCGACGACGGCACCACGCTTCCAGCGGAGTTCCCGTTTCCCGTCGACACGACGTGTCGGATCGACACCGACGAACTCGTGTTCGACCAGCCGTACGCTGTCAAACTCCACGACGCCGAAGGCGTCACCGTCGATATACTCGAGATGGGAGAGACCGCTCGGATCGACGAAGAAACGAAGTTCCTGGGAGTCAGTGGCCCGATAAAGCTCTATTTCAGAATCGACGCGAGCGGAACGATCAAACGACAGGTCACGTCGCTGCGCATCTCCCTCGAGGAGGAGACGACGACGGTCGTCGGTGCCCGCTCGCTACACGATCGACCCGCGGGCACGATTACGACCACGACCGATCTCGAGTCGATGCTGTCGGCCGTCTCCGCTGCGGCTTCCGCGCTGAAGACGACCTCCCCCGAACGTACCTGGCCGACCCTCCGGGGTCACCCGCCCCTGATCGAACTCGGCGACCGCCTCGAGATTCCACCCGAGATCGAGCAACAGCGTCCGGACTCGGACGTGACGATAGTGATCCCGCCGAACCGCTCTGCGCTGTTTTCGGCGGCATCGCTTGCGTTTTTCCTCGGGGCAGACGTTCGTACTGCGGAACTCGAGAACGGACGTGACGACGCTGGTGAAGACATCCGAGCGCAGGCCCAACCCGGAACTGGAACCGGACCGGACGAACGCGTCTCGTCGGAACCCGCGCTTCTCACGGCTGACCTCGAGTATCCGCTCCCTGCTGGCGACGCGTTCGAAGACGCCGTCGCACGCTTGCTCAAGCGGTTCTTCCTCCTCGACTGTCTCACCCGGACGGAGGGCATCTTTCGGGACGATCTTCACGAGCGAGCAGCGCTCGAGGACGAACTCCCGTTCGACATCGAGGAACTGTACGACGCGCCGCTGTCCGTACGAGTCGAGCGCTACCTCGAGGTGTCCTATGACCGCCTCGAGCCACACGTCCCGCGGTGGCCGCTTACCGCTCACGTCCCGGCCGAACCCGAGACCGTCGAACTCCTGCCGTTTCTGATCAACGAACTCGGCATCGTCCGGACGGCGCGGGGAACCGAACGACCTGCCGCCGGTCCCGGCTCCGATCTCGAGGCGGCCTCGGTTCCGACCCCGGAGTCGGACGGTCAACTCGCACGTGCAGCGACCGACGGTGCTCTGACCCTCGATCGGGCCCCGAATCCGACGGACGATGCTCCCTCGCTCGTCGAGCCCGACGTTACGAGCGAATCGGTCGAACACGCCTGGTTCTGCGATGCGATTCCACGGGGAGCCTCGAAAGCGACCGTCGAAGCGTACCGAAACCAGCTCGGACGGGGCTCTCGGAAAGAATCGATCGACATCCTGCTGGTCTGTAACGACGTTCGGATGATAGAGGAGCACGACCTACTGGACGAAACCTACGGGAACCACGAACGAGTGCCGTTCGACGTCGACTCGGAGTTCGGCGTCGACACGGACCGGTTGGCCACGCTTCTGACCGACGAGGATTACGACTTTTTCCATTACATCGGTCACGCGACACCCGACGGACTGCGCTGTTCGGACGGCAAACTCGACGTTCGGGACCTCGAGTCGGTCGACGTCAGCGTGTTCTTCCTGAACGCCTGCCAGTCCTACGAACAGGGACTCGCGATGACTCGACGGGGAGCCTACGGCGGCGTCAGCACCTACAGCGACGTCGAAAACGAACTGGCCGTCGAGGCAGGCGAGACGATGGCCCGGCTGTTGAACCAGGGGTTCCCACTTCGCGGGGCCGTCGACATCGCTCGCGAGAACGCGTCGCTCGGGGATCAGTATCTCATTATCGGCGACGGATCGACCGACATCGCCCAGTCCGACGGCGGTGCGCCAGCACTGATCGAACTCGACCGCCGAGCAGACGGGTACGCCTTCGCCGTACAGTCGTATTCGACCAAAGAGTTTAGACTCGGAACAGCGACTGAGTCGACGTTACCGACAGTGTCTGATCGCCACCTTGGCCCCGGACAGACGACCTTCACCGAAGTCGATCGGCAGTCGCTTCAGGAGTACTTCACGTGGAACGAACCGCCAGTTCGTCTGAACGGAGAACTACGCTGGTTTCACGGTGTCGGATCGACTCCGCTCGAGTAAGGAATCAGTTGTACTGTAGTATCGATACGGCTATTCTGGTGGCAGTTGACGTGGATGAACTGTTATGGTCCAACCTCGGATGCAGTGGACGCTGCCGCCGTTCCTGCCTGACTCAGAAGGACGAACAGCGTGAACAGGACGCCGATCATTCGTGGGTGCTGTGCGAGGTAGTCGGACATGCTGTCTGCGTCGGACATTACATTCTATCGGTTGTTTCCAAAGGTAATCAAATTATCTTATACTTCCATATGTTATTAGTATGGAATGATGTGGCGAGAGAACGCGGATACGTCTCGAAAACCGACTCTCCCCACGACCAACTGGTGACTCGGCGTGTTCGGCTGGCCAAACAGCGACGGATCAGCAATCGGAACTGCTCGCTCGAGCTATAGTAGCCACTACACGTCAGTGTGCACCTGATCGCCAGACGAATCGGCGATCAGTGTGCAAATCGTTGCAGTTGTTACTAGTCACAGCGAAAACAGAAGGCACACGACTGCGCTCGTCCCAGACGCCAGGAGTCCGGACATCCGGGACGAAGAAAGACTGCAAGAAGCCGAAAAAAGCTAGTTACTCGTCGTCCCCGTCGGTCTCACCGTCCGTCTCGTCGTCTGCCGTGTCGTCGTCCGTCTCTTCGTCGTTCGCTTGTTCGTCATCCGTTTCGTCAGTCGGGTCCTCGATTTCGACTTCCTCGAGATCGACGTCGACGGTCTCACCGTGGACGACTGCGGACTCCGGAACCTCCGTCTGGCCCTCGTAGAACACGAGTTCCTCGTCCGGTGCGTCGACGACGACATCGTACGCATCGGTCGCTTCGACACTCGCGTTCGTGTGTCCGTCCTCGACACCGAGTTCGTCGTTCGTCGCGTACGGCACGGTGAGCTCGAAGCTCCCGTCGGCCTCGAGTTCGGCCTCCTGAACGTAGGTGAACGACTCGCGTTCGCCCGGCGTCTCGAGTTCGACGGCAGCGGTCGCCGTCGCGTCGTCGGCATCGATGTCCGCGTCGACGCTCCCGGTGATCGTTGCCCCTTCGACGCGTTCGTAGGTCTTGACTGCCGATCCCTGTCGTTCGTCGAAGAGTTCGTAGTCGAGTTCCGGCTGTCGCTCGAGTGCCTGAAGTTGCTGTTGGGTGTTCTGATCGACGCGCTGGTTGACGAACACCTGCGGGTCGCCGTCCTCGCCGAGCAACACTTCGTCCGTGCTCTCCTCGATCACGGCGTAGCTGACGAACGTCGACGTGTAGATGTCGTTCTCGTGGACGAGTCGGTAGTTCTCCATCCCGCTCGCGTCGTCGAAGTACAGCTGGGACAGCGTCGTGTTGTCGTACGGCAGGTCGCCGAAGCGGTCCTCGACATCGTCACGGTCGATCCGCTCGTTTGGCTCGAGGTCGGCCGGCGTCGTGTAGTGTTCGTAGTCCGGGCCGGCCCAGGCCGAGATGGCAGCGAACTTCCCACCGGCCATCTGGTCGTCGATCATCACGTACCGCATCTCCTCGTCGAGCTCTTCGCCGTCGACCATGTCCTCGAGTTCCTCGACACTCTCGTTTTCGGGCGACTCGCCCGCGGCGATCGCATCCAGGATCAGTTCGGCTCGCTCCTCGGACTCGGCGGTCAGGAACGCCGACGAAGACGTGGCTCCGGACTGGAACGGGTTCGAGTGTGGGATCCGTTCGCCCTGTACCGTTATCAGGTGGCCGTAGTCCCACCAGGACATGACGCCGTACGCTCCCTCGGGGTAGTCGAAGTTCTCGTCTCCGGGACGGTCGTAGGTACCGTAGTACTCGAGTTCGTCGGCGCGTTCGTGTTCACCCCAGTTGCCGGGTTCCGGCGTGTTCTCGTTCAGCCACTGGTTCGAGTCCTCCCAGATGATGGAGTCGGGATGCGGGCCCGCGCCGTCGGCGCGCTCCCACGCCGTCGAGTCGTCGGCCGCGACCGGCGGGAGAAGCGGCGCGAAAAGCAGCATGACGACCATCAGGAAGACGAGTACCTGGTAGGTCTCGACCTCTCTGAGCGAGTTGACGCCCGCTTGCAGGTCCAGATCGACGAGGCGAACGATGTCCGCGACGAAGACCGCGTTGACGACTGCAACGGCGAGCGCGAGGTAGTACGCGAACCGGATCTGGGTCGCCGACATACTGATCAGGAACAGCGACCAGACGAGGATCAGCGTGTACTCGGTCCGGTACTCACGACCGAAGTACGGACGAAGCGCGAGGAAGCCGAGTCCGGCGAGCATCGTGTAGAACGCGGTCCCGAACTCGTCGAAGACGTGTGCACCGAAGTCGGCGGGTGGTTGTGCCTCCTGAATCGTCTGGGCACCGGTCCCCGGGTCGAGCGGGAGCAGCCGGCTCGTGAGGTTTCCAACGAGCGTACTGTACAGGTCGGGAACGACTACTGCCATCGCGACGAACGCGCCGACGATGAGGCCGCCGATAGCTGCCGGATAGTATCGTCGATCGATATCGTACGCGTTCCACTGGCGTGCGAACCAGGCCATGAAGACACAGCCGATGGCGACGAGAAGGGCACTGATCGGCTGGAGATAACTGAAACTCGTCACGCTTACGCCAGGGCGTTCGATCAGAAGCGCAGTGAGAATCGCCGTTACTCCGAGGCTTACCGCGCCGACGAACGCGACGTGGTCGGGTGACACGTCTCGGACGTAATCGAGACACAGCTGAACGGTGAAAAACACCGCAAGGATGCCGATCAAGACGATGGCGGGCGGCCAGACCCAGATGTAGAGCGTGAGAGCGATTCCAGCTAGTGCGCTGTAAATCGTTGGCTCACGGAGGGCGTCCCAATCCTGATCGGCGACGAGTTCGTATATCGGTTGTTCTCGTTCGGCCACGCGGAGGGCAACCATCATGGCCAACACTGTACACGCCATAAACAGAATCTCGGCGACGTGGTGTTGGACCTGGCCGGTCACCGTTCGAGAGAGGAACTGACCGGGGATCAACGCGAGAACGAGGACGGAAACGATCCCCCCGATGGTACCGCCGAGTCGACGGCCCATGTAGAAGACGGGTATGGCGACGAGAGCCGCCATGGCTGGAACGACGAGCAGCGAAACGGTGTAAAGCGTCTGCGTCGACGGCTCTCCGAGCCCCACGATCATCGCGACCGTTACGATGATCTGGTCGAACAGGGTCCCGAACTGACCGACGTACTCGCCGGTTGGGAAACTGGTCCAGATTTCGTAGGGCATCGTATAAGGATAGTTCTCCGCGGTCCACTGGACGGTCCGCCAGTGGTACCACGAGTCGATACCGCCGAGCGCAGGGGTTCCGTCTTCGATAACAAAATTACCGTAAGCCTGGGTCCGCACCCAGAACATAAACAGCATCACAGCACCCAAAACGGGAATGTGATACCAGTCTTTCCACGTCTCGAGGAGGGACGTTTCGGTTTCCTCCCCGACGCGTTTAGTATCGCTACTCATTATCCCCCACCAGACGGATACGGTGAATAAACTTTATCATCTGACTATCGTATTTCGGACGACGTGACAGCCTTCTGGGCCGGAAAGTCAGTCCAGTTCTGGCGGACCGTTCCCCGATCTCGAGATCGGCAACCACCCGGACCAACAGCCGGCTGTGGAAGCCGCCGCTTCGTCAATATTTATGTCCGAACGGACGTACCGGCGAGACGATGCTGCTACTCTGGATCGGGCTGGCCGTCCTCGTGGTCGCTGCTATCCCGTATGCGCTCTATCTCGTCGGGTTTCGAATCGCCTCTCCAAGCGGCTCCCCCGCCCGAAAAGACGACACCGTCGAACCGGTAAGTATCGTACTGCCGACCTACAACGAGAGCGATATCGTTCGGAACACTCTCGAACGGCTCTGCTCGCTCGAGTATCCAGCTGACGAGTTGGAGATCGTCGTCGTCGACTCGAGCGACGACGATACCGCAACAGTCGTTCGCGACTTTTTCGAGGGAAAAGAACACCCCGAGTCGAGGCTCATCGAGGAAACCGATCGAGGTGGCGTCGCTCGAGCGGTCAATCGAGGAGTCGACGCCGCGAGTCACGACGTGATCTTCCGGACCGATTGTGACTCCCGTCTCCACGAAGACGCGATTACACATGCGGTAGCGAACCTCCAGGATCCGTCGGTCGGTGCCGTTACCGGTCGGCAAAAAGAGGTGCTCGGCGACAGCGATGTCGAAGAATCGTACCGCGACATGCAGGCTCGAAATCAGGCCCTAGAGTCACATCTCGATTCGACCTTCATCGTTCACGGGCCGTGTTTCGCGTTCCGCAAAGAGTACTTCGCCCCTATCGAAGAGGACTCGCTGGCCGACGATACGGAGATCGCTATCGGGGTTCGAAAACGGGGAAAGCGCGTTCTCATGGACCCTGCAATGCAATTTACGGAGGTCGGCGTCTCGGATATCCGTGACCGACGCGAGAGAAAAGACCGTCGAGCGATGGGGTTGTTGCAATTATTGGACAGAAACCGAGACATATTCGGAGGATACGGGCTCTACGGCTGGATCGTCGTTCCCTTCAACTGGTGGTTTCTCTCCGTCTCACCGTGGCTCTCGGTCGGCGGTGCCGCCCTCTCGTTGCTCGGGTTACTGACGACGGTGCCGGTGCTCGGTGGCGCTGTGGCCGCTGCGTTCCTCGGGTTCGTCATGCTCGGTCAACGAGATCGACTCGGACCGCTGCAGGCCCCGTACGCGGTTTTCGACTCGCATCTTTCGCTCGTCATCGCACGCGTTCGGCTTCGACGAGGGGACGAAGACGGCACGTGGTCGATCGACACGTCGTCTCGAGAGCTACTACGTTGAGACTCGTCCATCACGAGTCCGAACTACGACCGACGGCCGCTCCGAGTGTCGTTTTCAATCGATCCCGGAGTATCCGCGAACACTCACGATAGTACCCGAATCCCCGTGCTGCAGTCATCGCTACAGAGATAGCGGTGTAGAGCCCTCGGTTCATCGATTCGTCGTACTGCTCTCGTCGAATTCCGCTCGGCCGCGGCGGGATGCCGACCCGTCCGTACCGATCGGGATAGTAGCGCTGGAGCTGACAGTGCCCACGGCCGATCCGAACGTTTCGACTGAAAAGAGACCGAAACGAATCCCGCGTCGGATGGATTACCGTCGACTCGGGTGCGTATTCGAGATCGTATCCGGCTCGATAGACGCGGTTCCCGAACTCGAGATCGCCGCCCGAGACGAGTCGTTCGTCGAACTGTCCGACCTCCTCGAGGAGGTCGCGAGTAACGAACAGACACGATGTCGGGGCGTAATGGTGGTGTTCGAGGAAATCTTCGATCGGAAAGCCGGACACGAGGTTGTACTGAGCGACCGGCGACGGGTCGTCGGGTGCCTCGAGTTCGACATTCGGTGCGAGGTAGTGTGTGCCGCGGTCGGTTAGCCGATCGATCGAGTTCTCGAGCCAGCCGTCGGTGACCCGTTGGTCGGCGTCAAGAAAACAGAGACGGTCGCTCTCGGCGTGGTCGATGCCGGTGTTGCGGGCCGCATAGGACGATTGAACGTCACGCTCGAAGACGAGCGAGACCTCCTCGTGAGCGTGCGTGTAGTTGTCGACGACAGTCGGCGTGTCGTCACTCGAGTCGTTATCGACGACGACGATCTCGATGTCCCGGGACGGACGAGATAGTAGGGACCGTAGCGTCCTGTCGATCCCACGGGCATCGTTGTAGACGGGGATTATTATCGAGATGTCCGCAGTGGTCATCCGATCTGTAAGAGATGGAACGGCGAAAAAAAGCCGTTGGTTGGTCGACCTCAACTGTTACGCGATTGGTAGGCTACGTGACGGGACATTCTTCACCTCCGGCCACGATACGCCAGAGTATCATGGTTGATCTGTACGATGTTCTGACCGAGTGTGCGGATGCCGCTCTGGACGAAATATCCGAAGACGGATCTCTTCCTGCGGGAACGAACGGTCCGTGGAACGACCCGGAGACCCCAGTTCGGAACACCGGTCACTGGCTCCAGACGTTTCTCAAAGTCTACGAGGTCACTGGTGACGACCAGTACTACGCTGCTGGCGAGCAGGCGCTTGCATATTTGCTCTCTTCTACAGCCCGGCCCTACGAAAAAACGTTTCACCACCGAAAAGACAGCGAGCAGGATCGGTGTAACGGATTAATCGGCCAGGCGTGGTCCATCGAAGCTCTCGTTGCTGCGGCGTCAGTATTCGACCGAAGCAAACCGATCGAGACCGCGGAATCGATCTTCCTGAACCACCCGTTCGACGAACGGTTGGCAGCGTGGAAGATCGTCGACATCGATGGGAGCGTGGTTGGGTTCGACATGACGTTCAATCATCAGCTGTGGTTTGCTGGCGCTGGCGCGTTGCTGGCGGAGCATCCGGAAACGAGCGAGCGCGTCGAGGACCGAGTTCGACGCTTTCTCGACGAACTCGAAACGAACATGACTGTTCACGACTCGGGGGCGATCAAACACTTGCTGAAACCGGAGTTCGACGTACCGAAGTACGCGACGGTTTTCGTCGATGGCGTTCGCCGAGGGACCGCACACAAGATGGTCGCCGGGCAACTTCGGTCGCTTTTCGATCGGAGTGAGTCGGCAGAGTCAGCCGACGAGTGGTACGAGCGGGCGATCGGGTATCACTCGTTCAACCTGTACGGACTGGGAATTTTACACGAGTGGGACCCAACACACGAATTCTGGGAATCCGAAAAATTCGACCGAGCACTCACGTTTGCGACGAGTGAGACGTTCCGTACGTGTCTCGATGGGAACCCATACGGTTATCCATACAACTGTTCGGGCATCGAGTTAGCATACGCTCTCGGCGAGTTCGATGCGGCAACACGGTCCGAACAGCAGGAGTGGCTACGGCGGCAGTTTGCCCGTACGTACGATCCAGAAACAAACGCACTCTGTCGAAATACGGACGACCCAACGACGCTGACGGCACGGCTCTACGAGGCAACGCGGCTCCCGAACGTCCGAATCCCCGAGTCAGCGCTCTAGGACAGAAATCGAGGACGGATACCCACTGGCAGTTGTCCACTCGAGGTAAACCGTAATGTGAGCACTCCCTATAGCTCGAAAGATTTTTTCGACTCTCCGCGAATTTGATTCGCAGTGACATCGAGAGACTCTCCGAATCTATTGCGGCAAGGTGTTACTGTTCTCAGGCGGGATGGGTTCGGTGCTGCAGTGAGGGCTGCGCTTCGGGTACTGAACCTCAACTATCGTGGGTTTTGGTGGTACGCTCAATACCTCTATCGGAAGAAAGTCTGTCGAGACTGCCGAACGACTGATCCGTTTTCCGTCATCCGCGTCTCTCCCGACCGAATCAGTCGACAGCCAGCCCCCCCAGTCCGTCGTTGGGGTGACTTCGGTGCCGTGTTAGACGGTGACTGGGACCAGCCGGGGAAACCACTCGAATCCTCGCTCAAGTACCGGAGCGTAGTCGATCACTTCGAAAACGAAACGCCGTGGGCGGACACCGAGCTCTATCAGGTCGCTATCGAACACGTAGAAAACGGCGACCCCTTCTGGAACGGGTCACTGACGACGGACGACGTCGAACGACGAACGAATCACGTCGATGAGCTTTACGAAACGATCCGGGAAGAGGGGTACAAATCACAGGCGGAGCGACACGGGAAGCCGCTTCGGGAGATCGTTCTCAGCCGCACCTTCGATCGCTCCATGGAAGAGGTCGCAGTCGCGATCGGAAGGGACGGAGAGATACTGTTCGTCGACGGAAATCATCGATTGGCGATCGCACACGTTCTTGATCTCGAGGAAATACCCGTACACGTCGTCGCGAGACACGAACAGTGGGAAGAGATCCGGAACGCCGCGCGAAACGCAGCGAGCCCGGAGGGGCTCGACGACCGCGCCGCCCAGTATTTCCCTCACCCCGATCTCGTTCACCTAGTTGGCGATACGTAGTCGCCACTGATAGTGGACCGATACGTTCAAACAGAAGTCGTGACATTATAGACGTAGAGAAGTGCCGAACCAATTACGTTCTCTCTGTGGAACGGTTATCCACTATCCGCGTGCAGTCTCTCGAATTTTCCGGCAAAAGGGTCCCGGAGCTGTCTTACAGGAGGGTAGAGAACACCTCTGGTGGCGCTGGTACCGGATACGGATGCATCCACGATTCAGACGAGTGTATGCAACTGGACTCCGTACCGGTCGTCTCGTTCGGCGGTCACGGTTTACGGATGCAGATCCGTTCAAAGTGATCTATGTAGACCCCACGGCGATCGAACACCATGCAACGGACCTCCCGAAGGTATGGGGCCGCGTAGTTGGCGGGGAGTGGGAAACGGTTCCGTTCGAGGAAGATACTGCGTATCGGGCGATGAAAAAGCGGTTTGTCGACGACAAAGAGTGGGACGAAATTGACGAAAGGATAACTGACCCACAGGTATGGGAGACGCTCTATCACTCGATCAAGACTGAAGGGTACAAATCACAAGCGGAACTCGCTGCGTCGAACACGACTGACGACCTGTCCTGGGACTGTGAAATCGGTGTGGCAATCGATGCTGATGGCGACATCCACTGGGTAAAACGCGGCGCACGTCGGATTCGAATAGCGAAACTCCTCGAGGTCGAAGAGGTGCCGGTCCAGGTCCGGATTCGGCATCCACAATGGCAGGAAGTACGCGACGAGATCCGCACTGCAGAGTCAGTCACAGCACTGTCCGAGCGGGCACGGAAACACCTCGGCCATCCGGATTTACAGGATGTCTGTGGGACACTATCCACAAATACGAAGAGCTATGAATGAGACGCCGTTTCCGTCGATTAACTAGCCACCGCCACGATGTCTTTTCCAGCAACGCTGCTGCGTACGCGACGAAAGTATCGTTCCGATGGCGGAGCCGCGCTGCTCTCGGAAGCGATTACGAACGCTTTCGAAAGCGATCCAGTGCGGAAACTAGTGCGTCGAACGATTCTCGATCGTGCATCGATCGTCGACCAAGCACAACTGCGGGAAACCGCCGTGCGTGAGTGGGAGTGTGCACCAGAAGAGTCACCTGTGGCCTCCAGCACTGAAGTACCCATTCCCCGCAAACGGCGTCTTCCACACAGTGGCTCGTTCGAGGGACTCGAGAGCGATCTACCGACCTCACCTTTCGTTACAGAACTCGAGGACGTAACTGTCCTGGGCCCGTCAGGACTTGCTATCACGCCCGACTCGGGACTCGTCAAAGACACTGTCGCACCTGATTCCGCATCGTCGGGGCGAATCGAGAAAATCCTGGGTCGAAGTCTCAGACAAAACGGGTTTCGTCGAACTCGGGATATCGTCCGGTCGCCAACCTCGTACAGTAATGAACAGTATTCCCTTGCAACGACTCTAGTTCCCCTGTGGAACAACTACTATCACTGGACACTGGAATGTCTCCCAAAACTCCTCGGGATAGAGACCTACCGGAGAGAGACGGGGAACACACCGACGGTGCTCTTACCCCCGAATCCGTCGTCTTGGATGTTGGAGTCACTTGAGTTAGTAGCGAACGCGGAGATCGATACGGAACCGCTCCGGCCGGGTGCAATACGTGTGGATCGGTTCGTCGCACCTTCCTATCCGACACCATCCCGAAGGGAGTGTTTCTGGGTACGAGACCGGGTACACGACGCGGTCGATGTCGAGACTTCGGATTCCGAAGCGTATCCGTCTCGGATCTACGTTAGCAGACGGAATGCTACCGTCCGTCGGGTAGAGAACGAACCAGCGGTACTCGAGGCTCTTTCGGAGTTCGACATCGAACCGTTCGAACTCGAGACCCTGAGCGTGAGCGAGCAAGCACGACTGTTTGCAAATGCGGAGTTCGTCGTCTCCCCTCATGGGGCGGGGTTAGCGAATATAGTGTATGCCGACGATCCAACTGTACTCGAACTCTTCGGGCAGAAAGAAAAGACGACGTTTTCGCGGCTCTCGAAGTTACTGAACAACGAGTATCATGCACTATTCTGTGATCATACTCGAAAGGATATCGTAGTTGATACGGACGAACTCGTGTCCGTTATCACGGAGATATTGGCGGGGAACCGTGAGCCAGTCGTTCCCGGGAACGAGCAATAATATGTCCTCTCTCGAGCCTATCAAAGAAGCCGTCCGTGACCTCCGCGGCGTGATAACGAGAGCGATAACGACGTTGCGTGCTGGTGGTCCCGACCGTCTCCTCTTTTACAGTATGCGATATATAAGCTGGAAGGGAGAGTTCCATCGGCGTGTTCGGTCCCTTCCGGCCCCGATAGCGACGATCATGTATTCAGTGACCCGAACCGTCGTACGCTGTCTCACTCGGTTCTTCAGGATACTTTACCCCCAAAAGTATACGGATGCTGATCCATATAAATATATCCTCGCTGATCCGTCGGAAATAGAGTACACCACGGGAGAAATATATTCGAAGCGGCGTGGGTGGGTCGTCGACGGTAACTGGGACAAATGTGGCGAGCCGTATATGCAGCGACCGTATGCCAGAGCAATCAAACAACGATTCGTCGATGGACTGTCCTGGGAAGAGACCGCTCTCTCGGAACAGTACGACGAGCCGAGAGTGAAAAAACGGGGGAACGAAATCGAGCACCTCTACAACAGTATCCGGGAATCCGGATACAAATCGCAGTACCGTCTTCTCCGAGAGGACCCCAACACTGCATGGAGCAGCCTCAACGACGCGATGCATCCGCTGGCCAACGAGATTGCCGTCGATATCGGTCGAAACGGAGAGATACTGTGGAATCTCTGCGGACAACATCGCCTTGCAATCGCGAAGGTTCTCGATATCGATCGAATCCCGGTGCAGGTATTTCGCCGACACGCCGAGTGGCAAGCTATTCGAGATCGGGCCCGACGGGGAGAGGAGATTCCAGAAGAGTTTGCCGAGCATCCGGACCTCGAGGATGTCCTCGCCGACGAGTCGGCTGACCGATAAAACGGGAGTCTCTTAACGCTCTCTCGGAAACGCTTGGTCACGTCCCGCTATGCGTCTCGGACAAACTTCCGTCATCTATCTCGTTTCAAAATTCGGTGGCTCCGTGCTTGGCTTCCTCGCCACCATTTACTTCACCCGGACGCTTGGCGAAGAAGTATACGGCTTCTACGCGATTACACTCGCGCTCGTTTCTTGGCTCGGGATCGTCAAAAGCGTCGGTTTCGGGAAAGCGATCGTCAAGCGGATGAGCGAAGACGAGGAGCCGGACGCGTACTTGGCTGCCGGGACGACGATCAAAATCGTACTCACGACGGTGGTTTCTCTCGCCGTTCTCGTCTTTAGCGACCACGTAAACGCATATATCGGTCGACCGGTCGCCGAGTTCGTCGTACTGCTGTTGCTCGTCTCGATTTTCAGCGGGCTGGTCAATGCTGCCCTCAAAGGGAGCCATCGCGTCCACATTTACGCCCCCCTCAGCACCGCAAAAGAGGGTGCCCGAAGCGTTGCCATGATTGCTCTCGTACTCCTCGGCTGGGAGCTAACGGGGATGCTGGTCGGTCACGCACTCGGAACCGCGGTAATCGCGGCACTCGGACTGTTGATCGTTCGACCGACGATCACGGTCCCGGAGCGGCGACACGTCGTTCGATTGTTCGATTTCGCGAAGTTCTCTTGGCTCGGAAATATGCGCAAAAAGGCGTTCAGCGATATGGATATTATGGTTCTCGGCTTGTTCGTTCCAGCCGGTCTGACGGGGATCTACGCCGTTGCATATACGCTGGCGAAGTTCCTGGATGTCTTCGGAAGTGCTATCCAGACGACCCTCTTTCCCGAGTTGAGCAAACGGTCCAAAGCTGGAGACACCGAGATGGTACGGAAGCTCACGAACGACGCGCTCTCTTATGCGGGGTTGTTCCTGATACCGGGAATTATGGGCGCAGCGATCCTCGGAGAT
Source organism: Halobiforma nitratireducens JCM 10879 (assembly GCF_000337895.1). Classification (GTDB taxonomy): domain Archaea; phylum Halobacteriota; class Halobacteria; order Halobacteriales; family Natrialbaceae; genus Natronobacterium; species Natronobacterium nitratireducens. Next base: position 41,628 of record NZ_AOMA01000125.1, read on the forward strand.
CGTCTCATGCTCGTCTACGGAGACGGCTTCGATATCGGTGCACGGATACTGACGATCCTGCTCGTAGGCATCCTCGCATATACCTACAACAAACAACTCCTCAACACGCTCAACGCGATCGATCGACCGGACCTCGCGTTTCGGGCAAACGGCGTCTTCATCGGTGCGAACCTGGTTCTCAATCTCGCACTCGTCTACAGTATCGGGTGGCTGGGCGCAGCGATCGCGACAGCTGCGTCCGCGACGATTGGCCTTCTCTGTGGATACTACTATGCGCGTCAGCACGTTCGGTTTCGTGTCCCTGTCGGGGAAATCTCGAGACAGGTCTTCGCCGCCCTGCTGATGGGAATCGTCGTCTACGGTGCTCGCGCCCTCGGCGAAACTCATCCCATCGCCGCTTACAACGAGGTGTTCGTCGTCCTGCTGGTTGGTCTCGGCGCGACCATCTACTTCCTCGTCTTGCTCGCGATTTCGAGTTCCTTCCGTTCGACCGTCTCGGATAACCTTCCGTTCGACGTTCCGTACATTACGAACTGACGTGGCGGTTTCTCACAAAGTATATACCATCCCTCAAGAACCATCCAAAACATGCAAGCAGTCGTGTTGGCCGCGGGCAAAGGAACTCGCCTCCGGCCGCTGACCGAGGACAAACCCAAGGTCCTCGTCGAAGTCGATGGCAAGCCCCTCATCGAGGACGTCTTCGACAACCTCCTCGAGGTCGGCGCGACGGAGTTTATCGTCGTCGTCGGCTACCAGAAAGAACAGATCATCGAACGGTACGGCGACGAGTACGAGGGCGTCCCGATCACGTACACCCACCAGCGGGAACAGCTGGGACTGGCCCACGCGATCCTACAGGCCGAACCCCACGTGGACGACGATTTCATGCTGATGCTGGGGGACAACGTCTTCCGGGCGAACCTCGGTGACGTGATCAATCGCCAGCGAGAGGAACGTGCGGATGCGGCGTTTCTCGTCGAGGAAGTCCCCTACGAGGAGGCCTCCCGCTACGGCGTCCTCGATACCAACGAGTACGGCGAAATCGTCGAGGTGATGGAGAAACCCGACGATCCGCCGTCGAACCTCGTGATGACCGGCTTCTACACCTTTACGCCCGCCATCTTCCACGCCTGCCACCTCGTTCAACCCTCCGACCGCGGTGAGTACGAGCTCCCGGACGCGATCGACCTGCTGATCCAGTCGGGACGGACCATCGACGCGATTCGAATGGACGGCTGGCGCATCGACGTCGGCTACCCGGAGGATCGCGACCGAGCCGAAGAGCGACTCGAGGATGGCGACGAGATCGACGCTCCGGAGCTGCAAGCCGACAGCTGAGATCGTGCCGGCTCCGAGTTGCCAACTCCCTGCGCTCCCGTCCCGTCCTGTCCCGTCCTGTTCCGTCCCGTCTTCGAGCCAACCAAAAACGACTAACGCCGATCCGTCCTCGCATATCGTATGAACGTCTCTATCGTCGGCAGCGGCTACGTCGGAACCACCGTCGCCGCCTGTCTCGCGGAGCTGGGCCACGATGTCGTCAACGTCGAGATCGACGAGGATATCGTCGCGACGATCAACGCGGGCGACGCGCCGATCCACGAGTCCGGCCTCGAGCAGCGTATCGCCGAACACGCGGGCGACTCGCTGCGCGCGACCACGGAGTACGCCGATGTCCGCGAGACCGACGTTACGCTGCTCTGTCTCCCGACCCCACAGAGCGACGACGGCAGTCTCGACCTCGCGCCGATGCGGGCCGGGACGGAGATGCTCGGCGAGGCCCTCGCCGAGAAGGACGACGAGCACCTCGTGGTCGTCAAGAGCACGGTCCTGCCAGGGACCACCGAAGAGGTCGTCGCGCCGATCCTCGCCGAACAGTCCGGCACCCCCATCGGCGAGGGGATCGACGTCGCGATGAACCCCGAGTTTCTCCGGATGGGGACCGCCGTCGGCGACTTCCTCGAGCCGGACAAGGTCGTGCTCGGGACCCGAACCGACGCCGCAGCGGCCACGCTCCGGAACCTCTACGCACCCATTCTCGAGACCGACGGCACTGCTCTCGTCGAGACCGACGTTCGCGAGGCGGAACTCATCAAGTACGCGAACAACGCCTTCCTCGCGTCGAAAGTTTCCCTCGTGAACGAACTCGGTAACATCGCTAAGGAGTACGGTGCAGACGCCTACGAGGTGCTCGAGGCCGTTGGGCTCGACGATCGCATCTCGGAACGGTTCATGCGCTCGGGCCTGGGCTGGGGCGGTTCCTGCTTCCCGAAAGACGTCGCCGCGATCCGGGCCGGCGCGCGCGAACAGGGGTACGAACCCGAACTGCTGGACGCCGTCGTCGCGGTCAACGACGAGCAACCGCGGCGGCTCGTCTCCCTGCTTGCCGACCACGTCGACCTCGAGGGTGCTCGGATCGCGGTGCTTGGCCTCTCGTTCAAACCCGGGACCGACGACATTCGGAAATCACGTGCACTGGATACGATCGAGTCCCTCCGCGAGCGGGGCGCGACGGTCGCTGCGTACGATCCGGTCGCGGTCGATAACGTGCGGGAGTATTACGCCGGCGGCGACGAGTCCGTCCTGGTTGACCTCGAGTTCGCCGATACTGCCGCGAGCGCGCTCGAGGACGCCGACGGCGCGGTCGTCGCGACGGACTGGCCGGAGTTCGACGACCTCGAGGCCGAGTTCGAGGGGATGGCCCGCACGGTCGTCGTCGACGGACGGCGGATCGACGTCGACGAGGACGCGCTCGAGGGGATGGCCCGCACGGTCGTCGTCGACGGACGGCGGATCGACGTCGACGAGGACGCGCTCGAGGTGTACGAGGGATTGACGTGGTAACCGCCGACATCGCCGAAAAACGACGGGAGCGGGGACAGTCCGTTCGTACTAGGGATCGAACGACGGTGATTTTCAGTAGTCTTTTGCGGCCCCAGCAGAGAGTGGCTGGCGATGGAACATGACGGGACGGTCGCGCAGGCGGACCGCGACGGCGATGGGGAGGTCATCGCCATGAGCGGTACCGAAACGGCGCGCGAGATCGCGTCCGACGAGGTGTGCGTCCTCATCCCGACGCTCGAGGAGGCCGCGACGATCGGCGACGTGATCGACGGCTTCCACGAACAGGGGTACGAGAACGTCGTCGTCATCGACGGCGGTTCCGAAGACGACACCCAGGAGATCGCACGTGACCGCGGCGCGACGGTGCTCGTACAGTCCGGCGACGGAAAAGGCCAGGCAGTCCGCGAGGCAGTCGACTACATCGACGTTCCCTACGTCCTCATGGTCGACGGCGACGGGACCTACGATCCTGCCGACGCCGGCCGGATGCTCGAACCCCTCTCCCGGGGGTACGAACACGTCATCGGGAACCGGTTTGCCGACATGGACGACGACGCGATGAAGGCGCTGAACGGGTTCGGAAACCGGATGATCAACCGCTCGTTTCGCTTTATCCACGGGGCGGACTACGACGACATCCTCTCGGGCTATCGGGCCTTCACAGTCGATTCGTTCGAGCGGCTCTCGCTGGACTCGGATGGGTTCACGATCGAGACCGAACTCGCCGTCGAGTGCGTAAAACACGGCGTCGACACGACGGTCGTTCCGATCAGTTACAGCGCCCGGCCCGAGGACTCGGAGACGAACCTCCACCCGATCAAAGACGGCGGGACGATCATCCTCGCGCTGTACTCGCTTGCCAAGACGAACAACCCGCTGTTTTACTTCGGCAGCCTCGGTGTTTCCGGCATCGTCGCCGGTGGGGCCGTCGCAGCGTACGTCCTCTGGCAGTGGGTCCAGCACGGCCAGGGTCACGAGATCCTCGCGCTGGTTGCGGCCGCGGGCATTCTGCTAGGCGTCCAGCTGCTGATGTTCGGCGTCCTCTCGGACATGCTCGTGACCCTCCACCGGGAGCAGCGCCGACGCCTCGAACAGATCACACGCGAAGCCCGCGAGGGCGAAGGCGATGCTGCTTCCGGCCACGACTCTCGAGAGCGAAACCGAAAGCGAGACTGAGAGCAAGACTGAGAGCGAGACTGAGAGTAGCCCCGGACTGGAGCCGAAACGGACCGAGCCGCGGACTCGAATCAGGACGGGAGCTGAATCGAGAACGAGCCGAGATCGTCAACCCGGTGCCCCGGAGCCGACGGCGAAAGCGACGATCGGTAGCGAACGTAGTTCCGTTAGAAAGGAAGCATCGAGCGAACTTGTTGAAAGACTCCCCCGGAGTGTTCCTGCCGGTACTCCTCGAAGGGGCCGTGGAGTTCGTTCAGCAGTTGTTGTCGTGAGCGAAACTCCGCCTGGTCGACTTCCGCGAGCATTTCCCCAAGCGAGACGTCGTTGCCGTGGACGTCGTAAGGGATGCGTTCAGTGCCGAGTTCGGCAGCGACGTCGTCTTTCGTAGCCGGAAAGGTGAGATCACTGTCCTTGAGACGAGCGTCGACGGCCGCGATACCGAACTCGATGCTCTCGGGTTCGTCGTCGTCGCCGTTCGATGGTGGCCGGACTCCCATAGCCCTCTATTGCCGGGCCGCTATAAAAACCGCTACGAAGACGCTCGAGCGGTCGCTTCGCGGTCGAGGCCTGCCGGGCGACTGGCCGTCGTCGACTCCCGTTCGTCGCGTCGCCGCTCCCGCTGTCGGTTCGGACGTGACCGCGCCGACACGTCTTTGGTGACCGCGACGGACGTTCCACTATGACCGACTACACCACGGTCTCGATCCCGAAGGAACTCGCCGACCGCGTCGAGGACACGATTGAGGGAACGAGTTTCCAGAGTACGAGTGACCTCGTCCGATTCCTGCTTCGCAGCATCGTCATCCAGCACCAGAAAGAGGGCGAGCTCACCGAGGCCGAGTTCGAAGAGATCACCGAGCAACTCCAGGGGCTGGGCTATCTCGAGTAAGGTGTGGCCGCGTCACGGCCCGTAGCCGAGGTGAATTTTATTCCGCTCGGGAGCGTACGTTCGGCCGGAGGTCGAAGGTGCATGCCACGCATCCCGGACTTCCCACCCACATCGGACGACGACGAGGAGACGGACGACAACCGGCATCGCGGGGGCATCATCGATCGAATTATCGACGGCGGCGTTCCAACCACGTCGTCGCCGGAACCGACGCCGGCCGTGACGAGTAACTGAGCGGATTCCCTCTCTTTCGTCGCCGAGTTCGTCGGTCGAGACGCTGTCTCGAGTCGCTCGCGGTGAGCAGCCGCGAGGTCTGCGTCCGTCAGATCGGCGACGGGGCGATAGACGGCACTCAGCAGGAACACCTAGTCCTAAGTATCGAGTGTCCGAACCCCGGGATGCACCGCATGGGTGCGATGGGGAGCGGTGAACCACCACCTACCGATCTGCCCGCTCCCCTCGCGGTGCTTCCTAGCGGAAGCGTTCGACCAGTTTTATCCGAGCCTACTAAATCGCGTTGGCCATTGGCGATATCCGAACGCGTTTCGCCCGGCTGTTCGGTGGTCGCCCGCGGTCGTAGGTATTTCTGTCTGCGGACGAAACGGGCTATCGATACGAATGGTCGACCGGCCGTCCGTCCTGCGTGCGAACCTCACCGCCGGCGAGGTCGAGAAAGAGCGGGTGCCGGACCAGTGGCGTCGGCGCTTTCTCGGAGGCAAAGGGCTCGGCGTGCGGTATCTCTACGACGCGCTCGAGGCGGGAGTCGATCCACTCGGGCCCGACAACCTGCTTGGCTTTTTCGTCGGACCGCTCGCGGGGGCGTTGCCGGGTGAGTCACGGTACGCCGCGGTGACGAAATCCCCGTTGACCGGGCTCTTTCTCGACTCGTATGCCGGCGGCGCGTTCGCGTCGCGGCTCGCCGGCTCGCTCGAGGACTGCCGTGCCCTCGTGGTGACTGGAGCCAGCGACGACCCCGTCCGAATCGTCGTCGAGGACGGAACGGCCGAGATCGAGCCAGCCGAGACGTGGGGGGCGGATACGGTCGAGACGGGGGCGGCCCACCCGGACGCAGCCGTCGCGTGTATCGGTCCTGCAGGCGAACGCCAGGTCCGGTACGCGACGATCGCTTCCGACGCGGGGGACCACCAGGCCGGCCGTGGCGGCGCGGGGGCCGTCATGGGCTCGAAGCGGCTCAAGGCGGTCGTCGCGGCTGGGCCGCCGGCCGATCCGCCGACACCCGAACTCGCCCGCCTCCGGGAGACCTACGCCGAGCGATACGCCACCGGCGAGACCGGCAGCTGGCAGGCGACCAGCGCGACGCTCGAGTCGATCGACTTCGCCGACGCGGTCGACGCGCTCGCCACGAACGGGTGGCGCGAGCGGACGTTCGACGGTATCGAGGACATCGGCGTCGAGGCGGCCCGCGACGCGTCCGTCGGCCGGGAATATCCCGACGAGCCGGTCCCGGGTGGCTTCCGCGTCGAGACAGACGACGGCGAGACGGTTCCTCGCGGGGCGACCCAGATGAGTCTCGGCGCTGGCCTCGGAATCGACGACTTCGATGCCGTCGCCGAACTCGGGGCCCTGTGTGATCGACTCGGGCTCGACGTCATCTCGGCCGGTAACGCGGTCGCCTGGGTCGCCCGCGCTCGCGAGGCCGGCGCGATCGAGGCGGCCCTCGAGTTCGGCGACGGCGAGGGGGCACGCGCGCTCATCACGGCGATCGCGGACGGCGTGCAGGCACTCGAGGATGCTGCAAGCGGTGACCTCGAGTTGCCCTGCGATCCCGCCGTCGTCGCGACGCTGCGTGACGGTGTCGACACCGCGGCCGCCCGGTTCGGCGTCGAACCGATTCCGACGGTGAAGTCGATGGCCCTGCCCGCGTACGACCCCCGTGGGGCTGCGGGGATGGCGCTTGCGTACGCGACCAGTGATCGGGGCGGCTGTCATCGCCGGGCTCGCCCCATCGAGGAGGAGGTGTTCGCCGCCTGGGACCGCGACGAGCGGGTCACGGCAGTCAGGGTCGCACAGGACGTTCGATCCGTGCTGTGGAGTCTCGTCGCCGACGACTTCGCCGGCGAGACGCTGTGGCACGACTGTGGCACGGAGTTTTTCGAGGCCTTGACCGACGCCGAGACCGTCGACGTCGCTTACCCGACCGATCCCGACGCGCTCTACCGGACGGGCGAGCGAATCTGGACGCTCGTGCGGCTGTTCAACGCTCGAGAGGGGGTCGACCGACACGACGACCGGCTGCCCGAACCCCTGTTCGCTGGGGACTCGAGCGACGAGGGAGGTGTCGACGTGGACGCAGGCATCGATCCCGATGCGTTCGAGGCTCTACTCTCGGCGTACTATCGCGCCCGCGGCTGGGGCCGCGATGGACTGCCGACGGAACGGACCCTCGAGCGGCTCGATCTCGCGCCGGTTCGGGACGAGCAGACGCCCGTCGGAACGGCGTTCGCGGCGGCAAGCGAGGGCGGCGGCAAACGGTAGCCGTCGGCCTGGCGGCTGGAGCCGTCACTCCCGTTCCGGCGAGCGTCGCCAGAGGGCGCGATACAGCGTCCACATGTCGTACTCGAACGCGAGTTCGCACTCGAGTTCGAGCCCGTCCGCCAGCGCCCGCGCGTGGTCGAGGTACATCCCGTATGCGTCGATCGACGGCGGATCGGGGTACGCACCGAGGTTCTCGGACGGACCGTACTCGCCCAGCGCCTCCCACTCACGCTCGCCGACGACGAGACGACGGTCGGGATCGCAAAAGAACAGGAACGCGGACGCAACCGGGACGTCGACGCCCTCGAGGACCGTCAGCCGCTCGAGGGCGTCCCGCTCGGCGGCGTCGGATTCGGCGTCCCCGCCGTCGGACACCGACTCGAGTGCCCCGGCTGCACCGACGATCGCGTCCCGAACCGCTCGGTAGTCGTTGCGCTCGAAGGCAGCCTCACGGCGTCGGCGTTCGGCGTTGGGCACGCCACCGATCGAGCGTCGGTAGTACCATCGGACGACCCACGCGGCGTCGCGCCAGCCGAACTCGCCGCGCCGAAACGCCGCCGGCAGCGTCTCGATTTGCTCCTGCTCGACGGGGAAGAACGGCTCGTGTTCGCGGTAGTCCTCGACGGCCGACTCGACTGTCGACTGGGAGAGCGCCATCGGCGGGAGTTCGGGGACGGGCGTGGTTAGCTTTTCCCCGCCTGCCCGGGTACAACCCGGTGGCGATCCTCGACGTTCCACGCGAACGGTCCGGAGGCTGTCGACTCCCGTCCCCGCCGTAGTCGCTCGAGAGTAAGTCACGTGCCAGAAAGACTCATTCGTGTGGGCGTCGATGGTGGGACCGTCGACTGACCGCGACTCGTGTTCGTGACCGCGAGTGAGGGTGAACCCGAGCACGATCGCGGCTGCCGAGGATCGACTACGAACGCGAACGCGAACACGAACGACGACGAGAGATACACCATGTCAAGCGACCAGTCAGACCCGGTCAAGACGATCTGTCCGTACTGCGGCGTCGGCTGTGGCATCCAGATCACCGGCGGTGACGAGCCGTCGGACGTCCAGTTCATGCCGTGGGGCGGTGCCCCCGTCAACGAGGGACGTGTCTGCATCAAAGGCGGCGCAGCGACGGAGGTCGTCGATCACGAGGACCGACTCACCGAGCCGCTCATCCACGAAGACGNTGTGTATAAGAGACAGGCCTACGACCGCGTCGTGAGCGAACTCGAGCGCATCCGCGAGGAGTACGGCCCCGACGCGATGGGCTTTTTCGGCTCCTCGAAGACGTTCAACGAGGAGAACTACCTCCTCCAGAAGCTCGCCCGCCGGTACGGGACCAACAACGTCGACAACTGCACGCGGATGTGTCACGCCTCGACGGTCTGGGCGCTGCGGACGAGTCTGGGCGCAGGGGCGATGACGAACAGCATGGCCGACCTCCGCGAGGAGTGTGACCTGTTCTGGATTCAGGGGGCGAACCCGGGTGAACAGCATCCGATCGCCAACAGCCAGTACTTCCGGCAAGCGGTGTTAGACGGCGCGACGGTGATTCAGGTCGATCCCCACGCGAACAAGACCACTCGCTCCTTCGGGATCGACGAAACCGATCGCCACCAGCACCTCCAGTTGAACCCCGGCACGGACATTCCGCTGCTAAACGTCGTCCTCAAGACGATTCTCGAGCACCACGAGGCCCACCCCGAGGACGGCTGGATCGACGAGGAGTTCGTCGCCGAGCGTACGGAAGGGTTCGAGCACCTGCGAGAGACGCTCGCGGACTTCGACAAGGCGGCCGCCGCCGAGGAGTGTGGACTGGAGCTCGAGGAGATCGAGCTGGCCGCCGAGAAGTACGCGAAAGCCGACAACGCCGCCATCTTCACGGGGATGGGGATGAGCCAGCACGCCTGTGGCGTCGACAACGTGCAAAACGAGATCAACCTCGCGTTGCTCACGGGCAACCTCGGTCGGCCCGGCACGGGCGTCAACCCGCTGCGCGGACAGAACAACGTCCAGGGGACCTGCGACGTCGGCGCGATGCCGAACGTCCTGCCGGGCTACCAGCTCGTCGACGACGACGAGGCCCGCGAGTCCGTCGAGGAGGTGTGGGGATTCGACCTACCGGACGAGCCGGGCCTCACGAACGTCGAGTGTTCCCACGAGTTCGGCGACTCGGTGAAGGGACTGTACGTCATGGGCGAAAACCCCGTGATGAGCGAACCCGACGCCAACCGGGTCGAAGAACGTATCCAGGAAATCGAGTTCGTCGTCGTACAGGACATCTTCCCGACGGAAACCGCAGAGTACGCGGACGTGATCCTGCCGGCGACGACCTGGGCCGAGCGCGACGGCACCGTCACCAACACCGACCGGCGCGTCCAGCGGATGCGCGGCATCGGGAGAGTTCACGAAAACACGAAACACGACCTCGAAATCCTCTCCGAGATCGGATCACGTCTCTTCGATCCCGTGGACTTCGACTTCGACGGCCCCGAGGCAGTCTTCGAGGAACTCCGCGCGGTGTGTCCGATCTACCACGGGATGAGCTACGACGCGCTCGGCGAGGAGGGGCTGCACTGGCCCTGTTACGAACCCGGCGACGAGGGCGACCCCTACCTCTACGCCGACGAGTTCGATACCGAGAACGGGCTCGGCCGGATCGAAGGTGTCAGCCACCAGCCGCCGGAGGAGACGCCGGACGACGAATACCCCCTGATCCTGACCACCGCGCGCCTCGAGGAACACTACAACACCGGGACGATGAGTACCCGTTCGCCGACGCTGAATCGGCAGACACCGGAGAACTTCGTCGACATCCATCCCGCGGACGCCGACCGATACGGGATCGAGGACGGCGACGAGGTCGTCCTCAAATCCAGGCGGGGCGAAATCACGGTCGAGGCGCAGGTCACCGAAGACATCACGGAAGGCGTCGTCTGGACGACACCACACTTCGCGGCCGCCTCCGCGAACCGGCTCACGAACGACGTACTCGACGAACGGGCCAAGATACCCGAGTACAAGGCCGCGGCCGCGGAGATCGACGTGAGCCTCGAGCCACCGGGAGACGAGTGATCGCTCTCGACGTTTTGTCGATCGACTGACGGCTGCGACGAGACGGATTTTACGGTGATCGACCTCGAGACGGTTGACTGGCGTACTCCCGGCAGGTCCTTCCCGCCGACGACACGGTGAACTCTCGAGGCACCCGGTACGACCCGAGCCCTCACGCCGAGAACGACTGCTCGGGTGGCTGGGCGTCGATGATCTCGAGTGGCTGGCGTTCGCCGGTCCGATCGAACGCACCGAGAGAGTCCTCCTCGTCGGTCCAGGGTGGTACCGCGACGAAGATCACCTCCGCGAGGTCGTCGCGTTTGGTGACCTCGAGCTCCCGCAGCGGGTGAGAGACGAACTGGCCCTGGGCCTGTCGGGCCGGCGTCGAGAGGTCGACGCCGAAGACGGCGTTGACCGCGTTGCCGGGGTCGGGGAGGAAAAAGTCCGTGAACACGGGCGTCTCCGACGGAATGGAGTCCGCGTCGCGACCCTCGAGCTCGCGGGCGGGCGTTACGGAGACGCCGGTCTCGATGCAATCGGGATCGGCGTCGCTCGCGAGATCGAGCAAGACGTCGACGAGCGCCCGCGTGATGTAGACCACGTCGCACCTTACGGACGGCGGGTAATTAGGTGTATTCCCCGCAAGTGCATCGCTCGTCTCGCCGTTTCGAACCTAGACGGGAAGCAGCGACCGCACCGTCTTTGCATACAGCAGCGGCGTCCGTCGGCGCGAGCCATCGAGGGCGTCCTCGAGCGCAGCGGTCGCCTCGGAGAGCACTCCCGATCCGTGGCCCACGAGGACCCGTTCCGGACGGAGGCCACCGAGCGTGCTGCGAGGCGGCACGGCCCGCCGCATCGGGTGGACGCCGAGACGCTCGTCTCGGACGCAGAAGTAGTCAGCCGCACCGAGCGACTCGGCGACGACCAGCGTCCCGCCGTCGGGATCGTAGAGCGCAGCCTCCTGCCAAAATCGGTTGTCAACCACCGTGTACGCCTGTAGGCCAGTGTCGGCGAGTTCGTCGTCGAAGCGGGCGATCGGGGTCTCTTCGGGCAGGTCCTCGGCAACCCCCTCGAAGAAGTCGGGCAGGTAGACTGGCACGTCGTGGCGGTCGGCGACCGACGCGGCGTCGCGTTTGTGCCGGTCGAGCAGGACGACGACGCCGGCGACCTCGCCGAACTCGGCGAGCAGGTCGTCCAGTTCCTCCGCGTCGACGGGGTCGATCACCCAGACCTCGCCGTCGATCTCGAGGGCGTGGCTGGCCCGTCGCATGCGCTCGTCGGGGTGGGCGATCCAGCCGACGCCGCCGTCGAAACGATCGATCTCCTGGAAGTCGGTCGCGCGCTCGTCGATGCGGAAGCTCATGGAATCTACCGTCCCTAGGGACGCTCGCCTCATAAACGGGGCCCAAACGGCAACACCGGCGATCGCGGTTTATCTTCCGTCTGCAGTTTCGACCCCGACCGGCGACGGTTCTTTTATCGCGCCTCGAGTAGGGACGGCCGTGCTCACTCGACTGGCCTGGCTCGCGCTCGAGGTCAAGTACCTCGAGCCGGCGCGAACGTTCTACGAGGAGACACTCGAGATGGCCGTCCGCGACGACCGCGCCAAGACGACGGCCCGAAGCGACGACGCCGGCGACGGTCCATCCGAGGTTGCCCTCGCCGCCGGCGACACCGATCTCGTGCTCCGTCGCCCCACTGGCGTTCCGCGAGGCGGGCTCCACACCCACTTCGCGCTCTCGGTCCCCGCCGACGAGTACGACGACTGGTGGGACCGCCTCGAGAAGCGGGGCTACGACCTCGAGGAGGCCCAGTTCGGCCCCGCGAGCTCGCTGTATCTCTACGATCCCGACGGGAACTGCGTCGAACTCGGACAGCGAGACGTCGAGGGGCCGGGCATCGACGGTCTCTTCGAGGTCGTCCTCGAGGTCGAGGACCTCGAGCGGGCCGAGACGTTCTACGCCGATCTCGGGTTCGAGACCGTCGATGCGGGCGACGATCGCACTCGCGTCCGGATGGATGGGCCGATGGCGCTGGAGCTGTGGGAACCTCACCTCGGGATCGCCGACGCCCGCGGCGGGGTCCACGTCGATCTCGGGTTCGAGACGAGCGAGCCGACCGCAGCGCTCGAGGGGGTCTCCGACCGGGTCGCTCGGGTCGACGAGGTCACGGACGAGCGAGTGGTCCTCCGTGATCCGGACAGTCACGTGTTGACGTTCGCGACGAACCCGTAGCCAGGCGCTCGCGGCGCGTTTGGCTTCGACGGTCGAACGATCCGTCTCCCGTCGCCGTCCGCTCTTGCAAGCCGACGACTTATCGACGCCAGCGGCTCAGGCCAAGACGGACTGTCCATGACCATCGATTCAACAAAAGACCTCTTCGTCTCCGGCCTGAAACACGCTTACTACACCGAAAAGCGCCTCCTCGACGCCCTCGAGGAGCTCGAGGAGACATCTACGAACGAGAAACTGCGGTCCGGCTTCGCCCAGCACCGCGAGGAGACGAACGTCCAGATCGACCGCATCGAGGAGGTGTTCGACCAGCTCGACGTCGAGGCAGAAGCCGAAGAAGACCCCGTCGTCGAGGGGATGATCGAGGCACACGAGGCGTTTATGAGCAAGGACCCAAGCGACGAGGCGATCGACCGGTTCAACATCGCCGCGGGCCAGCAGTCCGAACACTACGAGATCGCCACCTACGGGAACCTGATTCCGATGGCCGACCAGCTCGGGATGGACGACGCTGCCGATACCCTCGAGGAGACGCTGCGCGAGGAGCAAGACGAACTCGATAGCCTCTCGGAGATGGGCGAGGAGTTTGATTACGGGGAGCTATCGGTGTCGCAGTGAGCGAGCCAAGAGGAGCGGTCCGGCGAGTTCGTCGATCGCGACCGTGATCGTGGCAGTGACCGTGTCCGAGGTCCGGACGGACCTACAGTCGCTCCGTGTTCACGTCAACACCCGGCGGCGTCACGATCAGGAACCCGCGGAAGTGTACCAGGTTTCCACCGCCCTCTTTCACATCGCGGGCGAAGTCCGAGGCCAACTCGTTGACGTCGCCTTCGACGTTCAGGACCAACACGTTTCCACTCGAGATCGCCTCGAGCCACTGCTCTCCCGGCGTCGTCCCGTCGAGGACGCCGAGCACGATGCTCCCCTCGAGGTCGAGTTCCTCGTCGATGTGTTCCTCGACCGCTCGCAGATCGAGGTCGAAATCGCTCATGTGGGCCCCCTCGAAGCGCGACGAGAAAAACGTTCCTCTCGAGGGGAAGACGACGAAACCGACCTCGCTGTGTGACCCTCGGGACGATCACCGAACGGATCGAACACGGGATACACTCTTTTCGTTTCCCTTCGAACTCGACGGTATGCGTGACCTCGACGAAACCGACCTCGAGATACTCGAACTGCTCACCGAAGACGGCCGGCGGCCGTACAAGGAGATCGCCGACCACGTCGGGCTCACCCCGCCGGCGGTCTCCGACCGGATCGCCCGCCTCGAGGAACAGGGCATCATCCAGGGCTTTACGATCGACGTCGACCGCGAGAAACTGCGCGGCGAGACCGCCACACTGGTCGAGCTCGAGCCCGCGCCGGCAGCCGTCGGCGATGTCTACAGGGCGACCGCGGAACTCGAGGGTGTCGAGGCGATCTACGAGGGGATGGACGGCCGGGTGCTGGTCCACGCTACGCTGTCGACCGACGACATCCGCTCGTGGCTCGAGACCGAACTCGATCTGAGCGATCTCGAGGGGTACGACGTAACGTTGCTCTCGCGGTCCGATCGTCGGGTCGGCGTCTCGGCGGCCGGCTTCGCCCTCGAGTGTGTCGTCTGTGGGAAGGAAGTCACCGGCGACGGGGTCACGGCGACGGTCGGCGGGGAGGTCAAGACGTTCTGCTGTCCCTCTTGTGAAGATCGGTACGTCAGTCGCTACGAATCCCATCAGGACGCACTCGACTGATCCATTGGTGGACGAACGAACGCTATCCCCTCGTCTGGTGGACGAACGACTAGGTTCGGGTCGAAGAATTACCTCGAGGTGACCATCCGTCAACTCAGCGGCGCGCGCCAGCGTAATCGAACCCGAAAAATCGCTATTACCGAGTGGTATCTCCCCGCCGTGGCCGGTCGGTGGCGAACCGGGACCATATGATACCATGTCGTATTACCTGTATTAGGCCGTTGATGTCGTGTGGTTTTTCGAAACTGTTCGACCGGGAACACGACCCGTCGGCGGTCAATTCCGCCATCGGCACCAGATTTATATACGTTCTCCCGCCTGGGATTGGATTACAATGTCTGTACAAGACGAGCAGTCCTCTGACACCAGTCAGGGGGGTCGAGTTCTTCCAGGGCACGTTAGATTCCACTGACGAAATAGAGTCAGCACGTGTTTTCGACACGACCCTGCGAGACGGTGAACAGTCGCCCGGTACTTCGTTCTCGTACGACGACAAGCGACAGATCGCCTCGATCCTAGACGAGATGGGGACCCACGTTATCGAGGGTGGGTTCCCCGTCAACTCCGATGCGGAGTTCGAGGCCGTTCGCGATATCGCGTCTTCGACGTCGACGACCACCTGCGGGTTGGCCCGCGTCGTCGACAAAGACATCGAAGCGGCACTCGATTCCGGCGTCGAGATGGTGCACACCTTCGTCAGCACCAGCGACGTCCAGATTGAGGATTCGATGCACGCCACGCGAGAGGACGTCCGGGAACGCGCAGTCGAATCGGTCGAACGCGTCAAAGAGGCGGGCGTGACCTGCATGTTCTCGCCGATGGACGCGACTCGAACTGACGAGGCGTTTCTGGTCGACGTCGTGGAAGCGGTCTCCGAGGTCGGCGTCGACTGGATCAACGTCCCCGACACCTGCGGCGTCGCCACGCCGGGGCGGTTCCGGGAGCTGATCGCGAAAGTCGGCGACCACACCGACGCCCGGATCGACGTCCACACCCACGACGACTTCGGGCTGGCGACGGCCAACGCCTTGGCCGGCATCGAGGCCGGCGCTGACCAGGCACAGGTGTCGGTCAACTCCATCGGCGAACGGGCCGGCAACGCCGCCTACGAGGAGTTCGTGATGTCGGTCGAGTCGCTGTACCAGACCGACACGGGCATCGACACGACCCGCATCACCGAACTCTCCGAGATCGTGGCCGACAAGAGCGGGATGGACACGCCCGGCAACAAGCCGGTCGTCGGCGACAACGCGTTCTCCCACGAGAGCGGCATCCACGCCGCCGGCGTCATCGAGAACTCCGATACCTTCGAACCCGGCGTGATGACCCCCGAGATGGTCGGCGCACAGCGCCGACTGGTCATGGGCAAACACACCGGCACCCACTCGGTACGCGAGCGACTCGAGGAACGGGGCTTCGACCCCTCCGACGAGGAGGTCCGCGCGGTCACTCGCCGCGTGAAAGACTACGGCGCGGAGAAGCGCCGTGTTACCGTCGGCGACCTGGAACGGTTCGCCGAGGAAGCCGAAGTCCCTCGTCGCACCGAGGACGAAAGCGAGCGAGAGCGGGAGGAGGTGCGCGCCTGAGAGATGACGGCGTCTTCCCCGATTTCTACCGGTCGTGAGCGACGGGTATCACAATCGCGCTCGAGGACGGCGCTTGGGGCCACCGACGTGATCGACTCCCCTGAGCGCGAACGTTGCCCCGCTCCCAACAGTTATGTCCCTCGAGGCACCTACTCGTTGAGTAACGATGCAACGCGCTCCCCTGTCGGCTCGCACCCGGGACGGCAGCGGCGCGTTCGCCGCGATCCGTATTCGTATTGTAGGGGCGTACTAGCCCCTCTATTACTCCGTACCCACGATTTCGGCTTCGCCGTCGCATCGATTCTCGAGCGACCAGTTTCCACGCAGATGAGCAACCAGCCACACACATCCACGACCGGACGACGGGCGTTCCCGCCCGCGTCCGCGGAGCACGATACGGATCGTAATCGCCAGCCTACGGCGGGTGAGTACCGATGAGCGAACGCGCTGCAACCGTTTCGCCACCGGACGAACGAGCACAAGAAGAACAGAAACACGACCGAGACGCGTCCACGGCCGACGGGACGCCCGACCCGGTTACGTCGGGCGCGCAGGCAGTCGTCCGTGCACTCGAGAACGCCGGCGTCGAGTACGCCTTCGGGGTCCAGGGCGGCGCGATCATGCCCGTCTACGACGCGCTGTACGACTCCGAGATCACGCACGTGACGATGGCCCACGAACAGGGCGCGGCCCACGCGGCCGACGCCTACGGCATCGTCGCGGGCGAGCCGGGTGTCTGCCTGGCCACGTCGGGACCGGGCGCGACGAACCTGGTCACGGGCATCGCGGACGCCGACATGGACTCGGACCCGCTTGTCGCGTTGACCGGCCAGGTTCCGACGGAGTTCGTCGGCAACGACGCGTTCCAGGAGACCGACACGACCGGCGTCACGACGCCGATCACGAAGGACAACACCTTCGCGGCCGACCCCGACCGGGTCGGCGACGACGTCGGCGAGGCCTTTGCCCTCGCCGGCGAGGGCCGTCCCGGTCCGACACTGGTCGACCTGCCGAAAGACGTCACGAACGCCGACACCGAGGCCGAACCCGCCACGCCGGAGACGCCCGACACCTACGAGGTCCAGGAACGAGCCGATCCCGAAATCGTCGCGGAGGCGGCCGAGCGCATCGAGGCTGCCACCCGTCCGGCCATGCTGCTGGGCGGTGGCGTCATCAAAGGCGAGGCCAGCGAGACCTGCCGTGAGTTCGCCATCGAACACGAGATTCCCGTCATCACGACGATGCCCGGCCTCGGCGCGTTCCCCGAGGACCACGAGCTGTCGATGGAGATGGCGGGCATGCACGGCACCGGCTACGCCAACATGGCGATCACCCACTGTGACACGCTGATCGCCGTCGGTACCCGGTTCGACGACCGTCTGACCGGCGGCATCGAGACCTTCGCCCCCGACGCGGCGGTCATCCACGTCGACATCGACCCCGCCGAAATCTCGAAGAACATCCACGCGGACTACCCGCTGATCGGCGACGCCGACACCGTCGTCTCCCAACTGGCCGAGGCCGTCGATGCCTCGCCCGAAGCGACGAAGTGGCGCGCCCAGTGCCAGCAGTGGAAGTCGGAGTACTCGATGGCCTACGACGTGCCGTCAGAGCAGAGCGGTGACGAACCTTCGACTTCGTCGAAGATGCCCGAGGACGAGCCGGTTCAGCCCGAGTTCGTCGTCGAGGCCCTAGACGAGGCCACCGACGACGACGCGATCGTCACCACCGGCGTCGGCCAACACCAGATGTGGGCCTGCCAGTACTGGACGTTCACCGAGCCCCGGACGTGGGTCTCGAGTCACGGTCTGGGGACGATGGGCTATGGCCTGCCGGCGGCGATCGGCGCGCGACTGGCGGCCGACGACGACCAGGAGGTCGTCTGTGTCGACGGTGACGGTTCGTTCCTGATGACGATGCAGGGGCTCTCGGTCGCGGTCCGTGAGAACCTCGACATCACGGTCGCCGTGCTCAACAACGAGTACATCGGCATGGTCCGACAGTGGCAGGACGCCTTCTTCGAGGGCCGTCACGCCGCCTCGGACTACAACTGGATGCCGGAGTTCGACAAGCTCGCCGAGGCCTTCGGTGCACGCGGGTTCCGGATCGACGACTACGACGAAGTCGCCGATGTCATCGCCGAGGCCGTCGCCTACGACGGTCCCTCGGTGATCGACGTCCACATCGACCCCGAAGCGAACGTCTACCCGATGGTCCCAAGCGGTGGCGACAACGGTCAGTTCGCCCTGACGGAGGACCAGCTATGAGCGGGAACGACCGACAGCGCGGACTCGAGGGCCCGCCACCGGAAGAGCGGCCGACGCCGGACGGCCGGCGCAACGAGCAGGGGATTCGTATCGACCCCGAGGTCGAGGCGACCCACGACCCGCGACGGACAGTGATTTCGGCGCTGGTCAAACACGAGCCCGGCGTCCTCGCCGAGGTCTCCGGTCTGTTCTCGCGCCGGCAGTTCAACATCGAGAGTCTAACCGTCGGCCCGACGACCGACGAGGACCGCGCCCGGATCACCCTCGTCGTCGAGGAGCCCGACCCCGGGATCGACCAGGTCAAAAAGCAACTGCGGAAACTGATCCCGGTCGTCTCGGTTCGGGAACTCGAGCCCGACGCCATGCGTCGGGAGCTAGCGCTGGTGAAAGTCGACGCGGCCGACCCCGCGCAGGTGGCGGCCGTCGCCGACATGTACGACGCCACCGCCGTCGACTCGAGTCCGGAAACGGCGACGTACGAGGTCACGGGCTCGCGTCAGAAGATCGAGGCCGCGATCGAGACCTTCGAGCAGTTCGGCATCCGCGAGGTCGATCGTACCGGGATGACCGCGCTGGCCCGCGGCACGGACGAAACGACCGGGCCGACGCCCGCGGAAGCGAGCGTCTCGGCCGTCGAAGACGCGACGCAAACGAAATACACTGCGGACGACGATTAACATGACTGACGAGTTCACTACCGAGATCTACTACGACGACGATGCGGACGTATCGACGCTCGAAGACGACACCGTTGCCGTGCTGGGCTACGGCAGTCAGGGCCACGCCCACGCGCTGAACTTAGCGGAGAGCGGCGTCGACGTGGTCGTCGGCCTCCGTGAGGACTCTTCCTCGCGGTCGGCAGCCGAGGCCGACGGACTCGCGGTGACGACGCCAGCCGAGGCGGTCGCACAGTCGACCTACGTCTCCGTGCTCGTCCCCGACACCGTCCAGCCGGCGGTCTACGAGAACGCCATCGAACCGAACCTCGAGGCAGGCGACACCCTGCAGTTCGCCCACGGGCTGAACATTCACTACAACCAGATCACCCCGCCCGAGGGCGTCGACGTGACGATGGTCGCGCCGAAGAGTCCTGGCCACCTCGTTCGCCGAAACTACGAGAACGACGAAGGGACGCCCGGGCTGCTTGCGGTCTACCAGGACGAGACCGGTGACGCCGACGAACGCGCGCTCGCGTACGCGAAGGCGATCGGTTGTACTCGTGCCGGCGTTATCGAGACGACGTTCCAGGAGGAAGTCGAATCCGACCTCTTCGGGGAGCAGGCAGTGCTCTGTGGCGGCGTCACTGCCCTGGTCAAGCACGGCTACGAGACACTGGTCGACGCTGGCTATTCGCCGGAGATTGCCTACTTCGAGTGTCTGAACGAGCTCAAGCTCATCGTCGATCTGATGTACGAAGGTGGAAACATGGAGATGTGGAACTCCGTCTCCGACACCGCCGAATATGGCGGTCTCACTCGCGGTGAACGCATCGTCGACGACAGCGTCCGCGAGAACATGGAGGAAGTCCTCGAGGAGGTCCAGAACGGGGAGTTCACCCGCGAGTGGGTCCTCGAGAACCAGGCGGGTCGCCCGAGCTACACCCAGCTTCGCCAGGCCGAGAAAGAACACGAGATCGAGGAGGTCGGCGAACGCCTGCGCGACCTGTTCGCGTGGGCCGAAGAAGCCGACGCCGACGGAACCGAGCCGGAGGTTCCGGCCGACGACTGACGCGTATCGCTAGACGACCATACACCACACCAACCGACAATGAGCGACCACGAGACGACCCGATCGAACGCGGAGCGGAACCGACCACGACCGACAACCACAGCGAACCCGTCGACTGACGGCACGATGAGCACGATGGGCGCGATGGGCGACATCAGCCACACGAATCCCTACACAGGGGAAACAGCCGGCAACCTGTTCAACCGCGGCCCGATCGTGGCTACCGACGGGGGCGAACCGGCTGCGACTGATCCGAACGGGAACGGGAACGGGAACGGGAACGCGAACGCGAACAGGACCCAAGAGCGAACGACCACCGACACCGAGCCCACGTCGAAGACGATGAAAGACATCGAGCACACACCGCCCCACGACGCCGACGACGCGAACGATGTCTTCGAGCGTGGCGGCGAACACGATCCCTCCGTAGAGGCCGAGGAATGAGCGAGGGGACGCTGTACGACAAGGTCTGGGATCGCCACAGGGTTACGACCTTGCCGACCGGGCAGGATCAGCTGTTCGTCGGTCTCCACCTCATTCACGAGGTGACAAGCCCCCAGGCCTTCGGCATGCTGCGGGAGCGAGACCTCGAGGTCGCCTATCCCGAGTTGACCCACGCGACGGTCGATCACATCGTGCCGACGGCAGACCAGTCTCGCCCCTACGAGGAAGACGCCGCCGAGGAGATGATGGCCGAACTCGAGGCGAACGTCCGCGAGGCCGGGATCGACTTTTCCGATCCCGACAGCGGCGACCAGGGGATCGTCCACGTCATCGGTCCGGAGCAGGGGCTGACCCAGCCGGGCAAGACGATCGTCTGTGGCGACTCCCACACCTCGACCCACGGAGCCTTCGGCGCGCTCGCGTTCGGGATCGGCACCAGCCAGATCCGGGACGTGCTCGCGACGGGCACCGTCGCCATGGAGAAACAGCAGGTACGGAAGATCCAGGTCGACGGCGAACTCGGCGAGGGCGTCGAAGCCAAGGACGTCATCCTCGAGATCATCCGTCGTCTGGGAACCGAGGGCGGCGTCGGCTACGTCTACGAGTACGCCGGCTCCGCCATCGAGGACCTGGGCATGGAGGGTCGGATGTCCATCTGTAACATGTCCATCGAAGGGGGTGCTCGCGCGGGCTACGTCAACCCCGACGAGACCACCTACGAGTGGCTCGAGGAGACCGATTACTTCCAGGACCCCGAGCGGTTCGAGGAACTGAAACCGTACTGGGAGTCGATCCGATCCGACGAGGACGCCGAGTACGACGACGTCGTCACGATCGACGCCGACGACCTCGAGCCGGTCGTCACCTGGGGGACCACTCCCGGCCAGGGGATCGGTATCACCGAGCCGATTCCTGCCCCGGAAGAACTGCCCGCGGACAAGCAGGAGACTGCCCGTCGCGCACAGGAACACATGCGCGTCGAGCCCGGCGAGACCATGGCGGGCTACGGGATCGACGTGGCGTTTCTCGGCTCGTGTACGAACGCCCGCCTGCCGGACCTGCGACGGGCGGCCCGGATCGTCGAAGGCCGCGAGGTTCACGACGACGTCCGTGCGATGGTCGTCCCCGGGAGCCAGCGCGTCCAGGAAGCCGCCGAGCAAGAGGGGCTCAAAGCCGTCTTCGAGGAAGCCGGCTTCGACTGGCGCAATGCCGGCTGTTCGATGTGTCTCGGTATGAACGAGGACCAACTCGAGGGCGACGAGGCCTGTGCCTCCTCGTCGAACCGGAACTTCGTCGGCCGCCAGGGGAGCAAGGACGGCCGGACGGTGTTGATGAACCCGCGGATGGTCGCTGCGGCGGCGATCACGGGTGAAGTGACAGACGTTCGTGACCTGCCGGAGACGGAGGTGACCGCGTAATGGCGGGCGAAGACGACGAGATCGACATCCCGGCAGTCGACTCGGTCTCGGGTTCGGGTATCCCGATCCAGGGCAACGACATCGACACCGACCAGATCATCCCGGCGCGGTTCATGAAGGTCGTCACCTTCGACGGACTGGGCGAGTTCGCCTTTTTCGACCAGCGGTTCACCGAGGACGACGACCTCAAAGCCCATCCGATGAACGAGGACCGGTTTCAGGACTCCTCGATCATGGTCGTCAACAGCAACTTCGGCTGTGGCTCCTCGCGCGAGCACGCTCCCCAGGCGCTGCTGCGCTGGGGGATCGACGCCCTGATCGGCGAGAGCTTCGCCGAGATTTTTGCGGGGAACTGCCTCGCGCTCGGCATTCCAACCGTCACGGCCGACGCCGAGACGATCGCGGAGATACAGGACTGGGTCGACGAGCATCCCGACGGCGACCTCGAGATCGACGTCGCGGCCGAACAGGTCACGTACGGCGAGACGACCGTCGCCGTCACGGTCGACGACGCCCAGCGCAAGGCGCTGGTCGAGGGCGTCTGGGATACGACGGCGCTGATGAAGTCCAACGCCGGCGAAGTGCGGGAGACGGCCGCGGACCTGCCGTACGTCGAGTCGGATCGGATTTCCGACGCCGCCGACTGACGGTCCGTCCCGTTCGTGGACTCCCGGGAGACACGCGTTCCCTCGAACGAGTTGACGCCTGGGCGATGTCGACGATCCGGCCACAGTCTCGCTCGCGGACGCTACCGTCCGCTTCGAGTACGCCGGCTATCGGGTGGCGATCGGCCCCGGCCCCGTGACGTGGGGTGACCGCGGTGGAACGGACCTCGCGCTCGGAGGTCGACCCCTGACCGGCAAACGAGGCCCTCGAGCACAGTAGCGAAGAAAACATTTTCTTTGACAAACACGAACGAACATGAACCGCCCATATCGGTACACGGGTGCTCTCGTTGCCGCGAGTGGGGTTACTGCCGGCGTCGCGAGGACAGGGCAGTCACAGTCACTGCACCTTCTTCTGGCGACCTTCCTGACGGTTGTGCTCGCCAGTGCCGTTTTGCTTCGGTACCCCGCGTTGCTGTGGGGGCGAAAGACCGACGATCGGGCGGCTGCAGCGGTGTTCGCCGGCGGAACGTCGTTCGGCGTCATGTCACTGGGATACGGCGTCGGCGAGACGTTTCAGGTCGGAGCTGCCGTTCTCGGGTTCGGACTGGCACTGCTCGGGATGGCAACGGGCGCGTGGATGGCAGACGAACGCCAGTAACCGTCGCTCGACGGTGGTTTCGCGACTCCGCAGTCCTCGCGACTGGACTCTTCACCGCCGACAGGCACGTTTAACCAGCCGGAGTGTCTCGAGCACGGTAATGTCTCGCCTGACGATCGGTCCCCGCCCGGTCGGGCGACAGTCGAGAACGGCAGTTGCAGTCGTCCTCGGGCTCGCAATCGTGCTCGTCGCCGTGATCGCCCTCGCCGGCGTACACGGCGTGGCTGCGGCCAGCCCGTCCGATTCCGACTCCGCCCTCGCCCCCGCCCCCGACGAACCGGCACCGACACTCGAGAACGCCACCGACCCGACTCCCGACTTCGCGACGACCGACGCCGGCGGCGCGACGATCGATCCGGCTCTCGAGAACGCGAGCGGTGAGATACGGGTCATCGTCGAGTTCGAGCCCTCCGATGTCGACGCCACCGCCGACGCTCGCCGGGCTCACGCCACTGCGACCCAGGCACCGCTCGAAGCGTACGCGGCCGAAACAGCCGCCGTCGATCTCGAGCGGGGCTTCTGGATCGCAAACGTCGCGCTCGTGACGGTCGATACCGAGCGAGCGTCCTTCGAGGAGGTAGCAGCCGTGCCGAACGCGACTGCAGTTCGGCCCGAAGAGGTCGTCACGCCTGACCGCGCCGACGCCACCGACGAGGCCGGGGCGTCCCTCGTGGACGAGGAATCGAGCACTGCCCCCTCGTACGCCGACGGCCTCGAGCAACTGGCCGTTCCGCGTGCGTGGGACGAGTTCGATACCAGAGGGGAGAACACGACGGTTGCCGTACTCGATTCCGGCGTCGACGGCGACCACCCCGACCTCGAGATCGACGGCTGGAAGGATTTCTCCGCGGACCCCTCCGAGGAACCGGTCGACTACGACGGGCACGGCACCCACGTCACCGGGATCGTCGGGGCCGGCAACGAGAGCGGCACTCATCTGGGGGTCGCACCCGAGGCCGAACTGCTCCACGGGGCGGTCATCACCGAATGTGAGGACCGCTGTGTCGGCCGGGAGTCGGTGGTCCTCTCGGGTCTCGAGTGGGCCGTCGAAGCGGACGCCGATGTCGTCACGATGAGTCTCGGCTGGTCGCAGTTCCGCCCGAGCGTGATCCGGGCCGTCGAGCACGCGAACGACGCCGGGACGGTGGTCGTCGCAGGCGCAGGCAACGGCGGCGAAGGGACGTCCCTGTCGCCGGCGAACGTCTACGACTCGATCGCCGTCGGTGCGATCGTCGATCCGGACCGCGTCGCCGGCTTTTCCGCGGGCGAGGAGATCGACACCGACGACGCCTGGGGGTCGGCCGCGCTCGATCACTGGCCCGACACGTACGTCGTTCCGGACATCGTCGCGCCCGGTGCAGGCATCGAGAGTACGGCCCCTGGCGGCGAGTACGACTCCCGCAGCGGGACCAGCAAGGCCGCACCCCACGTCGCCGGCACGGTCGCTCTGGCCCAGTCGGCGACCGCGGACGACCTCGAGCCCAAGACAGTCGCGGCCGCTCTCGAGACGACGGCCTGGAAACCCGACGGCGAACCCGAGCAGCCGGACACGCGGTACGGCGCGGGGATCGTCGACGCAGTCGCGGCGATCGACGAGGTCGGCGATCACGGAGCCATCTCCGGGACCGTCACAGATGGTGTGACAAACGCCTCGCTCGAGGGGGCGACAGTCGAGATCGTCGCGGAGGACGGCGAAAGTGTCGAGACGACCACCGACGCCGACGGCGCGTTCGAGCGGCTCGGCCTCGACCCCGGTGCGTACGAGGTCGTCGTCGAGAAGCCCGGATACGGGACGGCCCACGAATCGATGACCGTCGATACCGACGAGCAGGTCGCCCTCGAGATCGCCCTCGCTGGAGCGGGCGAGATCGAAGCGACGGTGACCGACGTTCACTTCGAGAGCGGGATCGGAGACGCGACGGTCGTCGCGAACGGCAGCTACGGGACGTACCCGGGGACAGTCGAGAACGCGACCGATGGCACCTACCGGATCGCGAACGTGCCGGCGAAGGGAGACGAATACGTCCTCGAGTTCCGTGCGGACGGGTACGAGGACGCGACGCAGACGGTGACGATCACCGGGGACGGTGACCGGAAGACGGTCGCGGAGTCGGTCGCACTCGAGGGCGATGCCGCACTCGAGATCACCGTCGAGAGCGAAGACGGCGGGGCGATCCCCGATGCCGAGCTACTGCTCGAGCGTGACGACGGAACGGCCGCCGAGATCGACGACCGAACGGACGAGAACGGGACGGTGCTGGCGACTGTTCCCGGGACGGGCGAGGCGTACGTGCTCGAGGCGTCAGCGGACGGCTTCACGACGGATGTCGTCGAGACCAGCTCCGTCGAGAGCGGTGTGACCGAAACCGTCACGGTGGTGCTCGCCGAGCCGCTGTTGCCGATGCCCGGCTTCGGCGTTGCGGTGGCTGCGCTCGCACTTTCACTCGCGCTCGCGGCGGTTGCGCTGCTCGCCACACGAGCGGCGGACCGACAGTGAGCCGCGTCGCACGCTGACGCGGTCGAGAACGGAAAGATGACGCGACCGATACCCTCTTTTCGCCGCCGGATCGATGGGTGGGTATGACTCACGATATTGCCGTCATCCCGGGCGACGGGATCGGCACGGAGGTGACGCCGGCGGCCGTCGAGGTCCTCGAGGCCCTCGAGATCGACTTCGAGTTTCACGAGGCCGACGCAGGCGACGCAGTGAAAGCGGAGACGGGCGAGGCCCTTCCCGAGGAAACCGACGACCTCGCGGCCTCGGCCGACGCGACGCTGTTCGGCGCGGCCGGCGACACCGCCGCCGACGTGATCCTCCCGTTGCGGGAGGCCGTCGACTCGTTCGTCAACGTCCGCCCAGCGACGGCGTACCCGGGGATCGACGCCGTTCGTCCCGAAACGGACCTGGTCTTTCTGCGGGAGAACACGGAGGGCGTCTACGCAGGCCACGAGGACCGGCTGAGCGAGGACGTGTCGACGCTGA
Organism: Halobiforma nitratireducens JCM 10879; assembly: GCF_000337895.1. GTDB lineage: Archaea > Halobacteriota > Halobacteria > Halobacteriales > Natrialbaceae > Natronobacterium > Natronobacterium nitratireducens. The sequence goes on from NZ_AOMA01000125.1 coordinate 67,731, forward strand.
CGCGAGTGGTCACCGAATCCGCGTCCCGTCGACTCGCCGAGTTCGCCTGCGACTACGTCGAGGACGGTGCCCACGACGGCTTCACGATCGTTCACAAGGCCAACGTGATGCGGGAGACCGACGGCCGCTTCCGTGACACCGTCGCCGAGGTTGCGGACGAACGCGGCGTCGCAACCGACGAGGTACTGATGGACGCGTTCGCGACGCGGGTCTGTCTCGACCCCGAACAGTTCGACGTAGTCGTCTGTCCGAACCTCGCGGGCGACGTGCTCTCGGACCTCGCAGCGGGACTGGTCGGCGGACTCGGCCTGCTACCGTCGGCCAACGTCGGCCCCGAACGCGGCCTGTTCGAACCCGTCCACGGCACCGCACCCGACATCGCCGGTGAAGGTATCGCAAACCCCGCCGCGACGATTCTCTCCGCTGCGATGCTGGTCGAGTTCCTCGGCTACGACGAGGCTGGCGCTGCCGTCCGCGAGGCCGTCGAAGCGACGCTCGAGGAGGGGCCGCGAACGCCGGACCTGGGCGGTGACGCCTCCACGGACGAGGTGACGGCGGCGATCGTCGACCGACTGTAGGGTAGCGGGTTCCAGTCGGCACGAACGTTATCAGGGGGGCCGTGGTATCGCCGGCCATGACTCGAGACGACACCCTCGCCGGCGTCCAGTCCCGTACCATCGAGACCGACCGCCTCGAGACCCACGTCCTCGAGTCGGGCAGTCACGACGGCGATGGCGAGACGGTGATCTTCGTTCACGGCAACGTCTCTTCTTCGCGGTTCTTCGAGGACGTGATGGCCGACTTGCCGACGCGTCAGTACGCGGTCGCGCCGGATCTGCGGGGCTACGGCGACACGGAGACGAAGCCGGTCGACGCGACGAACGGACTGGGCGACTTCGCGAACGACCTACGGGCACTGCTCACCGAACTGGACCTCGAGACGCCCGTAACGCTGGTCGGCTGGTCGAACGGCGGCGGCGTCGCGATGCGGTACGCGATCGACGATCCCGACGCGGTTCGACAGCTCGTGCTCGTCAATCCCCTCTCGCCGTACGGGTTCGGCGGGACGAAGGACCTCGAGGGGACGCCGTGCTTCGACGATTACGCCGGCTCTGGCGGGGGGATCGGCAACGACGCGTTCGTGTCTGGGCTGGAAGACCGTGACCGAGGCGAGGAGGGTGAGGCCAGCCCGCGGAAGATCCTCCGGACGTACTACGTCGATCCGACCCACGAGTTCGACGAAGAGCGCGAGGAGTCGTATCTGACGGGGATGCTCGATACGACGACGGGCGACGGGAACTACCCCGGTTCGGCCGTCGATAGCGACAACTGGCCTGGCGTCGCCCCGGGTGAGACGGGCGTGAACAACGCCATCTCGCCGAAGTACTGCGAACTCTCGGAAATCACGGCGATCGATGGCGACGCGAAACCGCCCGTTCTCTGGATTCGGGGTGACTCCGATCAGATCGTCTCCAACGAATCGCTGTTCGACCTCGGGACGCTCGGCAAGATGGGCGAACTGCCGGGCTGGCCCGGCGAGGACGCGTTCCCGCCCCAGCCGATGGTCGACCAGACCCGGGCAGTGCTCGAGGCGTACGAAGACGACGGCGGCGAGTTCGAGGAGGTCGGCTTCGGAAACACTGGGCACGCACCTCACGTCGAGGTACCAAGCGACTTCGTGCGGGAACTCGAGTCGGTGTTGCGGTAAGTGGCGGTCGGTACCAGCGGCCTGCCGTTTCGGCGTCAGGCGACCTCGAGTGCTGTCCGATCCGCGCCGGCGAGTTCGACCAGGGCGTCGGCCTCGAGCGGGTGACAGTCCCCGGGGACGACGAGCAGGTGCAGCGGATTGCCGAACTCCCGGCCGGCGAGTTCGGTCATCGTCCCGGCCTCGATTCGCGGATCGGGGCTGCCCGCGCGAGCGACGACGACGCCCACCAGCTCGGGGTACTCCTCGGCCAGCAGCTCCGCCCCGATGTCTGCGGTCATGTACTCGTCGTCGTCGGTCAGTTCGTGTCCAACCTTGATATCGAGGTAGACGACCGTGTGCAGCCCGTCCGCGCGGTTCGCTTCGAGTGTCTCCGTCACGCTACTGGGGAGGCCGTCGGCCCCGTGGGCGTAGGGGAACGGAAGGGTCGTCGCCTTGCCGAACCGGTAGTTCTGCAGGCCAGTCAGCGAACTGGCCGCCGTCTGGGCGGTGATGCCGTGGATCACCCGCGTCTCGATCCCGCGGTCGTGGGCCCGCAGCCGGAGGTCGACGTGTGTCGTCGAGATCATCGTATCGCCCGCCGTAAGGAAGGCGACATCCTCGTTCTCGGCCGCCTCGAGCATCTCGTCGGGCTCCTGTTCGACGCCCGCGCGGTCCCGGACCTCGATCTCGCAGTCGTGGTGGGCCTCGAGGTCCTCGATCGTTGTCCCGATCAGCGTACTGGTGTAGAACTCGGCGTAGACCCGGTCGGCGTTTCGCAGGGCTTCCCGGCCTTCGACGGTGATCGATCGCTCGTCGTAGAGCCCGAGACCGATGAACGTGAGCATACTCCTCGTACTCGCAGGCGGCGGGTCAAGGTTTCGAGTCACCGGTGGCCGTGCCCGTGGTCGTTCCCTCGAGCCCGACAGTACGACGAGACGAGCACAGTTTCCTGCTCGAGGTGTGTTTCGCCCAGGCCATAGTATTAGATGGGGCTAATAATACAATTCAACTGAGCAAATTTATTGTAGCCCGTCGAAAAACACCCGTCGATGGATCTCAGTCCGATCGCGGAGGACTACCTCACGGTCATCTACCACCTCGAGAACGAACACGAACGACCCGTTCGAACGGCCGAGATCGGCGACGAAATCGGCGTGACGGCACCGTCGGTAACGAGCATGCTCGACAACCTGGATGAAGAGGGGCTGGTCGACTACACGCCCTACGAGGGCGTCGAGCTGACCGAAGAAGGGGAGCTGGTCGTCCGTCGGCTGATCAGGAATCACCGACTGCTCGAGACGTTCCTGACCGACCACCTCGGCTACGACTGGACCGACGTCCACGAGGAGGCAGACCGACTCGAGCACTACGTCAGCGACGAGTTGGCACGCCGGCTCTCGGCGTTTCTGGGGGACCCGGCAACCGATTCCCACGGCGATCCGATCCCGAACGCGGATCTGACGATGCCCGAGGAAACACCGTATACGCCGTTGTCCGAGCGTGAGGTTGGCGAGACAGTCGTCATCGAGCAGGTACCCCACCGGGACCCCGACGTTCGGGAGTTCCTCTCGGACGCCGGCATCGGACCCGGTACCAACGTAACGATCGACGACGTGCCGCCGGTCGATCTGCTCACCGTCGAACTCACGTCCGAGACTCGTACGGTAACGTTACCGGTCCGCGTTGCACGGCGTATTGGTACGCGATCCATAGAGAATCGAAGTGTATTAGACTAGTCTAACTAACTCATTCCACCAAGCAAAGTTCAAATATCCCTTCTCGAAATCGGTGGGTGATGAGAGATAGCTTGGCCAGTGGACACGTGTCGTCCACGACTACGATCGTATCGACGGTATCGCCGACGACGGAGTCACAGTCACAGTTGTCTTGGGGTGAGAACAGATGAACGATCGGGGCTCGGTCCCGCGACCGATTCTGGCGATTGCTCCAGTCGTCGTACTCGCCATCGTCGCGGGGCTGTTGTACTTCACCTCCCCCTTCGGAGATTTCGAGGGGATGGCGGAGGCATCGACGGCGGATGTGATGTGGATGATGACCATCATCGGGCTCCTCGCCGGAGTGATGCCGGTTATGATCGGGATGTTGTGGTTCCCGTTCATCAAATCGCTCGATAGCCTGTGGGTACACGCGATGCTCGCGTTGTCGGCAGGTATCCTGGCGTTTATCGGCATCGAGATGGTCGAAGAGATGGTCGAGAGCGGTGAGGCGATGGCTGAGGCCGGAGCCAGCACGCAAGAACTCTCCATCGCAGGTATCGCTGGAGTCGTCACTGTCGTTGGGACGTTCTACCTGATGAAGATATTCAGCCAGTGGCGCTTGAACGCCGCGTTGGGTGAGACGAACGTCGGTCTCAAGGTAGGCTACATGATCGCGATCGGCCTCGGTCTCCACAGCGTCGGCGAGGGGCTGGCGATCGGGACCTCGTTTGCCACCGGGGCGTACTCGGCCGTGACCATCCTCATCATCGGCTTCGTCCTCCACAACATCACCGAAGGGCTGTCGATCGTCGCTGCTCTCGCCCGTGACGCCGCCCGCCCGCCGCTGTATCACTTCGCCGCCGTCGGTCTCCTCGCAGGCGGCCCGCTGGTGTTCGGCAGCTGGCTCGGGGTCTTTGCGTTCTCCCCGTTGATCGCAATCGTCTTCCTCGGGATCGGTGTCGGTGCCATCGTCGAAGTCATCTGGGAAGTCACGGAACTCGTCCGTTTCGACGCGGAGACGGTCGTCGGATGGACGACTGGCGTCCCCTTCGTCGGTGGCATCGTACTAATGTTCCTCCTCGAGGAGGTGCTCGTCGAGGGGATACTGCTCGGCTGAGGCGTTCCGGGAACGCGCCGTTGCAACCGTCACACCAACAATCCGATTATCGATAATCAAGCGTGTGATCGGGGAAAGCGACGAGGCTACCGGTGACGGACGGTCGAGAGAGATCGGCCGTCTAACCGCTTCGCCGGGCCGGCAGAAAGCGAGCGACGACGCTGGACCGATCGCAGGTTTCGGCAAGTGCTTCCACGAACTGGCGGAGCCGTGGGAGTAGATACGCTTTTGCGACTCCCCGAAAACCATCGGATATGAACTTTCGCCTTCGACGGGCGCTCGCGGGGATCACGTGTCCGCTCGTGACGCCGTTCGACGTGGACGGGGAAGTCGACGAGACCCTGACCCCCCTGTCAGACCTGGGCGATCACCCGTTGGCGGGCGGGACCAAGCGGAGAACGCCACTCCGGTCGGCCGTCTCGGAACCGGTCGAGGCTTGCGGCGAAGACGTGTTTACACCGGAGACCAACGCAGCGGTCGCCTACCCAGACGTGGGTTCCGACGACGCCGTTCGGCGGCCGCTGGTCGAGGTGCCCCAGAACCGCTCGCGAATCGAAGCCGCCGTGGTCCCACTTCTCGAGACATGACCGGCGAATCTGATGCTTCCGCGGGCGATACGGAACGGTCGTCCAACGACGGGGACGCCAGTACCGACACCGAAATCCACCGACTCGATGAGGACACTGTCGCCCGGATCGCCGCCGGCGAAGTCGTTGAGCGGCCCGCCAGCGCAGTGAAAGAACTCGTCGAGAACAGCCTGGACGCCGACGCCTCGCGGGTCGACGTTACCGTCGAGGAAGGCGGCACCGAACTGATCAGGGTCGCCGACGACGGCAGCGGGATGACCGAAGCCGACCTGCGGGCCGCGGTCCGCCAGCACACGACGAGCAAGATCGAGGACCTCACGGACCTCGAGTCCGGAGTCTCGACGCTCGGCTTCCGGGGCGAGGCCTTGCACACCATCGGGTCGGTCTCGCGGCTGACGCTTCGCTCGAGGCCGCGGGACGGGAGCGAAGCGGGCACGGAACTCGTTTACGAAGGCGGCGACGTCGCCTCTGTCGAACCGGCGGGCTGTCCCGAGGGGACCGTCGTCGAGGTCGCAGACCTCTTTTACAACACGCCCGCTCGCCGGAAGTTCCTCAAGACCACGGCGACCGAGTTCGCCCACGTCAACCGCGTCGTCACGAGGTACGCACTGGCGAACCCGGACGTGGCGGTCTCGCTGACCCACGACGGCCGCGAGGTGTTCGCCACGACCGGCCAGGGCGACCTCCAGGCCGCGGTGCTGTCGGTCTACGGTCGCGAGGTCGCGTCCGCGATGATCCCGGTCGGGGCCGACGGAGACGATCTGCCGCCAGGGCCGGTCGACGCGATTTCGGGGCTCGTGAGTCATCCGGAGACGAACCGCTCGAGTCGCGAATATCTCGCTACCTACGTCAACGACCGGGCGGTGACCGCCGACGCGATCCGCGAAGGGATCATGGGAGCCTACGGCACGCAGTTGGGGAGCGACCGCTACCCGTTCGTGACCCTCTTCCTCGAGGTGCCCGGCGACGCCGTGGACGTGAACGTCCACCCGCGCAAGCGGGAGGTACGGTTCGACGACGACGATGCCGTCCGCCGGCAGGTCGACGCCGCGGTGGAATCGGCGCTGCTCGAACACGGGCTCTTGCGGTCGCGAGCGCCCCGCGGCCGCTCAGCGCCCGGCGAGGCACGCGTCGAGCCGGATCGGACCCCATCGTCGGCGAAGCGAGCGCGAGACGGAGATTCCTCGAGACAGACGGGGATGGACGACGCCGCGGGCGACGAGGACGACAGCAGGGAGTCGAAATCCCACGGACGTTCGGGTGACGAGGGCGACTCGCCGACCGCCTCCGACGGCTCCGACGAGGGGAGCAACGCGTCTCTGTCGAGGGCGGATACGGATGCGGATACGGCCGAGCCGGAGCCCGAGGAAAACGCGGGTTCCGGAGCCGGAGGATCGACCACAGCGACTGGACCGACTCGAGGTGGCGGGGAAACGGATCGAAGTGGGGCCGAGGACAGTCCGGAACCGGAACCGGAACCGGAACCAGAACCAGAACTGGAATCCAGCTCCGAGACGGCTCCATCGACAGCAGCGTCGGCCAGCCCAGACGATCCTGCTCCTGGTGCCAAGCGGCGAACCACGACACTCGAGTCCGGGGATGGCGACGACGAGCCGGACCAGCAAGCGACAAGCGACGCTCACACTCGCGACCGCGAGTCCGACCGCAAGCGCAAGTTCGACGGGCCCACCGAACAGCGGACGCTCTCGGGCGACCGGGCCACCGGCGAGCGGACCGACTTCGACTCGCTGCCACCGCTGCGGGTTATGGGACAGCTGGACGATACGTATCTCGTCTGTGAGACGCCCGACGGGCTCGCGTTGATCGACCAGCACGCCGCCGACGAGCGGGTCAACTACGAGCGGCTGCGAGATGCCTTCGCCGACGACCCGCCCGCACAGGCGCTCGCCGATCCCGTCGAACTCGAGCTCACCGCCGCCGAAGCCGAGGCCTTCGCGGGCTATGCCGACGCCCTCGAGCGGCTGGGGTTCTACGCCGATCGGATCGACGGCCGAACGGTGGCCGTGACGACCGTTCCGGCCGTCCTCGAGGAGACACTCGAGCCCGAACACCTGCGTGACGTGCTCACCTCGTTCGTCGAGGGCGATCGGGAAGCGGGCGCGGAGACGGTCGACGAACTGGCCGATGAGTTCCTCGGGGACCTGGCCTGTTATCCTTCGGTGACCGGAAACACCTCGCTAACGGAGGGGTCGGTCGTCGACCTGCTCGCGACGTTAGACGACTGCGAGAACCCCTACTCCTGTCCACACGGACGGCCGGTGGTCGTCCAGTTCGACGAGCGGGAAATCGAGGATCGATTCGAGCGAGATTATCCCGGTCACGGTGACTGACGGCGCGACTCACGGCCCGCCTCCGGCGGTTTCGCCTTTACAGACTAGGAGAATGCCCCGGGGCTTGACCGCCGTCGCGGTCGTCGACGTGCGAGCGCCTGTGTTCTGTGGCCGGCGAGTCCAGTTGCACTGCGTTTCTCGTCGGTAAGTCGCGTTCGCGTTCGGTTGTGACCCGCCGAACGGTCGAAATTCGCGGACCCAGCGATCGCGATCGATCTCTCGGGACGGTAGCTGGAGCGGAAGCAGGGGGATGGGCCGTGGGCGAAAACGAGACCGGGACACGAACGACGGTACGGCTACGACCCTCGAGTCCGTACGTCCGCCCGTGACTCCGACGTACGAACTCGATGGGAACGACGCGGGCGGCCAGTTCGTCCGAACAGCGCTCACTCTCTCGGTCCTCGAGAACGAGCCGATCCGGATCGAGAACGTCCGCGGGAATCGACCGACGCCCGGACTCCGTCACCAGCACCTCGCGGTCCTCGAGACGATGGTCGAACTCTGTGACGCTGACGCGACGGGAGTCGAGCTGGGGGCAGAGACGATCGAGTTCGATCCGGGACTCGAGGCGGGGAGTGGAACCGACGGGGCGGCTGAGACCGACACGCCCCGACTCGAGGGCGGCAGGTACGAGGTCGACATCGGGACCGCCGGCAGCGTGACGCTGCTTTTCGACGCCGTATTGCCGCTTGCTGGCGTGCTCGAGTCGCCGCTTCGGATAACTGTGACCGGCGGTACCGACGTGAAGTGGTCGCCCCCTATAGATTACGTTCGGCACGTGAAACTCCCGCTGCTCCGTCAGTTCGGGCTCGTCGCCGACTGCGAGGTCGATCGCCGCGGGTTCTATCCCGACGGCGGCGGCGAGGTCACCCTCCGGCTCGCACCCTCGGCGATCGAACCCGTCGAACTCGACGAGCGTGGCGACCCTGAGACGGTACGGCTCTACTCGACCGAGTCCGAGTCGCTGAGCGAGCAGGACGTCGCCCACCGACAGGCCGAAGGCGCGCTCGAGCGCCTCGAGTGGCACGGCGACCTCGAGCGCCGGGAAACGACGGCGGAAAGCCCCTCGCCGGGATCGGCACTGGTGATCCGCGTCGATCACGCAGTGAGCGACGACGGGCAGCGGCGGCGAGCGGGACTCGCGGGGTTCAGTTCCCTCGGCGAACGAGGAACGCCGGCCGAACGCGTCGGCGAAGACGCCGCCGACGCCGCGAACCGCTTCCTCGAGGGAGCGGCACCCGTCGATCGACATATGGCCGACCAGTTGCTCGTCTACCTCGCGCTCGCCGGCGGACGAGTCCGGGTTCCAGCGATGACCGACCACGTCGAGAGCAGTCTCGATCTGCTCGAGACCGTCGGGATCGCCGCGACTCTCGAGGAAGAGAACGGTGACGGAACCGAGGGGCCGACGACCGTCGCCGTCGACTCGAGCGAGACGCTTCTCGAACGGTGAGGTTGCAATCGTGGCGGCCGGTCGGGACCGTGCTCGAGCACACGGCTGGCGATTCCGACGAGTCGGCGGCCAAAATGGCGAAGCTCCGTCGTGAGACCGGCAGTGCTCCTCAGCCGGGGAGACGAGCCACGGCAGCAACAGTGATCTTATACCCCGGCCAACCGTTTGTCGACGTATGACGACACTCCGACGCCGAGACCGACGGAGGGATCGGCCGTGAGCGACGACGAACTCGTCACGTTCGGCGAAACCATGCTCCGGCTCTCCCCACCGGACCAGGAACGCCTCGAGGACACGCGCGAACTCGAGGTCCGTGCCGGTGGGGCCGAGAGCAACGTCGCGATCGCGGCAAAGCGACTCGGCACCTCCGCGACCTGGATGTCGAAGGTACCCGAGACGCCGCTCGGGCGGCGCGCGGTCGGCGAACTCCGCGAGCACGGTATCGACACCGACGTCGTCTGGAGCCACCGCGGTCGTCAGGGCACTTACTACCTCGAGCGGGCCGGGGAACCCCGCGGGACAAACGTCATCTACGACCGGGAGAACACCGCCGTCTCGACCGCGAAAGCACGGGAACTGGACCTCGAGCGGGTCAAAAACGCCACGGTCTTTTTCACGACTGGGATCACGCCCGCACTCTCGTCGACGCTGCGGGATACGACCGCGAGCCTGCTGAAGGCAGCCCGTGAGGGCGGGACGACGACCGCAGTCGACTTCAACTACCGGCGAAAGCTCTGGTCTCCCGACGAGGCCAAAGAGACGATGACCCAGCTTTTCCCGGGTATCGACGTGCTCGTGATCGCCGCGCGGGACGCCCGGACGGTCCTCGGGTTCGAGGGTGATCCCCGGCAGTTGGCCCACAAACTGGGGTCGCAGTACGATTTCGAGACCGTCGTCGTCACCCGTGGCTCCGAGGGCGCGATCGGCTGGCACGACAGCGTCGTCCACGAACAGCCGGCCTACGACACCGACACCGTCTCCCGAATCGGGACCGGCGATGCCTTCACCGGCGCGTTCATCGCCCGCCGACTCGACGGTGACGATGTCCCGACCGCCCTCGAGTACGCGGCCGCGACGGCAGCGCTGAAGCGGACGATTCCCGGCGACGTAGCGCTCGTCAGCGAAGAAGAGGTCGAAGCCGTCGTTCGCGAAGGCGGTGAGGCCGTGTCACGGTAGCTGGTAATCTCCACCGATCGCGACTGCACACGACCCAGCGAAAACCGACCCCGGACGGCCCCACGTTCGGATCGGAGCCGCGTCGATCAGTCACACCCGCGGGTAGTCTTTTCACGGACCGCGAACGTACTGTGTCCATGGTACACGTAGCTATTCGTCGGCGGGTACGGCAGCGCCGGCGTCGCGGTCGCCGACGAACTTCTCTCACGCGTCGACGAAAGCGCCGACCTCGAGTTGCACCTGACCCTGATCGACGACGGCGATCCCGGCGGCGGGCTCTGTATCCTGCGTGGCTGCATGCCCTCCAAGGAAGTACTCTCGGCCGGGCAACACCGGTACCAGGCTCGCCAGGATGACCGCCTCGAGGGCGTTCCCGACCCCGATCCCGAAGCGGTCGTCGCCCGAAAAGACGACCACATCTCGGGGTTCGCCCAGCACCGTCGCGATCACGTCCACGAGCTGGCAACGCACGAGAACGTCGAATTCGTCGACGACACTGCCCGGTTCGTCGACGACCGGGTGCTCGAACTCGACGCGTCGGGGCGGCGACTCGAGCCCGACTACGTCGTGATCGCGACGGGGTCGACGCTGAACGTCCCCGATCTTCCCGGAATCGACGAGGTGCCGTTCGACTCGAGTGCGGACGTACTGGACGCGACCGAGTTCCCGGAGTCGGGGATCGTCATGGGGTTTGGCTACATCGGGCTGGAACTCGCGCCGTACCTCAGCGAGGTCGGCGACGTCGATCTCACGGTGATCGAACACGACGACTACCCGCTCGACGAGATGGAACCCGAGTACGGCGAGACGATTCTCGAATGCTACCGCGAGGAGTTCGGGATCGAGGTGCTGACGAACACCGACGAGAAACACCTCGAGCGGACCGACGACGGCAGTGTCCGGCTGTCCGCCGAGCAGGAGGGCAAGGAACGAACGATCGAGGCGGAACGGCTCTACTGTTTCACCGGTCGGCGTCCGGCCCTCGACGGGCTGGGACTCGAGCACACCCGACTCGAGGCCGGCGAGAACTGGGTCGAGCCGACGATGCAGGCCGCAGACGACGGACGTGTGTTCGTCACCGGCGACGCGAACGGGCGAGAGCCGATCCTCCACGTCGCGAAAGAGCAGGGCTTCGCAGCCGCCGAAAACATACTCGCCCACCATCGCGGCGAGGAACTCGAGCCCTACACCAACGTCCCCCACCACGTGATCTTCTCGGGGCTCGGAGTCTATCCGTTCGCCCGGATCGGCCACACGCCCGCGACCGTCGCCGAGTCGGGGATGGACGCGATCGTCGTCTCCCGCGAGGCGTCGGACGACGGGGTCTTCAAGACGAAAGACCACCCCGAAGGGCGAGCGACGATCGTGGTCAACGCCGATGACGGCTCCGTGCTGGGCTACCAGGGGCTGCACCTTCACGCCGACGTGATGGCCAAGACGATGCAACTGGCCGTCGAGATGAAACTGGACGTTCGCGAAATTCCGGATCGGGCCTACCACCCGACGACCCCCGAAATCATCGACGGACTCGTTCGGGACGCCCGTGCCGAACTCGAGCGGCGGTAGGGGGAGAGGGGAGGGGGTCTCGGCTCGGAGCACGATCGAGCCGGGAACCGGCAGCGGTCACTCATACGGTTCGCTATCAGTCATTTTCGGCGCGACCGCGAGCCCTCCTGCGGTCGCGCCGGTACATCGGTACAGCATTCCGTATCAGTGCTCGCCGACGATCGGTGGGAGGAGCTTCCGCTGGGCGGCTGCGAGGTGCTCCGCGAACGTCGCCCGATTGATACCGAGTTCGTCCGCAACGTCGCCCGCGTTCGCGCCCTTCGGATGCTCGAAGTAGTCCATCTCGATGGCCGTCTCGAGCACCTCGATCTGCCGGTCGGTGAGCGTGTCGCGGTCGACGTGGACGAGTGTCGCGTCGCTCGGATCGGTCTCCGAGCGGACGATCCGCTCGACCGACATCCCTCCAAACCGTGCGCGGAGTCGCTCGAGGATCGGACGGATCGCAGCCATCTCGGGGACGTGGAACGCGACGAACAGCGTGCCGTCTCGTACGTCGGCGTCCGCAACCGGGTAGCCGAACCCCTCGACGACTTCGCACGGACAGGTCCGATCCCGATCGCGTTCGAATCGGTACACCGCACGGGATTCATCGGCGAACACGGACTGGATCGGTACTGACGGTTCCGCCGAGTCCGGGTCCAAGTCCAAGTCCGGGTCCGAGTCCGAGTCCGAGCCCGAGCCCGAGTCCGTGCCCGAAGTCGGTAGCGATGCCGACCCCTCGGCCGGCGACTCGAGGACGAACTCCTCGACGGCCCGGTCGGAGTTCGGCTCTTCCGTCCACGAGATCGAACCGGCCGCCGTGCCGACCGTCTCCGAGACGGTCGCGACAGGACACTCCTCGGGAGACTCGATGCGAACCTCGATCCGAACCCCGGAGTCCATACGGGGACGGTCCACACGTGGTGTCAAAACGCTAGCCCAAAACGTAGGCCGGCGTGACAGTCCGCTGTAACGAGACGCTGTCGCGGCCGCGGCCGGTCGAGCCGAACACATCTCGTAGACCGGCTCGCGGCCGGTTAATCCCCCACCGTATTGTGGCCCGGCTACCTTGCAAGTAGTCGGGATATAGTCGGCTGGGATGACCGAACCCGGCGTACCGCTGTACGAGTTCGCGTGTCCTGCCTGCGGGGAGCGGACGACCGTCGACGACGAGGTACTGGAGGCACTGCTCGCATCCGGTTGCGTGTTTTGCGAATCCCCAGTCTCGAGAAGCGACTTCGAGCGGGTCCACAGTACCCGGTCCTGATCACCGGCAGCCGATAGCGAATCGACCAGCGGCGTTTCGATGGCGTCGGCCGGTCGCGATTGCGATCCTCCGGGGTCGCCGTCCGACCGACGGAACGCGAGTTCGATCGCGGCAGGGTAGCCGACCGACCGCCCGTCGCTCGAGGGGATGTGAGTGGAGTGGAAACGAGGGCGAAGGGAGAAGGGGAATCGAACGCACGACCAGGCGTGCCACCCGGGGCAGAGACGGCGAATTTCGCTCCTCGTTGCCGTTGCTCCCCACCGCTTTTTCCGCCTCGATGACCTACGCTGGGCCGTGACTCGGACTGGAGCGGTTCGCCGGGCGACGACCGACGACGTCTGGGCCGTCCACCGAACGGCGCGGGAAAGCTGGCACGCCGCGTACGACGACCTGCTCGGCCCGGACCGCGTCGACGAGATCGTCGACGACTGGTACGCACTCGGCGATCTCGAGTCGTCGATCGCAGACGCCACCGGCCGTGAGGACGCGCTCTTTCTCGTCGTGACGGCTGGCGAACGACGAGCGGACGGACCCAAGGAGACGAAGGCGACGGGGGTCGACGACGCGGACGACTGTCTCGGCTTCGCTCACCTCGTCCCGTGGCCCGAGGACCGGACGGTCGGCTACCTCGCGCGGATCTACGTTACTCCCGACCACTGGGGGGAAGGGATCGGAACGACTCTCCTCGAGCACCTCGAGGACGAGATCGACGCCTTCGAGCGCTTTCGACTCGCCGTGCTCGCCGGCAACGACGTCGGCGTCTCGTTCTACGAATCGGCGGGCTTCCAGCGTGTCACGACGCGGGAGACTGACCTGGGCGACGGACTCGAGGAGTACGTGTACGAGAAACGGCTGTAAGAGAGAGTTGCCTCGTTGGAGGCGGGAGAGTTGTTTCGTTCTTTTTCTAACTATAAAATACGACAGTACGATAGCACGACGTGAACCGGCGGTACCTGTTACTTGACACTGAAGCTACGTTCGTCGCGACGGAGGTGGGTGTCTGCCAGCGGATGGACGACACGAAGGCGAGTCGTGCGCGGCCGAGGCGGCCGAACAGTACTTCTTGGCGCTTGCAGACGGCGACAGGGAGCACTGAGTCGGCTATCGAACGTCGGGAACGGCAGCCCGGATGGTAGCACGTAGAGACGATGACGCCGCGTCGAAAACGCTACTATCGGACTACAGCGTCTTCTCGGCCTCGTCGTCGTCCACGACTTCGATGCCGCGGTTGTTGACCGCCATCGGATCGAGCCCGACCTCCTCGAGGAACCCTTTGTACTCGCGTTCGCACTGCTCTGCGTCTTTCTGCTTGTCGCTCGCGCGGTCACACAGTTCCACGAGGTTCTCGGGGACGTCGTTCTGGTAGACGATCCAGTGGTTGATCAGGTCCGAGAGACGGCGGATGGGGCTGGTGAAGTGGCCGTAAATCTCGAAGTTCAGCGCGTGGTGGCCGCCGAACGGGTCGTTCATATACTTCGCGCGGGGCATCACCTTCATCACGGCCCACTGGATCTTGTCGAGTTGGCGGCCCGGAGCCTCCTCGAGGGTCGCGTTGACCGCCTTCCGGGGGTCGTCCCAGGTACTGCCGGGGATGGAGACGCCGTCTAAGTCCTGAATCTCCTGGAGGGCCTCGGACCACTCGTCCGGACTCGGCTGTGGGTGAACGCGGTACATCGCCTCGACGCCGCGGTCCCACATCAGCGTGTGCGTGACGGCCTTGTTCGCCTTCAGCATGCACTCCTCGATGATGGTGTGGGCACGGTCCCGCGCAGGATTGAGCACGAGCGAGCCGTCTTCCTTTCGCTGTTCGTGCATCCGGTCGGCCAGTTCGTGGACCAGCTTGTTCTCCTCGTGCAGCGGTGCGTCGGGGTCGTCCAGACGGTTCTCGGCCTGCGTGTAGGTGAGCCGTTCGTCGGACTGGATGACCGACTTGTAGATGTCGATGCTCTCGTAGCCCAGGGTCTCTTTGTCGAGGTGCATCTCGACCGTGTGAGCGAGTCGGTCCTCGTTGGGAACGAGCGAGCAGACGGTCTCCGCGAGCACCGGCGGGAGCATGTGGATCGTGTAGCCGGGCAGATAGACCGTGTTACTCCGTTCGACGGCCGAATCCCACATCGCGGTGTCGGGATTGACGTAGTGGGTCACGTCGGCGATGTGGACCCAGAGCACGTACTCGTCCTCGCGTTCTTCGATCGAGAGTGCGTCGTCGAAGTCCTGGGCGTCGATGGGGTCCGTCGTCCAGGTCGTCAGATCGCGGAGGTCCTCGCGTTCGTCGACCTCCTCCCGGATTTCGTTCTGGACATCGTCGGTTCGCTGTTCGGCCTCCTCGAGCACTTCCGGCGGGAACCCGTCCGGAATCTCGAACTTCTCGAACAGTTCCTCGCGTTTGTTCTCGAGATGGCGAGCGAGGTCCTCGGAGATTTCGACGGGGCCCTGACCTTCGGCGGTACCGGCTTCGGCCTGGGCGTCTGCATCGGTCATGGGGACGGGTACGGACGTGGGAGTGAAAGTCGTGTCGGGACGAGAAGCAGGGTCGTTTCCCAGCCCGAATGTAAGAGAAAAACACATATGCCCTCGGCGAACAGTCAGACGAGATGACCGCGATCGCCCTCCAGAACGTCGCCAAGCGGTACGGCGACGTTCGAGCCCTCCACGGAATCGATCTCGAGATCGAGCGTGGCGAGGTGTTCGGCTTCCTCGGTCCCAACGGCGCGGGGAAGTCGACGACCATCGACATCCTGTTGCACTACACCCATCCGACCGCGGGAACGGTCGAGGTCTTCGATCACGACGTGACCGAAACCCCCGTCGCCGTCCGGGAACGCGTCGGCATCCTCCCGGAAGGGTTCGCCCCGTTCGAGACGATGACCGGCCGCGAGCACCTCGAGTACGCGATCGAGGCAAACGACGCCGACGACGATCCGGACACACTCCTCGAGCGGGTCGGTCTCGACACCGAGGCAGCCGCTCGGCCCGCACGCGGGTACTCGAAGGGGATGGCACAGCGGCTCGCACTCGCGATGGCGCTGGTCGGCAAACCCGATCTGCTGATCCTGGACGAACCCTCCACGGGGCTTGACCCCCACGGGGTCCGTCGGATGCGTGAGATCGTCCGCGAGGAGCGTGATCGGGGCGCGACCGTCTTCTTCTCGAGTCACATCTTAGAGCAGGTCGAGGCGGTCGCCGACCGCGTTGCCATCCTCCGGGCGGGCGAGCTCGTCGCTGTCGATACGATCGACGGGCTCCGTGCGACCGGCGACGGCGGCGTCGATGCCGAACTCGCCGTCGACCTCGCGGACAGTCCCACCGAGGAGCTTCGAACGGCCGTCGCCGGCCTCGAGGGTGTGTCCGACGTAACGAAACGCAACGGCCACCTCGTCGTCGCCTGTCGGGACGACGCGAAGGTCGCCGTCCTCGACGAGATACGGGACGCCGGGGGGACGGTACGTACCTTTTCGACGGACGAGGCGTCGCTCGAGGATCTCTTCGTCGCCTACACGGGGGGGTCCCGATGAGCCGCGGCCGTGGATGGCGGCTGATCGCCCGCAAGGAGATCGGCGACGCTGTCCGGAACCGACAGCTGTACTCCAACGCCGCGATGTTCGCCCTCCTGTTTGGCTTCATGGCGTACATCTACGCGGACGCGGGCGGCTCTCCGCCGGCGGAGCTGGTCGGCTTCCTCTCGGCTCTCAGTATCGTCCTCGTGCCGGCCGTCGGGTTGATGATCGCGTACTCGGCGATCGTAAAGCGTCGATCGGACGGACAACTGACGCTTCTACTCGGGATGCCCCACGACCGCAGGGACGTGGTGATCGGCTCCTACCTCGGCCGTGCCGCCGTGTTGCTGGTCGCGCTGGTCGTCGGCGTCGCCGCCGCGGCACTCGTCGCCGTCCTCTTCGGTAGCGAGCTGAGTGCGGTCGCACTGTCCGGCTTCTTCCTCGCCACTGCGGCGCTTGGCGTCTCCTACGTGGCCATCGCGATCTGTCTCTCGGCACTGACCCGCGACCAGACGTGGGCCTCGATCGGCGCGTTCGTCGCGTTTTTGCTTTTCGTCCTCGCGTGGCGGTACGTCCCGACGGGGATCGCGTACGCCTTCAACGGCTTCGAGTTGCCCGCGGCGGAACCGTGGTGGTTCCCCTACGTCGAGGTACTCTCGCCCAGCGTGGCCTACGAACAACTGCTCGAGGTCGTCGCCGAGGTCGGCGGCTACGCCACTGGTGACGGCCTCGACCGGACGCTGTCGGCCGTCGCCGCGGCGTCGCTACTGGGGTGGTGTATCCTCGCCCCGGCGGTCGGCTACCTGCAGTTCGCGAGAAGTGATCTGTGACCGAGGCGGGCAGGTCTTCCCCCACCCCACCGCTCGGGAAACCCCGGCGTTCACGCCAGAGAGAACAGTATACGAAATCAAGGAGAATACCTGCGGCTTGAGCCCCAGGATGAATCCGACAATTCGGAACCAATCCACGTTCGACGCCTCAGTTCGGCTTTTCAATGCGNGGATGAATCCGACAATTCGGAACCAATCCACGTTCGACGCCTCAGTTCGGCTTTTCAATGCGTATTTTAAAGCCCTAAGAACCACCATACACCGGTACGGTCTGGTCGGAACGGAGCGGGTTCCGAACGACCGTCGGAGGCGGCCTTGCCGCCGCTCAATGAGACAATGTCCGAAACGGCGACGCGGTGAACACGAATCCTCGAAGGGTTCGTCCCTGTGCCCGCTGGCCTGAGCAAGCCCGACGATAACTCCGAGTCCAGCGACGTGTTCCCGGCTCCCGACTGGCAAAAACAACAGATGGGAGTCGCTGACGNCCACCGACCACGACGACTGAGTTAAACGAGTTCCCGTGAAGTGGCGGCGTCCGTGGTTGCAAACCTGACATTCCCACCGCTGAGCGGAATCGAAGCGTCCGCGATGCTCGGAAATCGTTGCTTTCCATCCGCTCGGGATTCCTCCCCGTGAACGCGGAGGAGGATGTCAATCCTGTTCTTCCTCGACCCGCCCGTATCGTTCCTCGACCGTCGTCAGGTACGCCGAGAGAAACGCCGTGCGATCGGTCTCGCCCGCCTCGAGTTCGACGAGTAACTCCTCGAGTTCGTCTCGGGGCTGGTGACAGAGATCGCCGTAACAGGACTTGCAGACGTGTTCGAACGTCTTGTCGGCCCGATCCCAGCGGTCGCCGTGTTTGTCGTACTCGCGGGCCTCGTCTCGGGCGATGTCGTCCCCACAGGCGAGGCAAGTGACCGTCTCGGTACGGTTCCGGGAGGACCACAGGGGCATAGTGTTTCCGACGGTGTGCTATTACTTAGCAATTGCCGCAGCTTTCGAAGGGCCGGACTGTCCGGTCGCGCGACCGGCACTCGAGGTGACGGGTCCCAGTTAATTGTCGGAAGAAGGTGTGGAACGGACAGTCACAGACGGGAAAAGCATGCTACAGGCCGAGTGATACGGATTGCTGTACTGGTTTCCAGTGCAACCGCTTCGGGTCGTGGGTGCACCGGAAATGACTTCCAGTAAACCGTACGAGTGGCTCC
>NZ_AOMA01000126.1 GCF_000337895.1 Halobiforma nitratireducens JCM 10879
CCTTTTCGTTCACTCAACAGCCGACGCTAACGTTCAAAGCTGAGTAACATATTTATCTATTGCTCCGACTTCGTGACTGTCGTCCCTCACGAACTCGACGAGTCACCGACCGGTATCCGTGCCGAACACTCATCACGTCGGCTGGACCACTCGAGACGGGGCCGGTTCCGCCTCGAGTGTGTCGACGGCAGCCTCAAGTGTGACAGTTCCTAAGACTGGACGTGACTCTTTCACAGGCAGTGGATCGACGGAGTGGAGCCGTGCCGCCCCGACAGCGATCGACGTCCACGGGAGGGGGATTGTGAGCACCGATCCGACGGTACTCG
The DNA here is from genome assembly GCF_000337895.1 of Halobiforma nitratireducens JCM 10879. Lineage (GTDB taxonomy): Archaea > Halobacteriota > Halobacteria > Halobacteriales > Natrialbaceae > Natronobacterium > Natronobacterium nitratireducens. Next base: position 327 of record NZ_AOMA01000126.1, read on the forward strand.
TCGCGGGCGGCGGTGCGACGGGTGCCGGCGTCGCCCGTGACCTGGCCCGACGGGGCGTTTCCGTGATGCTCGTCGATCGGGACGGCCTCGCCAGCGGGACCTCCGGCCGATCCCACGGCTTGCTACACAGCGGTGCCCGCTACGCCGAGGCCGACCGCGACAGCGCCCAGGAGTGTCTCCGGGAGAACCGGATTCTCACGGAGATTGCAGGCGCGTGCGTTCGCGAGACTGGCGGGCTGTTCGTTCGACTCGCCGAAGACGACGCCGACTACTTCGAACGAAAGCTCGAGGCCTGCAAAGCGGCCGGCATCGAGACGGAACGATTGAACGGCGAGGAGGTCCGCGAGCTGGTGCCCAACGTCTCCGACGAGGTCGTCGAAGGGTTTCGCGTTCCCGACGGCGTCGTCTATCCCTCGCGACTGGTCGCCGCGAACGCCGCCGACGCCGAGGCCCACGGCGCGACCGTCGCTCCCGACGCGCCGGTCACGGACGTGACCGTCGCCGAGGGCGAGATCGACGCGGTCGAGGTCGGGGGAGCCATCGACGAGACGGTGAGACCCGAAATCGTCGTCAACGCAGCGGGTGCCTGGGCCGGCCGCCTCGCGAAGCTGGCGGGCGCTACGGTGGAGATGGCCCCCTCTCGCGGCGTGATGGTTGCCGTCGAGTACGACGACCTCGGCCCCGTTCTGAACCGGTGTCGAGACCCGGACGACGGTGACATCGTCGTTCCCCACGACGGACAGGTCGTTCTCGGCACCACGAGCGTTCCCGTAGACGACCCCGACGACTACGAACGGGCCGACTGGGAGGTCGAACGGTCGGTGAGCGAGTGTGCGGCCATGCTCCCGTCCGTCGCCGACGCACCGACCGTCCGGACCTGGTGGGGGGTCCGTCCACTGTACGCTCCTGACGAGGCCGGAACGGATCGGCGAGGCATCTCTCGAGGGTTCGCCGTGATCGACCACGCCGACGAGGCCGTTTCGGGGCTCGTCAGTGTCGTCGGTGGAAAGCTGACGACGTACCGCTGGATGGCAGAAGTTGTCGCCGATACCGTCTGTGACCGTCTGGGAATCGACGCCGAGTGTGAGACTGCCGTCCGAAACCTCCCCGGTGCCGACGATCCGGACCGACTCGACGAGTTCGTCGAGCGGTACGGGGGCGCGAATCCGACCGATGTCGATGTCGTCGACCCGTCGGCCGCGCCGACCGACTCGAGAGTCGACGAGTGAGCGGTTGCACGGACGGCGTGTCGCCGGTCCTGATGCGTTCGTGCAGTGTGTGACGACGGGCCGATCGGTGTTCGACGGGTTCGGCGTGGGCCTCGCAGTATGAACGAGCGGAAGGCCGAAGAGCATCCCACACCGACGTATCGACGAGATGAGTTCGTACGTCGGCGTCGACTGGGCCTCGAAGGGATGGCTCGCCGTCGAAACTGACGGCCAGGACTGGACGGCCACGATGCATCCGTCGATTCACAGCGTCTGGTTCGAACACCGGGACGCGGCGTCGATACTGGTCGATATCCCGATCGGGTTACCGTCGGATCGGCGGCGTCGGTGCGATCGAGAAGCAAAGGAGTTCCTCGGATCGGCACGAGCAAGCAGCGTCTTCTGGACCCCCTGTCGCGCCGCCGTGGAAGCCGACAGCTACGATCGGGCCGCCGAAGCGAACGAGGAGCGTCGCGGTGACGGGCTCTCGAGTCAGGCGTGGGGCATCGTTCCACGGATTCGGGAAGTCGACCGTCTCCTCCGGGACGATCCCGAAGCGACGACGGTGATACGCGAGTCACACCCGGAGGTCTGCTTCGCCGCATTCAGAGGTGGTGATCCACCAGGCTCCAAACAGAGTGAGACCGGGAAAGAAGAACGTCTCAGGTGTCTCGAACGAGTGGACGACACTGTCAGCGGGGTATTCGGCGAGTTCGTCGCCAGACACGTCGACGGGGTGTCTCCCTGGGCACGACGAATCGGTAAGTCGAACCGTGACGACTTGCTAGACGCGATGGCGCTTGCCCTCACCGCGAAACTCGGTGGCGGCGAGTTCGATACGTTCCCGACCGACCCGCCGACGGATGACAACGGATTGCCCATGGAAATCGTCTACGTCGACCCGTAGAACAGCGGTTACTCCGGGGTCACCGACACCGCGAACGCCGTCGTCCTCGAGGTGTCACCCGGATGGACGCGCGACTCGCTGGCCGATCATCGACGCCCGATTCCCACTGAACCGAGCGAAAAGGACGGGTCGGTCGTCGTACTCGAAGCGCCGCGATCGCTCTGGAACGGGTCAGGCCGGGACTTCCTGGTCGGTACTGGGTTCCGTTTCGACCCGTTCCGCGAAGCCGTAGTTCGGGAAGGTTTGGGTCACCCGGACTTCGACGGTGTCGCCGGGTTCGGTTTCTGGAACGATGAGTACGTACCCGCGGTCGACTCGCGCGATGCCGTCTCCCTGATCGCCGCGGTCCTCGACATCGACGGTGAGCCGTTCCCCTTCCGCTACGGGGGGTGTCGACTGTTGATCCGCACTCCGATCCTGGTCGCGCGCCTGTGTCTCTGTCTCGGTCCCGGCCCGGGCTGTCCCGCGTTCGTCGTCGGGATCGCTCGGCCGTTCGACGCTCACTCGAATAACGTCACCCTCCGAGAGAGTACCGTATTCGATCTCCGTATCGGGGATTTGAACGACGTACTGTCCGCTCTGCTGTTCTATCTCACCAGTGAATTTACAGATCAAATCCGATGAATCGTCAGTCATATCAATCACGACATTCTCGTGGACGCTCTCGGTTGTGAAGAGTGTCCACCCACCATGTCTGAATATCCCACTCTAACTTAATAGTATGGGTGGGACGCAGCACTTACCGAGAGACGCGCCGACGGACTCTCGTCCCCAAAACGCCGGAAACTGCCGCTCGAGACCGTCACGAGTGAGAATAGTCATCTCAGTGACGCCCGAGCGTCCGAACCGGTGGGCTTATGGCTGCCCTGACTGAATGGTCAGTTGGCGAGGGAGGAAAGTCGTTGCTCCATCGAACACGCCCACATCGAATACGCCCATGCCCACTGTCTCTCTCGCCGACTGTCTCGGTCGCACCCGACTGAACAGCGACGAGTTGACCTCGACCGACGCACCCGCGGTCGAGGTCCGTTTCTCTTTCGACGGGCCGGCTCTCAGGGACCCAGAACTGTCGTCACTCGATCGGTTCCGAACTACCAACATCTAACCCCTTGCAGCGGACACGTTCCCGTCATGGTCGGAGAAGCACGCGATCCGGACGGGTCGAGCGGCCCTCTCGAGGGGATCACCGTCGTCGACGCCTCACAGGTCCTGGTCGGTCCGTTCTGTACGATGCAACTGGGCGATCTCGGTGCTGACGTGATCAAGATCGAACGCCCCGGAACGGGCGATCAGACCCGGGGGTGGTATCCCCCACGATTCGGCACGGACGAGACCGACGGCGAGGACGACGGCGCGGTAAGCGCCTACTACGCGAGTGTCAACCGGAATAAACGGTCCGTCACGCTGAACCTCAAAACCGAGGACGGGCGGGAGATACTCCGTGAACTCGTGGCGGACGCCGATGTCTTCGTCGAGAACTTCCGTGTCGGTACGCTCGAGGAGTGGGGGCTCGGCTACGAGGACCTGCGAGCGGTCAACGACGATCTGATCTACTGCTCGCTGTCAGGGTACGGTGAGTGGGGACCGTATGCGGAGAAGCCGGCCTACGACCTCATCATGCAGGCCGAAGGCGGGTTGATGAGTATTACCGGTGAGGAGGGTCGAGAGCCGGTACGCGTCGGCGTTGCGATCGCCGACATCGGTGCCGGGATGTACGCCGCACAGTCGATCCTCGCCTCGCTGTTCCACCGCGAGTTCCGTGACGCAGGTGGCCAGAAGATCGACGTCAGTCTCTTCGACGGCCAGGTTGCCTGGATGTCCTACATGGCCACGAACTACTTCGCGTCGGGCGAGCCGCCCGAACGGATGGGGAGCAAACACCCGACGATCGCACCCTACCAGGCGTTCCCGACCCGTAACAGCTACGTCGTCGTCGCCGCGGCCTCGGAAAAGCTCTGGCGGAACCTCTGTCGTGCCCTCGAGCGTGAGGACCTCGTCGACGACGACCGGTTCCGGACCAACGCCGACCGCGTCGCGAACCGGGACGAACTCGAGGGTCTCCTGCGGAGCGAACTCGTCGAGTACGAGATCGATCCCCTCCTCGAGCGACTCGAAGCGTACGACGTGCCGGCACGGAAGGTCCACGACATGGCGGATGTCTTCTCGCACCCGCAGGTCGAAGCTCGCGGGATGCAACGGGAAGTCGACCATCCGACCGCCGGAACGATCGAGATGCCGGGGAGCCCGATGCACCTCTCCGAGACGCCCACGACGGTTCGCCGTCACCCGCCGAACCTGGGCGAGCATTCGGCCGACGTACTCGGGGAGCTTGGCTACTCGGAACGGGAGATCGAGGCGCTACAAGAGGACGACATCATCTGAACGGGCCGGCGCTCTCGCCCGCGATTGCGGCGAACAGTTATCCGGACGGCCGATGTAGTTCGGCGTATGTACCGTGCCATCCTCCCCGAGGGACAGATTTACTGCGAACGGTACGAACAGGGCGAGAAAGGCATCGAGCTGCTCGACGAGAACGATCACCTCGTCGCGTTCGTCCCGTACGACAACCTCCACGCGCTGGTCGACGAGGAGGTTTACTCCGAGGACGATCGATCGATTATGTAGCCAGGATCGACGGTTCGATCAGGTGGCCGGGGTCTGGTCGATCGCTTCCAGCTGTTCCCGGTATCTATTCCTGACCGTTACGACGGTCGTCTGTGCCGTTTCGGCGACCGCTCGCTGCGGGATCGTCTCGTCACAGAGCAACCCAGCGGCGTAGATCGCGGCTGCCGCGAACCCCGTCGGCGACTTGCCGGAGTGTAACCCTTGCTCGGTGGTTCGGTCGATGATCTCGACGGCTTTCGTCTCGATGTCCTTGCCGACGTCCAGTTCGGAACAGAACCGAGGGACGAACTGACGCGGGTTCGTCGGCTCGAGGTTGATATCGAGTTCGTCCGCGATGTAGCGGTAGGTGCGCCCGATTTCGCGCTGGTCGACCCGTGAGACGGCCGTGACCTCCTCTAGACTACGGGGAATATCTTCCTTTCGGCAGGCAGTATAGAGCGCACTGGTCGCGACGCCCTCGATCGATCGTCCGCGGATGAGGTCCTGCTCGAGTGCACGCCGGTAGATGACGCTTGCAGTTTCCTTGACCGGGTTGGGGACGCCGAGCGCGCTGACCATGCGGTCGATCTCCGAGAGAGCGTACTTCAGATTCCGTTCGCCCGCGTTCTTCGTTCGGATACGCTCCTGCCAGACGCGCAGCCGGTGGATCTGTCCGTGCTTCTCGGCGGACATCGATCGGCCGTTAGCGTCCTTGTTCCGCCAGTCGATCGTCGTCGTCAGGCCGCGGTCGTGCATCGACTGGGTCAGCGGTGCGCCGACGCGTGAGAGTTCGTCGTGTTCCTGGGCGTTGAACGCTCGCCACTCCGGCCCGTAATCGATGGGGTCTTCGGTAAGGACGAGGCCACACTGTTCGCAGACGCGTTCGCCGCGGTCGGGGTCGTGCACGATCGTCTCGGTCTCACAATCGGGACACAGCTCCGTCTCCCGTTCACGTTCTTCCTCCGAACCCCGGTGACTGGTTTCACTTCTCGCGTGGTCGATGATGGGCTGTGTCATCCGTATCGTCGTGAAATCCTGCAGGCATTGTAAGGGGGTAACATGGTTTCGCGGGAAACCCCGACTTACCAGTCGGCACGTGAGAGTGGAGAAAGATCGGCACGGACCCGACGCCGCTCGGCGGGTTCGGTTCGGGTCTCGCGCCGACGCCGTGTCCCATCGGTCGTCTCCGGGCGAAGCGAGTGCGCCGGTCGCTTCGGCCCGTCAGTTCGTATGGGAATTGGACACATGAATCGTACCGATCGTTCCGTCGAACGCGCGTCGTAAATCGAGGGTTCACCGCGTAAATACCGCTTTCGCTACCGAACCGTGGCTCGAATTTATGTCGTTGGAGGCAAACGTTGGACTAGTGCCTCGTTGCCGATCCGTCACTCGCCCGCCATCGATACGCCGTCGGCTGCCCTGCCGTGGCCGTGATCCTGTACGTCACGGATACGCGACCCAAATCGCTCGATACCGTCCCGCCGCAGCCGAAAGAGAGAACCGCTGGAAACGACGGCCGCGACCTCACTCGAGCGGCCGACAGCGAAGCCGGTCCGTACCGGCTTTGCAGCGGGTGCGAAACGTGACCGTGCTTAAGAGTGTCTCCGTTGGTGTACAACTTGGTGTGTCAATCGTGACTGCGAATCGCCGTTTGGACGTACAGCGGTCGTCGTCGGGCCGAACCCTCGGCGACGTTCTCGACCGCACACGGTGGCGACGCCGGACGCCGTCCCCGAGTCCGGCCGCCGGAGGGCCGCGATAATGTCGTCGATCGATACGTCGCTTCCCGACGAAATCGCCTCTTCCGTCGGCGACGAGGAGGACGACGAGCGGCTCTCGAAGGACGTCATTTTCGAACTCCTCAAGAACCGACGCCGACGGGAAGTGCTCGCTTACCTGCTCGAGGCCGAAGAGACCGTCACGCTCGGCGAACTCGCCGAGCAGATCGCAGCCTGGGAGAACGATACGGAGGTCAACGCGCTCAGTTCGGATCAGCGAAAGCGCGTCTACGTCGCCCTTTACCAGACCCACCTTCCGAAGATGGACGACGCAGGGATCGTCGAATACGACCAGGACCGCGGGCTGATCTCGCTGTCGGACAACGCCGATCTCCTCATGATGTACCTGGATACCGAATCGCATCAACAGGATCGGTGGGACCGGTGGTACGGCGCGCTCAGTGCGATCGGGGTGGTTCTGGTCGGCGGCGCGTTCCTCGGCGTCCCGCTCCTGTCGGCAGTTCCGATGGTCGGGCTCGCCGGTGGCATCCTCGTCGCGCTCGCCTGCTTGACCGTCGCTCATGCGACCGCTAACCGTCGCCAGGAGCGAAACGTCGGCGGAAAACTGGATCGAATCGAGTAACGGACAGTCTCGCGTCGCTTCGCGGTTCTGGTCCGCCGCCAGCCACGACGGGAAACTCGATACGAGTCCGACCCGACCCCCGTTTTGTTCTCCTCCTTGCCGCGCTCACCGCCGAGCCACAGGTCTCGCTCACAACGCTACGTGTCAGGCGTCGGATCGAATCCATCGGCAACTTCGTGGAGACCGATGAGACGGTATTGATCCCCTCGAGAGAGCCCAACCGGTACGTGGGTTCCGTCGTTCGTCCCGAGCGCCGCCAGTTGGAGACGACAGCGACTCCAGAGAGGAACGACCGGCACCGACAGAAACGTTCAGGAAGGACTTTTAGTCATGCCGCTCGTATCGTCGAACGGCTCCCGGCGACCGTCATCCAGTACCGGAGCAGTTCGCGTGCCAGCTTGCTGTTCCAGGCGCGGGAGCCACTTTTCATACTCATCGGAAACGGCAGCCACAGCAACTGTGCCCGCGCCGGCGCTGCGTGACGGCCGACTCGGTCGAATTCGAGCAAACGTATCGAGCGGCGACCGTTATTGGTCGCGTGCGTTGTACTGAACGTCGACCGACGCGTCCCCGAGCAGCGTGAAACTCTCGAAACCGCCGTCGAACCAGTATGCCTGGCGTCCGCCGGCGACGACCCCGCGGACGACGCCGTCCTCGTAGACGCGTTCGTCGTCGATCGTGAGCTGGCAGAACGTCGCTTCCACGACCCGTCCCTCGACTTCGAAGGAGTAGGTCGTCGGCTCCTCGGTGTCGGTGCCGTCGATCAGGATCGCGTGTGGCAGTAACTGGTCGTCGCCGTACTCGTCGGGATCGATCTCTTCCCCGTCGACGGTGACGACGGCGTCACCCTCGATGATCGTCACGTCCGTGATCGCGCCCGAAAACCGGAACGCCTGACTGCCGTCGGTCACGGAGCTTTGGACCGTCGATCCGGAGATCGTCGTCGCTTCGTCGTCGGGGTCCTCATCGCCGTCGAACTCGATCGTCCCGTCGACCGTGATCTCGAAACTCGTCGGCTCGCCCTGGCCTTCGACCTCGAGCGTGTGAGGCAGTTCTTCCCCGTACTCGTCGGGGTCGATCTCTTCGCCGTCGAGCAACACTGTCGCCGGGCCGTCGACGGTCACCGTCTCGAGGTCGCCGTCGAACCGGAAGGCGTCTTTCCAGTCGGCGACGATGCCGTGGACGGTGCCGTCCTCGATCTCGGTTTCCTCGTCGATGGTCGCGCCGTCGTGGGTCGTCGCTACTACGTCGCCGTCGACGACGAACTCGTAACGGCTGACATCCGAGTCGTCCCCGTCGAACAGCAGCACGTGGGGGAGTTCCTCCTCGTCGTCGCCGCTGCTTTCCTCCTCACGATCCGGGTTCGAGTCGTCGGCGTCGCCCGTCGCTGCCTCGCGGGCGGAGGTCGGGACGCCCTCCGGAAGCCCGAGGCCGGGCGAACTCGAGACGCCCGAACGGCGGAGGCCGCCGCCCTGGACCCGTCCTCGAATCGCTCCCCCGGACATTCGCGCGGAGCCACTACCACGCATGACTGCCGCATAGGGGTACGAGCCGGCGGCGAATTCGGAGTCCGCGATCGAGACTGTACCGCCGGGCCAGACCCACAGCGGTCGCCCGGAGTCCTCGACGTAGCCGCCCCAGCCGGGACCGTAGTCCGTACCGTCGTTGTACGCGACGCAGTCGACGATTTCGTCGTTGCCACCGGCGATCCGGAACGTGGAGACGCCGTTGTTCTTTCCGAAACAGTGCTCGAAGCGGGCGGAGCCGCCGTAGGCGGTGTTGGAACAGTAGAAACCGTTGTTGGGGTATCCCTGAACGTTACAGTGGCGGAACGTGACGTTGCAGTTGGCGTTGCGGTGCATGAAGACGGCACCGGGGCCGTGGGTGTGGGTCCCGCCTTCTTTGGTCGACCCATCACCGAGGTAGACGTTCTCGACGAGGACATCGCCACTCGTTGCGGTGATCGAGATCATGAAGCCGCTCCCGCGGTGGAGCCCCTCGAACCCGACGTTGCGGATGACCGAGTTGCCACCCTCGACGACCAGCGTGACCGTGTTTCCGGTCGTGAGATCGATCAGTTTGTTCTCGAACGTCTCGCCCTGGCCGATCGTGATGACCTGGCCGCGGGCGGTAATCTCCTCGTACTCCTCGTCGGCGCTTGCGGTGCCGGGGAGTGTCGCCGCGGCGGCGGCCGTCGTCACGCCGGCCAGTTTCACGTACGACCGTCGATCGAGTAATCCTTTATTACCGTCGTCGCTTGCCGTGTCGACGGCTCGTTCGCCGGTCGCTCCCGACTCGCCGTCGCCGGCTGATTCGTCGTCCAGTACCGAAGGTTCGCGTGCCATGTATCCAGTAATTCGGAACTACCGGCATAAACTTTCTCCTTAATTAAGTATAAAATTTACTGATTTACATAACTTACATACAGTTCGTTCATAGAATTTTTAACGTACGTGTTCGGTCCAAAGAGTGGGAACCGAGAGCCAAGACGACGGTAATAACGTATTACCGAACCGGCGGGGTAGCCACACGCTGTTCTCGTAAACGTAACCAGTAATTACTGCTAGGCAGCGACCTCTCGAGTCGCGTCCCGATCGTTTTACCGGGCGAGTCACGGTCTATTAGCCCGTTGCATGTGCAAAATTAGTTGATGCTTGGTACCCGGATGTGGGCATTAGTAGCCAACCCTGTTCAGAGAAACCTGCAACATCATCTGGTTTTTGGCCCTAATTTCGAAAGCGTGCAACAGGGTATCTATAGTAGCCACTGCACGTCAGTGCACACCCATCGCCAGACGGGTCGGCCATCAGTGTGCAAATCGTTGCAAAAGCCAAGCGGTAGTCCGGAGGAGTTCCGGCGATCGAAAACGAAAAACGAAGCGAACTGTGCCGGGCCGAAAGCGATCAGCGGGGGACCAGCGGGGGGCGGCTCGTCGATGGCCACCGAGACGGAGATGCGGTTACAGCAATCCCACCACGGAGTGCTGTGTGCAGCAATCCCACCACGGAGAGCTGCGTGTGCGTCAGCGGGGTATGGCTCGTCGCGTCAGTTTCCGGAAGCAGCTTCTTCCGGGCTGCGCGGAACGCCGTCGGGGACGAACGCGTCGGGGTCCGTGCCGACGCCGTCCTCGAGATGGACGGTCGATCCGGCGTTCTCCCCGATGCCGGCGACGTCGTCGTAGTCAGTGTCGGTCACGACGACCTCGGTCGGGTTGCCGTTCGCGCCGGCGTCGATGGCGACGTTGTGTCCGTTCATCTCGATCTGGCAGTCCTCGACCTCGACCGTCCCGGGAGCCCAGGCCCAGATACCACGGCCCTGGTAGTCCGAATCGTCGACGTAGACACTCGAGTTCGTCACCTTGCTCCCCTCGGTCGCGAGACGGAAGTGGGAGACGTAACAGTTCGCGGCGAAGCTGCTGTCGACGTGGATCGTTCCGCCGCCGGCGTTACCGGGCGCGGACGCGTAGATGGCGTTGTCCGCGAACCCCTGGATGTTGACGTTCTCGAAGTCGATGTGACCGGCGTGGTCGGGATCGACCCAGAACGCGGTCTGGCCGTGACCGCTCGAGCTACCGTTGCGGCTGTCCGAACCGTCACCGAGGTAGACGTTCTCGACGGTACTCGAGCCGGTCGGGTCGGAGTCGGAGACACCGAACGTGGCCGACCCGGTGCCGGACGTGTTTTCCCCCTTGAAACCAACGTTCCGGATCGTCCAGTCGGTGCCGTGTGCGGTGATGATGATGTCATCGCCGGTCGTCATGTCGATCAACTTGTTTTCCCAGGTCTCACCGGACTCGAGGGTGATCGTCTGTCCTTCGGCTTCGATGACCTCGTAGTCGTCGCTGTCGTCGGCCGCCGCAGTGCTGGCCGCACCGAGCGACGTCGCGGCAGTTGCGACGGCAGCCAGTGAGCGAACGTAGTTACGGCGGGTTAATCCGTTGTTACGGCCTGCAGTCGGAGATGAGTCCGTCTCGGACGTACGGGGATGCTGCGCCATACACTTGCGTAACTCCGACTTACACCTATAAACTTTTCCTTGGTTACATCGGTTAAATTTACAGATATAATTCGTATCAGTGCTGTTTCGATCACAATTCGTTCGTTTTCGTTCACGAAAATACGAACGAAGAGCGGTGCAAAACGGTACCCGCAAGCAGATATTTTCCGAGTAAATAGTCTATTACTCCCGCGAGAAGGCTGCTACAGTCGATTCTCGGAACAAGAGCTGACGACTCGAGCGAGGACAGCTCCCGTCGGATAGCCGGACTATCGTCCACGAATGGGGCTCAGAACACGATTACCGATCCCTCGAGACCAGGTCGGTCCGACCGGAGCCGAGATGGCCGGTGAACCGTTCCCCGATCCGTCGACAACTGCGATCGATACGTTGTCACCCACCGTCTGTTGCAGTCGCTCGTCCCATCCCGACGGATCGATCGGCCGTCGTGTAGGCTACTGTCAGTCACTCCCGGAGCGACCGGACACCGGCTCGCGGTCGCTCGGGTAGACAGGCACAGCAGACGGACGATATGGGTCGGGTACCGATTTCCGGACAACTGCGACCCGGACGACCTGGAGCGGGCCGGCAGGCTGGACCGGAACTGACGGGCAGTAAACCGTATCAGCCGTCTTCGCCCGCTACCGCGTACATCTGGAACTCGTCGTTCGAGATCACTTTGTCGGCCTCGGGAGTCGTCTCGAGTCCTGCAAGCGCCGCCTCGCTGTAGTACAGTTCCTGGTAGACGCCGATCTCGCGCGTGAGATCGTACTCCGTCGCGATCAGGTAGTAATCGGTGCCGTGGTACGCGCCAGTGTAGTTGCCCTCCTCGAACGCTGCCGGATCGACTTCACCGGTCTCGATCGTCGCGCCGCTCAGGGTGGCCTCGCGCTCGAGGCCGAACAGCGCGTGGTCGTAGCGGAACGGGTCGTAGCCGAGCCCGGCGTGGGAGTGGTCCTCGGTCGCGTGCTCGAACCCGGACTCGTAGCCGCTGAACTTCTGGTCGGTGACGTGTTGTCCGGGGCTGTAGATGAGCGCCGACGCGAAGACGGTTAGCAGCCCGAGGACGAGACAACCGGCGAGCAGCAGGGCGACGACGGTAGTCGCGCCGGGTGTCGTGACGTACCGGGCGAGGCCGCCGGCGAAGTGTGCGACTGCGATCCCGGCCAGGATCGTCAAGATCACGTAGATGAACCCGATCTGGCGGAACGCCATCGTCGGGGTACCGACGAAGTAGACCAGCAAGATCCCGCCCAGTGGGATCAGCCCGAGGGCGAGATAGTTGACGAATGCTGCCGTCTCCCCGTCCGTGCGGGTCCAGCCGAGCCACAGCGCCAGCACGAACAGACCGACTAGCAGACCGACGATCGCCGCGTCGAGGAACATCGTCACGAACAGTTCGCCGAGGCTGCCCCCGATCTCGGCGAGCGACGCCTCGCGCTGGCCGACCTCCGCGCCCGCACCGATGTCGTCCGTAACGAGCCCGTAGACGAGACCGGAAACCGCGTCTCTGAACCGCGCGTTCGAAACCGACCAGACGAGGAAAAGCGCGCCGAGCACGGTCGCGTGGGCGTACGCCGTCGGATGCTCGAGCATCGGGTGCTCGTCGAAGCGAACGCGGGCAAGGTACTGCACCCCCGCGATTGCGGCGACGAGCACCACGACGTTGATCATCTGCTGGGGGTGGATCAACAGGAGGGCGATACCGCTCACGTAGACGAGGACGCTGAACGGCGAGAGCCCGAACGGGAGTCGTTCGATCGCTGCCCGACGACGGAGGTACGCGACGACCGCGAAGACGACGGCCGGAACGAAAAACAGCGCGACCGAGTTAGTGTGGACCCCCATGTGGGTCGCGACGTTGTTCACGGGCAACACCATCCACGAGACGATCGCACCGAACCCGACCGCCGCTGGGTCCCCGCTAACGTTCCGAACGACCAGTGGAACGAAAATCAGGAACGGAACGAAGAGGACGACCATCGTCAGCAACAGGGCGCGCTCGAGCGGAATCCCGCCGGCCTCGTGAAATGCCGCCCCTAGCGAATGTACCGCGGGGTAAAACAGCGAGTGGGGGTCGAGTTCGCCGGCGACGATGTCTCGCGTCCAGCCCATGTGGGTCATCGCGTCTCCCATGCCCGAGAACCGGTAGTTCCGGAGCACGGGAAGCGCGACGATGGTAGCGACCGTCGTCGCGCCGAGGGCGATTCCGATCCCCTGGTATCGGCCGCGACAGGCGATCGCGGTGCCGGCGGCGATTGCGATCGCGAACGCGAACGCGACCCACGTCGCTTCCGGGGTACCGACGTAGACCGACGGCTCGTAGGCCGACGCCGGATTCGCTCGGGCGACGAGTGTGCCAACGGCGAGGGCGAGAAAGCCAACTGCGAGGGTGCCTTCGAGGAGTGCCCGTTTCATCGTACCTGATCCGTCGATCTGCGTTCGGACGGCTCTGCGTCGCTACGCATCTCTTCCTCAACCCTCGCCGAAGCCGAAGTTTGTTATTCGGATCATATCCGATGGGGCCTGTGACGGTGGTTCTCGAGGAAGGGACCGGTCGGACGCCGAGTCCACGTTGCTGGTTCCGTCCATCGCGGTCGGCGTCCCAGGCCGGACGATCGACGGCGTACGACCTGCCTATCCCCACACAGCCGCAGCTACGGCATCCCTTCGGCGGTGAAGCGAACACAACGGTACCGATCATTTTTGGTGACGGTCGTGATTCCTCGAGTCGATCCCACAGTATGTCAGCCATCGTCATCGACGGGCTTTCCGTCTCCGCCGACGGCAGGCGTCTCGAGTGTGACGTACGCCCGCGAGGGGACGTCCGACGGTTCTTTACCGGGAAGCCGTTCGCGGTCACCTACGATCGACCGATCGCGGACGTCCCGGACGGCGTCCTGGCGATACCCGCACTCGCGAACGTCTGTCCGGTCGCGTGGGCAAGCGGCGCGGACGTCTACGTCGACGAAGTCGACGCGACGTTCGCCCGGGCGCTCGAGGACGTTGCGGACGTGCTCGACTCGATGTACGACTTCGTCGAGGGCGGTGAACTGTACGCACGTCGGACCATCGATCCGAAGCCCGACACTCGCGGCGAGAGTGCCCTCCTGTTTACCGGCGGGGTCGATTCCACGTGCTCGTACGTCCGTCACCGCGACGAGGAACCGATCCTCGCGAGTATCCGCGGCTGGACGATCACCCCCGATCCCGACGACGACAGGGACTGGAACGACCTCCGCGAACGCGTCTCGTCGTTCGCCGACGATCGCGGGCTCGAGACGGCGTTTCTCGAGACCAACGCCCTCGAAGCCCTCGATCACGCGATGTTGCTGGCCCACTACCGACACCGGGTCGACGGCTCCTGGTACAGCTCCGTAGGTCACGGGCTCGGCCTGTTGGGACTCTGTGCCCCGATGGCGTACGCTCGCGGCGTCGAGGACCTGTACGTCGCCGCGACCCACTGGGACGGGGTCGACCTCGAGTGGGGATCGTGTCCGGAGATCGACGACCGCGTCCGGTGGGCGGGTACCCGCTGTCACCACGACGGGTACGGCCTCACCCGGCAGGAACGGGTCGACGTCATCGCCGACTACGTCGAGCAGGCGGCCCCGACCCTGGAGTTACAGACCTGCAACCGCCGGATGGACGGCAACTGCGGCGAGTGTGAGAAGTGTTACCGAACAGCCGTCGGGCTCCGGCTCTCGGGACTCGATCCGACGGCTCACGGCTACCCGTTCTCTCACGAGGAGTACGACGAGCTCCGGCGGGCAATGGAACGGGGGAGGTGGGAACTCGGCGAGGACGAACGCTACATGTGGGCCGATATCCGGGACCGGGTTCGCGAGACGGAGCCGACATCGGCGGCGGAGCGACGGTTCTTCGAGTGGCTGATCGCGGCCAACCTCGAGGAACTCGTCTCGGCGGCGGAGTCGCCGCTGTCCCACCGACTGCTCAGAGCGGGGGCGCGAAACGCGCCCGCGAGCGTATACAACGTCGCCTATCCGACCTGGAAGTCAATCCGCTCGGGTCTCGAGCGAGTCTCGCGATGATCAGGACTCCGGGGGCGAGTCGTCATCGTCCGAGCGGGTTCCGCTCGTGGTCGTGGAACCGTCCCCACCGTCGTCTTCACGTTTCGTCTCGCCATCGTCGATGTCGATCTCCAGTGGGTCAGCCGCGTCCGCGATCTCCGCGTCCCTGCCGCGGTCGTGTTCACCTTCTCCCTCGTCCCCGCTGCCGACCGGGAGTTTGGTCCGGAGATCGGACGCGAACGACTGGACCTGATCGACCAGGGTCTCGACCTCCTCCTCGAATCGCTCGACGGACCGTTCGACGTAGTGGACACGTTTCGAGGGAATCCGGCGGACGATGTCGTGTCCCTCCTCGTCCTCGTCGGTCTTGATGATCCAGTGATCCTGAAAGTAGGCGACGTGTTCGTTCGGAACCGTCTTTCGCACCGTCCCCTCGTCGGGTTCCTCGTAGACGATGGTCGCCTCGCCCAGATCGCGCTCGAGTTCGAGATCGTCGTCGACCATACGGATCGAACGCCGACGAGTAAGGAAGAACCAGTGCTTGCACGACGGAGGTGTTGTAGTCGTGGCCACGGTCGAGGTCGTGGTGACGGTGGCCGTCACAGTCCCAGTCACCGACCAGTACGGAGTCACAGAGAGATGGGACTGTCCGGAGAGACCGAACACTCGCGGAGAACCAGGTCACTCCATGTAGCCGAGTCCTTTCAGCCGATCCTCCACGTCGTCGAAGTCCTCGTCGACCTCGCTGTCGGTCGCCTCCCTCGAAACGTCGGATCGCCTGACCTTCGTCGTCGCGGGGGTCGCCTCCGAATCGAACGCGTCGAACAGGACCCTCCCGTCGGCGTTCTTCGGCACTGGCTCGCCGATTCCGTGCAGCAACGTTGGTGTGACGTCGACCACGCGAGCGCCTCGCAGCGTCGCACCCCCCTCGATCGATGGGCCACGACAGAGGACGATCCCCGCGCTGCGGTGGCTCGCCGCGTACGTCCCGGTGTCACCGAACGGTTCGTCGGTGATCGCGTTCCGAGATTCGTAGCCGTCGATCCCGTTGACAATCAGGTCCGGCGACGAGTCGTCGGTCGGGAACAGCTCGTCGCCGTCGTACACGTTGAGCAACTGCGTGCCGTCGGCGTCCGTGACGGACTCGAAGACCTCGGCGAGCTCTGCCTTGAGTTCGGGCACGTCGTCGGGGTCGACGATCCCCTTCTCGAACCGTTCGGTGTCGTTGATATAGCAGTTGCCGGCGTCGTGAACGAACGCCCTCGTCCGCTCGTAGTCGACGTCGTAGAGCGCGTGGTCGCCGGGAATCTGTTCGGCAACCGTATCCAACAGCCGGCGAGGGAGCTTCGAGACGAGCATCTCCTCGGAGATGCCGACGCGCTGGAGGGCCTCGCGAATGCGGTTCCGCGAGATGCCGAGACTCGCGAGCGCACCCCGGGTCCCCTCGTCTTCCCGTCTGAAGAGGTATCCCTCCCGCTCGAGGACGTGGTTCACGTAAATCAGCTCGTGGATCGGCCCGAACCCGTGGTCCGAGACGACGTAGAGGTCGGCGTCGTGACGGTCGGTGTAGGCCATCACTTCGCCGAGAACGTCGTCGAGGGATCGATAGTGCTCGAGCAGCCGGTCCATATCCCAGATGAGGTGCTGGAACCGGTCGGGCGCGGTGTAGACGAAAAAGAACAGTCGCCAGTCGTCGCCGGCCCGTTCCATCTGGAGGCTCATCAGCTGCCGTCGGTTCTCGAGCATCTCCTCGACGGCGACCTCGAAGTCGTCGAGTCGATCGGCATACTCCGGGTAGTCGAGGCTGATCTCGTAGTCGGGAATCCGCCCCTCGATCTCGTCTTCGAGGTCTGGTGGGTGCGTAAACTCCTGGTCGGTCGAGGGAGTCATCATGCCGGTCACCATCGTCCCGTCGATCTCCCTGGCGGGGAAGGTCATCGGAACGTTCCCGACGTGGGCCGGCGAGACTTGCTCCCACAGGGGTGGCTGTCGCACGTCACGGCTCGTATACATCTCGTGAGAGTATTCGGGTGAGAGGTTCTGGAACCCGTATATCCCGTGCTTGTCGGGCCAGACACCCGTCGCGATCGATGGCCAGGCAAGCGGCGTCGTCGGTGGGCTGGTGCTCTCGAGTGGGCCCGAGGCCCCCTCCGAGCGCAGCCTCGCGAAGTTGGGCAGTTCGCCCTCGTCGCTCCACTGCTCGATCAATCGCCACGGTACGCCGTCGAGACCGAGGACGAACGCTCGCTTCGACGTGTGGGAAGATCCGCTCATAATTGCGAGAAACCTGCTGTCGTGGACGTACCTCGATGGACGCTTTGTTATAGAGACCGTTCAGTCCGCTCGTCCGACCAGCCGATCGCCGTTCGATCGTCCTACTCCGGCGGCCACTGGATGGACGGACTGTTCGCCGCGGTTACCGTCGGCTCGGCCGACAGTCCCCGAGTGCGGAGCTATCGGTCGGCCAACCCGTCCGACGATACCGACGGATCGTGACGAACCGCCGCGTGGGCCGCGACGCCCGCCTCGAGCGGGTCCAGCGGGGCACCCGCGGGCGAACGAGCCGTCCTTGCCATCGAAAGGCGATCAATAACAAAACCGCTCGATCCACTCTCCTCCGAGTATGCTTTCCGGTGGTGGGTCTCGTGACTGCGGGTAGCGTCGTTCTCTCGCTCGACGCCGAGCTCGGCTGGGGCTTTCACGACCTCGATCGGCCGCCCGTCGATCGCGTCGAGTCCGGCCGTCGCGGCTGGCATCGCATGCTCGAGTTGTGTACGGAGTACGACGTGCCGGCGACCTGGGCGGTCGTCGGACACCTCATGCTCGAGTCCTGCGACGGCGTCCACGCCGAGCACCCGGCACCTCCCGGCTGGTTCGCCCGGGAGCGAGGCGAGTGGGCCGATCGCGAGGATTTGCGGTTCGGACCCGAACTCGTGACCGAACTCCTCGAGTCGCCCGTCGACCACGAACTCGCGAGCCACTCGTTTTCCCACGTGCTCTTCGATCGGCCGGAGACCGACCGGAGGCTGGCCCGCGCGGAACTCGAGCGCAGCCTCGAGATCGCCGCGGACTGGGGGGAGTCGATAGAGACGTTCATCTATCCGCGAAACGCGGTCGGACACCGGGACGTGCTCGCGGAGTGTGGGGTCACCACGTACAGGGGTCGTTCGCCGACGTACGACGGGGTTCGCGGTCTGTTCGACTCGACGGTCCGGTCGCGATCGATGGTCGTCGAGCCGACCGTCGACGAGTACGGGCTGGTCAACGTGCCGGCGTCGCTGTTCCTGTTCGGGTTCGAGGGGCCGGTTCGAACCGTCGCGGAGTCGATCTGGGAGGACCCGATGGTCGTCCAGGCCCGTCGTGGAATCGACCAGGCGGTCCGGAACGGTGGCTGCTTTCATATGTGGCTTCACCCCAACAACCTGACCAGGAAACGGGACGATCGCCGCATGCGGGCGATCCTCTCCTATCTCGATCGTCGCCGCGCCGAGACCGACCTTACTGTCGAGACGATGGGGGAAATCGCCGGTCGACTCGAGGTGCCACGCGGCGTCGACGGCGGGACGGTCGCGGCCGACGGCGGGACGGGAACGGCTGGCGACGACTGACTGGTTCTTTCTCGCCGGCCCGCCGAAACGCTCCCGTTGAGCGACCCTACGAACGTAGTCCGACCGATCGAACACTCCACGGGAACGGCTACTCACCCCCTCGAGTCTGTACGACGCCGATAACAAAGCCTGCCCACGATACCCTCTCTGTCAGATGCTTTCGTCACCGCTACCGTTCAGCCGGCGGACCGACTCGAGTGCGCTCGAACTCGGCGTGCTCGGAGTCGGCAACATCGGCATGGTCCACCTGAAGTCGGCGCGGGCGATGGACGGCGTCGAGGTCGTCGCCGCCGCCGACGCCGTCCCCGAAAACAGGGAGCGTGCCGAACGGGCCGGCACGCCCCGGACGTACGACGACTACGCGACGTTGCTCGGGTCGGAAGACCTCGACGCCGCTGTCGTCGCGCTCCCGCCCGTGCTCCACCTCGAGGCGGTCGAACGGGCCGCCGAGGCCGGGGTCGACGTCTTCGTCGAGAAACCGCTCGCCCGATCGGGTGCAGAGGCCGAACGGCTGCTCGAGACCGCTGCCGATGCGGGGATCGCCGTCGGTGTCGACCACACGCTGCGCTATCAGCCCGATATCGCCGGTGTGGCGGAGGAGTACGCGGATGGCACGGTCGGACACGTTCCGTACGCGACGATGACCCGACTCAACGACGGCCCGCTCGGCCGTCCGCCGATCGAGACCGCGCCACCTTCGTGGCCGCTCGATCCCGACGCGGCCGGCGGCGGCTCCCTGCTCGAGCTCGGGATTCACTGTTTCGACGCCCTCGAGCACCTGTTCGGCGAACTCGAGGTACGGAGTGCAGCGACAGATGCCACGCTCGAGTTCCCGGTCGAGGACGCGGCGACGGTGCTGTTGCGGGCACCCGAAACGGGAACGACAATCACGCTGCACTGTGGCTCCTACCAGTGGGAGGAACTGCCGGAGGTGAACACGCGGCTCCGGCTCGAGGGCGTGACCGGGACGATCAGCAACCAGGATCACCTGCCGGGGAACTTCTACGCGGACGCGGCGAACGAAGCACTGACGAACGTCGCGAGCCGCGTCACCGACGCCGAGCCGACGGTGTTCGGGCCGACGTTCTATCTGCAGGCCCACTACCGCGCGCTCGAGGACTTCTGTGAGGCCGTCCGTTCAGGCGAGTCGCCACCGATCGACGGCGAGGACGGGAAGCGGACGCTCGAACTCGCCGAACGGGCGTACGAACTGGCCGCGACAGGAGACGACCTCGCAGACGCCGAGGAGGGCGACGAGCGTGACGACGATACGGAGACGGAACCGGAGGTGAGCGTATGACGAGCGGTGACGGACCGGTTCGGTTGACGACGATCGAGGACGGTCGTGAATCCGCGACGGGGACGGGAGCCAGCGACTCTCCAGCCGGCTGGACTCCCGATGTCGAACAGCGGCTCGCCCGCCTCGAGCCCGCCGTCGCCGCCTTGCTCGCGAACGGGCCGACGCTCCCCGTCGACGCCGAACGGGTGGTCGTCGTCCCCGACACCCACTATCCGTTTCATCCGTCGACCGGCATGGTGACCGATCCGGCGGTCGTCGCCGCCGTCACCGCGGTCCTGCGACGGGACCGTCCAGGGGTCGAACTCGCCGTCGCGGGAGCGAGCGACGAGTACCTGCCATTCGACCGGACCACCGAGTACCTCGGGTATCCCGACGCCCTCGAGCGGGCCGGCGTCGACGCGGACCTCGTCGATCTCGCGGAAGACCGCCGTGTCCTCGAGCCGGTGGCGGTCGGTGACCGGTCGACCGAGCTTCGGGTCCCCCAGCGACTCGCGGACGACGCCGTCGTCGTGGTACCGACGTTACGACCGACCGAGAGCGGCCACGTCGCCGGAGGGATGCGAACCCTCGCGAGACTCGTCGGCGACGGCGCGTCGGGTGTCGGAGCTGCTGCCACCGAGGAGCCGACGACGATCGTCGGCGCAGTACAGGCGGTCGAGCCGGCGTTCTCGGTACTGGACGCCGCGACGGCCTACGGTGGTCGAACGCGGGCCTCCGACGTGCTCCTCTCGGGCCCGCCGGCCGCCGTCGACGCCCTCGGTGCGAGCCTGCTCGAGCGCGATCTCGCCGAGGATCGGGCACTCTCGGCCGCGTTCGAGGGGCGCGAGCTCTCGATCGACGTCGAACCCGTCGGGGACCCACCGACCCTCGAGACGCTTCGTGAACGGACGCCAGACGGCGAGTTGCCGCCCTCGGACGAGACCCATCCCGCGGTCTCGGTGGCCTATCGGCTCTACGCCGCGGTCGGGGGCGACGCCGTGCCGCCACAGCTCGAGGCGAGACGATGACGGGAGCCAACGCGGAGCCGACGAGCGATACAGGAAAGACCGCGGCCGTCACCGGCGCGACCGGCTTCCTCGGCACCCACCTCTGTGAGCGGTTACTCGCGGAGGGGTGGGACGTACACGCGCTGTGTCGACCGAGCTCCGACCGGGGGCGGCTCGCCGGCTCGAGTGTCGAGTGGTACGTGGGCGACCTCTTCGACGGACCGACGCTTCGCTCGCTTGTCGACGGCGCGGACGCCGTTTTCCACCTCGCGGGTGTCGGGCTGTGGAGTGCCGATCCCGACACCGTCCGACGGGTCAACCGCGACGGAACCGCCAACGTCCTCGAGGCCTGTCGAGCCTGTGACGGCGACACGGGTCGTCTCGTGTTCACCAGCACGGCCGGGACGCGACGGCCGCGAGACGGCGACGAGTTCGCCGACGAAACCGATATCGCGGAGCCGATCGGTGCCTACCAGGAAGGGAAAGCCGCCGCCGAGCGGTTGCTCGATCGCTACGCGCGGACCGGTGGTGGCGACGCCGTGACGGTCCACCCGACGTCCGTGTTCGGTCCCGGCGACGAGTCCTTTACGCCACAGTTGCTCGCGATGGCCCTCGAGCCAACGATGCCGGCTCACCTCCCCGGCGGGCTGAGCATCGTCGGCGTCGACGACGTCGTCGACGGACTACTGCTGGCTTACGAGAACGGCAGGTCCGGCGACCACTACATCCTCGGCGGCGAGAACCTCACCTACGAGGCGGCGGTCGACCGGATCGCCGACCACGCCGACGGCACGGCAGTTCGCTCGCGGGTCCGTGTTCCGGCGACCGCGGTCCGTGCGGCCGGTCCCGTTGCGGAGACGGTCGGCGCGGTCACGAACCGCCACGTCTTCCCGTTCAGTCGGGGGATGGCCCGCCTGGCGACCAGCCGGCTGTTCTACACCTCTCGAAAGGCAAACAGGGACCTCGGCTACGAGTACCGGCCGCTCGAGACACACCTCCCGGAGACGATCGAGTGGTACCGCAAGGAGGTCAGAGGGTAACCCCTCCTGACAGCCTCACGGACCGAGTGTACGGTTCCGATTACAAAGCCCGGAGCGCCCCTCTACGAAGGCGATGCGGATTCTGATCTTCGCGAACACGCCGGCGCACGTCCACCTGTATCGACACGCCGTCGATCGGCTCGAGGAGGCGGGTCACGACGTGCTCGTGCTGACACGCGAGTACGCCTGTACGACGGAGTTACTCGAGTTCTTCGGCCTTCCCTACCGTCCCTACGGCGAGCACGACGTAGCTGCGACCTCGAAGCTGGCGATCGGCCGCGAACTCGGTGGGCAACTCGGGACGATCGTCCGTGAGACGGTTCGGTTCCGTCCCGACGTCGTCTTCGGACGCGGACCGTACGCGGCCCTGGCGGGAACGGTCTCCAGGGCACCGACGGTCCTCGTGCTCGACGACGAACCGGGAGAGTTCAACCACACCGCGTCGCGGCCGTTCGCCGACTGTATCCTCTCGCCACGCGTAACGCGACGCGAGCTGGGAGCGGACCACTACACCTTCGACGGCTTCAAGGAGTGTGCGTACCTCCATCCCGCGGTCTTCGATGTCGATGGCGCTGTCCGCGAGTATCTCGGGGTCGATCCGGACGAGCCGTACGCCCTGGTCCGGTTCAACGCCCTCGACGCGCTTCACGACGCCGGCCTCGAGGGGTTTACGGGCCGCCAGCGACGGGACCTGATCGAGCGACTGAGCGATCGCGTGACCGTCTTCGTCTCCGACGAAGGCAACGAGATGGACCTCCGGGAGCTGCCGGCGCGCCCGTACGACCTCCACCCGG
Organism: Halobiforma nitratireducens JCM 10879; assembly: GCF_000337895.1. GTDB lineage: Archaea > Halobacteriota > Halobacteria > Halobacteriales > Natrialbaceae > Natronobacterium > Natronobacterium nitratireducens. Next base: position 23,162 of record NZ_AOMA01000126.1, read on the forward strand.
CGCTGATCCACGACGCAATGGCAGAGGCGTCGCTGTTGCTCGCCGACACCGGAACCATGGTCACCGAAGCGGGACTGCTCGGAACGCCGGCGCTGCGCTACCGGGGCACCGACGACCACGAGTACGGCGAGTTCCGGGAACTCGAGCGGGTCGGTCTCGCCGAGCAGTTCGACTCCTACGAGGCCGTCCGGGACCGTGCGCTCGAGTTGCTGGCCGACGATAGTGCCGACGAACGCTGGCAGCGCCGCCGACGGACGTACGTCGGCGATCTCGTGAACCTGACCGAGCTCCTGGTGGAAGTGGCGGAAGCCAGCGGCGATCTCGAGGCGCTAGATCGGTCTTCGCGGGCGGCGTTGCGTCCCGCGTCGGCGACGCGGTCACCCGACACGTCGGGGTGATTGCGCGGCGAACGCGGACGCATACGGAACGCTGTAAGTTACTTTCGGCGCGACCGGTCTCCTCCTGCGGTCCCGCCGGTAAATCGTGACAGCACTCCGTCTCAGTCGAGGGGCCGGTTCGGCTCGGTTCCGTCCGTCGCCGACGGCTCGGGTGCGGAGTCACGGCTGGACTCCATTGCAGGTGCCGACGCGGACGGGGTGTCCGCTATCGATTCCGGCTCCGGCTCTGACTCCGACTCTGACTCCGACTCCACCGACTCGTACTCGTAGCGGGTCACCTCGAGGTCCGCACTCTCCTCGGCATCCATCCGGATCGCACCGCCGAGCGAGACGACCCCGAGCAACAGCGTGGCGAACGAGGCGACGGTCCCGGCGAACGCGTCCTCACCCTGGACGCGCCGACGGAGCGAGCCCGCCAGTCCCGCCGAACCGCCCGCTATCCCGGCCGTGCCAGCGCCGTAGAAGACTACCGCCGGATGGAACCCTTCGACGACGTATCGGCGCTTGAGCCGCCACAGAAAGCTCCGCAACAAGAGGAGGGAGACGAACCGGACGAACGGAACGTACCGAATGCTGCTCTCCTCCTCGCCGTAGACCGCCGACATGGCAACGTCCGCGACGCGAAAGCCCGCGACGTTCAGATGCGTGAGTACGTGATTGAGGAAGCCGTACTGGTCCGTGATCGCCTCGAGGTCGAGTTCCTCGATCGCCTCCCTCGAGATGGCGGTGTAGCCGTTCTGTGGGTCGCCGATCGTCCAGTAGCCCGAGGCGAACTTCGAGAGGCCGGTGAGCATGGCGTTGCCGACGAAGCGAAACGTCGACATCCCCTCGCGGTCCTCGGGAGACAGCAGGCGGTTCCCCTTTGCGTAGTCGGCCTCGCCGGAGACGACGGGGTCGACGATCCGGTCTAAGACATCGGGGTCCATCTGGCCGTCCCCGTTCATCACCGCGACGACGTCTATGCCGTCAGCCGCGGCGCGGCGGTAGCCGGTCTTGACGGCCGCACCGTAGCCGCGGTTCTCGTCGTGACGGATGGGGACGACGCGTCGCGCGTCGCCGCCGTCGGCGATCGCCAGTTCGGATTCCGGTTCGGTCGACTCGTTGATCCGGTCGGCGACACGGGTGATCACCTCCCAACTGTCGTCGGGGGAGGCGTCGTCGACCGCGTAAATCCGATCGACGAACTCCGGCACCGTCTTGATCACCCGTCCGACGAACGACGCTTCCTCGTAGGCCGTGACCACGACCGCGATGGAGTTACCCTTGTACATCGTTTCCTCCGTCGGTTCTGCTGGCTTCGACTTCGGTCGGCTCGGCGCTCGGGGCCCGTCTCTCGCGTCGATCGTCGCCGTCGGTTCCCGTTCCGGAGCCCGGCCGCGGGGGACGACCCGACGCCGATCCCGCCAGCGTGTACTCGCGGTGTGAGGTCTCGGAGAGGTCGAGGGCGTCCCTGCCGTCGACGACCACCATCGGCTCGAGGTCCGTCCACTCGATACGGTCGAACGCCTCGTGAGGGGTGACGACGACCGCGGCGTCGAACGATTCCGACTCGAGGTCGTCGATCCCGACGGGACGAGCACAGTAGTCGGCCGGATCGACCAGGGGGTCGACGCCTGCCACGTCCGCGCGTCTGTCGTGCAGTTCGTCGATTACGTCGAGCGCGGGCGACGCACGGGTTTCCTCGACACCCGGCCGATAGGTGAGCCCGAGGACGACGACAGAGGCGTCCGCCAGGTCGATCCCCTCGGCCGCGAGTTCGCGCTCGAGGCGGTCGACGACGACGGTCGGCATCGCGTCGTTGCGCTCTCGGGCGGTTCGAACCACGTTCATCGGCTCCTGGGCCTGTGACAGCAGGAAGTGCGGGTAGTACGGAATGCAGTGACCGCCGACGCCCGGGCCGGGATCGTGCAGCTGACACATCGGCAGGTCGTTGGCCGTCCCGATCGCCTCGCGAACGGAAATCTCGAGGCCGTCCGCGAGCCGACCGAGTTCGTTCGCCAGCGCGATGTTGACATCGCGGTAGACGCCCTCGAAAACCTTGACGGCCTCCGCGGTGGTCGCGTCGGAGACGGGGTGGACCTCGTTGTCCGTGATCTCGTCGTAGAGCAGGCTCGCGGCCCGGGTGCTCTCGTCGTCGATCCCGCCGACGACCTTCGGATACTCGCCGCGGATGTCACGTAACGCCGTCCCCGACGAGGTGCGTTCCGGACAGAACGCGAGCCCGAACTCGTCGGATGCGAGACCGCTCTCGGCGGCCAGGTGGGGCTCGAGTACGTCGCGGCAGGTGCCCGGCGGCAGCGTCGACTCGGCGATCACCAGGTCACCCGGCGAGAGCCCTGCAGCGATGTCGTCGGCGACGGATTCGACGGTCGAGAGGTTCGGCTCGTTCTCGTCGTCGAGCAGCGTCGGGACGATGATCACGTGGACCCGGGCTCGTTCGGCCGCCGCCGGGCCGTCCGTGGTCGCCTCGAGTCGGTCCCGTTCGACCTGATCGGCGACGAGGTCGTCCAGGCCGGGCTCACCGACGACGTGGCTCTCGCCGGCGTTGACGGTCTCGACCACGCCGGGATCGACGTCGACGCCGGTCGCATTGCCCGTCACCTCGGCGTAGACGGCTGCAAGCGGCAGCCCCATCTTCCCGAGGCCATAGATCGCAGTCGGCACGTCGCCCTCGAGCAGGCGGTCGCGCTGTCGGTCCGCGGAGTGCGACGAGTCGTAGAGCGAGATGGGGTCCGACGCACCGCTCATCGGATTTCCACCTCCGGTTCCTGCTCCCGTGTTCGGCCCCCGTCGACCAGCGAGTCGATCGTCAACACCGTCTCGAGAGCGTCGATTCCGTCCTCGGGTGTCACGTCAGGTTCGGTCCCCGTCCGAACGGACTCGACGAACGACTCGAGTTCGTGTCGCAGCGGCTCGCCGTTGTCGATTCGTGGTCGTTCGACGACGCTCTCGTGACGGTAGCGGTTCTGTCCCTCGTCGTTGACGTACTCGGGATAGGAGTCGCGATGGATCAGCACGGACTGCTCGAGGAAGTCCACTTCGACGAAACACTCCCGTGCAGTGACCGAGAGCTTCCGTACTTTCTTCTGGGTGACGCGACTCGCCGTCAGGGACGCGACGACGTCGTCGTACTCCATCGTCGCAGTCGCGTACCGGCCGTCACCCGTCCCCATGGCCGCGACCGAATCCGGTGACCCATCCAGCAGCGAACCGACGATATCGACATCGTGGACCATCAGGTCGAAGACGACGTTACCGGGCGCAGTGCGATCGATCGGCGG
>NZ_AOMA01000127.1 GCF_000337895.1 Halobiforma nitratireducens JCM 10879
TGAAATCGTCCTCATGTTCGCCATCATCAACATAGAAAAGCTCTGTGAGCCACTCTAACCCTCATTCAGCAGCTATTCAACAAAGCACACTCTCGGGGGTCACGAAATGGAGGTTTCGGTTCGAAACGTTCGAAACGGTAGCTGCCGATCCGACCTGGGACCGACGGCGAGGAAAAACACGTATAGTCACCGCGTGAGTCGGTCCGGGTATGTTCGAGAAGTCGACGTGGATTCGCCTCCCGCGAAACGTCGTCGTCGGCCACGGCGTGATCGACAACGCCGTCGATGTCATCGACGACCTCCACCTGCAGGGTCGACCGCTGTTCGTCACCAGTCCGACGCCACGCGAGGTCGCGGCGGACCCGATCGCCGCGGACTTCGAGGCCGCCGGCGTCGAACCCGCCGTCGTCACGGTCGAGACCGCGACCTTCGACGCCGTCGAGCGCGTCATCGAGACCGCCGAGGCCGAGGACGTTTCCTACCTCGTCGGGATCGGCGGCGGCAAAGCCATCGACATCGCGAAGATGGCCAGCGACCACCTCGAGATGGGCTTCTGTTCGGTGCCGACGGCTGCCAGCCACGACGGGATCGTCAGCAACCGCGGGTCAGTTCCGGACGGCGACACTCGTCACAGCGTCGCGGCCGAGCCGCCGCTGGCGGTGATCGCCGACACCGAAGTGCTGGCCGAAGCACCATGGGAACTGACGACCGCCGGCTGTGCGGACATCATCTCGAACTACACCGCGGTGATGGACTGGCGGCTCGCAAAGCGGCTCAAAGACGCCGAGTACTCGGAGTACTCGGCCGCGCTCTCGGAGATGACCGCCGAAATCCTGGTCGACAACGCGGACATGGTCCGACCCGGACTCGAGGAATCGGCCTGGATCGTCACCAAGGCGCTCGTCTCCTCCGGTGTCGCGATGAGCATCGCGGGCTCGTCGCGGCCCGCAAGCGGTGCGGAACACCTCTTTTCGCACCAACTCGATCGGCTCGAACCCGGGGCGGCCCTGCACGGCCACCAGGTCGGCGTCGGCTCGATCATGGCTGCGTACCTCCACGGCGGGGAGCGGGGCTTCTGGCAGGATATCCGCTCGGCGCTTGCGAGCATCGACGCGCCGACGACGGCCGAGGAACTCGGCATCGACGACGAGACCGTCATCGAGGCGCTGACGACCTGCCACGAGATTCGCGATCGGTACACGATCCTCGGCGACGGGATGGACGAGCGGGCGGCTCGAGAGGTCGCGACCAAGACGGGCGTCATCTCCTGAGGCGGGCTCCTGTACGGAGATTCGGTATCCCGACCTGGCCCACCGGCCTATCGTCCTGCACTCGATTCGGCACACGGGAGACGGCGGGCGACGACCGCCAACGGAGGTTCGAGACCGGATGGGACCGACGATACCACAGAAGCAAACTGCTGGTCGGTATCGAGGGCGGTACTCCGTGGCCGTCAGTACGCGTCTGTGACCGCTCTAGACCGACGATTGGCCACCAAGATAAAATATAACGCCCTCATACCGAGGAGATATAGATCCGTCGTGGAAATTAGGTTCTGCGATAGCGAGACCTAACACGGTCGGGCACGGTGACGATGGGGCCGTGCCGTGATCTATCGACCACCGAGACGATTCCACGGGGCGAAACCGCGTCACTCGCAGTCGACGCGGAACTGACTACGATAGCTTCAAGCTTCAACCATGGCACGATCGAGTTCAACGTTTCTGACTGACGAGCGGCGACGACGAATCGACGGCGGCGACCTCCTCGACGACCTCGAGGTCGACGGGAAAGAGATCGAGACCCGAAAGCGGATCGCCCGGTTCGACGGGACGGACGCGGCTCGTCTCGTGGAGATGGAACCGATCTTTACCGACATCGAGACCGATACCGTCGACACCTTCTACGATCATCTGCAGTCCCACGCCGAGACGAACGAGATTTTCGATCGCTCCTCCCGCTCGATCGACCAGCTCAAAGGCCTCCAGGCGGAGTATCTCAGAGGGCTCGGGAGCGGGACCTACGACCGCTCGTACTTCGAGAGCCGGGCCCGGATCGGGAAAGTACACGAACTGATCGACCTCGAGCCGAAGGTCTTCCTGGGATCGTACACCCTGTACTACGAACACCTCCTCGAGGGTGTTACTTCGGCTGCAGTGGATCGTGCGAAAGCGAGACTCGACGAGTACGAGGACGAGGACGAAAACGAGGACGAAAACGAAAGCGAGGCCAACGAGAACGGCGAACACGACTCGACGACGATCGATCGCGAAACCGTCGAGGACGAACTCGAGGCGGTCGCCGACGAGATCGAAGCCCGGACGGTTTCGGCCCTGAAACTCATGAGCCTCGACCAGCAGGTGGCGATCGACGCCTACATCCAGTCCTACAGCGAGATCGAGGACGAACTCGAGCGACAGCAACGCGTCGCCACGGAAGTCGAGGAGTCGGTCGACCGTCTCGAGTCCGAGACGTCGGTCGTCGAGGACAGCGCCGAGGAGATCGCGACGATCACGGACGAACAGGTCGACGCCGTCGAGGAGGTGTCCGAGGAAGTCTCCGACCTCTCGGCGACGGTCGAAGAGATCGCCGCGAGTGCACAAGAGGTCAACGCGACCAGCGAAGAGGCAGAAAATATCTCCGAAACGGCAGCCGACGCGGCCCAGGACGCGATCGAACAGATCGAAGCCGTCGAAGCGGCGGCCTCGGAAGTGTCCGCCGACGTCGAACAACTTCGTGAGAGCGTCGGCGAGATCGACGAGCTAGTGGCGGTCATCGACGACATCGCGGACCAGACGAACCTCCTCGCGCTGAACGCCTCGATCGAGGCGGCAAACGCCGGGAGCGCGGGTGACGGCTTCGCCGTGGTCGCAAACGAGGTAAAGTCCCTCGCGGAGGAGTCCCAGGAGCAGGCCGAGACGATCACGAACACGATCGACCGCATTCAGGACCGAACCGAGGACACTACCGACAGCATCGCCGTCGCCGACGAGCGCATCGAGCAGGCCGTCGACGAGGTTCACCGAACGGTCGAGGCTCTCGAGCAGATCACGGACGCCGTCGGCGAGGCGTCGACCGGAATCGAGCAGGTCGCCGACGCCACGGACGACCAGGCAGCAAGCACCGAGGAGGTCGCCAGTATGATCGATCGGATCGCCGACGACGCTCGAGATGTCGCCGCCAGGACGGACGACGTCGCGGACGCGATCAACGAACAGACGGAACGAACAGCGGAGATCGAGCGGTCGATCGCCAGACTCACCGAGCAACGGTAGCGCGGCGTTCGGTTTCGATCGCACGTCTGGAGCGACGACATCACGCCACGGCGTACGAAGGCCGGCACCTCTTCGGGCTCGTGACGTAACTCGCGGACGATGATCGGTGCCTACACTGTCGGCAAGAAAGCGGTGCGGTTCGGCTACAACCGATACGGCGTTCCCGGTGCGGTCGCTTCCGGCGGCGTCGCACTCGTCGCGTTCCTCGCCGTCCGCCGCGCGCTGCGATCCGCGACGAGCGAGGACGAAACCGACGCCACGCTCACCGACGCGATCGATACGGACCGGTTACGCGACGAGGCCGACCTCGAAGACGTGGGCTCGTCCGTCTCGGCGGAGGCGAGAGAACGGACCGGCGACGAGGGCAGCCCACCGAAATAGGCAGGTACTCCAACCGTCCTCTCGAGGTGGAGTCGGACGACGCCGCTACTCCCCGCGTAGCTCGGCCATGTGGTCGATCCGTTGTTGAACCAGGTCCGCTTTCCCGATGTCGTGGCGCATGTCCAGTCCCTCGTCACCGGCCACTGCGAGGGCGTCCTCGGCGATTTCTTCGGCCTCGTCGATCGAACCCGCGACGCCGACGACGGCGAAGGCACGCGAGGTGGTCGTGTAGATGCCGTCGTCGCGCTCGTCGACGCTGGCGTAGTAGAGCAAGGCGTCACCTGCACTCTCTCGCGGGTCGGGTTGCTCCCCGCTCGAGTCTTCCGTGGCGCGGACCGACCGCGCCACACTCTCCTCGTCGACTTCGATCTTCGCACCGCCCTCGGGGTCCGTCGGGTACCCCTCCGGGACGGCGTACTTGCAGACGGTTGCCCGGTCGGCAAACTCGAGTTCCGGCGGGGCCTCGCCGTCGCGAGCGGCGGTGAGAACCTCGAGGAAGTCTGTCTCGAGCACGGGTAGCGTGTTCATCGCCTCGGGGTCGCCGAAGCGGGCGTTGAACTCGACGACCTTCGGGCCGTCAGTGGTCAACATGAACTGGCCGTAGAGGATACCCCGGTAATCGTCGAGGGCGTCGACGGTCGCCTCGATGATCGAGACGGCCTCGTCGTACTCGTCTTCGGTCATAAAGGGGAGGGCGGTCGTGGCGTCGGAGTAGCTGCCCATGCCGCCCGTGTTCGGCCCTTCGTCGCCCTCGTAGGCGCGTTTGTGGTCCTGGACGGCGGGGGCGGTCCGGAACTCGCCGTTGGCGACGAACGCCTGGATCGTGAACTCCTCGCCGATCAGCCGTTCCTCGAGGACGACCCGGTCGTAGTCCGACTCGCGGATGTACTCTTTCCCCTCCTCGGCGGTCACCTGGTCGCCGATGACTTTCACGCCCTTGCCGCCCGTGAGGCCGGCGGGCTTGATCGCGAGGTCGCCGTCGTACTCGTCGATGAACTCGCAGGCGGCCGCCATGTCGTCGAAGGTCTCGAAGTCGGGACAGCCCGGAATGTCCTCCTCCTGCATGAACCGACGCTGGAACGCCTTGTCGGTCTCGATGCGGGCGTCTTCTTCCTTCGGCCCAAACGGGTAGATGCCGGCGGCCTCGAGTTCGTCCGCAATGCCGGCTTCCAGCGGCGATTCGGGACCGATGACCGCGATAGTCGCGTCGACGTCTTCGGCGTACTCGACGACAGCCTCGGGGTCAGTCGTCTCGAGCGTCTCGAACTCGACTGCCATCCCGGCGATGCCTGGATTGCGATTGCCCGCACAGGCGTAGAGGTCGGCCTCGCTGTCCTCGAGTGCACGCGCGATGGCGTGTTCGCGGCCACCGCCACCGATCAGGAGTACGTTCTCTCGCATGCTCGAAAGCGGAACGCACGAACCTGTAAACGTTGCTCTTTAGCGAGGGGAATGTATGCACGCTCGTGGGTCGAACTGGGCTGTCGTTCGGCCACACGTCTCTGTCAGCAACCCATCGGCTACGAACCGCTGCCCGTTCCTCCAGAGCCCCGCGACCGGCAGACACTCGACTTTCACCCTTCGTTTCGGCTGCTGGGAACGGGACGTACAGTTAAGAGGAAGGAGACCGTAGATAAACTACGAAAGTAGTAAATATTAGAATTATGAGTAAGCGTGTCATCATCAGCGAGACGCCGTTCGTCGACGTAGAGTTCCAGCGCTCGGCGCTCGAGGAGAGCGGTGTCGAACTCGACGTTCGAGAGACACACACGGAAACAGCCGTCGCGGAGGCTCTAGGGGAAGCAGACGCACTCGTCGCGGACGTGCACACGCCCGTGACCGCCGATACTCTCGAGGATGCCGACGATCTCCGGTTGATCGCCCGCGCCGGAACCGGCTTCGACAACGTCGACGTCGGTGCGGCCGACGACCGCGACGTGTACGTGACGAACGTCCCCGACTACTGTACCGACGAGGTCGCGACGCACGCCCTTGGGCTCTTGCTTGCGTGTCGCCGGCGGATTCCGGCGTTCGACCGCGAGATCCGCGACGGCGAGTGGAGTTGGGAGACGGAACGCCCGATGCGACGCGTCCCCGGTTCGACGCTCGGTCTCGTTTCCTTCGGCGGGATCGCGCGCCGACTGGCCGAGTACGTCGAAGGGTTTGACCTCGATCTGCTCGTCTACGACCCATACGTCGACGAGTCAGTCGTCGAGGAGTACGGCGCTCGGTCCGTCGAGTTCCCGGAACTGCTCGAGGAGTCCGACGCGGTTTCGATCCACGCGCCGTTGACCGAAGAGACCCGCGGACTCTTCGACGCCGACGCGTTCGAACGACTGCCCGAACACGCTGTTGTCGTGAACGTCGGTCGCGGCGGCATCATCGACGAAGCCGACCTCGCGACGGCCCTGAACAACGGGGAGATCGCGGCCGCCGGTCTCGACGTCCTCGAGGAAGAGCCGCCGGGTGAGACGCCACTTCGAGGCCTCGAGAACGTCGTCATCACCCCCCACAGCGGCTGGCATTCGCTCGAGGCTCACGACGATCTGAACCGGACGATCGCCCGCCAGCTCGAACAGGCACTCGCGGGAGAGAAACCGGACCACGCAATCGACCCGGAGCCCTGGACGTGACGTCTTCCGCGCCGTGAACGGCGGGATTCTCCCGCTGAATCGAGCTAGCCGCTCAGGTCTCGGACGTCGAAACCGTTTCCGGCAGCCCCGCCGAACCGCTCCCCCTCGTTTCCGCAACCGGTTGTTTCAATGACCCACCGTCCGAACCGGGGCGGTATGCAACCGACCAACCCTCCGCAAGCGAAACGTGAAAACACGAGCTACGAGCGCCACGGTGATTTCGTGGACGATCCGTACCGCTGGCTCGAGGGTGACGGCGAGGACATCGACACGTTCGTCGAACGACAGAACGAGTACGCCGACGCCTACCTCGAGTCGGTCGACGTTCGCGAGGCGTTGCAGCCGCAGTTCGAGGACCTCGCACGGACGACCGACTACGGGTCGATCACGCCCGCGCCAACGGGATACTTCCAGGAGGTCGAACGACCGGACGACGACCAGCCGGTCCTCTACTTCCGCGAGTCGCTCGACGACGACCGTACGGTGTTGGTCGATCCCAACGAGTTCAGCGAAGACGCGACGAAGTCGATGGGTTGGTGGACGGTCTCGCCCGACGGCGAGCGTCTCGCCTACGGCGTCGACGAGGGCGGCGACGAACTGTACGACGTGACCGTCGTCGAGGTGCCCTCGGGTGAGGTCCGCGAGGAGTTGTCCGCTCTCGGGCGGGCAAACGCCGGGATGTTCGCGTGGACGCCCGAGGGGTTCTACTACGGTCGCACCGGACTCGAAGGAGAAGCCCAACTCGAGAAGGAGATCCGCTACCACGAACACGGCGACGAGCCCGACGAAGACGCGCTGGTGGCCGAGGTCGACGAGCCCTCGACGTGGCCGATGCTCTCGACCGATCGGGACGGGACCCATCTGCTGGTGGCGTTCGTAACCGGCTGGGAGCGAAGCGACCTGCACTACGCCGCGGTCGGCGACACCGAGCTGACACCCGTCGTTACCGAGGCCGAGCACCTCTACACGCCGCTTGTCCACGGCGATACCGCGTACATCCGGACCGACCTGGACGCTCCCTACTACCGGTTTCTCGAACTCGACCTCTCGGGCGACGTCGACGAGGTCGACCCCGCCGACTTACCCGAGGTCGTCCCCGAACGTGAGGGGATCGTCACGGGTGCGACGATCGCCGACGATCGACTGCTCGTCCAGTACGAACGCGCGGCCGTCTCCGAACTCGAGGTCTTCGACCTGGCGGGCGAACACGTGCGATCGCTGGAGTTGCCGGGGACGGGAACCGGGTCGGTCACTGGCTTGACCGGGAACCGCGACGCCCCCGAGGCCTTCTTCGGCTACCAGTCGTTCGACCACCCGCCCGCGGTCTTTCGCTACGACCCCGACGGGGACGAGACCGAGGAGCTGGACCGCCCCGATGTCGACCTGGAGTTCGACCTGACTGTCGAGCAGGTTCGCTACGAGTCCGAAGATGGGACCGAGGTCCCGATGTTCGTCGTCCACCGCGCCGACCTCGAGCGCGACGGCGACAACCCTGCCTTGCTGTACGGCTACGGCGGGTTCGAGAACAGCCTGACCCCGGGGTTCCAGAGGTTCGGCCGCGAATTCCTCCGCTCGGGCGGCGTCTACGCCCAGGCGAACCTGCGAGGGGGCGGCGAGTTCGGCAAGGAGTGGCACGAAGCGGCACGCCACGAGGACAAACAGAACACGTTCGACGACATGATCGCCGCCGCGGAGTACCTGATCGACGAGGAGTACACCTCGAGCGAGCGGCTGGCGATCCAGGGGGGCTCGAACGGCGGGCTGACCGTCGGTGCGGTCCTGACCCAGCGGCCCGATCTGGTGGCAGCGGTCTCCTGTCACGTCCCCCTGCTCGACATGCTCCGGTTCCACACGTTCTTGCTCGGCTCCTCGTGGACGAGCGAGTACGGCTCCCCGGACGATCCCGAGGCCTACGAGTGGATCAAGGAGTATTCGCCGTACCACAACGTCGAGAGTGGCACCGAGTACCCGCCCGTCTTCTTCAAAACGGCCGAAGACGACACGCGGGTCCATCCCGTTCACGCCTGGAAGATGGCCGCTCGCATGCAGTCGATCGCCGAGGGCGGTCCCTTCTTCTGCAAGACGAACCGTGACACCGGCCACGGCACCGGCAAACCGACCTGGATGATCGTCGAGGAGCGACTCGACACCTGGTCGTTCCTCTTCGATCAACTCGAGGTGGAGTACGTCGCGCCCTGATCGGGGCCGACCGGAACTACGAAAGCTAAAGAACGGGCGGCCGAAAGGGAGCGACGATGCAACAGTACCTCGAGCTCGTCGACGCCGCGCTCTCGACGGGGACCTACAAACCCAATCGGACGGGCGTCGACACGATTTCGTCGTTCAGCGAGCACTACGAGGTAGATCTCGAGGAGGGGTATCCACTGCTGACCACCAAGAAGATGGACGGCTACCGGTGGAACTCGATGCTCCACGAGGTCTGCTGGTATCTCTCCGGTGAGGAGCACATTCGGAATCTCCGTGAGGAGACGAAAATCTGGGACGCCTGGGCCGACGGTGACGGCCACCTCGACACCGCTTACGGCCGTTTCTGGCGACGGTATCCGGTTCCGGAAGACGACGCGCGACTCGAGGGCGAGTCCTGGCCCGACGACGGCCAGCAGTGGGTGACCGTCGAGGAAACCGACGACGGCGGGTCCCGTCGCGTGTTCGACCAGCTACAGTACGTGGTCGATACTCTCTCGGACTCGCCGAACTCCCGGCGACTCGTGGTCAACGCCTGGCATCCCGCCAACGCCGCCGTCTCGACGCTGCCGCCCTGTCACTATACGTTCGTCTTCAACGTCCAGGGCGACCGGCTGAACTGTCATCTCACCCAGCGTTCGGGCGACATCGCACTCGGCGTGCCCTTTAATATCGCCGCGTACGCGCTCCTGACGAAAGTCGTCGCACAACAGACCGGCTTCGAACCCGGCACCTTCGCCCACACCGTCGTCGACGCCCACGTCTACTGCGGTCGCGGCGACCGTGGGGAGTGGTACGACGACAACCTCGCGGAACTGCAGTCCCGGCTGGCCGACGTCGACCCCGACGACCGGACTGGATACCTCGAGGTCAAGGAATGGCTCGAGTCCGCGGCCCCAGCCGAAGCCGAGGGTGACGAACGGCTCGATCACGTCCCCGGTCTGCTCGAGCAACTCTCCCGGGAGCCCATAGAGCGGCCGACCCTCGAGGTTGCTGACGTCTCGATCGACGAACTGACCGCCGAGGACGTCCAGTTGCGTGACTACGAGTCCCACGACGGAATTGAATTCGGGGTCGCCGAGTGAGATGACCGGAGCGTCGAACGCAGACGAGACGATAGACGCCGTCGAGGCCGCCGTGGCGACCGACCGGGAACTCGCCGGTATCGTCGCCGTCGCCGACAACGGCGTCATCGGGGCGGACGGTGAACTGCCCTGGCACCTCCCCGAGGACCTCGCTCACTTCAAGGAGATCACGATGGACCACCCCGTCATCATGGGTCGGGTGACCTACGAGGGCATCCTCGAGACGCTGGGGGAACCACTACCGGGACGGACGACCGTCGTGTTGACGAGCCGGGACCTCGAGACGCCCGAGAACGCCGTCGTCGCGTCGACTCTCGAGGACGCCCTCGAGCGAGCCGACCGGGTGGCCCGGGAACGCCACGACGGTGCGGACCGGATTTTCGTCGCCGGCGGCGCGACGGTCTATGAACAGTTCATGCCGGCGCTCGATCGGCTGGTCGTCACCGAGGTTCACGACGACCCCGAGGGAGACGCCTTCTTCCCCGACCTCGAGTCGGCGGACTGGATCGAAACCGACCGCGACGAGCGCGACGGGTTCGCGTTCGTCGAGTACGTCCGTCGGGACTGATCGAAGGGGTTCGATGGCCGATCCGAACGACGACGAGGCCGCGATCGTCGACGCCGTTGCCAGCGCACTCGCATCGGAGCGCGAGGGAGACTCCTCCCCAGTCGAGGCCCGGAAACTCGAGGGTGGCCAGATCGGGTCCGCCCACCGCGTCGACCTCGCGGACGGCTCTCGGCTCGTCGCGAAAGTCGGCGAAACGCCGCTGTCCGTCGAAGCGTACATGTTGCGGACGCTCGCTTGCGAGAGCACACTTCCCGTTCCCGACGTGTACCACGTCGACGACGACCTGCTGGTACTCGAGTTCGTCGCGGGATCGACCGACCACGACGCCGCGGTCGCTCGGGACGCGGCCGACCACCTCGCAGCGCTTCACGACCGTTCCGCCGACGCGTTCGGCCTCGAACGGGATACTCTCACGGGCCCGGTCCGGCAGCCGAACCCCTGGACCGACTCGTGGATCGACTTCTACCGCGAGCACCGGCTCGAGCACGTCCAACGCCTCGCGCTGGCGGACGGAGCACTCCCCTCGAGACTCGCCGAACGGCTCGACGCGGTCGCCGCGGACCTCGAGGGGCTGATCGAGGAACCCGACGCGCCGGCGTTGATCCACGGCGACGCCTGGACGACGAACGTGCTCTCGGCGGACGGATCGGTGACGGCGTTTCTCGACCCCGCGACGTACTACGCCCATCCGGAGATCGAACTCGCGTACGTCGACTGGACGGGGACGTTCGGCGATCCGTTCTTCGATCGCTACCGAGAGAGTCGCCCGCTCGATTCCGAGTTCTTCGACCGGCGACGGTACGTCTATCGGCTCTACCCGCTGCTCGTTCACGTCCTCCTGTTCGGTGGTGAGTACGTCCAGCGACTCGAGGTAACCCTGGACCGACTGGGATACTGACCGCTGGTGGTATAAAAACGGCCAAAGACCGACAAATAGCGGCCCTTGATGGCCTTAGCGGACGATTCTCGGGGAATTCAAATACAGTGACGCACAAGTTCGGGGTATGTCAACCGGTGACTTCTCGGAGGCGATCCGGGAGTTCGAACGCGACGGCGAGACGTACAAGATGGCCGATCTCACCGCGCTCGAGGACCGAGGACTCTGTGACCTCGAGAAACTGCCGGTGAGCGTCCGCATCCTGCTCGAGTCGGTGCTGCGCAAGGCCCACACCGACGGCGAGACGATCGACGCGGACGACGTGCGAGCGGCGGCCTCCTGGGAACCCGACGTTCCCGACGCCGAAGTGCCGTTCCAACCCTCACGGGTCGTACTTCAGGACCTGACCGGTGTGCCTGCGGTCGTCGACCTCGCGGCGCTTCGCTCCGCTGCGGACCGGAACGGCGTCGACCCGACGGTCGTCGAACCCGACGTACCCTGTGACCTCGTGATCGATCACAGCGTCCAGGTCGATCACTTCGGCAGCGAGGACGCCTACGAGCGTAACGTCGAACTCGAGTACGAGCGCAACGAGGAACGCTACCGGGCGATCAAGTGGGCCCAGCAGGCCTTCGAGGACTTCGAGGTCGTGCCGCCGGGAACGGGGATCGTCCACCAGGTCAACCTCGAGCACCTGGGGCGGGTCGTCCACGCACGCGAGGACGGCGACGGCGAGCAGTGGCTCCTCCCCGACACACTCGTCGGCACCGATAGCCACACCCCGATGATCGGCGGCATCGGCGTCGTCGGCTGGGGCGTCGGCGGCATCGAGGCTGAGGCCGCACTGCTCGGCCAGCCAATCACCATGTCGTTACCGGAGGTCGTCGGCGTCCGCCTCGAAGGCGACCTGCCCGACGGCGCGACCGCGACGGACCTCGTACTCCACATCACGGAACGGCTCCGGGAGGTCGGCGTCGTCGACAAGTTCGTCGAGTTCTTCGGCCCCGGCGTCTCGCAGCTGTCGGTCGCCGACCGCGCGACCATTTCGAACATGGCCCCCGAGCAGGGCTCGACGATCAGCATGTTCCCCGTCGACGAGAAGACCCTGGAGTACCTCGAGTTGACGGGCCGCGATCCGGACCACGTCGACCTCGTCCGGGAGTATCTCGAAGCGCAGGGACTGTTCGGCGAACAGGACCCCGAGTTCACGGACGTCGTCGAGTTCGACCTAAGCGATGTCGAACCGAGCCTGGCGGGTCACAAGAAACCCCACTCGCGGATTCCGATGGGCGACCTGGACGACCATTTCCCGACGCTACTCGAGGCGCAAGGCGTCGTCGGACCCGACGGCGAACCGGCGATCGGGGACGGCGGAGCCGCAGCCGGCGCGAGCGATGCTGAAGCCGGTCTGGGGCTCGACGAGACGGTCTCGGTCGAACTCGAGGACGGTCAGGCCGTCGAGATCGGCCACGGCGACGTGCTCGTGAGTGCGATCACCTCCTGTACGAACACCTCGAACCCGTCCGTGATGCTCGCGGCCGGCCTGCTCGCGAAAAACGCCGTCGAGGCGGGACTCGAGGTACCCGAGTACGTCAAGACCTCGCTCGCGCCGGGCAGTCGGGTCGTCACCGAGTACCTGAACGAGGCCGACCTGCTGTCCTCCCTCGAGGAGCTTGGCTACCACGTCGTCGGCTACGGCTGTACGACCTGTATCGGCAA
The DNA here is from genome assembly GCF_000337895.1 of Halobiforma nitratireducens JCM 10879. Lineage (GTDB taxonomy): Archaea > Halobacteriota > Halobacteria > Halobacteriales > Natrialbaceae > Natronobacterium > Natronobacterium nitratireducens. Next base: position 12,744 of record NZ_AOMA01000127.1, read on the forward strand.
CTCCGGTCCGCTGCCGGCCCCGATCGAGGACGCGATCGAGGAATACGACCTCTGGACGACCAGCGTCCTCTCGGGGAACCGTAACTTCGAGGCCCGTATCCACCCGAAGATCGCCGCCAACTACCTCGCGTCCCCACCGCTGGTCGTCGCCTACGGGCTGGCCGGTCGGATGGACGTCGACCTCGAGAGCGAGCCGATCGGTACGAACGACGACGGCGAGGACGTCTACCTCGAGGACATCTGGCCCGACACCGAGGAGATCCACGACGCGATCACCGAGAGCGTCTCGCCCGACCTCTTCGAGGAGAAGTACGCCAGCGTCTACGAGGGCGACGAGCGCTGGGAAGCCCTCGACGCGCCGACCGGCGACGTCTACGACTGGGACAACGAGTCGACCTACATCCGCGAGCCGCCGTTCTTCCAGGAGTTCCCGCTGGAGAAACCCGGCGTCGACGATGTCGCGGACGCTCGCTGTCTCCTGACGCTGGGCGATACGGTCACGACCGACCACATCAGTCCCGCCGGGCAGTTCGGCGAGGATCTCCCCGCGGGACAGTGGCTCGAAGAGCGCGGCGTCGAACCCCACGAGTTCAACACCTACGGCTCCCGTCGCGGGAACCACGAGGTGATGATGCGGGGAACCTTCGCGAACGTTCGTATCGAGAACGAGATGGTAGACGGCAAGGAGGGTGGCTATACGATTCACCACCCCACGGACGAAGAGACCACCGTCTTCGAGGCCAGCGAACGCTATCGCGAGGACGAGACGCCGCTCGTGGTCATGGCCGGCGACGAGTTCGGCACCGGCTCGAGCCGCGACTGGGCCGCAAAGGGAACCGACCTGCTCGGCATCCGTGCAACCATCGCGAAGAGCTACGAGCGCATCTATCGCGACAATCTCATCGGCATGGGTGTCCTCCCGCTGCAGTTCGACGAGGGCGACGGCTGGGAGAAACTCGGTCTCGACGGAAGCGAGCAGTTCACGATCGAAGGCCTCGAGGACGGCCTCGAGCCGAATCAGGAACTCACTGTCAGTGCGGAATCGGAGGACGGCGACGTCACCGAGTTCACCGTCACGGCACAGGTCGCGACACCCGCCGCGGTCGAGTACGTCGAACACGGCGGCGTGCTCCACATGGTGCTCCGCGAGTTGCTGTACGAGGAACTGGAGTGAACTGACCTGAGCCGACTCGCCGATGGCCGGGCTCCCGTCTCGAGTCGGCGAGTCGGCCACTGACGGCCGACGGTTCCCTGTCGCTCCCGGCACTACCGGCGAACCCTGCGGTCCGTTCGGGACTCGAACCCTCACGACACGGGCGAGAACGCGGACGAAAACGCGGACGCGATCGTCGGCCCCGCGGGCACGGGTCGGTATCGCCGTCCCGAAGCCGCGAAACCGCGCAACATATTTTTCCCCTCGGCGTAGCCGTGTCCCCACCGTCTCCGTTCCCATTCGATCATGTCCGTCGCTCCTCTCCTCGTCGACGTCGGCTCGAGTCTCGAGCAAGCCGGTAGCGTCCTCCAGTACCTGCTGGTGTTCGTCTTCGCCGCGATTCCAGTGATCGAAATTCTGGTCGTCGTCCCGATCGCGATCGGCCTGGGGCTCGATCCCCTTCTCACGGGTATCGTCGCGTTCGCCGGCAACGTCCTCTCGGTGTACGCGCTTATCCTCTTCTACCGGCAGATCGCGAACTGGCTGCGACGACGGCGTGGCGGGCGCTCGGAGCCCAGCGACCGGTACGCCCGAGCACGGCGGCTCTGGGACCGATACGGGCTGCCGGGGCTTGCCGCCGGCGGGCCGGTGCTGGCCGGGGTCCACGTCGCGGCGCTGGTCGCCTTGCTCGCGGGCAGCCGGAGCCGGCTCGTCGCCGCGTGGATGACTGTCGGTATCTTCGCGTGGACGGTCGTGCTGGTCGCGGCGTCCGCTTACGGGGTGTCCCTGCTCGGGCTCACCTGATACGACTGGACAACAGTCAGTACACACCCGATCGCGTCTCGACGCCCGTCGCGGAACTCGATGGCGTCTCGAGTGCGAGCGGTGTGTGCATTGTTTTGTCCGGCAGTATGAGCCGGCCTCGGACGGTACGGACGGGAGGATGGGAAGACGAGACGACGTACGTCGGGCTTTTACAACGGCCGGCCGTAGTTTCGGCCATGAGTCAGCCTACCGAGCGCAATCGTCTCGAGGACGAGGAGAGCCCCTACCTGCGCCAGCACGCGGACAACCCCGTCAACTGGCAGCCCTGGGACGAGCAGGCCCTCGAGACGGCCCGCGAACACGACCGGCCGATCTTCCTCTCGATCGGCTACTCGGCGTGTCACTGGTGTCACGTCATGGAATCGGAGAGCTTTGCCGACGAGGAGGTCGCCGCCCTGCTGAACGAGCACTTCGTCCCGATCAAGGTCGACCGCGAGGAGCGCCCCGACGTCGACAGCATCTACATGACCGTCTGTAACCTCGTCAGCGGTCGCGGCGGCTGGCCGCTCTCGGCGTGGCTCACCCCCGAGGGGAAGCCGTTCTACGTCGGGACGTACTTCCCGAAGGAGGCAAAACGAGGCCAGCCCGGGTTCGTCGACGTCCTCGAGAACGTGAGCAACTCCTGGGAGGAAGACCGCGAGGAGGCTGTCTCTTATACACATCTCTGAGCG
>NZ_AOMA01000128.1 GCF_000337895.1 Halobiforma nitratireducens JCM 10879
CCCGCCAGTACGGCGGGTTCGGCTCCGACGGACCGAAGTTCCCCCAGCCCTCTCGGCTTCGAATCCTCGCTCGCGCGTTCGATCGGACGGGTCACGAGGGGTACCGCGAGGTACTCGAGGAGAGTCTGGACGCGATGGCCGCTGGCGGGCTCTACGACCACGTCGGCGGTGGCTTCCACAGGTACTGTGTCGACCGGGACTGGGTCGTGCCACACTTCGAGAAGATGCTGTACGACAACGCCGAACTCCCGCGGGCGTTCCTGACGGGGTATCGGCTCACTGGGAACGACCGCTACGCGGAGGTAGTCGAAGAGACCCTCGCGTTCCTCGACCGGGAGCTGACCCATCCCGAGGGCGGCTTCTTCAGCACGCTCGATGCACAGAGTTCGGACCCCGACACCGGCGAGCGTGTGGAAGGCGCGTTCTACGTCTGGACCCCCGACGAGGTCCGTGACGTGCTCGAGGACGAGACGACTGCCGACCTGTTCTGTGACCGGTACGACATCACCGCGTCGGGCAACTTCGAAGGGCGAAACCAGCCCAACCAGGGACGGTCGATCCCAGGGCTCGCCGAGGAGTACGAACTCGCGAAAGCAGACGTTCGAGCGCGACTCGAGACCGCCCGCGACGCCCTGTTCGACGCCCGGGAGGACCGACCGCGACCCAACCGCGACGAGAAGGTCCTGGCTGGCTGGAACGGGCTGGCGATCGCGACCTGTGCGGAGGCCGCGCTCGTCCTCGGCGAGGACGAGTACGCCGAGATGGCCGTCGACGCCCTCGAGTTCGTGCGCGATCGGCTGTGGGACCCAGAGGAGAGGCGACTATCGCGGCGGTACAAGGACGACGACGTCGCCATCGACGGCTATCTCGAGGACTACGCCTTCCTCGCCCGGGGCGCGCTCACCTGCTACGAGGCAACTGGCGAGGTCGACCACCTTGAGTTCGCACTCGCGCTGGCCCGCGTCATCGAAGCCGAGTTCTGGGACGCCGAGGCCGGAACCGTGTATTTCACGCCCGAAAGCGGTGAAGACCTGGTTACGCGGCCACAGGAACTCACCGACCAGTCGACGCCGTCCGCTGCCGGTGTCGCCGTCGAAACGCTGCTCGCGCTCGAGAGTTTCGCATCCGACGCCGAGTACGGGGAGATCGCCGCGACCGTCCTCGCGACCCACGCCGACCGACTCGAGGCGAACCCGCTCCAGCACGCGACGCTGTGTCTCGGCGCGGATCGACTCGAGTCGGGCGCACTCGAGGTGACGGTCGTCGCCGACGAGATGCCCGAGGACTGGCGCGAGGCGTTTGCGACACGGTTCGATCCGGATCGGCTGTTCGCACGCCGGCCGCCGACCGAGGACGGACTCGACGACTGGCTCGACGAACTCGGTGTCGCGGACGCGCCGCCGATCTGGGCCGGCCGCGAGGTGCGGGACGGTGAGCCAACGCTGTACGTCTGTCGTGGCCGGACGTGCTCGCCACCGACCCACGACGTCGACGACGCACTCGAGTGGGTCGACGGAAACGCGGCCGTCGATATCGAAGGAGGAACCGACGACTCGACAGCGGACGGCGACGACCTCGAAAGCCCGTTCTGACGACGGGTCTCAGCCTGCCCTCGAGTAGCTACGAATCGAACGCACCCCGAAAAGGAGGGGACCGCGACGATCGGCGACCGTTACAGGGTTTCGTCGATCCGCTCTGCCAGCCAGACCGCGGGTGGTAGCTCCTCCGCCTCGACGAACCGGGTCACCTCCTCACCGTCGTCGGTCTCGACGACGACCGTCGGGATGTATTCGATCCCGTACTCGTCGACGCCAGGGCCCTGCTTGTCCTGGTCGACTTCGATCTCCTCGATCCGATCGTCCGGGATGCCGGCCGCCTCGAGTGCCGCGCCGAGATCGGGCAGCAGTTTTCGACAGTCCTTGCACCAGTCGCCGCCCCAGACTCTGTAGACGAGGGCGTCGTTGTGCGCTTCGAGCGTGTCGACAGCGTCCTCGTAGGAGGCGGCGTCCCACGTCGGGTTCGGGGTCAGCGTCTCGAGACTCATACCACCGGGTTACGCCCGGGACCGCTTAACGCCGGTGTTTCCGACGCGATTTGCCCGGACGAGATGTGACCGTCGTTCGGCGACCTGTCGCCGAAAACTACTGTTGATTTCAGATTTCGAATACATTAATGAAACGACGAGCCGTCCGCACAGGCTGTCTCGGTGTCAGACACGTAGTTCGGTGCTGGGGGTACCTGGGGGCTCCTTTCGTGTAGTTCTACGGGGGTCGAGCCCGTCGTGACGGCCCCGTACTCGTACTGCTATCTTGATTCAGCGAGAGAATCCCGCCGTTCACAGCGGGCGTGAATTGCGTAAGCCTGGTGCGACAGTCTACGCGGTTCTGCCCGACCGAATACCCAACGGCACAATAGTTATTGGAATTGGGTATCTTGTATTTGGTGAGGCCAAATGGAAAGTCACCTGCAATCCGGGTCGCACACGGTCTACGCGCTCCAATATCACTTTGTGACCGTCACGAAGTGCCGCGCCGACATCCTCACCGATGAGCGACTGGAGCGCGTGGCTGAAGTTGCACACGAGATTGCAGAGGACTTCGAGGCCGACATCAAGAACGTGGACGGCGGTACTGACCACGTTCATGTCCTGTTCACGACCAAACCAACCACAGACCTCACGAAGTTCATTAACTCGCTCAAGGGCGTCACATCCCGCCGGATTCGGCAGGAGTACCCCGAGGTAAAACAGACGCTCGAAGATGCGTTCTGGCAACCGGGATATTTCCTCGCCACGACCGGCCAAGTGAGCATAGACGTGCTGCTGGACTACGTGGAAAACCAGTAGCATGACCGCGACAACCACGAAAACGCTGGAGGCCACGCTCGCCCCGCCGACAGCCCACAAAGAACGCAAACTGTGCGACTTGCTCGACACCTACCGGGCAGGGCTCCACGAGGCGTTCGAGGCCGAGTGTGAGACGATGACCGCCACCAGCGACGTAGTGACGCCCTACGACCTGCCGTATCAGGCGAAGGCGGCCCTGTGTAACTACGTTCCGCAACTGTACGGCACCTACGATGCACAGGAGTGGACGACGACCACCCAGTTCGACTCACCAACCAAGCCGCCGAGTTCGACCACTCACCGGAACGGGACTACGAGTTCACGTGGTGGGTACCACAGCCCGGTCGGGGGACGAATTTCTGGATACCACTCCGTATCAACCCCGCTCAAGAAGAACTGTGGCACGACCTCGTGGACGGTAAAGCGTCGGCAGGCCAACTCCGCCTGCAACGTCACCGCACGTCGTGGACGCTCCACGTCACCGTCGAGTTCTCGGTCGAAGAACCGAATTACGAACCGACAGACGACGATGTAACACCAGTCGGCTTCGAGATTGGCGAAGCACACCTGCTCGCGGGCTGTGCCTTCGAGCAGGGCACTCCGATCGACCCACTACTCATCAACGGTGGCCGCGCTCGTCACCTCCGCAAAGAGATGCACACGACGCTCAAGCGCCTCCAAGAACGTGACGCCGCCGAGTGGCGGATTGACGAACGGTTCGACCACTACCAGAACGTACTCACAGACATCATCGAAAAGGCGTCTCGGCAAGCAATCGAGTACGCCTGCCGATTCGAGAAGCCTGTGGTCGTTCTGGAAGACCTCTCGGACATCCGCGAAGACCTCGACTACGGCGAATGGATGAACCGGCGACTCCACGCATGGGCGTTTGCTCGCTTGCAGGAGCGCATCGAGGACAAAGCACGAGAGGCTGGCATCCCGGTCGAATACATCCGCCCGGAGTACACGAGCCAGACATGCCACGAGTGCGGTCACATCGGGTATCGGGACGGCGATGAATTCCGATGTCAGAACGACGAGTGTTGGGTGTCGGAGTACCACGCAGACATCAATGCGGTCGCCAGACTACGTCTGGCGGGCAGCCAGAAATCTTCGATTTCTGGCCACGGCGGTCAACATCGCTGACCGCCACGACCCGTGGGGTGAGAGGCTGCCGCTGAAACCGGCGGCCGATGACATCTCACGGGATGGGAGCGCCTGTGACAGCGCCGCGACCCCCACCGAGCAGAGCCAACCACGGCAGATGACGCTCGGCGAGGTCGGGTCGGAACCCACTGCCGGTAGTTAGCCGGTATTCCCATGCAGGGAAGCCGCGCCGTTTACGGCGCGGAGGATGTCACATCAGTACACCCCGATCACACTGGAGACGCCGCCGCGTTCCCCGACGGGCGTCGAGACGCGATCGGTGTGTGCAGTGTTTCCTCCGGCAGTCTCACTCGAAGGTCTGAAACTCGACCGTTCGTCCTTCCGGGTCGGACGCGAAGAACTGGTAAATATCGTACGTCTCGTTGAACCGCGGTTCCTCGTCGGCCAGTTCGGCCAACTCCTCGTAGGCCTCGTCGACGCCCGCACGGTCGTCGTAGACGAACGTGACGATCCCATCCGTATCCGCCGACTCCCGATCACAGAACCCGAACCGGAAGGACCCGGCCTCAAGGATCGTACAGTCGGGTTGCTCGAGCCACACCGTCGCGCCGAGATCGCGGTAGAACTCGACGACCTCGTCGTGGCGCTCCGTCCGGAAGAAGACGATTCCGTCCATATGCGCCGATCACAACCCACCGACAAAAAAGCTCGCCGTCTCTCCTCGGAGAGACGTTCCGCGAAAAGAAACTGACGAAGCGTTCAGCGTTTCTATCCGACGGTATCGAGTCCTGGCCGGCGTTTCCGAGTCGGTAGAACTTTTACGCCAAACAAAAGAATTATACTATGGTATTCGACTCGGTCGACGACCGCGGTCACGAACAGGTATCGTACTTCACGGACCCCGAAACCGGACTCCAAGCGATCGTCGCGATCCACGATACCACGCTCGGTCCGAGTCTCGGCGGGACACGATTCTACGACTACGATACCGAAGACGACGCTCTCGAGGACGTGCTTCGGTTATCGGAAGCGATGACGTACAAAGCCGCCGCGGCCGACCTTCCCCTTGGCGGTGGGAAAGCCGTTATTATGGGAAAGCCGGACGATCTGAAAACCGAGGACCTACTCGAGGCCTACGGGCGGGCCGTGGATCGGCTGGGTGGCCGCTACATCACTTCGGTCGACGTCAATACGGGCGTCGAGGACATGGAAACCGTTCGACGAACGACCGATCACGTCGTCGGCACCAGTGACGGCCTGGGGAACCCGTCACCGATCACGGCCCACGGCGTGTTCAACGGGATTCGGGCCTGTGTCGAACACGTCTACGACACCGATTCCTTCGATGGCCTCGAGGTGGTCGTTCAGGGGCTCGGCAAGGTCGGCGAGTCGCTGACAGCCGAGTTGGCCGATCACGGGGCCGAGGTGACCGTCTCGGACATCGACGAGGACCACGTCGCGGCCGTCGCCGACGAGTACGGCGTCGATACCGTCGCGCCCGACGAGGTTTACGACGCGTCCTGTGACGTGTTCGCCCCCTGTGCCGTCGGCGGGGTCATCAACGACGATACGATTCCGCAACTCGACTGTGACATCGTCGCCGGGGCCGCGAACAACGTTCTGGCCGAGCGCCGCCACGCCGAGGTCCTCCGCGAGGAGGGGATCGTCTACGCGCCGGACTACGTCATCAACGCTGGCGGGCTCATCACGGTCGCGAAAGAGCACCTCGGGGGGACCCGCGAGGAGGCCTTCGACGAAGCTGCGGCGATCGGCGACCGGCTGTCCGAGATGATCGACCGCGCCGAGCGCCGCGACACGACGGTACTGGCCGCGGCCGAGGAGTACGCCGAAGAGCGCATCGAAGACGCCGACTCGACCGACGAAACTGCAATTCCTGCGGAGTAACGCGACAGCGCTATCGAGAGCACCGGCACGTCCTGCCGACGTCCGGCACGGGTTTACGTATCCTCCCCCTATACGGGGGCAATGAAGGCTAGTATCCTGGACGCGATCGGGTCGCCGCTGGTCCAGGTCGATTCGCCCGAAGGCTCGACTGTCGCAGCGAAAGTCGAGTCGTTCAACCCGGGCGGGTCGGCCAAGGACCGGCCGGCCCGCGAAATGATCCGTGCCGCCGAGCGCGAGGGCCGGATATCACCGGGCGACTGGCTCGTCGAACCGACGAGCGGCAACACCGGCATCGGCCTCGCGCTCGTCTGTGCCGTGCGGGACTACGATCTGACGATCGTCATGCCCTCGGACAAGTCCGCCGAGCGACGCCGGGTCATGGCCGCCTACGGGGCCGACCTCGAGTTGGTCGACGGAGACATGAGCGACGCCCGCGCTCGAGCCGACGACCTCGTCGAAGAGGGCGCGACCCAGTTGGGACAGTTCGAGAACCCGGCGAACCCGCAAGCCCACTACAGGACGACCGGCGACGAGATCGTCGAACAGGTCGGTGACCGCGAGATCGACGCGTTCGTCGCGGGCGTCGGCACCGGCGGTACCATTTCGGGCACCGGACGACGACTCCGGGAGGCGTTTCCCGACGTGGAGATCGTCGCCGTCGAACCGGCACGCAACGCCGTCCTCTCGACGGGCGAGTCCGGGGACGACGATTTCCAGGGGATGGGACCGGGCTTCGTTAGCGACAATCTCGAGCGTGACCTGATCGACCGCGTCGAGACGGTTACACTCGAGGACGCCGAAGACGAGTGTCGGCGACTGGCCCGCGAGGAGGGACTGCTGGTGGGACAGTCGAGCGGCGCGACCAGCCTCGTCGCACGGCAGGTCGCCGAGGAGATCGCCGAGCCCGAAACCACGTGTCCGGAGGTCGACGGCGTGTTCGACGACCTCGAGGCGACCGATCGATCACCTGCCTCGCCGGAGACCGACGGGGGACGTGTGCAGGCCGCCGACGACTGTCCGCTAGTCGTCACGGTCTTTTGGGACAGCGGAGAGCGGTACCTCTCGACCGGATTGTTCGACTGAGTCTCGTCGTTTCGATCTCTTTCTCTCCATCTGTACCAAAATAAACCTCAACAAAACTGCAAAAACGTCTCTTTCAGCTAGAGGAACGGTCTTATCCGCGCCGCTAATATGCACTGATACGATGGCACGACGATCCTCCGAACGGCTGCGGTCCAGGCGGACGGTACTGGCAAGCAGCGTGGGCGCGCTGGCAGCGGTAGCTGGCTGTCTCGGCGACGGTTTCGACGAGGAGTCGGACCCGGACGGCGGGGAGCCCGACGAAGACGAACCCGGGAACGGAACCGGCGATGACGACGAGAACGGAAACGGAAACGGTGACGACGAGGAGGGAAGCGACGGCGACGAAGACGAAGATGAAGATGTAGATAAAGACGTCGACGAGGACGACCTCCAGAGCGGCGACGGCAATGGGTTCTCCTACGAAGCCCTCGGCTACCAGTTCCCCGACTACCCCGACAGCCCCGAGGCATCGCTCCTGCGAGACGAGGACGACGCCGACGACTGGCTCGAGGACGGACACGACGCCGGCGGAGGAAACACGAGCGACCTCGCCGAGTTCCTCGACGAGACGTCGTTCGACGAGTCGGTGGTCGTTCCCCTCGAAGCCCGGGGATCGGACCTCTGTCACGAAATGGTGCTGCGGGAGGTCGACCTCGAGGACGAGACCCTCTCCGTCGAGGCGAAGGTAAGCGACGGTCGGGACGACGACGGGTTCGAGGCCTGCGCGGAACAGGTAACCGGAGTCGGCCGCCTCGTTCGGGTGACGTTCGAGGACGACCCCGTTACGGAGCTGTCGGCGACGATCGTCGATCAGGACGGACAAGAGCACGGAATCAGCACCGCGTCCGACGACAACGACGATTCGTAACCGCACGCGGTCGCTCGAAACCGGTCGGCGGAGAAGGTCGAACGCCGATCAAGGCGCGTACTCCGACTCGGTGAGCCGGACGACTACCGTCTCCTCGACCTCGCGCAGATCGTACGCCGGCAGATCGCCGTCCGTTCGGCGAACGTAGAGTGGTTCGACGAGCCGGTAGGTGCTGTCGGCTCCGTTTTCGTCGGTCTCGTCGTCAGGCTCGGTCGCTGACTCGGTGTCCTCACCCGCACCGTTACCGTCACCGTCGCGAATCGCTGACCCGCTCGTTGCTCCGGGGTCCGACCCCCCGGCAGCCGGCGCAGTCGCCCCCCGCTCGACGCGCTCGAGACCGTACACCTTGCAAAACTCGGCGGTTTCCTGGGGTTCGACGTCCCCGTTCCGGAGTTCGGTCGCGAGCGACCGCGAGAGCCACTCCTCGTCGCTGACGCTCGGGTCCTGTACGATCGCCACACTGACGAATCGTGTGAGGTACCACTGGAGGTCGTTCAGCAGGGAGACGGCCGCTCCGACGCTGACCGTCCGGACGGCAAGCGAGTTCTCGAACGGCCGCCGGAGATCGTAGGTCGCGAGTGCCTCGCGGGAGGTTTCGTGGGAGAGGAGCTCGTACTGGAGGTTGACGTCGTCGTTCCCGATGAGACAGACGCGAGTCACTGTGCTGAGGTGGGTGCGTGCCCGTAATGTGGGTTTCGGGTTTCGCCCGGATGCGGATGTCGACCACCCGCGTTCGTGTTCACCTGACTCTCAGGATTTCTTAAAGATCAGCTATGTGAACCCGAGCGTCGATGGGGTCGCCGCCCCTCCGTCGACTCCACGAGACGGATATCGACGATGGACGCAACCGACGCACGGATCGCGGACGACCGGCTGGGCGATGGAGGTGAACGGGCGTGTGCGTAACCGCGGCCGTCCCCCTCGAGCAGTTGCTCGAGGGGTCGAACGGCCGCTACTACACGGCCTGGCAGGTACGCAGACGGCTCCGAATCGGTGACTGGCGACGCTGTCTTCGACAGCGCCAGCCGGAGCGACACCTCGTCGAAACCGACGACGGGGGCTTGCTCATGCTGACACCGGTCGAGCCGGCCGACGCTCCTCGGTGGCTCGAGGTCCGGATCGTCGGGGACGCGGAAGTGGCGATCGATACCCGCCGGCGGTCGGGGACGGCCCGCGAGGCCGTCTCTCCGCGTCGAATCTAAAGCGTGTGCATGTGAACCCTGATCGATTGGTTCCCGGCCGCGAAACCGGCGAGCGTGAAGCGACGGGCGTTTCTGGGGGCGATCGGGTCGACAGTGACAGTCTCGGTCGGTGCGTACGCGTACGCGACTCGAGACCCGCTCGATCGTCTCGCCGTCCGGGTCTGGTTCTCCGAGCAGGCCGCTACCTACGACGGCGTTCGGGCACGCATCCGTGAGTACCTCGAGCGGTTCTTGGACCGTGACCTCCCGTACTGGTCGCTCGAGCTTTCCTTCGGAGGTGTGGTTCCGGTCTCGATCGAAGACGGCGCGCACGTGACGGCCCGGGGCGAGTGGCCGCTACGATTGGCCGGCGGGCTGGTGGATGCCAGCGACCTCGACCCCGTCGCGGACGTGAACCTGCTGGTCACGGACGGCGACATGATCGAGGCTCCGACGGGATACGGTCTCCCCCACGTCGCCTCGGTCGGCGGTGCAAAACACATCGCGGCACTCGAACCCCTCGAGGAGCTACTCGCGATCGCGACACGGGAGGGGACGTGGGACGAAGACGGACCCGACGACGAACGGTCGATCGTCCCGCTGACGACACGGGCACGGACGATGCAGGTGTTGCTCCACGAGATCGGTCACGCGGTCGGACTCGACCACGATCACGGGGTCGCCTTCCGCTCGGGATCGGCCGTCGTCGCGACCCCGATGTTGAGTACGTACGCTTTCTCGTCGTCGTACGATGGCGACCGCTCGGCCTGTGGAAGCGTCTACCCCGAGACGGCGGGTCGGGACCGTGGGATCAGCCTCTCGTTTTCCGATTGCGCACGCCAGCGACTCGAGGAGTACGCTGGCGGCGTGGTGCCGCGGCTCGACTCCTGCTGTTCCCGTCTGCCTGAATAAAAATGGGGGTCCAGCGACCGGACCAGTACGTTACTCTTCGTCGGCGTCGTCGAACTCGTCGTCCTCACCGCGGACGAACCCAGCCTGTGTCTCGGGGTCGTCGACGGCTCCAGCGTTGGGACCCTCGATGAGGCTCTCGAAGTCGTCGACTTCGTCGTACTGATCGCGGTACACCAGTGCCGCCTTCCCCTTCGAGGTGATCTCGTAGAGGCCGGATCGTTCGGCCGGACCGATCTTGTCGACGAGACCGTAGTCCTCGAGGACCGGCAGCCTGGTGTTGATGTTCTTTCGGCTCTTGCCCGTGTGGGCTGCGAGGTTCGTTGCGACGTTTCGGCCCTTGTCCTCGAGCGCCTCGAGGATCAGGAAGTCAGTGGGTTGGCGTAGCTTCACTCTCGTTCACTCTCGTACCGTAGATATATTTCCACTGGTAACTAAGACTTTCGGCTCACGTCCGACAGTTCGGGGTGAATATTGACATTGGGTATCACGGATGACGCCACTCGAGTCGGGAGGACGAACGGTGTTTCGCGGGGGCAGCGACGAGGACGGCTGGTATCATCGCTCTCGAGAACTGTCGACGATGTCGACGGGACGACCGGCCGCGGAATCGAGTCGTTCGACTCCGGCAGTCCCGAGCCACTCGAGGAAAGCAGCCACGTCGTCGGGACCCTCGACGCGAGAGGAGGCCGCCGACGGTGCGTCGTCGCCGACGCGAACGCCGATGCCGTCGGGTTCGACCGCTCGGAACGCGGATTCGTCGGTCACGTCGTCGCCGACGTAGATCGGTACGGCGTCGGGCGGTGCGTCCGCGACGATCAGTTCGACCGCGTTTCCTTTCCCCCACGGGATCGCCGGCTCGATCTCGAGGATGCGCTTGCCCGACGAGATTTCGAGGTCGTCGCCCCCGATCCGGTCGACGACAGTGTGGGTCCGTTCGGCGACGATCGGACGGGCGGCGGCCGGCACCGAGCGAACGTGGACCGTCGCGGTCACGCCTTTGTTCTCGACGCGAGCGTTCGGGACGGACTCGAGGGCCGTCTCGAGCGTTTCGCAGACGGTTTCGATCAGCCTGGCTCGTTTTCGAGCGATCGGATGGACGGCAAGCGAGCCGTTCCGGGCGAGTTCGAGCCCGTGGTTTCCGGCGTAGATCGACGGGCCGTCGATCCGTTCGCGCACGTCCGAGAGCGCCCGGCCGCTGACGACGGCCGTCGAGATCGCGGGATGATCCGACAGGGCGGCGACGATTCGTCGGTTCGCTTCGGTCGGCGTCGCTTCCGCGGGATCGTCGACGATTGGAGCGAGGGTGCCGTCGAAATCCAGACAGACGACGAGCGCCGACCCGCCGTCGATCCGCTCGCGGACCCACGTGAGACGCTCCTCGAGAAGTGGCGGTACCGAATCGGCCGCGATCGCTTCGCTGCGAGCAGTCATGGATCGTCGTTAGACTGGGGGTGTTCGTTCCGGAAAGTCGGAGTCGAGACTCGAATCGGAGTCGGGGTCCGAATCGGAGTCGGAGTCGGAGTCGGAGTCGGAATCGGAATCGGAATCGGAATCGGAGTCACGCTCTCCGGACAGCCGCCGGTCGGGATCGTTCCTGACGCGTGCGATCCAGTCGAACTGGACGCTCATCCACCGCTCGAGGTCCGCGTCGAAGACCCGGTCCCGGAGCGTTCGCATCCGGTTTCGCCGTTCCCCGATCGGCATCGCGAGCGCGTCGGCGAGACGGTTGGCGATCCCGTCGATGTCCGTCGGATCGATCGTGATCGCGTGGGTGCCAAGCAGTTCGTGAGCGCCGGCTCGGTCGCTCAAAAGCAGCGTATCGCCCGTCTCTTCGACGCTTGCCGCGACGTACTCCTGGGCGACGAGGTTCATCCCGTCGACCAGTGGGCTGACCAACATTGTATCGGCGGCACGATAGAGCGCACAGAGTTGCTCCTCCTCCAGGTAGGACTCGGTGTAGACGATCGGCTGCCAGTCGTCGGTGCCAAAGCGGCTGTTGATCCGCTCGACCTCGCTACGGACCAGTTCGCCGTGCCGTTCGTAGACGGGAATGTCCGTTCGCGAGAGGGTCGCCTTCTGGACGAACGTGAACTCGCCGCGCCAGTCCGGGTACCGCTCGAAGAACCGCTCGAGCCCGGCGAGACGTTCGGGAATCCCCTTCGTGTAATCGAGACGATCGACTCCGATCCCGATGACGGCGTCGTCCGGGTGTGGAACGTCGTGCTCCGAGCGCAACGACGCGAAGGCCTCCTCGTCGATCGACCTCGCCGTTTGGTCGTAGCTCCGTGCGTCGACGCCCATCGGGGTCGCGACGACCTGCGTCGTCGTCCCGTCGTACCGGACCGTCCCCCGGTTCCGGTCGACCGTCGCGGCCGGGAGGAACCGGTCGACACACTCGAGGAACCGATCGACGTACCGGTCGACGTGAAACCCGAGCAGATCGTTCCCGAGCAGTCCCTCGAGGAGGTTCCCGCCTGCAGGGCAGTACCGGAACGTGGAGGGGCCGGGCCAGGGGACGTGCCAGAACTGCGCGATCGTCGTCCCCTGCGGGACGGCCTCGCGGATCATTCGGGGCGCGAGCGCGAAGTGGTAGTCCTGCAGCCAGACGATCGACTCCGCGTCGGCGTGATCGGCGACGGCGTCCGCGAACCGCTCGTTGACGGTTCGATACCAGTCGAAGTCGTTCGCCCGGTCCTCGGTCAGATCGGGAAAGCCGTGACAGAGCGGCCAGAGGACCCGGTTGCTGAATCCGTAGTAGTAGGAGTCGACGGCCTCCTCACAGAGGTCGATCCGACGGAGGGTGTACGCCTCCTCGTCCGGCGGGACCGCGACACAGTCGTTGTCGTCGACGACGTCGAAGTCGGCCTCGCCGTCGCCCCAGGCGATCCACGTGCCGTCGGTCTGCTGGACGACGGGATCGAGACCGGCCGTTAGCCCGCCGGTAGGTTCGTCGACCGTAATCGACCGTCCGGAATCGGCCGTCTTCTCGCTCTCGCCGCTCTGGTCGGTCTCGTACTCGTGTCGATACGGCTGTCGGTTCGACACGACGATCAGCGATCCCGTCGGGGCCGGGCCGCCCGCTCCCTCCGTCGCGTGGCTCCGGTCGCCCCCTCGTGGCGGCCCGGGCCTGTCGGCCGGCCGGTGCGTTGACTTCCGGTGCATCGACGACGACCGCTCGTCGGTGAATCGCATTCGCTGCAATCTCACACCCTCACCACGGGTTGCTCCGCGGCCTGCAACAGCAGGGGGTCCAATACTCCCGTCACACGGCCGACGCGTTCGAACTCCCTGCCACCCCGAGCGGTCCACGACGCTCGAGTGTCTCGGGTCAGTGACGCCCAGGCGAAAGAACCGCGACCCGAGACACCCCTCAGTAATAGTAGAACTCGAGTTCGTGGCCGCAGTTCCGACAGCGGGTCGGCTTTCCCTGGAGTCGGTTCGAATCGTCGCCGCCGATCCCGGGGCCGGGCGGGACGGAGGCGGAGACGGTGGCGTTGCAGTTCGGACAGCCGACGTCCATCGCTGAGCGGTTCGATCGCGACATATCGGCGACGTATTCGACTCCCGCCGATAGTTATACGCTGAATAGGCACACTACCATGGTCTGAAGGCCGTGGATATGCGCGTCACTGCTGGACACAGCCCACTCTAGTAGCCACTGCAAGTCAGTGCGCACCTGCTCGCCAGACGGATCGGCGATCAGTGTACAAACCGGTGCAGTCGGTACTACACTCAACCGGCTCCCTCGAGTTTCCCACAGTGGCGTTTAAATGATCGGAACGCACAATGATGGCGGAGTTGGTTGGAACGGATCGGATTCCGAACCGTCCTTCGGAGGCCGTTCGGGCGTCTCCGATCTCCATCCGCTCGGGAGTCCCCCACATCGTCGGTCTACGGCCGACTGCTTGCGGAATGTCCGATCCCGCTCTGTTTACCCGGAGGTGGATGTCAAAGCAGCCGTACCCGGAGGACGTGCTCTCGTTTCGGACTGCTTTCGCGCGTACGGTCACCTTTACGAGAAGGTAATCGGGGTCACGATAGTTCGGGACGCGTACCAACGGACATTTGATCGTTCCGTCCTACAGAGCGCATATGGAACGACGGACGTATCTACGCTCGCTCGGCGCGGCGGGAACGGTCGGGGTCGCCGGGCTTGCGGGCTGTCTCGGGGACTCTCTCGGAGCTGTCGGTGGTGGCGACGACGGCGACGACGGCGACGGGCAGACGGAACAATGGGGCGACGGCCCGACGGTCCTCGATCCGCCGGAACTGAACCGTGGGGCCGCCTCGCATCCGATCCACGGCCAGGAGTTCCCCGAGTTTACGCTTCCCGACCCGATCGCCGGCGAGCCGGTCTCGCTCGAGGATTTCGTCGGCGAGCGCTCTTTCCTGATGACCTATATCTTTACCGAGTGTCCGGACGGGGCCTGTCCGGCACTGATGACCTACCTCCAGCGGGTCCAGGCCGACGCGGTCGAGCACGGGTACGCCGACGATCTGGCGCTACTCGCGATGACGTTCGACCCCGAGCGCGACGACGCCGACGCGCTCGCTGAGTACGCCGCCCAGCAGGGGGTCGACCACGCGGCGGACAACTGGCACTTCCTGCGACCCGATAGCTACGAGGAGGGAAAGGAGATACTCCACGACGACTTCGGGATGCGCATCGAACGCGTCGAGAGCGACGAACTCGAGGACCACGGCGACCACGATCACGACGACGACCACTACAGTTTCATCCACATCAACCTGATCCTACTGGCGAACGAGGACGGCGTCGTCGAACGGTCGTACCCGCGGGCGCTCAACGAGGAGGCAGGAGGCGGTCCCGACACCGTCCTCGAGGACACCCGCGCGGTCGTCGCGGAGCAGACCGACTTCGATCCGAACGAGGAGGGATAGGATGCGACGCAGGGACGTACTGGCAGGGCTCGGCAGCGTCGGTGTCGTGGCCGGAGCCGGTGCCGTCGCGGTGTACGGACTCCCGTCGACCGGGAATCTCGAGGGCGGGGGAGACGACGGCGGGGATAGCGATGGCGATGGGGAAGCCGACCGCATCGACCCCGCCGAGATCGAAACCGTCGACGCGCCGGGCAGCGAGGCGGGCGAGATACTCGTGCCGGCAAGCGACGACGACCGACCGACGTTCATCGACTTCTTCGGCACCTGGTGTCCACCCTGTATCGATCAGATGCCCGCACTCGCGGCGGCTCACGACCGGGTCGGCGACGAGGTGCTGTTTATCTCGATCACCAGCGAGTCCGTCGGTGAAGACGGGATGCTGACCGAGGCGGAACTCGTCGACTGGTGGGACGAACACGACGGGAGTTGGACCCTCGGGCTCGATCCGTCCGCGGACCTGAGCTACCTCGCCACGGGCTATCCGACCGCCATGGCTATCGACGCCGACGGCTACCTCCGGTGGTCCGAGACCGGCACCAAAACCGCCGACGAACTCGTCGCCGGGATCGAACACGCCCTCGAAGTCGAGGACGGGAACGACGGGGCCGACTGATGCTCGACGCGACAGTCCTCTCGGGGATGGGCGTCGCGCTGATCGCGGGGATCGGGACGTTCTTCTCCCCCTGTGCCTATCCGTTGCTGCCGGGATACGTCGGCTTCTACGTCAGTCAGATCGATCAGGGCCGGGCCTCTCTCGGCGGTGCGGTCAGCCGCGGTCTCGCCGCCGGCGGCGGCGTCCTCGGGATGTTCGCCGTCGTGCTCGTCGCGGCCTACCAGCTCGGCCACGCGACGATGTCGAACATCATTTACTTCGAGGTCGTTGTCGGCCTGGTCGTGCTCGTTTTCGGTCTCCTGATCCTGTTCGATCGCGCGCCGTCGCTGTCGGTCGCGCTCCCGCAGCGTCGCTCGAGCGTCCTCGGGTTCGGCATCTTCGGCGCGGGCTATGCGCTGGCGGCCGCTGGCTGTGCCTTGCCGCTTTTCGTGCCGGTAGTCGCGCAGGCGTCGTCGATGCCGCCGGTCGACGCGGCGCTCGTGCTCGGGACCTACGTCGGCAGCATCGTCGTGTTGATGGTAGCGTTGACCGTCGCGACGGGGATGGGGCTGCTCGCCGGCGCGGGTCGCCTCGCGGCCTACAGCGGCCGACTCAGGCAACTGGCCGGAGCCGTCATGGTGCTTGCCGGCCTCGGACAGCTCTACCTCGCTATTTTCGTCCTCGAGGTCATCTGAGGGGGAGTATACCCCTTCCGCGAACCGGCGAGGGCTGGGACCGAAATAGCCCCGGCACCAGCAGGTCCGGTTCGTATTCCGCCGACCGCACAAAGTCGAGGACATGTATCAGGATCTGCTGCTCGCGACCGACGGGAGCGAGGGAGCGCGTCGAGCGACCGAGCACGCGATCGAACTCACACGCCAGCTCGAGGCGACCCTGCACGTCATGTCGGTCGCCGAAGAAGGGCCACACAGCACCGAACAGCGCGACGAGTTGCGTGCCGACGCTGAAGGTGAAGCCAGGGAAGCGGTCGAGGAGGCCGCACGAAGAGCCGAGGACGCCGGCCTCGAGACGACGACGAGGGTTCGACACGGCGTTCCACAGGAGGAGGTCGTCGACGTCGCGAAGACGAATCCGATCGACGCGGTCGTGGTCGGCACGGTGGGTCGGTCGGGCCTCGATAAGATTCTCCTCGGAAGCGTCGCCGAAGAGATCGTCCGGAACTCGCCGGTTCCGGTGGTGACGGTCCGGGAGCAGGAGTGAAAAGGGGCTGTCGTGGCTCCGCTATCCCGGTCGTACACCCTGGACCGTGCGTCCGGGGACCCCTCGGAACGGTGGCTCGATCGACCGACACCCGTTTGTCGCTCCGTCTTCCCTCGTGCTGTGGTTCGGCTCGCCGCCGGGGCAGCCTCAGTCACGCTCGAGCGACGAGTGTGGGTTCGAATCCGGACTCGAGTCGGGCCTGACTCGGATGCCTGCTGACCGAGTAACCGGGTAACATCGTCTTACCGCAGGATACGACTGTGATAATTAACCGACGTGGCGAGCTACCCTCACCTATCGTGGTCGACCGCACGGGAGCCGGACCCGCTCGAGCCGGACGGCGCGGTCGCCGTTCTCCATTCGCCGGCACGCCCGTCCGCCCCGTTTCGACCGCTCCAGTCGAGGTGGGTCGTCGATGAACGGGACCGACGGCGACGGGACGACCGTCGTCGGCGATGCCCTGCGGGTGCTCGTTGTCGGCGATTCGGCCGCCGTCGAGACCGCAGGGGACGTCCTCGCTGCCGAGCTGGTCCCGGCCGCTGTGATCCGCGCGCGAACCCTCGAGGAGGCCCGCGAGCGACTCGAGCCGGGGACCGTCCACTGCGTTCTCTGTGCGTACCCCGACGAGAGCGGTCGGGAACTGCTCGCGGCGATCGATCCAGCGCCTTCCGACCCCTCGACACCGGTCGTAGCCCTCACTGCAGACCCCGAGCGCGCGCTCGAGGCCGGTGCGACGGACGCCGTGTCGCCGGACGCGTCCGCTGCCGTCCTCGCGAACCGGGTCCGACGCGTCGCGGAGTGTGCCCGTCAGGTCGACCGCGGCTCCTCCCGCCCGCGTGCGCTCCTCGAGAGCGTCGACGCACCGGTCTGGTTACTCGAGCCTGACGGCGCGGTCGCGTACGCGAGCCCCGCCGTCGAGGACCGCCTCGGGTACGCGCCCACGGAACTCGAGCGAGCATCGCTCTCGCGGCTCGTCCACCCGGACGATCGGTCCGCACTCGAGGACGGACTCGGTACCCTCGCCGGGAGCCCGCTCGGCGCTCGCGAGCGACTCGCCGTCCGGCTCGGAACCGCGGCGGGGGAGTGGCGTGGGGCCGCGCTGACGCTCGTCAACCGGCTTGCAGCACCGCCACTCGAAGGGATCGTCGCGACCGCGGAACTCGGGTCCGAACCGGCCGTCGATGTGCCGGACGCGCTCGAGGACCTCGCGGAGCCGCTGTTCGTGGTCGGTCCGGATCTAGCGCTTCGCTGGGCGAACGCGGCCGCCAAGCAGCTGTTCGCCGACGGGGTCGATCCGGAGCCGGGACGGCTCGTCACGGACGTGCTTGCCGACGACATTCGAGACCGGTTCGCTCGAGGTCTCCACGAGGCCGCGACGTCGGGAGCGCCGGTCAGCTTCGAGGTTGCCGTGCCGGACGGCGAGGATGCAGTGACGCTTGCGGTATCGGCCACGCCCAGGCAGGGCGAGGGAGGGGACGGCGACGGGAGCGACGAGACGCCCATCACGGTTCTCGCGCAGGAGCGACCTGCCGACGGCGAGCGGCCAGGGCTCGAGGACCGTCTCGCCGTCCTCGAGTCGACCCTCGACGCCCTCGAAGACGGCGTCGCGATCGTCCGCGACGAACGGATCGAACGCGCCAATCGGTCGCTCGTCGACCGCCTCGGGGGTGCCGACCCCGTCGGTGACGGGCTCGAAGACCTGTTCGACGACGACCTCGCGGCGACCGTCCGCGACCGCGCCCGCTCGTCGCTCGTTCGCTGGACGGAACCGGCACAGGGCGACCTCCTCGTCGCCGACGCGAGCGACGAAGGCGGAGCCGGGACGGCCGAGTCTATCCCCGTCGACGTCTACGTAGCGCCGTTGCGCGATGGGACCGATCGGGACCGTACTCTCTGTCTCGTCCGGGATCGCCGGCGCTCGGCCGCGGGCGCGCTGTCGACCGTCCGTCGAACGATCGCCGCCGTTCGCGACGCGGAGGCTGCGGCCGGCGTCCGCCGCGCCGTTCTCGAGGCGCTCCGGTCCCGCACCGCGGCCGACCTGGCGATCTGGTACCGACTCGACGACGAGCGGTTCGTTCCGGTCGCGGTCTCGACCGACGAGTCGGTCCCGTCGATCGAGCCGCCGGCGATCGATCCCGGCCGGCTCGCGGACGACGAACGNACGGGTCCTCGTCGTCCCTATCGCCGGCGCGGGCGTCGTGCTCGCGACCAGTCCGGAACCGCTCGCGTTCGAGGCACTCGACCGGGATCGGGATCGAGCGGCGATCGCGGCGATCGGGGACGGAGCCGCGGTCGCCCTCGAGTCGGTCGACCGTGGCTCGCAGCTCGTGGACTGCCGACGCGAGCGGACCGCGCTCGAGGGCGAACTGGCGCTGGAAGCCGAGACGCGACGACTCGGACGGGAGCTGCTCGCGGCCGAGAGCCGCGACGACCTCGAGCGTCGGCTGTGTGAGGGAGTTCTGGAGCTGGGTGGCAAGAGCAGTACGGAGTCCAGTAACGATGACGGTGGGGTCGATCTCGTCTGGATCGGCGAGATCGACCCGACGAGCGAGCGGATCGCGCCGCGGACCGTCGCTGGCGGGGACCTTCCCGAGGAGTTCTCGGTGGCCGCCGATCCCGATGTCGCCGGGCCGACGGGTCGAACAGCGGCCAGAGGAACGGCGACGATGGCCGACGACCGTGAGGGAGAGACGGTACTGCCCGCCACCGAGTCCCGGCCACAAGCCCCTCAGGACCGGGACCTCGACTCGAGCGAGGAACGCCTCGTCCGCGATGCCGGCTATCGCTCGGTGTTGAGCATCCCACTCGCTCACGACGGGGACGCGTTTCGCTACGGAACACTCACCGCCTATGCCGAGCGGCCGGGGGCGTTCGGCGACCGCCTCCGGGATGCCGTCGGTTTCCTCGCGACCGTCGCTGCACACGCTGTCGGGGCACTCGAGCGCGAACGCGCGTTGCTGTCGGACGGCGTCGTCGAGCTCGAAGTCGCGATCCGGACCGACGGCGAGGATCGGGACCCGCTCGCGGCGCTTGTTCGTCGACTGGGTCGCCCCGTCGCCGTCCACGCCGTCGTTCCGCGGTCGTCTGGCGGGTCGACCGTCTACTGTACGCCATCCGGGACCGACTCCGCGGAAACCCTGACGACGGGAGCCATAGAGACCGCAGTCGACGCGATTCCGGCGCTCGAGTCGTTCCGGTGGGTCGGTGACGGAGACGGCTCCGCCGACCGGCGACTCGAACTCGAGTTCGCCGAGGGGACTGCGGCGAACGCGGTCGCGACCCTCGGCGGTGTCCTCCGATCGGTGCGACCGGGCGAGGACCGGACTCGACTGCTGGTCGCCCTCCCGCAACCGCTCGACGTGCGCCAGTTCGTCGACGCGCTCGGCCGAACCGGCCGCGAAGCGACGCTTCTCGCGCGTCGCGAACGCGACCACGCGACCCGATCCGCCAGGCCGTTCGAGGCGGAACTCGAGAACAGACTCTCGGAACGCCAGCTCCGGACCCTCGAGAGCGCTTACTACGGCGGCTTCTTCGACTGGCCGCGGGAGAGCACCGGCGAAGAGATCGCCGAGGCGCTTGGCGTCTCCCAGCCGACGTTCAGCCGTCACCTTCGGGTGGCACAGGGGAAACTGTTCGAGTTGCTGTTCGAGGAGCGGTCCGTCGGGGAGGAGTGAAAGTGAGGCCCGGTAATCGACTATTACAGGGCTCGGTGTGAGCGACCCGTTTCGGCTTACGGCGACAACCACGAGCACGTCTCGAGTAGCTCGTACTTACTCGCGGTCCGGTCGGCCCTTGAGCGGTTCGCGGCCGGAAATACGTCTTTTCTTGGCGTGGAAAACGTTCTCGAACGTGGACGGATGAATCAGTATTGTGGGTCGACGGCCGCTTGATTTCCTGTATAGCGGCTACGACCATACGTCCGGCGTCGAATCCTCCATTCGATGACCGCGTTTCCGGTAACGAGCGCTTACGGCGACAACCAGGCGGGAGGGGGTCGAGCGTGAGTATCGACGTCGCCGACGCCGAACGTGAATCGGCACACGAGTACCAGGAAGCTAACCGAGAGTGCGAGCGAGACGCCGTCCGGTCCCGTGCCGACGGTGGCGTCGTCGCTCAACTTCGCCTCGACCACCCCGATCTCTTTCTGGGTCCAACCCTGGAGCGAGCGCCCGACGCGACGGTCGAGCCCGAATACTGGACCACGGTCGGCGGGCGCACGCTCGTTTTCCTGAACGTCCGAGACGCCGCTTTCGACGAGTTTGAAGCCTCCCTCGAGGTCGATCCGACCGTCACCGACCCCGTTCTGCTCGATCGGGTCGGCGACGGGCGCGTCTACCGAGTCGCGATCGCTGAGGGGACGATCACGTTCGTCGACCAGGCGGCCACGACGGGAGCCCATCTGCTCGACCTCTCGAGTTGCCGCGACGGTACCGGGTGGTGCGTGCAGTTCCGGTTCCCGAACCGTGACGAGCTCGTCGAGTTCAATTCGTACTGCGAGGACCGAGGGGTATCGGTGACGGTGGATCACCTGCGAGTCTCCGACGACCGCGACGACGGCGTCGTCGCACTGACCGAGAAACAGCAAGACCTCCTGTTGACTGCCTACGAAGAGGGGTACTTCGATGTCCCACGAGGAATCTCACAGGACGAGCTGGCCGACCAACTCGGCGTCTCGAAGTCGGCGGTATCCCAGCGGTTGCGACGCGCGATCGGTGAACTCTGCCACGCGACGCTGTCCTGAATCGGGTCCGTCGGTCGCGTTTCCAGCAGCGAGTGATCGAGTGATCACTCTCGAGTGCCAGCAAACCCGAACCCGAGGGAGACGACTGCAGTGGAAAAAGTCGTCGGTCCGATCTGTTCCGCGATTCGTCCACACTGAGCTGAAGAGACGATGAGAGCCGAGTGTCAGTCGTCGCCGTCGTCGTCCTCGTCGTCTTTGATCGCACCGAGCTGCGAGACGAGTTCGTCGGTCGAGGCATCGGACTCGAACGACATCTCGCCGTCGTGGTCGTTTTCGTGGACGTTGACGGCTTCGACGTTCTCGTCGTCGTCAGCCGTCTGTTGCTGCTGCTCGGATTCGTCGTAGCTACCAAAACCCATACACACACGAACGGGAGGGGCGTTCAAAGGTGTGCCGGTTCGTGCCGTCTCCGAAACCTGTTCTCACTACAGCCTTTCCCACGGGACCGCGGGCCAATCCGACGACGGCCTCGAGCCGTTCTACAGGCGGAGCGGCCGAGTGTCTCGGGGTCGTACGGAAGACGCTGTCTTCCGTGATGACGAGACGCCGAAGGCGTCTCGAACCACGTGACCCCGAGGCGGTTCACGGAAATCCGCCGTGAGAGGCGACGGATATCACTTGAATCGGAGGTACTGGCGGTCGTACTCCGGTTCCCCCTGTCGCGGGTGGATCGTGATGAACGACTCGGGCGGCAGCTCGGCCAGCCGTGCCGGCAGATCCGCGAGCTCCGAGTGCCAGCCCACGTCGCCCCGTCGGGGTGAAATCGCGACGATGAGGTCGTCCTCGTCACTCTCGTGCTCGAGGGTCGGCAGGAGGCGATCCCAGTCGTCGACCGACTCGAACTCGGCGGAGATGTCTTCCTCGACCAGCTCGAACAGTTGCTCGAACTGGTGGCCCGACCCCTCGACGACGAGCACGGAAAGCGCCGCGCCCTGGCTCGCGGCGATACGCTTGATCAGGTGGACCGCCTCGTAGAACCCTTCGTGGTGGTCCGCACCGATGGGGACGACAACGAAAATCCGCCGGGTCGTGTTGATCGGATGTCCCAGCCGGGAGACGAGAACCGGAAGCGAACTGCGCTCGAGCACCTGGTCGATGATGCTGCCGAAGATCCGGTGGCGGAAACTCTCGCGGGCGTCCCACCCCATGATGATCTGGTTGGCCTGGACCTCGACTGCGCCCTGGACGATCCCCGAGGCGACGTTGTGGTTGACCCGCGTCTCGGTTTCGATCGGGACTTCGGCTGCGCTGGCGGTCGCCGCCAGTCCTTCCAGTTCCTCGTTCGTTTCGGCGATCCGTCGCTGCGGTTCGCCCTCGTCTGGCTGGACGACGGTCAGCAGGTGGACGGGTTCCGACCCCCGGTCGCCTTTGATGAGGAAGGCGAGTTCGAGCAGCCGTTGTTGGAGTTCGGCGTTGTGCGAGAGCGGCAGCAGGATGTTCGGGTCCGTCGCGCTGCTGGCGTCCTCGCCGGGATCACGCTCGAGGGCGAGTCGGTGAGCCGCCCGCTCGGTGAGCCAGGGACTCACGAGCGCGGTCACGAGCAACATCAGCACGACGGCGTTGAGCACCTCGAGCCCGAACAGGTCGGCCTCGAACCCGACGAGCGTAATCGCGAGCGCAGCGGCGGCCTGGCCCGTCGAGAGCCCGAAGATAACGTCGCGCTCGTGTTTGGTGTAGCCCTGTACGCGGGCGACGAGCCAGGCCGCGCCGGCTTTCGTGACGAGCATTATTCCGACGATGAACGCGGCGATCTGGAGGGTCTGGGGGCCGTCGAAGATAACGCTCGGATCGACGAGCATCCCGACGTGCAACAGGAAAAACGGGATAAAGAAGGCGTTGCCGACGAACTCGATGCGGTTCATCAGCGTCCCGCCTTCCGAGATCAGTCGATTCAGGGCGATACCGGCGACGAACGCGCCGAGGATCGGTGACAGGTCGAGTAGTTCGGCGAGCGCAGCGGTCGCAAAGATCGCGACCATCACGAACAGGAACTCGAAGTAACTCTCCTCGCTGAACGTCCGGAAGAACCATCGGGAGACCGGCGGAACGACGAACCAGGCACCCGCAAAGAGGACGACAAGCGAGAGCGCGACCGAGACGAACAGCCAGGCCGTCAACTCCCCGCCCGCGGCTCCGGTGACGATAGCGAGGACGACCAGTGCCAGCGTGTCGGTAAAGAGGATACCGCCGAAGACGGCCGTGACGGCGCGGTTTTTCGTCACACCGTATCGGTTCACGATCGGGTACGCAAGCAGCGTGTGTGAGGCAAACACCGACGAGAGCAACAGCGCCGCCCAGAGGTCCAGTCCGAGCACGTAGTAGCTCCCGGCGGTTCCGAAAACGAACGGCAGGAAGAAACTCGTCAGTCCGAATATCGCGGCGTTTTCCGGCGCTTCCTTGAACCCCTGCAGGTCGAGTTCCAGCCCGACGGTAAACAGCAGGTAGATCAGCCCCACCTCGCCCAACAACTCGATCGCGTCACCGTGTTCGACGAACTCGAGCGCGCCGGGCCCGATCAACGCCCCGAAGATGACGACGCCGACGATCCCCGGCTGACCGAGGCGCTTGACCAGTAACGGCCCGACCAGGAAGATCGCCATCGCTATCGCGAAGACCAGAACCGGTTGCTCGAGCGGGAACGACGGCACGTCGACGAGTAGCGTGATCGGATCGAGAGAGTTCATTGTCGAGGTCGTGGCGATGGTGGCGACGGTGGCGACGGTGGCGACGGCGGCGACAGCGGCGACGGGAGCGCTCACGGCGGTCGCCGGCCGTTTCCGGCGCAGTGGTATCCCCTGCGGGGGAGGACTGACGGCCGTAGAACACCGTTTCCGACGTCGTAATCGTCGCAAAACATGACCGGTCGGCGTAATAAATCGTCTCCTTTCTACGAGCGTCTGTCCTCATCGGTCGCCAGGACGACCCGTCCGGTCGAGGTAGCCTCCGGTTCGTGGCGTCAGTTCCGGCGAGAGTCGCCGAACCCTGGTCTTTCGTTTCGCTCCTCCTTCTCCCTCGGCCGCCGCCGTTTTCGTTCGTTTCGGCTCGTATCGGTCGACTGAACGGCTGTTCGGTTGACATACTCCGCCGACCGAAACAGAGAGTGAAAAACACACTCCAAAATACGCAAATAAGTGGCCGGTCGTTTACTCCCTCCCCCACATCAGTCGAGTCTCGACACACGATAGCCGGATTAGCCGCGAACTATCTCGAACGGATTACCCCGATACTACCGCGGGCGGTAGCCAATCTATAGTAATGGGCTCGGATTGCCTCGGTTTCTATCATGTCCACGCACTGCTTCGCCGCCCCAGGAACCCTCTCGAGCGGATGCTCGGCGGGGGATCGTTCCGACTCGCGCGGGGATTCACGTTTCATCACGATCCCGGCCGCGACTACTGCCCGAGAGTCGACCGACCGTACCGAACCGTCGACCGCCGCGAACCCGAACGAGCAGGACTCGGTGCTAGGGTGATCGTTCATGTGTGGAATCATCGGCCACGTCGGCGACGGTGACGCCCTCGAGACGCTGCTTACGGGACTCGAGAACCTCGAGTACCGAGGTTACGACTCCGCGGGCGTCGCGGTCCAGAACGGGTCCGGAATCGCCGTCCAGAAGCGCTCGGGGAAGGTCGACGAACTGAAAGACGCGGTTTCCGACGTGAGCCTCGAAGGCGACGTCGGGATCGGCCACACGCGCTGGAGCACCCACGGCCCACCGACCGACGAGAACGCCCATCCCCACACCGACTGCACGAAAGACGTCGCCGTCGTCCACAACGGAATCATCGAGAATTACGCCGAACTCAAAGCCTGGCTCCGCGACCGGGGCCACGAGTTCACGAGCGACACGGACACCGAAGTCATCCCACACCTGATTCAGTACTATCTGGACGACGGGATGACCGACGAGGCCGCCTTCCGCCGTGCCATCGACGAACTCGAGGGCAGCTACGCCGTCGCCGCAATGCTCTCCGGCGAGCACGTCCTCTATGCGGCCCGGAAGGGGTCACCGCTGGTCGTCGGGATCGAAGACGAGGAGTTCTTCCTCGCCAGCGACGTGCCGGCGTTTCTCGAGTACACCGACAGCGTCGTCTACCTCGAGGACGGGGACGTCGTCGTCGTCGACGGTGACGGCGTCGAGTTCACGGACCTCGACGGGGACCCGATCACCCGCGAACCCGAGACGGTCGACTGGGACCCCGAACAGGCCGGGAAAGGCGAGTACGAGCATTTCATGCTCAAGGAAATCCACGAACAGCCGACCTCGTTGGCCCAGGCGATCGAGGGTCGGATCGATCCCGAAACGGAGCGAATCTCGCTGGACGGGTTCGATCCCGGCACGTTCGAGCACGTCGACGCTGTCCAGTTGGTCGCCTGCGGGACCTCGTATCACGCCGCGCTGTACGGCTCGCTTGCCCTGAACCAGGCCGGCGTACAGGCGACGGCGTTGCTCGCTAACGAATACAGCGTCGTCGCACCGCCGGTCGACGACGACACGCTCGTCGTCGCAGTCTCCCAGAGCGGGGAGACGGCCGACACGCTGAGTGCGCTTCGCCAGGCGAACCGCCGCGGTGCCGACACGCTCACGATCACGAACGTCGTCGGCTCGACCGCGGCCCGGGAAGCCGACGACGCGCTGTTTATCCGTGCCGGCCCCGAGATCGGCGTCGCGGCGACGAAGACGTTCTCTTCGCAGGCGGTGATGCTCACGCTGCTCGCACAGCGAATCGCCGCCGACGCCTGCGGGCACGTTCCGGCCGATCTCGAGTCGCTGCTGCCGGATATCGGCAAGATGCCCGACGCGATCGACGGCCTGCTCGAGGAGTCGGCCGCCGACGCGATCGCGCGGGACTACCTCGACAGCGAGTCGTTTTTCTTCATCGGGCGGGGGCTCGGCTACCCGGTCGCGCTCGAGGGGGCGCTGAAGTTCAAGGAGATCACCTACGAACACGCCGAAGGGTTCGCGTCGGGCGAGCTCAAACACGGGCCGCTCGCCCTGGTGACTCGGGAGACACCAGTGTTCGCGATTTTTACCGGCCAGGAGGACGAAAAGACGCTGAAAAACGCCGAAGAGGCACAGACCCGCGGTGCACCAGTGATCGCGGTCTGTCCGGACGACCACCGGGCCGTCGAGGTCGCGGACGATCACCTCACGATCCCGGACGTCGATTCGGAGCTGGCCGGGCTGCTCGCGAACGTGCAACTCCAGCTTGTCTCCTACTACGCTGCGGACCTGCTCGGGAGACCGATCGACAAGCCGCGGAACCTGGCGAAAAGCGTCACCGTCGAGTAGTTACCGTCCCTTTTCCCTCTCGTCTCCGCCTCGGTTGGACGTCGGGTGTCCGGATGACCGGTCGTGAATCGCCGGACGGCCGGCCTCCGACGCTGTGGGACGGGACTACCCCCGACGTTCACGCCCCCGCAGCGTCGGATTCGAGTCGCCTGCCATCGGCGACCGGTTCGAACGGAGGACTGGCGATCGCGTTTACGATCCGCCCCAACCGGCTTCGATGCGATCGTGACAGGATCGTGATCGCAGCGCCGTCGGGACGAGCCGTAGCGATGAGGCACCGATCGTCACCCTCCAAGTGAGACGAAGTCCGCGTCGTCTATAAACGCCACACCTGATACGTCCGGATTCGCTAGCGGTCGCGGTCGACCGTCTCGCCGGGGCGGGTCGTCGCGCCCGCGTCGAGTCGTAGCCCCGGAGTCAGACTCGAGTTGATCCCCGTCTTGACGCCGTCGCCGGCGACGACGCCGAACTTGCGGCGACCGGTCGAGACGCGCTCGCCTTTGACGGTGAACGTCACGTCGTCGTCGTCGTGGCGCAGGTTCGCAACGGTGGTGCCCGCGCCGAAGTTGACCGCGCGTCCGAGAACGCTGTCGCCGACGTACGAGAGGTGGTTGACCGCCGCGCCAGCCGAGACGACGCTGTTTTTGATCTCGACGGCGTTGCCGACCGAGGCGTCTTCGCCGATCAGGGTTGCGCCGCGTACGTAGGCGTTCGGTCCGACCGTCGCGCCGGAACGGATCAGAACCGGCCCTTCGATCACGACGCCGGGTTTCACCGTCGCGCCGTCCTCGACGACCACGTTGCCCTCGAGGTGGGCGGCGTCGCTGACATCGCCGTCGATCCGTCCCTCGAGGTCCCCGATCTTCCACTCGTTTGCCTCGAGCAGTTCCCAGGGCCGGCCGACGTCCATCCAGCGATCGACGGTGACCGGCGTCACGGCGAACTCCTCGATGACTCGCGAGAGGACGTCCGTGATCTCGTGTTCGCCGCGCTCGCTGGCCGGCACCTCGAGCCACTCACGGGCCTTCGCGGGGAACGCGTAGGCCCCGGCGTTCGCGAGGTTCGTCGGCGGTTCGTCGGGTTTTTCGACGATACCCGAGACCGTCCCGTCGTCGGTGCTGAGCACGCCGTAGTTCCGTGGGTCGTCGACCGCCACGGCACAGACGGCGGGTGTACGCTCGAACAGTCGCTCGATTGCAGCCGGCTCGTAGAGGTTGTCGCCGTTGAGGACGGCGAATGGCCCCTCGAGGAGCCCCGCTTTGCGTGCTGCATTCACGGCGTCGGCCGTGCCGTTCTGTTCGGTCTGGACGGCGTACGATACCGGTACGTCGCGGTAGGTCGCCCCGAAGTGCTCTCGGACGGCCTCGGCCTCGTAGCCGACGACGAGGACGATCTCGTCCGCTCCGGCGTCGATCGCCGCGTCGACGGCGTGGGCCGAAAGCGGCCGGTCGGCAACCGGCAGCATCGGTTTCGGAACCGTCTCGGAGAGCGGTCGAATCCGTGTTCCCTTGCCCGCCGCGAGAACGACAGCTTTCATGGCACTAACGTACGGCGATTCCGGGGATAAATATGCAGTATCTACCCATCGTAACCTGCTCGAGGAGTCGGACCCTGGACCGGACACGGGCTGGGTTCTCACGTGTGTGGCGTCGATCGACCGGTTCGGGCCGGTTCGACCGAACCGGTAACCGGTGTCACCATCCGATCGAGTCGGCACGATCGAGCGCGGTCCGCTTTCCGTTCGGTTTCACCGGATTAATCGGTTATTACCGTTTCGAAATACTGAATTTCGGGAGTGAGAGGCAGCAAGGATGCTGGATTTTGACACTGTCGAGCGACCCTGTTCGTGGCGGGAAACCCGATACTAACTTCTCGGAACGGAGTTATGCACTCTATAGTAAATACCCTTCTGTGGCAACGCGTTGGTGATGTCGACGGAACCATCCGACGCGAAGTGGACGCCGATGACGTCTCGAGAACGGACGAGCGCCCCCCGGTGTGTCAACTGCGGGAATCAGGTCACGCGCCAGTTCGCCAGAGTCTTCGGCGACAATCGTGACGTGGTCCACGCCTGCCCGGAATGCGCGACGTACCGAGAGATGAAGACCTCGGATTTCATTCCCAAAGAAGCGAGATAGCGGTGTGAGTACGGCTGGGTTTGCCGTTGTGACGGTTGCCATCCGCCGTTCGTCGCTTCTCGTCTGCGTTTGGCCCTGGGCTGGCCGAGCAGTCGACAGTCGACAGTCGACAGTCGACACGGCGAACCACCCCGTACAGAACCGACCGGACGAACCACCGGCCGTCCGGACTCGAGGCGGCGTCGCATTCCGCACTCCCATCGGTCGCCGACACACCGACTCTCGTGTGAGTGCTGTACGTCATTTCCGGTGGAACCGCGATCCGAAGCGGCCGTCCGGCAATTGGTACGGCAATCCCGCTCAGACGTCCGTCGTGGTTCGTTCTATCGCCTCCTCGACGGCCTCGCTCGCTTCGTCGAACACCCGGTCGACGGCTGCTTCCGAACGGGCTTCCGCCGTGATGCGTACGAGCGGCTCGGTCCCGCTGGCGCGAACCAGAAACCACCCGTCCTCCGTCTCTACCCGCACGCCATCGAGCGTGTCGACCTCCTCGTAGCGGTCGAGCAGTCGTGATCGCACGCGCTCGACGACGGCGGCCTTGTCCTCGACCTCGAGGGAGGTTCGCCGAATCGGGTACCCCCCGATCTCCGCGACCAGTTCCGACAGCGGACCACGGTTCGCGACCAACTCGACCAGTTTGGCCGCCGCGAGCGGTCCATCCGGACAGCGACTCTCCGCGGGCCAGATCCAGGCTCCGCTCGGCTCGCCGCCGAAGACGACGCCGTCGTCGGTGGTTCGTTCGGCGACGTAAACGTCACCGACCTTCGTCCGCGTCACCGCCGCTCCCGCTTCGGCCAGGGCGTCGTCGACCGCCAGACTCGTATCGACCGGTGCGGCGACGGCGACATTGCGGTCGTCGCGCTCCCTGACCGCCGCTCGAGCGAACAGCGCCAGCAACGCGTCTTTCGGGACGAACGTACCCGTCTCGTCGACGGCCACCATCCGATCAGCGTCGCCGTCGTGGGCGATCCCGATCTCCGCGTCGGTGTTCGCGACGAGCGTCTCGAGCGTCTCGAGCGTCTCTCCGGTAGGCTCGCTGGGTCGTCCGGGGAACGAGCCGTCCGGCTGGGCGTTCAGGGTCCGGACCGCACAGCCGAGGTCGTCGAGCACGTGCGGCGTGATCGCGCCGGCTCCGTTGCCGAGGTCGACGACCACGGAAGGCGTCCGCTCGAGCGAGACGGCCTCGGCGATCAGCCCTGCGTGGTCGTCTCTTGCGTGATCGTACTCCCACCGGTCGCCAAGGCCGTCCCACGCCGTGAGGTCGTAGTCGTCTTCGCGAACACGGCGCTCGATCGCATCGCGTTGCTCGGGGCCGAAGGCCTTCCCGGAGGGCATCCAGAGCTTGAGCCCGTTGTCCGTCGCCGGGTTGTGCGAGGCCGTGACGACGATTCCCGCGTCCGCGCCGAGGGCGTCGATCGATCTGGCGACCGTCGGCGTCGACTCGACACCGACCTCGATCACGTCGGTGCCACACTCCCGGAGGCCGGTCGCCGCGGCGTCGACGAGCAGTTCGCCGCTCTTGCGGACGTCCCGTCCGACGACGACCGTCTCGTACCCTTCCGAGCCGACCGCGCGGCCGACCGACAGCGCGAGGGCCGCCGTCACCTCGTCGCCGACGGGGCCACGGATTCCGCTCGTTCCAAACATACCCGTCGCTGACGGCGTCCAGCCCCTTACTATGCGGGGATTACCGGCCCGACGGGGATCGTCCGGTTCGCTCGGCAGATCGCCCCTCGCCGACGGTCCTCGACCGACCGCCGATACGGAGATCGGTCGGCCGTTCACGCGGCGTTAGTACATCCCTATATTTCTGAACCGTCTGGAGCGTATATACCGCGGATCGTCGTACGAACTGATACGAACGTATGAGCGCTACCGATCGCGATTCCGACGTCGATGCCGACGCCGACGCCGAGACCGAGGTCGAAGGGGAATCACCGGCCGGCGATTCCGAGCCACCAGAGGACGGGCCGAACCAGGGCTCGGAGGCAGGGTCCGAACGCGGACTCGAGCCGGAGTCGAAACCGAAACCGAAGCCGAAGCCGGAGCCGGACCCGAACCTCGAACACGAGACCGAGCGCAACGTCGACGCCGAGGCCCCACCGGACCCCGAAACCGCCGTCGGCGACCTCCCACCCAGCGCCAAACTGGTCTACAAGGTTCTCGAG
Organism: Halobiforma nitratireducens JCM 10879; assembly: GCF_000337895.1. GTDB lineage: Archaea > Halobacteriota > Halobacteria > Halobacteriales > Natrialbaceae > Natronobacterium > Natronobacterium nitratireducens. The sequence goes on from NZ_AOMA01000128.1 coordinate 30,957, forward strand.
TACGAGGGATCGTTGACCCAGGAAGAGATCGCCGGCGAATCGCGGCTCTGCTCGCGAACCGTCCGTTACGCGCTCGACAAACTCGAGGGGAACGAGCTGGTCGTCAGTCGGGTCTGTCTCGAGGACGCGCGACAGTCGAAGTACTGGATTCCGGAGTAATTCAGGCGATTACTGTCCGTTCCCGGGAGATCACGATTTGTCTGCGGGCCGGATGGGTCTCGTTACTCGTTACTCGTTGCTCGTTGCTCGTTGTTTGTTGCTCGTTGCTCGTTACTCGTTACAGCGACCCCCCTCAGCGCAGCTTTCTGTACCGGTCGACCACCAGGTCGAGTCCGAACGCACCGGCAGTAATCGTGTAGTTCGTCTCGAGTTGCGGGTTGAACTTCGCCTTGTAGCGGTTGATGCTCGGCACCCCGGCACCGACGAGGTCGTACCGCTCGAGGCCGTCGTGGAAGCCGTCCCGCATCACGTGCCAGTCCAGCAGGTCGTTGATCGCCAGATCAACGTCGGCGTCGGGCTTGACGCCGCCCTGCCACCGGTACCGGGTCGTGTCCGATTCGACGACCAGGATCCCGCCGACGACCTCGTCTTCCACTCGACAGACGTACGGTCGGATCGAGCCGTCGGGCAGCGTCGCGTGTGCGGCCTGAGCGAACTCCGGCGTCAGGTGAAACGGTTGCCCCTGGCTCTCGTAGCGCTGGGCGACCTGTTCGACGATCCGGGCGACGTCCTCGTTGTCGCCTTCCTCGACGACGTACTCGTCTTCCTCGGCGTTCCGGACGTTACTCCGCGCGTCGCTGCTGAACTGCTCCGCCAACTCCGCCTCGCTGTCGGGTGTGGTCAGATCGACGACGTACGTGTATCCCGGTTCGACGTCGAACCCGTTCCAGACGAACGGCCGGACGTCTTCGAACTCCGCGGCGACGATCTTGGTGTATACCGGCGATACCTCCCGCTCGATCCACTCGATCGACCCCTCGAGGAAGCGCTTGACCCGTCGGTCGGCCTTGCGCTGTTTCAGCTTGTCGACGTTCAGCGTCGCCGGACCGAGGTAACAGGACCACGACCGCGGGGCCGGGGAGAACGCGCCGGTGATCGGCCCGCGTTCGTACGCGAAGATCGGAAAGAGCCCGACGGCTTCCTGCCCTTTGAATCCAGCCAGCAGGTGTGGCGTCGTGTCGGTGTCGTCGGCCTGGAGCTGCAGTGCTTCGGCCCGGAAAAACGGGTTCGTTCCGTCGGAGCGCTCGACGTACCGGTTCCACTCGTCGGCGTCGGTCCAGGGGTCTAGCGTCGTAATTTCGATGCTCATAGCTGTCAGAGATAGCCCAAATCCGAGAGGCGATCCTCGACGACCGTATCGTCGGTCGCCGTGACCGGCTCGGCTTCGTAGGCTGGATATTCGGCTTCCGTTCCCGGGTCGACGATCGGCAGCGGATCGCCGTCCATCGCCGCGTCGATCGGCACGTCGAACAGCGCACAGATCGTCGGCGCGACGTCGAAGATCGTCGCCCCAGCGTCCTCGAGCGGGACCGTCTCGTCGAACGCCGGCCCGGCCGCCGCGACGACGCCAGTCCGTTTGTGGTTCCACGGCTCCATCGGCTCGCCGAACTGCTCTGTTCCGAGTTCCGTGGTCACCGCGTTGTCGAAGTCGGCGGGGACGGTGACGACGTCGGGTGCCTCGTCGACGTGTGGCCCCTCGAAGTACGTCTCACGGGGCTCGACCGCGTCGAACACCGGATCGCCGTCGGGCGTTCGGACGGCGGACAGTTCCGCGATGAGTTGTTCTCGAACCTGCTCGTACTCGGACTCCGGAACCAGTCCGTCGGGTTCGCGCCCCTCGAGATTGATCCGGACCCCGAGTTCGCTTTTGGAACGCATGTAGACACGCGAGTTGGGGAAATCGACTCCTTCACTCGCGGCACGGATCAAGTCGTTGGGGACGCGGCTGCCGACCGGCTCCTTGAGGCCGACGCGATCGAGTGTGGCGGCCACGCGCTGGGTCGTGAGGCCGACGCGGGCGGCGACAGCCAGCGCGGTTTCGACCACGCTCCGGTCGCCTTCGTGTTCGCCGGCTTCGTCCCCTTCGAGGAGGTCGTTCTCCCAGCTTTTCGACCAGTCGGGCATCCCCCCGCCGTTCTCCGTCCCCTTCACGTCGCCTCGATCCCTGAGGAACTCGTTGATCCGGAACTCGTGGCCGGTGACTCGTCCCATGCCGTGGTCGCTGACGATCAAGACGTTGTCTGGAGCGGTCTCCTCGAGCGTCGCTTCGAGCTGTCGGTCGACGGCCCCGTAGACCGCCTCGATCGCCTTCCTGTCGCCGGGTCGGTCGTGGAAGACGGTGTCGGTAATCTGGAACTGGAGGAACCCAAACTCCGGCTCCAGTCGGCGACAGAGGTACCGGAACGCCTTCCCGCGCTTCTCTGCGGTCCGTTCGTAGCTTTCGATCGACTGGTCGGGTTCGGGCCCGCTGCGCGGATAGACCCGGTAGCCACCGCAGGCGATCTCGACATCCTCGAGGATCCCCGCTGGGTGACACTCGGGTTCTTCCGGCGCGGTCATCCCCGGGATCAACGCCCCGTCGAACGCTCGAGCGGGGTGGGTCACCGGGAGATTGACGACGACGCTGGTGTAGCCATGCTCGGAGAGGAGTTCCCAGACCGGCCGCTCGCGGACGTGGGTCGCGTTCACTACGTCCCACTCGTATCCATCGAACGTCAGGAAGTCGTAGACGCCGTGTTTTCCGGGGTTCTTTCCGGTGTAAAGCGAGGGCCACGCACTCGCCGACCAGGGTGGAATCTGCGACTCGAGGGGCCCGTCGGTTCCGGACTCGAACAGCCGCCGTATCGCCGGCACTGCCCCTGATTCGAACAGCGGTTCGAGAACGGGCCGACAGCCCGCGTCGAGTCCGACGACGAGTAACTCGAGATCGGTGTCGTCGGTCGGTTCCGTCATAGGCCAGCGATTCACGTGTCGGTGCTTTGTTATGCGAGCGTTTTTGCCCTGTAGGCCGGCGCTTCCGCAACGACTCGCGATGCCGTCGCGGACGCCCAGTGTGCGGATCGGACGGGTTTCGTCCTGTAAGCCCGGACTGGGATCGGCGGGGAGAGCGTACCCGCGGAAATATTAAGTCCGGTATGGAGACCCGGTGGGTGCATGACCGGGTTAGATGTGGGACCGATGGCTGCGTGACCACCGGTATCGCGTGGTCGGAGTTCGTCGCGGATGGTCGAATACGCGTGCGATTGCGCCCACGGGCGATAGCTCGATCACCTGCGACGGGTGTGTACGACACTCCAAGAGACCAGTCACCGACGCTCGACCGCCACCACAGCCGATCAGTCCTCGACCGCCAGCAGCGTCGAGCGAACGTCCTCCGAGAGCGCGTACGACCGTTCGTGTCGCCGGTCGAGCACCGCTTCGGTGCGCAGTTCCGAGAGCAGTCCCTGGATCGCCACCGGCGAGCGGTCGACCCGCTCTGCGATCGTCTCCGTCTCGAGCGGTTCGTTCCGCGCGAGCGTCGATAACACTCGTCCCGCCGTTTCGACAGTACACTGGGACCGCTCGCTTGCCGCCTCGAGTCGCTCGCCAAGCGGTGTCGACTCGAGGCGATCCGCCAGCGTCTCCTGATCCGTCGCGACGAGGAGTCCATCGTCGTCCCCGGCGAAGGGACCGTCGTTACTCCCGACCTCGCCGTCGCCGTCGGCCGTCACGACTTCCCCGTCCGACTCGTCGAGGACCGCATTCGTCTGGTCCGTCTCCGTCTTCGGCTCCGTGTACCCGTACTCGACCGGATCGCCGCCGACCTGAACGATGTCGTCGTCCGCGGACGCCTCCGCTCTCCCTTCGCTCGCGCCGTCTTCGTCCCCGACCCGGTCGCTCTCGAGCCGTCGAATCTCCTCGCGCAACCGCTCGTTTTCTTCCCGAAGCCGTTCCATCGCGTCGGCGCGGGACTGGACCTGCAACTCGAGTTTTTCGATTCGCTCCTCGCGCTCTTCCAGCGTCTCCTCGAGTTCGTCCCGCTCGGCCTCGAGATCGACGATCTCTTCGTGGAGCTGTCGGACGTCTTCGCTTCCGGCCCCGGCCGCACTCTCGTCGGGCAACTGGGTCTGGAACGTCTCGGGCTGTGTCAGTGCGTCGGCCATCTGCTTCGCTGCCGAGGAAACGTCGCGGGCCGACTCGAGTTCGTCCTCCAAGGTTTCGATCCGCTTTTCTTTCTTCTCGAGTTCGTTCTCGAGCTGGTGGATGCGGTCCTGTTCGCGCTCTTGGCGCTCGGATATCTTCTCGAGGTCGCCGACCAGCGAGTCCGAGACGGATTTGAGGTCCGGTCGTTCGAAGTCGTCCAAACCGGGGGTTGCGCCGGCGTCGAACGTCCGCTTGCGGCGGAACTGCACCTTCCGCACTTCCACGTCGTTCCAGTCGGTCTGGACGAACGCCTGCCCGTCGTCCAGATCGGCGACGAGCTCCGAGTACTCGCTGTCGATGATCCGGCCGACGACCTTCGTGTCGTTGTTCCAGGTCAGCCGGTGCCAGACCAGCCAGTTGGCCTGGGTGATGAAGTCTTTCTTGACGTCGGCGGGGCGCTGGCTGATCCCCAAGATACCCAGGCCGTGTTTCCGGCCACGCTTGCTGATCTTGATCAGCAGGTTCCCCGTCTCACCGACGCCGCCACCTTCGGGAATGTACTCGTGGACCTCCTCGACGACCAGCAGGAACGGCTTTTTGAGTTTCTTCTCTTTGACGAACAGCTGGCGAGCGATCTTGCGTAGCAACTCGTCGGCGACGTCCTCGTCGAGATAGCCGGAAACGTCCAGAATGATCGGGACGTTCTCCTCCAAGGCGAGTTCGGCCATCTGCTCGGCGTGCTCGGGGCCGATCTGGATGTCACACTCCTCGTCGGCTCCGGCGTGGAGCATCTCGTACTCCTCTTTGAGTCCGTAGTACTCACCGTCAGTGTCGACGATAAGCAAGGGAAAGCCGGCCTCGAGCAACTCCTCCGCGATGACCGAGGCAGTGTTGGACTTGCCCGAGCCGGACTTTCCGGTTACGAACCCACGACCCGTCAGGAGTTCGACGACCGGCAAGTAGAGGTCGTCTCCGTGGTCCGTTTCGCCGACGAGGATTTCGCGCCGTTGATCGCCGGTTCCGTCGGTCACCGCGAGATCACCTCTCCCTTGCTCTGGGCCTCACCTTCGGACACGCGTTCGCTCGCGACCGCGTCGTTCATGTTATCCGTACAGTCCGAACGCGGTACCTTGAATATTGGCCTCGCGTTTCCCCTCTCTGTTCCGCCGTCGAAACGGACGAAAACGAGGGAACTGTCTGGTGCTGGTAACGAGTAGCGCAAAATTAGTCTCCCAAATATTTTAATAAAGCCGATCTGTATAAGCAGACGAGACGGAAATGAAGGGGCCTTCACAGGAGTTTAGCGGTCCGAACGACGATCTCTCTCAATTCAGCAAAAACCGGTTTTTCCAGGGGAAGCTGATGACTCCCCGGGTCATGGAGATCGACCGATCGTACCACGCCGAGCGGTTGCAGACGATCGCCCGCCACGTTATCGGATCGGGCATCGTCTCTGGACTCGAGGTGGAGTCGATCGAATCGGCCGGCGACGGGATCGAAGTAACGCTCACCTCCGGACTCGCACTCGACGGACGTGGACGGCCCATCGTCGTCGAGCAGACGACGACCACGACGCTGCCGTCGGTCTCCGCCGACGAAATCTATCTGTTCATCGAGTACGACGAGGTGGCGGCCGAAACCGTTCCGGTCCCCGACACTGACGGCGCGGTCGACGACGACACCGTCCCGAACCGACTCGTCGAAACCTTCGAACTCACCCACCGGGAGACGCCACCCGAAACGTCGTCCGCGCCCGAGGAGTTCGACCCGACGGCCGTCGACCCCGACGGCGGAGACCTCGATTCGGTCGCCCGGAAGCTAGCGAACTGGTACCACGAGCAGTATCGTATCGGCCCGGACGCGACGGACGAGCCCGCCGTTCCTCTCGGTGGCTACGAGCGAACGCCCGACGGCTCGTGGATCGAGATCGACGGTGAGACCGTTCGTCCGCACGTGTACGATCACGAAACGCTCGCCGCGTTGCTCGTCGGGCATCTCACGGATACCGACAACCCTCACGAAACGCCCGTCCACGAACCGGTCGATCCGAACCCCGACGTGGCGGACATCGAAACACGTCTTGGAGCCGTCGAGGAGTCGCTTCGGGACCTGGAACGGGAACGGAACACGCTCGCCCGCTACTCCCTTCGGAAGACCATCAAGGATCGCGCCAGGTTCTTCGACCGCCTCAGCGAACGGATCGAAGCCCACCACGGAGAGAGTAGCCGATCGGCTCGAGAAATCGCACAGCTTTCCGACGCGGAGATCGCCGATGGAGAGGCCGTCCGCGAGGAGTACGCCCAGCACCTTTCGACGGTGCTTCCGTCGCTTATCGAACTCGGCGAACAACTCGAGGGCGTCGTCACCGAGCGGTCGCTCGAACGGTATCTCCGTGCAGTCTCACAGCTCCAGTCGACGCTGGAAACGGATGCAGAACTGGTCGAACTGATCGATGCGGACGACCGCGTCTGTGAAACGGTCGACTCCCTCGACGTCCTCGTCGACGTCGTTCCTGATACCTAATGGCTGCTCCCACGAACTGTATCCGCCGAACGACGCCGGTTCGGATGTCGCATTACCTAACGGTACGTTCAAATCTGCCGAACAATCTTATTTTTGTATATTTTTGCTGATGCTGAATACGCCCTGTGCGATGTAAATATCGTAAAATATATTAATACAATGAGACGATCTCTATAACGTAGCACGTCTGGAAGAGGATATAAATGCCAGAGTATCAAGCACCCGGAGTTTACGTCGAAGAAGAAAGCACTGGAAGCAAATCAGTCGAAGGTGTAAGTACCAGTACGGCAGGATTTTTGGGACAGACAGTTCGTGGACCGGTCGAACCACAGCTCATCACGAGCTACAACGAGTTCGAGCGCATCTATGGGTCGAGCCCACCGGAGTCGGATCTAGATGTCGCGATCAACGGCTTCTTCAAGAACGGCGGAAGCCGATGTTACGTCGGTCGGGTCACTGCGGCCGACCCCAACGATGTCGCGACGAGAACGCTGATCGACGACGAGAAGAACGACGTTCTCGAACTCGAGGCGAACGGGCCCGGCGACTGGGGAGAAAACGTCGCCGTGATCGTTCGCGACGGACAGCACCCAGATCAGTTCGATCTGATCGTCCGGTACTGGTCGTGTGATCGGGCCGAAGTCATGGACCCGGACGGCGACCGCCCCGAACCCTCGCCTGATGTCGAAGAGGTGTTCGATGGACTGTCCGCGGACCCCAAGTCCAGCCAGTTCTACGAAAAGCAACTGACGAGTTCCGTACTGGTCGAGGTCGAATATCTCGACGACGGACAGCCGAAAAACGGACTCGTCTGGTTGAGTCGAGACGACCACGATATCCGTACCGACGGCGGCCGCGAAATCCGCACCGATGGCGGGGTCGTCGAAGCCGATCGGGAAGACGTGCTGCACATTCCGGACGACCTGGACGAACTCACGGACGAAGACCGTGAATCGCTCGCCGAGTCGGTCGATATCGACGCTGATCCGTCTTCCGAGGAATTCCTCGACGAACTCGAGCAAATCCGAGACGGCGATCGGGAGGTCGACGCCGAAGTCGTGACGGAACTGCCGGCACAGACACAGGCCGACGCCGAACCCGACACCGATGCCGAATCGGATACTGCGTTCGAGTCCGACACCGAAGAGGAAGTCTCTCTGAGCGATTACGAGGGCGTCGACAAACCCGGCCTTCGTACCGGTCTCGCAGCGTTCAAAGCTATCGACGACATCTCCCTCGTCTGTGCCCCCGACGAAAACGATGTACAGGGGCTGACTGACGCGCTCGTCGCACACTGTGAGAACATGGGAGACCGATTCGCGATCCTCCAGTCGCCGCAGACTCCGGGACCCGTCTCCGAGATGGAGACGCCGGTGGACTCCTCGTATGCGGCCTACTACTACCCCTGGGTCAAGGTCCTCGACCCGGTGACGAACCGGGAGAAGTTGGCTCCACCGGGCGGTCACATCGCCGGGATCTACTCCCGGAGCGACATCAGTCACGGCGTTCACAAGGCCCCCGCGAACGAACCGCTTCGCGGGATCGTCGGCCTGCAGCGTGACATCACGAAAGGCGAACAGGATGTCCTCAACCCGAAGGGCGTCAACTGTATCCGGAGCTTCCAGGGACGCGGCACTCGCGTGTGGGGCGCTCGGACTTGTTCCAGCGACCCCGAGTGGAAGTACATCAACGTTCGCCGGCTGTTCCTCTACATCGAGCAGTCGCTCGAAGAAGGGACCCAATGGGCCGTCTTCGAGCCCAACGACGAGGACCTCTGGGCACGCATCCGCCAGTCCACCGAGAAGTTCCTCAAGACGGTCTGGCGCGAAGGCGGCCTCCAGGGTTCGACGGCCGACGAAGCGTTCTTCGTCCGCTGTGGGGAAGAGACGATGACCCAGGACGACATCGACAACGGTCGTCTCATCGTCGAGATCGGAATTGCACCGGTCAAGCCCGCAGAGTTCGTCGTATTCCGGATCTCACAGGATACCGGTACCGCCTGATTCGCCTGATCGAACAGCTCGCAAACTAACCTAGCAGACAACAGATACACAACACAACAATGCCTGAACACGGACCACTTCCAAGCACAGAATTCAAAGTCGAACTCGACGGCGTCGAGGTTCCCGGTTTCCTCGAGGTCAAGCTGCCGAAAAAGGAGACCGAGGAGTACGACTACCGCGAGGGTGACGACGCAAAGCACGCCCGCAAGATGTTCGGCGACGTTCACTACTCGCCGCTCGTCTTGGCCCGTGGTGCCGACGAGAAAAACGACGCGATCGGCGACTGGCTCAAGGCCGTCGAAGAAGGTAACGAGGACGACGCTCGGAAAGATATCGCCGTGGTCATCATGGACCAGTCTGGCGACAACGCGATCCGGTACGAGTTCTCCGAAGCGTGGGTTCGCGAGTACGAACCACCGACGCTGAACGCACAGGCCGGCGGCGGGGAGGCGCTGGCGGTCGAGACGTTCACCGTCGAGTTCGAGGAAATGGAGCGCAAGAACGTATGACAACACAGACGCCGTCCGGGCACGAGTACACGCTCGATCACACCTGGTACGGCGATGCGTGCCGCCTCGACAGTGAGGGGCATCTCCATACCGGAAGTGCCACCTCGCACGTCAGCAGTCTCACCGTCACCTACACGACGGACAGAGGTCACGAATGAGCGATCAAACACTCCAGACCGAGTTCGAGTTCACCCTGCCGAGAGGGTACGTCGACGACGACGGGACCCTGCACAAAGAGGGGCGGATGCGGCTAGCGACGGCTGCAGACGAGATCCAGCCGCTTCAGGATCCGAAGGTACAGTCGAACCAGTCGTACCTGACGATCACGCTGCTTGGCAGAGTCGTCACCGAACTCGGCACGCTCGAGACGGTCGATCGGAGCGTCATCGAAAACCTGTTCGTCACCGACCTGGAGCACCTCCAGGCGATGTACGAACGGATCAACAACCGCGGCCGGAATACCGTCGTGACCGGTTGTCCGGAGTGTGGCCACGAGTTCGAAGCCGACGTCATGAGCGGGATGCCCCACACTACCGAGGGCGGTCCCGACGCCGACGCCGATGTCGATCACTCGAGCCCGGCTGTAACGGGTGACGGTGGCGGCGACGGTGGCCCACACGACGATACGGCATTCGAAACGGCGATGACCCGTGACGGTGCCGATGGTGCCGACGACGGCGAAGACGCCGACAGCGGTGGTGAGCTCACGACGGGAAATCCGACCGAGTGATACAGCTGTACGACCGCGACACCCTCTACGAGGAGGTTGCGTTCGTCGCGTACCACTTCGGGTGGAGCCGCGATGAAGTGCTCTCGCTTCCTCACTGGGAGCGACACCGGTGGTGCGAAGAAATCAGCGAGATCAACGAACGGATGAACGACGGCACCCCGTCGGCACCGCAGGAACAGTCCCAGCCCGAACAGAGCGGAAGCATCCTCGGCGACGACGGTGAGGGGACGCTCCTCCAGAACTCGCTCGAGGACCTCTAAGCGTATTCGTCCCCACCTTTCCACACGACATACCACAGATGACATACACGGATCAGAGCGACCCTTACACACAGTTCAATTTCGAGGTACAGGTCGACGGCGAACCCGTAGCCGGATTCTCGGAGATATCCGGGATCACGATGCAACTGGAGACAGTCGAGTACAGGGAGGGTGGCGTGAACGACCACGTCCATTCCCTGCCGGGGACGTTCTCTCACGCGAACCTCGTGATGGAACGCGGCATGACCGAGGATGCGACGTTCTGGCAATGGGTACAGGACGTTATGAGCGGCAACGTGACGCGAAAAGACGTCGTTATCAAACTCCAGGAAGGTTTCCAGGGCCAGAGCGTCTGGGGCTGGGAGTTTACCGGTGCCTATCCGACGCGGTGGCAGGGCCCCGATCTCGTCGGCGCGAAAAACCGAATGGCTTTCGAGTCGCTCGAGTTGACCTACCAGCGATTCGACACGGTGTCGGGGATGCCGGAGTAGTCGATCGGACTCGAGTCGGTCGATCCGGAGACTGCTACGGCTGGCGGACACCTCGCGACGGGTCGTCTCCGCCGTGCCGTCGCCGTCCGTGTACTGTCCAGACGGGGTATCGTCGTCGACACGTACGAACGGGTCCTCTTACTCGTCGTTTCGCCGTCGGTTCACGTCGTCGTTACTGCCGTTTGCGGACACAATGGCGCTCGCGAGTTCGGCGGTGACCATCGGGGACTGATACTGGGAGCAAAACTACGCGAAGCCGATCATGCTGCTGGAGTCGCACTGTTAGACGTCGAGTTCACGATCGACTTCGTACTGACTGCTGTCCGACAGTCTGAACAACTAAATGGGCCTGTCGATCCGAGCGTTCAAGGGCTCCGCGAAAGTCATCGACCCCGCGGGCCTGGCGAGCGTCTCGGGTCGGTTCGACCGAAAACCCGAGGGATGGCCGGAACCCGCTCGGCGTGCGTTACTGCTCGCCGTCGGTCACCACTGCGTCGTCGGTCGCGACAGTCACTCGATAACCGGCGTACTCGAACCTGACGGTGGCGTCCGCGGGCGACTCGAGGATGACAGCCACGGTCTCGGGTTCGACGGCGTCGTACAGCGGTGGCAGTGCCGTCAGGGCACAGTCCTCGCGGGTTGCGGTTCGCTCGAGGGCGTCATCGAGTGCTGGATGATGGTGGAGGAGGTCGTGGGAGGGTCGGGGTTTTCGACGAACGAGACCGAGAGCGAGAGCGAGAGCGAAACCGCGACCGTCGTCTCGCAGTCGGGGCGGGTAGTTGTCTGGTCCGGAGGCTGGATACGGACGGCTGTCCGACAGTCACTTCGGCGTGGTTTTCTCGAGATCATGTGTCTCTGCGTTTGTGGCCCCGACACGGGAGAGAACAATCACTCGAGTACGCTGTACCCAGTTGTCTGGAATTGGCGGGCGTCGGTAGGTCTTTATTTTGCCAACGTCAACGATGGCTGCTCCCGCCATGCGGGGGTACTGCTTGCGAGCAGGAGTGTCAGGGTGGAGCCATACACTCCGGCTCTTGTGCACTTTCGTGCGCATCCATCCGTTACGCAATCGCCTCCAAAATGATTAGTATATTGACTAGTTAGTGGCGAAGCTGCTGGCCGCCAACTCGTATCCGAGAGCGGCTATCGTGCTTCCGGACCCAAATAGATCGCCTCGAGTGTCCCACTTATCTTGTCCCTTCCGGAGGAGAGAAAATTATTATCAGTACAGAGACAGGGCCCATTCAGTGACTGGGTGGGCGAACTGGACAGCACGTCGACAGAGTTCCTACCCATACCATCGACCAGAAGAGCAAAAATGCAGGCTTTGAATCGATTGGCCGGGGAGACGACGCAGTCGCGCTCGCGTCGTCAGTCCGAAGGTCGATCCAGCGGTCCTCGACACGGACACGGACGGCCGCCGCTATAGCGGCCGGCGGCGCACCGCTACGGTGCCCCGTCGAACTGCCGCTCGAGTTCTTCGTAGTGGCGTTTCGTTGCGTCGTCGACGCTCGGACTGGTCGCCTTGATCGCGTGGTCGAAGTGATCGGCAGTCACCGTAATCGTGCCGACGTCGTCCTCGATGTCGGCCGGCGTCTTCTCGTCGACGAACTGCCGGGCCGCCTCCATCGCGGCTTCGCGACAGACAGCCTCGATATCCGCCCCGACGTGACCCTGCGTACGACCGGCGAGACGAGCTAGTTCGACCTCGTCCCCGATCGAGCGGTGTGTCGTGTGGACGTCGAAGATTTCGCGGCGTGCCTGGTCGTCAGGAATCGGAACGTGGATCTGCCGATCGAACCGTCCGGGGCGCAACAACGCGTCGTCGATGAGGTCCGGCCGATTACTGGTCGCGATCACGATGACGTCCTCGAGTTCCTCGAGTCCGTCCAGCTCCGTCAGTAACTGGGAGACCACACGTTCCTGTACGCCGGAGCTGTCGCCACCGCTACTGCGCTCGGCGGCGATCGCGTCGATCTCGTCGAAGAAGATCACCGCGGGGGCGTTCGAACGAGCCTTCTCGAACACTTCCCGGACGCCTTTTTCCGACTCGCCGACGTACTTGTTGAGCAGTTCAGGCCCCTTGATCGAGATGAAATTGCTCTGGGCTTCGCTGGCGACGGCCTTGGCGAGCAGCGTCTTCCCAGTGCCCGGCGGCCCGTACAGCAACACCCCGTTTGCCGCGGTGAGATGGAGTTCGTCGAAGACGGGACCGTATTCGAGGGGCCACTGTATCGTTTCGCGGAGCCGCCGTTTCGTGTCCTCCAGTCCGCCAACGTGGTCCCACGAGACGTCCGGCACTTCGACGAACACCTCGCGAAGCGCGGAGGGGTCGACGCTGCTCATCGCCCGCTGGAAGTCGTCTTCCGTGACCTCGATCGCCTCGAGTACCTCGGCATCGATCGTATCGCTTTCGAGATCGAGATCCGGTCGGACGCGACGCAACGCTCGCATCGCGGCTTCTTTCGCGAGTTGCTCGATGTCGGCCCCGACGAAGCCGTGGGTGTCCGCGGCGTACTTTTCGAGGTCGACATCTTCCGAGATCGGCATCCCGCGGGTGTGGACATCGAGGATTTCACGACGACCGTCCTTGTCCGGGACGCCGACCTCTATCTCGCGGTCGAAGCGGCCGCCACGCCGGAGCGCGGGGTCGATGGCATCGACGCGGTTGGTGGCACCGATGACGACGACTTCGCCGCGCTCTTCTAGACCGTCCAGAAGCGAGAGCAATTGTGCGACGATCCGACGCTCGACGTCCCCGCTGGTCTCCTCGCGCTCCGGGGCGATAGAGTCGATCTCGTCGATGAAAACGACGGCTGGCGATTGTTCGGTCGCTTCCTCGAAGACCGACCGGAGTTGCTCTTCGGACTCGCCGTAGTACCGGGACATGATCTCCGGCCCGGAGATGTCCGTAAAGAAGGCGTCAATCTCGTTCGCGACGGCCTTCGCGATCATCGTCTTCCCCGTTCCTGGCGGGCCATGAAGGAGGACTCCTTTCGGCGGTTCGATCCCCAGCTGCTGGAACAGTTCGGGGTACCGCATCGGCAACTCGATCATCTCCCGGACCTGCTCGAGTTCGTCGTCGACGCCTCCGATGTCTTCGTATGTGACATCGGGCGGAGACGACTCCGACTGTGACTGGGGCTGGCCTTGGGTTTCGGTGTCGGCTTCTGACGCGGCCCCGTTACCCTCTTTGCGTTGCTTTCCTTGTCCGTGGGACTGGGCGCGCTCGCGCTGTCGCTCGCTCGCCCGTTCTTTCACAGTGAGGTTCGTAGAGCCGACGACGACGACCGTGCCGTCAGTCGGTTCCGCCCCCGCGACCTCCACCGGAATGCGTTGTTCCGGAACGGAGGACCCGGGACCGAGCCCCAGGGAAATATCGACGCTCTGTCCGGGGTCGACGGCCCTTCCCTTGAGTTTTCGTTTGACGATCGGCGCGAGATCACCGTCGACGCGAAGCGTCTCGGGGACGGTTACCGTAAGCGTCGTTGCGGCCGGGAGATCGGCTGCCGACACCGTGACGGTGTCGCCGAGACTGACCCCGGGAGCTTGGCGGAGGTGGCCGTCGATGCGAATGACCCCGAGATCTTCGTCTTCGGGGTACCCCGGCCAGACGCGAGCAGCAACTTCGCCCTCGCTTCCTTCGATAAAAACGTAGTCACCGTTTTCGATATCCAGTTCTGCCATTGCCGTTCGATCGATGGCGGCGAGACCGCGACCTGCGTCTTTCTGTTTGAGGGATCTGACGGTAAGTTCCATTTACTCAATTAAATGGTAGAAGCCGACATCTCATTAATACTTTCTTATTAGTTTCCGGTCGGAAATTCACTCGCCGACCCATCCTCGTTCAGTCGGCTCTTTCGGACAGTTATCACCGTAATACGTCGAATTCGGCATAGGCATTCTTTTCGATTTTCACTTCTATTTTCTGTACTACTGTAACCAAAGTATTTATTACTATCTCATTGGATGACAACAGTAACGGACTGATGAACGGTGGCGGAACACACTTGGACGACGACGGACCCCACTCAGCGACCGGACCGAGCTCGACTCGAGCCGCGGTCCGGCCCCGACCCACGGGTCCGTCCCGGGCCGGCTGGATTCGGGGACGCCGCCGCCTTCTCCGTACTGTATCACGCTGTAAACTAGTTCGATCGTAGTCAAATATAATGATAACGAGAAAGATCAAAAAATACGCAAAAAAGGCCGTAAAGAAGTTCATTAAACCGATTCTTCCGGCCGTAATGATTGCACTGGGGGTCGCATTAACCGCGACGGTCGTGGTCTGGTCGGCCGGATGGCTCGAGAGCGTTCCAGCGGTGACGCTCCCGGTGACGGGATCGGAGATAGATGCGTCACGTGTCGTGTTCATCTCCGGGTTTCTAGTCGGGCTCTTCGTCGGCGGCTGCTACCTTCTGTACCGCACCAAACGCGAAGCGATTCGCCAGCGCTGGGAGCAGTACTCGACGTGGGCGAAGGCGATGATCAGCGGGTGGGTAGCTGCGCTGTCTGTCGCCCTCGTCCTCTCGGTCGGATACGTTCTCGACTGGCTTACGGTCACGACGTTGCTCGTCGGCGTCCTGTTGAGTTGGCCCCTGGCCGTCGGAACGGTGCTGTTGGGGTATCGAAAGAGTACTCGGGCGTCCTCGACACTCGAGTCGATCAAGATCGGGTACGTACTTACCCGTGGGTTAGAGAGCCGGACGCTCTCTATGATCGTCGGGCTCCTCGTCGCCATCGGTAGCGGACTTGCGATCGGTGGCCTCACGTGGTACTTCGACCGCTACGTGTGGTGGATTCCCGTCGTCTTCGCCGGGTTACTCTGGGGTGTGGTGACGCTGTGGGTCTACAACCGTCACGAGCGTCGAACCACCGAACGGACCGACCTCGTCATTGCTGCCATCAGCACGCCGGAGTCCCGAGACGTCCGTGAACTCACCGTTCGGAACGTTTCCGGACGACCGATCGAGCTCTCGGAAGCACTGATCCGGGATACGGACCTCGACCTCTACAGGCCCGGCGTCGACACGACCCTTCGTCCGGGGGAGGAGGGGACGTTCGAGATCGAACAGTCGTTCTCCCTCGAGCCGAACGACGACGCGATCCGTCTCCCGCTCGGGTACAACCTCAAGCGCGGCGGGGAGACACCTGCAGTGTTCACGAAGACGGGGGAGGTCTACTTCCTCCAGTGGGCGGCACAACCGGCGGCCACGATCGGCCGCGACAGCTCAAAGCACGTGGTCGACTCGGCCGACCAGCGCCGCGACGAACGCCACTCGTCGGCCGAAACGTCGGAGTCAGTGATCGGCTCGGCCGGCAACCCAACGCCACAGGACTGATGCACTCGGCACCGTCTCCCACGAACGCATCGTATCGCCCTCTCAGGACCCGCTGCCACGCGACCCGCGTTACGTAACGCATGTTCGACCCTATCACCGATAGAATCCTCACGCGAAACGCCGACGACGGCGACGGCGGCGACGACACGCTGCGAGACGTTACCGTCGGGACCGACTGGAGCGACGGGAACGGTGGCCTCTTGCTCGAGGGAATCGACGGAAGCGACATTGGGAGTGGTCGGTTCCGGGGCCTCGAGACGGTGACGAAAGTCGATCGCCCGCAGACGCCGGCGACCGGCACCGGGCGGGGCAGTATTCTCACGCTCGATCCGTCGAAGCTGGGCAGCGGATTCTCGCTGCGGATCGTCAACCGATATCTGGCCGCCGACCGGACGTATCGACATCGTATCTGGGGCGACGCCCCACCCGAGGAAGGCGGGGAAGAGTTCGACCCGGAGCCGGACGATCCCCAGTCGACCGACGGAGAGTTCGAGGAACCGTCATTTCTCCCGGACGAGCCGTTGGCGTCGTTCGGCCTCGAGTCGACCGACGACACGATTTCGTGGCTGGAAGACGGCGCGTCCGAGCGGGAGTCTGTAGGCGGCGTTTCGGATCGCACAGATCACGACTCCCGACGCGAGAAAGCTGCAAATCCATCGTGGATAACGGCCACAGGGTCCGAACCGTCGCCAACCAGTAGCGGGGACGATGATGAGTACGGGCAGCCCCGTGACGGTCGGAGCGTCCCTCCCCGTCGGAGATCACCAATCAGCGAAGCTGAAACCGAGAGTGCTGTCGGTGACGACGGTGAGAACTCCCGGCCGTCGCGTACGTCCACTCGGTCGGCAAGGACGCCGGGCGGCCAAACCGGAACAGCCGGACTCTCGGACCCGTCGCCGAGCGACACGCGTGCATCGAAGAGACGAAGTGCCGCCGACGCCGACGCCGTCGCGACCAGCACCCAGGCACGCTCGAGCGCCACGACCGGTCGACGACCGGCACCGAGCGGTCGGACGGCTGACTCGAACGGTCAGTCGCCGGTGGCTGCGGGACCCAGTCCGAGTATCTCCCTGCGAACGCGCTCGATCGGTTCCGTAGTGGCCTCGGGGCCGGCAGCGGGGACCCCTCGACAGCGCTCGACCGATGCTCCGAGCAGGACCCGGATCGGAGCCGGGACCGAGACGCCGCGGATCGACGACCGCCGAGAGACGGCACAGACCGTCTATCGGTCCCGGAGAGCGGAAGGTGAAGCCAGCGAGAACCGCCCGGCGGCGAACGAACACCCGTCAGGTCCCAGGCCGGAGACCGATCCGTCGTCTTCTCTTGGCGTCGAAGGGTACGAACGGAACGAGAGACAGCACAGCACAGCCGTGCAGAGAGCCACGAGAGCCGATGAGTCGACGGAAACGTTCGTGGCGAGTGACCGGAGACAGTCTCGTGCCCACAGCGAGGGAGCGCTCGGGATCGGAGAAAGAGCCCTCGGTCCCGTCGGGCGGCGAGGGGACGACCAGTCGACACCCGTCGTTTCCGACCCGACGAGTGTGTCCAGTCAAACGAAAGAGACGAGCCGCGACAGCACCGAGACGGCGGAGTCTGCGGGTCGATTCGACGGACGCAAATCGAGCGGACGTGGCCGGGCACGGGGACAGAACCGAACTCCCCTGTCCTCGGAGGCCACCACGTCGAGACCACGGCGGTTTCGCTCGGAAACAAACGCGGCGACGGCCGCCGCTCGCGACCGGCCGACTCGATCGAACGATGGAGCCGCCACCCAGTCGCCGTCCGTCGGCGGTCGAACCACAACTGTCGGGTCCGTCGCCCCGTCGTCGAGCGACACGCGGACGCTCGATGGGGAGGACGGCGAGGCCGCTGTCGCGACCAGTGCTGTGTCACGCGCGACGACCGATGCCGATCGACGGTCGACACCGAGCAAGCGTGTGACCGACGCGAGCGGGCGATCGCCGACGACGGCGGGACTGGGTCGAGGCATCTCCCTGCGAACGCGTTCGATCGGTTCCACGGTGTCGTCGAGCCCGACAGCGGAGCCCTCTCGCCGGCAGTCGGCCGCGACCGAGACCAAGGCCGCGAGCGAAACCGGGGCCGAGGCCAGGACACCACGGATCGACGACCGCCGAGAGACGGCTCAAACTGTCTATCGCTCTCACCAGCCGGAAGCCGGGCCCGGAGACGATCGTTCGACGGCGAACGAGCACTCGTCGGAGCCCAACCCACCGGCCCGTCCGGGCAGCGACGGGACACAGCGACCGCCGTCCTCGATCCAGCAGGAGTCTACCGCGATTGACCCGGAACCACCGACCCGAACGGCAGGCGATCGCCGGCAGCCTCGAGGCCCCAACGAGGGAGTACTCGGCACTGCCGGCTCCGCTTCTGCCGAGCGCGGTGAGAACGTGACACCGACTATCGCGTCTTCCGATTCGTCGAGTACACACGGCGAGGTCGGACGAACGAACCGCGAAACCGGTAGAACGACGAGCCAGACGGGATGGACGAGCGAGCAGGGCAACTGGTCCTCGATGTCGGTACGCTCGACGACCGCTCGCATCCCACGATCGGGGCCGACGGAATCGGCCCGTGGGACTACCGAAGGGAGCAGCCAGGTTTCGAGAGCAACACGCTCGACGACCGCTCGCATCCCACGATCGGTGTCGAGGGAATCGGCCCGTGGGACTACCGAAGGGAGCAGCCAGGTTTCGAGAGCAACACGCTCGACGACCGCTCGCATCCCACGATCGGTGTCGAGGGAATCGGCCCGCGTGGCCTCCGAAGGGAGCAACCAGGTTTCGAGAGCAACACGCCCGACGACCGATCGTATCTCACGATCGGGGCCGACGGAATCGGCCCGTGGGGCCTCCGAAGGGAGCAACCAGGTTTCGAGAGCAACACGCTCGACGACCGATCGTATCTCACGATCGGGGTCGACGGAATCGGCCCGCGTGGCCTCCGAAGGAAGCGACCGGCCCTCGACGCTGGTGCGCTCGGTAGCCAGTGGTGTCTCACGACCACAACCCACCCAGTCGGCCGGTGCATCTACCGAACGAAGCGGCCGACCGCTGGCGGTCAAAAACGACAGGAACCCGGCGACAAGGGAACGGAGTCCGGCGACGGTTCCGCGAGTCCCCAGCACCTCATCGGAGGGAGTCTCGAGCGTCGATTCGAGTCGGTCAGTCGACCGCAGTACACCTCTTTCGAGCGAGCCGCTGACGGGAACGGGAACGGGAACGGGAACGGTGACGGAGACGGGGATAAGGACGAGAACGGTGACGGAGACGGAAGCGAGCACGATCGACGCGATCCCGGAGCCAACGGAACGGACGACGCTCGAGTCGCGGACTGACGCTCGTCGGCCGAGTGCGGTCGAGCGCGGTTCTCGGCAGAACACCGTCGTCTCAGGTGCCGGCTCGCTTTCCTCCTCGTCGCGTCCGTCGAACGGCGTCGGTGGTGGAATCCGACAACGGGTCGCTCGGTTCGCCAGCCCACCTCGACCCAGCACGGCTGTTCCGTCCGGGTCGGAACGACACGAACGGAGAGCGAACGTGGATACCGACGCAATCGCCCCCGCCGTTCCGACCAGTGTCGCGGACGGCGTCCAGGGAACCGCATCCACGCAGTCAGTCGATTCCGTCTCGGATTCCGACGCCAGTCCCGTGGGAAGCGAGCGCGACGCGACACGTCGCCGCAGCGATTCGCTATCCGTGCTGTCGAACGTGAGGAGAACCGCCAGCGGTGGTGGACGCGCGAGCACGCTGAGTAGCACTCGAGAACGACGAGAGCAGACGGGGGGTACCTGGACGCGCGACGCTGACCAGCAAACTGGAACCCGGACGCGCGACGCTGACCGGTCGACCACGCGAGGGGCGGAATCGACCGCGCTGACCGCAGCGTCGACCCGTGGCGATGCAACCGAGTCGATCGCCCACCGAGGAGAGGGATCGGCATCGTCGAACGACCTCGAGATTTCCACGACAGGTGGTCTCGAGGGATCGCCGTTATCGACGACGACCGAGCGTGTGACCGGGCAGGCACGGACCGTCGACGGCTCGAGTGTGAGTGCGAGTACGAGTGCAAGTGCAAGTGCAAGTTCGGGTTCGGGAACGGATGTGACCGAAGCTCCGGGCGAAACGCACGAGCGTCGAACGCGCGTGAACGCAGCGAGTTCGAGCCCGAACCAGTCAGTCTCATCACGGAGCGTCGGTCACCCGTCCGATCGACAGCGGCCACGACCGTCGACGCTCCCGCGTGGCGTTGCGACGCGGATTCGACGCACGAAGTCACGGACATCCGGAGCGCGTTCGCGACCTCAGTACAGCGGCTTCGAGCCGTCGGCCCCGTCCACGGGGTCGGCAGGGGCGATCCGCTCTCGTTTGGACGAACCCGGCACGCACGAAACCCAGAGGACCGCTGGAACCGCCGGCACACGGCCCTCGAGTACCGCACCCGGATCGCCGGCCACGTTGACGACTCGCTCCAGCGGAAGCGCACAACAGGTGTCCGACGCGCGTGGCCGGTCGTCGACCGACGGGACGGACCGAGCGTCGGTTTCGTCGGGGGACGGGCGGCCCGAAATCGGGGATTCCGTTCCAGCTGGTGGCACTGACGGCATCGATTCCACGCTTGCATCGCGTGCTACGACGGTCGGGACCAGCCCCGGCTCTCGAGCGACGGGCCTCTCCGACGAGACCACTGGCGGAGCTTCATCGGTCGCTGACCCATCCCAGCCAGTGGCCCGAACCGACGTCCAGTCTCGCAGTTCTCCATCCGTCGACGCCACCCGGACGCCCACTTCCCAACCTCGTCGTGGCTCGCAGAGCCTGCGACGACGGACGGATCGTCCGACGGCGGTTACGGTGTCGACCGACACGGAGACGACCGTCGCAGGGACGCGGTCTCGCTTCACTCCCGTTCTCGATGTCGACACGGGGGCCGGTAGCGGTGACCCTACAACCGCAGACGCTGCCAGCGTGGAACGCGACGGGCTGGGAGAGGCAACGGGACGGACCCGCAGTTCGAGCGCTGCGGGACAGCCGTCCGAATCGGGACTGCAGGGAACCGACGTTGCATCCCGGATACAGTCTCCGTCTCTTTCTGCTCCCACGACACGCCACGGTCCGGATGATGACGCTGCCACCAGCGACGTTTCGATGGCGGTCGCCGATTCGACCGAGCGGGAAGCCGACGATTCGAAGCGTGGACGGTCCACCAGTCGACGGCCGCCGCGAAGCGGCAACGAGACCGAGTCGAGTACGACTGTCGGCGAGCCCAGCCTCGCCCGCACCGTCGACGACTCGCCGTCGCTTACCGCCCCAGTACGCATCCGCTCGAGCGATACCGTCGGTGCGGTCGAGCCCGCGCGGTCGCACGACGATGATGAGATAAATAAATTTAAAAAACATCAATTAGAATCTACGACCGACGAGTCGATGGAGACAGCTAGCTCGAGTTCCGAACGCCCCTCGCTCGTCTACCGTGGCTCACAGCCTCTCGGCGTCACTGACGGCGAGAGTCAGTCACACGACGACGGGACACAGGCCCCCGAGACGCGAATTAACGGCGGCCAAACCGACGATACCGGTCGCGCCAGCGTGCTGTCCTCGCGGGCCGACGACCGCGTCGTCGACGACCCTCCCGCGACGCGGGGCGACCGGCGCGCCACCACGGATCGGACTGCAGCGACGCAGGGTCGTGGGACGCCGGATCGTCACGAGGGGGGACGACGACGGGAAAACGTAACGAATCGGGAGGCGATGGGCAGCGACCGTCGCCCCGATTCGGGACGATCACCTGCCCACCGCGGTGGCCGAGGTGATGGGTTCGATCGGGGTCCCTCGTCCGGCCCACGTCCTGGCCCCGCGGCAGGTCCTGGTCACCAGTCCGGGCCGTCCCCGACCGATGGACGGGGCGGTAGTCCACGGGACCAGGATCAGTACCACGGGTTCACCGATCGGACACCCCGGACATCGAGCCAGCACTCCCACGGCACGAACAGGTCACGAGACAGACGGACCGATACCGACGTTCCGATTCCGGACGAGTCGCTCCGGTACGAAGCCGACGTCGATCGCGTCGTCGAGCGACTCTATCGGAAACTCGAGCGTCGAAAACGAATCGAACGCGAACGGAGAGGTAACCGATGACGAACGGAAAATTAGAGAAGGCCCAGATTACCATCCTCAACGGCAAAAAGCAAGGTGAAACGATCGAGTGTAAGTTCAATCCGAGCTCGTACACACTCGAAAAGAGCGTCAACTACGGCGAGATGAAAGCGACCGGCTCGGGTGCGTCGATCATGCAGTTCGTCGACGGCAACGCGGAGACGCTGTCGATGGAGCTGTTTTTCGATACGACGGATAAACTCGGCTCCGACGACGCATCGACCGAGGAGCTCGACGTCCGGGAGCAGTACACGAAGTACATCGACTATCTGCTCGCCGTCGACGGCGAACTTCACGCCCCACCGGTCTGTCGATTCGTCTGGGGAGACGGGATCGACTTTACTGCGTTAGTCCAGAGTGCGAACAAGCAGTTCACCAAGTTCCTCCCCAGCGGCGTCCCCATCCGCGCTCGCGTGTCGATTGTCTTCAAGGAGTACAAAACGGCGGACTATCACAAATCGGAGGTCTCGCCGGAGTCGACCGACAAGACGAAAGTGTGGACGGTGTCGGAAGGGGATACCCTCTGGCTCATCGCGGACGAGGAGTACAGTGACCCATCTCACTGGCGAACGATCGCGGACCAGAACGGCATCGACAACCCCCGCGCGATCGAGCCGGGTGAAAAACTCGAGTTGCCCCCTCTGTAGTATGAGCGAAGGGATTCCACGCCGCAAACGCTGTCCGCACTCTTCACCCCGGGCTTCGAACACCGGGGTTGCTCGCGTCCAGAGTGGTCGCTCCGACGACCGAGACTGCGGAGGTGAGAGCGCGTGAGCTACGATGTCGACAACCATCCGCGATACTCTCCCCGGTTCAAAGTGATGATCGGGGATCAGAAGTTCCAGGAGCCCGGCGGTCGGATCGCCGACCTGGTAGTCGAGACCTCTTTCGAGGGTGCAGACCGGTTCTCGTTCGGGCTCAACTATCCGTTCGACGAAGAGCTCGACGAGTTCGCGGGGTTGTCCTGGGACCAGTTCGAGGTCGGGACCGACGTGGAGATCGCGATGGGGTACGGCGACGAAGGAGAGTTGACGCCGCTTCTGTCGGGGAAGATCAGGTCGATCACCGGTGAGTTCACGGTCGATCACGGCCCCGAAGTGCAGGTTTCGGGGTACGGGCTCCTGTGGGAGGCCATGCAGGGGTCGCGATCGGACTCCTGGGAGGAGTCGACGATCGGCAATGCCGTCGAAGACGTGCTCTCGTCGTACCCGTTCTCGTCGGTCGAGGTCGAGAGCGCACAGAT
Organism: Halobiforma nitratireducens JCM 10879; assembly: GCF_000337895.1. Lineage (GTDB taxonomy): Archaea > Halobacteriota > Halobacteria > Halobacteriales > Natrialbaceae > Natronobacterium > Natronobacterium nitratireducens. The sequence continues at coordinate 54,350 of NZ_AOMA01000128.1, forward strand.
CGAACGCGAAAAGCTCATCCAGAACGGCTGTAGCGATTACCAGTTCGTTCACGACCTCGCGGAGACGTACGGGTTCGAATTCTACGCCGAGCGGGACACGGTGAAGTTCGTTCCGCGATCCTCGGCGGTTTCGGACGATCCGGTCGCCGAGCTGTGGTACGGCGAGGACCTCCACGACTTCACCGGCGAAATCTCACATCGTCGGGATACCCACGAGGTCGAGATCAGGTCGTGGGACGTCGAACGAAAGGAAGAAATCGTAGAGACTGCAGGCAGTTCGGATGCGAAACACAAGGAGGTATTCAGCGTGCCAGCAATGTCACCCGACGAAGCCGAACGGATCGCGGAAACGAAGCTCAACCAGTTCTCGGACGAAGTCGTCCGCGGGTACGGCGAAGCCGACGGCATCCCCGAAATCCGTGCGGGTGAAACGGTCGAACTCGTCGAACTCGGCGAGCGGTTCTCGAGTGTCTACCACGTGACCAAAGCGACCCATCGGATGGGTGCTGCCGGCTATCGGACGACGTTCGAGGCAGTGGAGGTCGGAGCATGAGTCAGCCGGGCGTATTCGACGGTGAGACACCGGAAGGCGGCATGCACGGCGTCGTCGTCGGTGTCGTCACCGACAACGAAGACCCGAAAGACCTCGGTCGCGTCAAACTGCAGTTCCCGTGGCGTGACGCCGACGACGAGAGTTACTGGGCCCGGATCGCGACGCCGATGGCCGGCGACGAGTACGGTGCGTATTTCCTGCCTGATGTCGACGACGAGGTCCTGGTCGCGTTCGAAAACGGCGATATCCATCGACCCTATGTCATCGGCTCGCTGTGGAACGGCAAACAGACGCCGCCGCAGAAAAACGACGGCAACAACGACGTTCGCGAGATTCGTACCCGGAGCGATCACCGTATCACCTTCGACGACGATCGGGACGGCGACGACGGGAGCGTTACCATCGAGACCAGTGCCGGCCACGAGATCGTCATCGACGACGACGACAGCAACGAGACGATCCTGATTCGCGACGACGATGCGACGAACCAGATCGTTCTCGACTCCTCGGACGATTCGGTCGCGATCGAAGCCGGCGACGAACTCGAACTCTCCGCGAAGAACATCACGATCGACGGCGACAAGAGCGTCGAGATCACCGGCGGCACGAAAGTCGATGTCAAAAGCAAAAACACCGTCGACGTTTCGGGCAAAGCGAACGTCGACATCGACAGCGGCGGTATCATGAGTATCGACTCGACGGGACCGCTGACGATCGAAGGCGCAATCATTCGACTGAACTAACCTATGAAACCCGCAGCACGAACTGGCGATCAGACCGCTCACGGAACGCCACTGACAGGAACAGGGAGTCCGAACGTCTTCATCGGCAACCGACCGGCGTGGCGTGCGCTGGCCGATGTCCACAGTTGCCCGCTGACATCCGGGGTAGTCCCTCACGTCGGTGGGCCAGTGGCCGGCGGCAGCACGACAGTCCTGATTAACGGCATGCCGGCGGCACGGCTCGGCGATACGATCGTCGAGAACGGGCCACCGAACAAGATCGTTGCGGGCTGTCCGACCGTCCTCATCGACTAACCATGGCCGAGGAGTTTCTCGGAACCGGCTGGCAGTATCCGGTCACGACCGACCACCGCGGCGATATCGAGACGTCGGATGCGGAGGCGGACATTCGCGAGTCGATCAGGATCATCCTGGGAACGGCGAAAGGCGAACGCATCATGCGTCCCGAGTTCGGCTGTGATATCCACGACCACGTCTACTCGGCGGCGTCGCCAGCGACGTTGAACCTCATCGAGAGCAGCGTCCGCGAGGCGCTGGTTCGGTGGGAGCCACGCATCGACATCGAGGATATCAACGCCAGAACGGCGGACGACGACCCCAACGAGATCCTGATCGAGATCGAATACTACGTACGGACGACGAACAGTCTCTCGAATATGGTGTATCCGTTTCACATCACGGAAGGTGACGGATGAGCGAACGTGGGGGGACGACGGGACGGTGGGTGAATTCGTCGGACGCGCCGTCGGGTGCGGGTTATGCAGGGCTCGAGGGACTGCGTTCGTCGCCCCGGCGGGGCGCTGATCGTGACGACACAGCATGAAGGGGAACGAGCCGATCATCGACGACCGAGATCAAGAGGAGTTGTACGAGACGTTGCGCCGTCGTGCCGGGGCATACACCGAGGACTGGGACCCCGACACGGGTGATGTCGGACAGACGCTGGTCCGTATCTTTTCGTCGTTCGAGGCGGACGTTCGGAACCGACTCAACGAGCTGCCGGAAAAACATCGCCTCGCCTTTCTCGATGCGCTCGATTTCGACCGACGACCGCCACAGGCGGCTCGGGTTCCGCTCTCGTTCGAGGTGTCCGGCGATCTCGACCGAAACGTGCCGATCTCGGGCGGCACGACGGCGGTTGCGGACCCGGCGGACGGAGAGACACAGCAGTTCGAACTCCCACAGGACTCGGGGTTCGAGGCGACGCCCGCGTCGCTGACGGACGTGGTCGCCGTCGATCCGACCGACGATCGGATCGTCGATCACGAATCACTTCCGGGCGGAGACCGGGAACGGCTGTTCACAGGGGAGTCGGTACAATCCCACACCCTGTATCTGGAAAACGAGCGCGCACTCGACGTGGCGGCCGGTTCGACGGTTACTGTCCGAATCGACGCCCAGGAAGGCGTTGCCCGTTTCTTCGATGAGACGACCTGGGAGTACTACGGCGAAGACGAAGACGGCGATCTCGGGTGGCACACCCTCGAACGCGTCGTCGACGACGATTCCGACGTCGACGGGACTGGCGTACGGGAGCTTCAGGAACAGTTGCAGGCCCACTCCGAGACGGGGTCAGCGGACGAGCGCAACGGAAAGCCCGACCGCGACGACGTTGCCGAACAGCGCTTCCGACTTCCCGGCGAACCGACGGTACGCGAGGTAAACGGGACCGACGGTCGGTGGTTGCGCTGCTCGCTGCGAGACGAGTCGGCAGTGCCGACGTGGCCCGTCCGTTCGGTGTCGATCAGTATGGCCAGCGACGACCGGGACGGCGGCCTCGAGCCCGACATGCTCCTGTCGAACGACGTTCCGCTCGCGCTCGAGGACGAGGAGTTTCGTCCGTTCGGTCGGGTCTCACACCCACCGGTGACGTTCTTTATCGCCTGCCAGGAGGCGTTGACCAAGCCGGGCGGAACGGTCGAACTCGAGTTCGACGAGCCGGAAGTGGAGGCCGACGCCGACAGCGGCACCGGCACTGGCACCGGCACCGGGATGGACCAATCCGGTGACGAGAGCCCCGGGAGCGTGTCCGATACCGACGCGGTGTCCGATGGAATCCCCGGTCTCGAGGGTACGGGAGCGGAATCGAACGTGAACATGGGTATCCTCGACGGGCCGCCGGAGGTCTCCTGGGAGTACTGGAACGGGACTGGATGGACGCGACTCGAGTCCGTCGCGGACGGAACCGACGCGTTTCGCAGCCCGGGTCGCGTGCGGTTCGAAGTTCCGCCCGATATCGAGCCGACGACGGTTGCGGGACACGACAGCGTCTGGGTTCGTGCGCGTCTGGTCAGCGGGACGTACGGCCAGCCATCGCTGGAGTCGACCGACGGATCGACGCCGCCGTCGGTCGTAAACACCAACGATCCACCGGTGTACGGAGACCTCACGGTCAACTATCGTGCGGACCTCTCGTTCGATACGGTCGTTCGACACAACAATGGAACCTACAGCGCCGATCTGTCGGGCCGGACAGGCGAGTTCGAACCGTTCGTCGGCATTCCGGACGACGAGCAGACGCTGTATCTCGGCTTCGACCACCGCCTGGAGAACGGGCCGATAACGCTCTTTTTCGTCATCGACGACGCGACGTATCCCGAGCAGTTCGATCCCGGCGTTCAGTGGGAGTACTGTGCTGGAGCGGACGGGACCTGGAAGCGACTCGACGTTCGGGATCAGACCGGCGGCCTGACCGAACGGGGGATCGTCACGCTGACGTTTCCGACGCCAACGGCCGCGGTCGAGTTGTTCGGTCGCAGTCGACACTGGATCAGGGCTCGCCTGACGAAAGACGAGTTCGCGACCAGCTCGGGTTCGAACGGCGACACCGATGCAAACGCCGACTCAGATGGTGACACGCTCGATTCTACTCACGGTGGTGAGTCGACGCCACCGGCCGATAGGACGACGGAGCGAACGACCCGTCCGCCCCTCCTGTCGGGAGTCTATCCTGATACTCAGTGGGCGTACAACAAGATCACGATCGAGGACGAGGTTCTCGGCTCGAGCGACGGCTCCCACGACCAGTCGTTTGCGTGCTCGCACGCGCCGGTGATCGATATCGATCTATGGGTCGACGCCCTCGAGACCATGTCCGCCGGCGAGCGTCGGCGTCTCGTAGAGGAACGGCCGGACTCGGTCAGACAGGAGCACGACTCCCGCGGCGAACTGAAGGCGTTTTGGGTCCAGTGGACGGCGGTCGACGACTTTCTCGAGTCGGGGCCACAGGATCGCCACTACGTGGTCAACCGGACGCTGGGAACGGTGCAGTTCGGCGACGGCGATGCCGGCAAGATTCCGCCAAGCGGACAGGACAACGTCAAAGCAACGTATACGACCGGCGGTGGGAGTGACGGAAATGTCGATCCGGAGACGATCACGGACCTCAAGAGTTCGATCGCGCTGGTCGACTCCGTCACGAATCCGATATCGGCAAACGGTGGCACGGACGTCGAGTCGACAGAGCGGATGGTCTCGCGGGCGACGAACACCCTGCGACACCGCGGGCGGGCGGTGACGGCGCGTGACTACGAGCAGGTTGCGAAGGCCGCGTTCCCCGAGTTGGGGCGTGTTACCTGCGTGGCCGATGCCGAGGACGGCGTGATCGTGTATATCGTCCCGGACGCGCGGCGGGAACAGCCCGTTCCGTCGATGGCGCTGAAACACCAGGTCCGCCGGACGCTGTACGACCGTGCGCCGGCGTCGCTGGTCGCGGACGAGAACCGGGATGTCGTCGTTCGCGGACCGAACTACAGCGAACTCGCGGTCGACGCGACGGTGCGAACGCAGGGAGTCGAAAGCGTCTCGCTGCTAAAATCGACGATCGAAGAACGACTCGACGCGTATCTACACCCACTGACGGGCAACGACGGCTCGGGATGGCCGTTCGCGACACTGCCTACGCGGGATTCGCTCATCGACGTCGTCGCGGACGTCGACGGAGTGAGAGCCGTCTCGGAACTCGAAGCGACGGTTTCGATCGGCGGCGAGCGGCGGCCGCTGACCGGCCGCGGCGGAGTGGGATCGCTTCTGAACAGTACGCTGGTCTGTCGCGGACCACACCGACTCTCAGTTACGATGCCGGAGGACTAAGGATGGGACTCGATCTACCCGAGTTAGACGACAGGGAGTACGAAGAGTTGCTCGAGCAGGCGAAAAAACTGATCCCGGCGTACTCGGACGAGTGGACGGATCTCAATCCACACGACCCGGGAGTGACGATTCTGGAGGTGCTCGCCTGGCTGACGGAGACGCATACCTATCAACTCGATCAGATTACTGACGAGCACAGACGCAAGTACTTGCAGTTGGTCGGGTACCAGCAACGGCCGCCGACACCGGCGACGGCGACGGTCGCGCTCGACGTTCCCGACGCGCTCGTCGGCCAGCGGCTCCCAGCGGGAGCCCGACTCACCGTGACCGACGGCGTCGACGAACGGTATCGGTTCGAGACGGACAGTGATGTCGTGCTGTCGAACGCGTCCGTCGAGGCGGTCATCGGTGATGCAGGCGCGGTGAGCGATCACAGCGAGGCGAACGCAGCGTCGGAAACGTACTATCGGCCGTTCGGTCGGGAAGTCGACGAAACCGACGCGCTCTATCTCGGCTTCGATCGGGACCCGTTCGCCGAGTCGGACCGTCTTACGCTGTCGGTCGCGTATCACGACGACGACTTGCCGGAGCCGGCGGACCCGCCCGAGCACGGCGACCATCCGACGTTCGAACCGTCGGTCGAACTCGCGTGGGAACGATACCGCGATGGCCGCTGGGAGCGACTCCGAGTGCTCGACGACGGGACCGACTCGCTGTACCAGGGTGGACTGATCGACCTCGCTACCGCCGAGCAGCCACGGGAGCGGGAGTCCGGCTCCGGGACCGAAACCCTCTCGCTTCCCTCGCGGGTTCCGGACGCTGCAGTCGGCTGGATTCGCTGTCGCGTCGAGACTCCTGGGTACGAAATCCCGCCCCAGATCGACAGTATCCGGCCCAACGTCGTTACCGCGACCCACGCCGCTCGCGTCGAGAACGAGCAGTTGACCCCTCTGTCGGGCACTGCAGGATCGAGGACCGCTCGATCGTTCGACAACGAGACCTACCGGTTCGAACACAGTCCGGTGCTCTCGGCGACGATTTCCGTGAATGGCGAACGCTACACCGAAGTCCCCGACTTCGACGCCTCCGGTCCGGACGATCGACAGTACGTCCTCGATCGCGAAACGGGACGCGTCACGTTCGGCGACGGTATCAACGGGACGGCACTGCCGACCGGCGCGACGGTCACCGCCGACTACGTCTACGGCGGTGGCGAACGCGGCAACGTCTCTCCGGCGGCGAGTTGGCAACTCACGGACCCGGGATCGGATTTCGACGCCACCGTCTCCGCGGCGTCGATCGATGTCACGCCGCTTGGACCCGCCACCGGCGGGAGCGACGCCGAAACGGTGACGGAGGCACTGAACCGCGTCAGGCGCGATCTCGACCGGCCGGCCCGTGCGGTCACTGCGGGGGATTATCGACAGCTCGCCGAACGAACTCCGGGCCTCAGAATGGGCCGTACGCACGTCGATGTCGACGAGACCGACGCGACCGTGATCGTGATCCCGTACGCGCCGGCCGACGTTCCGAGCCCAACCCCGAGCGAGGCGTTTCTCGATACCGTCCGTGACTTCCTCCGAGAGCGGACGCTGCTGACCGACCGCGTCGAGGTCGTCGGCCCGCAGTACGTCCGCCTCGAGATCACGGTCGGTGGCCGGGTCCGCCGGCAGTACGCTCACAGCGGATTCGAAACGGCGATCACCGACGCAGTCGAGTCGTACCTGCATCCCCTCTCCGGGTTCGACGGCGATGGATGGCCGCTCGGTCGTTCCCTGAGTCGCGACGAGTTACGGGAGGTGATCGCGGAAGTCGATGCGGTCGCGCAGGTGTCCGACCTGTCGGTTACCGCCCACGGCGGAACGGCAAGCGGCGACGAGATCACGATCGACGAGACGGCGTTGTTCACCGTCGAACGTGTGACAGTCGAGATGGAGACGACAACGCGACACGGAGGGCAACTGTGACGTTTTCGTACACGGTTACGACGAGCGAGTCGGACTGGCGCGACTGGGGACTGCGAAACGTTCGGATCACCGACGGCGGCGTTGCCCTGCGGGAGACGACGGCGGTTCGGTCGCGAACGATCGACGACTCGATCGTCGACGTCACCGCCGATCGGGCGGGCGTGCGCTATTTGCTGACCCAGGACGGCGCAGTGTATCGATACGAAGAAACGAGCGACACTCGGGAACTGGTGATCGACGGTACCCCCCGGGGCGAGTGGGACCCACGATCGATCACGACGAGCGGGTCTCGCGTGTTCGTGATCGATGGGGACGGAGTGATCACTGCGGTCGATCCCGAAACGCGGCGTGAGATCGAAACGTTCGAGACGCTCGTGGCCGACCCGAGAAAGCTGATCTCCGAACGGGGGACGCTCTACGCCCTCGATTCGTCGGGAACGATCGTCTCGATCCGCGGCGACGAACAAGAAGCGAGCCGGTCGTCGAAACCGACCGTCGATGTCGCGACATCGCCGGACGGTGTGGCGGTGATAACGACGGCCGAAGACGAAAACGAAGCGGAAGCGGAAGACGAAGACGAGCACGAACTGTGGCGAATCCGTACCGACCAGGACGATCCCACGAGTGAGAAACTGCTCGCAGGGGACGATTTCGCCGCCGAGACGCCGTTTACCCCGACAGCGATCGCGATCGCCGGCCCCTCGCTGGTCATCGCTGGCCGCTGTAAATCCGGAGACGAACACGCCCTCTTCGAGTTCGAACCCGAAACGGCACAGTTCTCCCGTCTCACCACCCTCGAGAACGCGGGAGCGATCGAGACGCTCGTCGGCCGCGTATCGGACGACGGCCGCCGATCGTTTTACGCGGTCGATGCCCAAGACCGGTGTTTCTCGCTGACCGAACGCATCGAGTATCTCGAGCGTCCCGATGGCGACACTCACGCCGGCCTCGCGGTGACCCGGTACGACGGCGGGAGCGACCAGCTCGAGTGGCATCGACTCGTCGTCGATCTCGCCCGGTTCCCCCCGAACACCAGGGTTCGACTTCGGTATTACGCGACCGACGAGCCGTTGTTGCCGGTCGACGGGTCCGGTTCGCCGGGGGAGTCCGATCGACCAGCAACACGAAACCGCGGGTCCGAGCGGTCCGCGGAACGGAAGCGCCGGAACGAGACGCCGGCGAACTGGACGCAGACGCAGTTCGACCCGGCGGACGCCCCGGCGGTGCTACAGGGGATCGGCGTCTCCTCCGGGCTCGAACTGATACGGACGGCTCCGGAGCGGCTCGCTGCGCGCCACGAGTCGCTGTCGACGGAACCAGTCAAGCGCTGGCAACGAACCGCGTTCGACGCCCTCGAGACCCACGCCGAGTCCGAGTGGAACGTCGCCGAAGTGGCCGACAACCCCGACGTATTACTGCGAAACGCTACCGGCCGGTACCTGTACGTCGCCCTCGAACTCGTTGGAACGCCGACGGCATCGCCACACGTCGATACCGTGACGGCGTACTGTCCGCGCCAGTCGTATCTCCGCTACATGCCGGAGCTGTACCAGGAGGACGATCGGTCGGCGGCGTTTCTCGAGCGGTTTCTGTCGGTGTTCGAGACGTCGTTCGTCGACGTCCAGTCCGAGATCGACGGGATCACGCAGTATTTCGACCCACACGGCGTTCCCAGCGATTCGCTGGCGTGGCTCGAGGAGTGGCTCGCGGCCGACGAGTACCGCGAGTGGCCCGAGAGCGCCCGTCGCGAATACCTGGCACGCGCTCCCGAACTCTACAAACTGCGCGGGACGCGGGCCGGGCTGCGGGAGGTAATCGAGCTGTACCTGCGCCACGCCGCGGTCGAGGGACCGGAACCGACCACGGGTTCGGACCGGGAACCGGAACTGGAGCCGAAACCGGAGCCGGACTCCCAACCGGACACGGACGACTCCGAGACTCCCACCGATACGACGACCGGCCACCGGCTG
>NZ_AOMA01000129.1 GCF_000337895.1 Halobiforma nitratireducens JCM 10879
AGCGCGAGGGTTCTACGACGACGAAGGCGACGAGGAGATCGCCGAGAAACTCGGCGTCGACGCCGCGGAGGTCTTCGAGGCACGCATGTCGCTGCACCTGATCGCCGACGACGATGCCGACGAGGTCGACCTCGCGGCGATTCGTGACCGCGAGGAAGACGACGCGACGCTGGCCACGGAGTACGATATCGACGAGGAGTCGGTCAGTCGCTATCGCCGCGTCGCGGAAGCCGAAGACGAATCCCGTACGGCGAACGACCGCTACCGCGACGAGTTCGACAGCATCCTCGCGGACGCGGGACTGTCCGAGCAGATGACGAGCGACGTTCGAGAGGACGGCCTCGAGGACGCGACCGAAGGGATGGAGACCGACGTCGACTTCTGACACTACTGGACGCCAGTCAGTTCCCACCCGATCGCGCCTCGACGCCGTCTCGAGTGCGATCGAACGGTGGAACCGGACACGCGTTTGGTCCCACCTGGACAGTCCAGCCCGTCGCCTCCGACGAACGCGGGTTTTTGTACGATCGGGTGACCAACCGGGGCGTGACCGAGGCGTCCGTCGCGTTCAGCGATCTCCGAACCGCAGCGTTCTGTCCGCGAAAGTACTACTACCGGCGATGTCGCCAGGAGAACGACGAGTACGATCCGACCCCGCCGGCTCGGGTCGAGGCGGTGCGGGAACTCGAGCGCCGGTACGAGTCGCTCCTCGAAGCGCCGGTAGCCACACTCGCCGACGAGCCAGTCGAACCCCCACCGGCGGTGTACCGCGCCCGTCTCGGCACGACCCGTGACTGGCTCGAGTCGGCCGGCCACTGGGGACGCCTCCGCGACCCCGACGCCCGCGATCGGCTCGTGACCGGCCGTGACTGCCACGGTGTCGTCCACAAAGTGCTCGGAGACCCGCTCGAGCCCGTTCTCGTCTCCGCGGGCGAACCGCCCGATCAGGGCGTCTGGACCTCGCAGTCGGTCCACGCCGTCGCCGCGGCGAAGGCACTTGCCTGGGAGCACGAGACGGCCGTCGATCGGGCCTGGCTCGAATACCCTGCCTACGGCGAGATCCGCTCGCTCGAGTTGACGACGCGACGAAAAGCACGATACCGGCGTGCGTTACGGACGGTCCGCGAACTCGACGGGCCGCCGCCACGGATCGACAACGAGTCGAAGTGTGGCTCCTGTGAGTTCGCCGCCGAGTGTGGCGTCCGGACGCGGTCGTTGCGCTCGTTGCTCGGGCTCTAACCGTCGTCGGCGAGCCAGGCCTCGATCTCGTCGGCCATCGCACCCCGCCGGTGGATCGTCTCCGTCGAGACGTCGACGACGGTGCTCTCGGTGCCCTCGGTTCGGCCACCCTCGAGCACGACCGCGGCTGCCTCCCGAACCTCGGGATCGAGGTCGTCGGGCGTCCGCACGCTCTCGCGGCCGCTGACGTTCGCGCTCGTCGCAGTGATCGGCGTCCCGGTTCGTTCACAAAGAGCCAGTGCGAGGTCGTGATCCGGCACACGGACGCCGACACGGTCCTCGCCCGCGGTAAGAACGTCCGGCACGTCGTCGTCGCGACGACAGAGAACCGTCACGGGGCCGGGCAGAAACGTCGCCATGAACCGTCGCTCGCGTTCGCTAGCGCGGACGTGTTGCAGCGCCGACGGAACGGAGGGGACGGCAAAGGAGATCGGTTTCGATCGGTCCCGGCCTTTCGCCTCGAAGACTCGTTGGACGGCCGCAGCCTCGAGCGCGTCGGCCGCGAGCCCGTAGACGGTCTCGGTGGGATAGACGACCAGCTCCCCGGAGTCGATGGCGTCCGCCGCGCGGTCGAGTTCGGTCATTCGGGTTCGTACTCGGCCGATTACGGGCAAAAAGCTGTCGTCACGGATCGAACGGTCGACGGTGACTCGGCGTCGGTCACTCGAGGTCCGGGTCGGGGTCGGGGTCGGGGTCGGGGTCGAGATCGATCCCGAGTGTCACCTCGAGGTCGTCGTAGTCGGGAAACTCGGGCCACTCCTGGGCGACCCAGACGGCTTCGACGGTCCGGTCGGCGTCGATCGCGACGAACGCGGGTCGCGGTTCGGTCACGCCAGCCATGCCGTCCAGATCGTGGACGAAACCGTACGCCTCGGCGACGTCGGTCGCCGGGTCCGCAAAGAGGGCAAACGGGTAGCCGTTGTCATCGATGAACCGCTTGACGCTGTAGGGGTTCCCGGTGGTGATTCCGACGACGGTGGCGTCGGCTTCGTCCCAGCCACGCTCGGCGAGTTCGTCCCAGAGGTACGTCGCGAGGAAGGAGCCGGTCATCGGAGTGAACACGAGGATGGTACGATTCTGACTCTCGCCTTCGCTCTCGCGTTCACCCTCGCTCTCGTCTCGGCCGACGAGAGCCGACAGCGACCGGTCCTCCCAGAACTCGTCGGTGACCAGCGGTCGAGTGAACGTCGGTGCCTCTTCGCCCGGTTCGACGTGCTCTGCGGGCTCGAGCGTGACGACCTCGAAGTCGGGCATCAGGCCTCACCTCCGTCGTCACCGTAGGTCGACTCGAGGTAACCGACGATGTTCGCGCTCTCGGCCATCGTCACCCCGGTGGCATCGTCGACGATTACCGGTACCGTCCGGACGCCAGCGACGCGTTTGACGACGTTTCGGTCCGAGTGCATCGGTTCGACGAACCGCGACCGGTACTCGAGGTCGTATTCCTGTAACAGCCGAGTGACTCGTTCACAGTAGGGACAGCCCTGCAATCGGTAGAACGTGATCGGCGGGTCGTCGTGCGTTCGACCGGGCTCGGAATCGTGACGGTCGTTGCGCGTGCTCATACTCGCCTGTTCGGGAAACGGCCGGGTAAACGTGTCGTCGGCGGCCACGGAGGCCGAAAAGGGTAAACTGTTAATCAGTCGGCCGACAAGGACCAACATCGATGGCGTTCTCTCTCCCCTTCGAGCTCGCGACTGTCGTGCTCGCCGCCTACGAGGTGCCGGTCGTGGGCCTCGAGGTCGAACAGTCGACGGTGGCGCTGCTCGGCGCGCTCGCGGTCG
>NZ_AOMA01000130.1 GCF_000337895.1 Halobiforma nitratireducens JCM 10879
CCCGTCCGACCGCCATCAACGCACCGATGACCGCAGCCATCGCCACCGTGCCGACCGCCGCGTCGATCGCCCGTGACAGTCCGCGTTGCGAGGCGGAGCCGGACGGACCCGAAACCGGAAGCGACTCCAGGGCGGCCTCGAGGCGCGCCTCGGAGTTGCTCGAGGCCGCGAGTGCGACGACCGTCACGGTGACGGCGGCGACGACCGCCAGGACGACGGACTGCGAAAGGGTGCCACCGGCCTGCCCGGCGAAGTCGTACAGTCGCCAGAAGACGATGATCCCGATCGCGGCGAAGAAGGTGCCGACGCCGAGCGACCAGAGGAGTCGGACGGTTCGCGACGTGGAGGCGTCGCGTCGCCACTGGACGGTCGCCGGATCGTCGGGATCGACTGGCAGCGCCGATTCGGGGTCGTCGGTCCGGCGTGTGTCTTCGGTCTGGTCCTCGGCCTCGTCCATTCCCATACACGAACTCGCCGTGCGCGGGGTAAAATCCGTTCGATGTCAGCCGTCGGTAGCTCTCGAGCCGTCAGAACACGAGCGCGAACGCGGAGTAGCCACCGAAAGCGATGAGGATCGAACCGGCGAGCGAGCCGATCCACGCCAGCACGGTGTATCCCATCTTGCGGGCGCTGACGCCGCCGCCCGCTCCAGACGCGGCGTAGCCGCTCCCGATGATCGCACTGACGATAATCTCGTTGAACGAGACCGGAATGCCGTACAGGACTGCCGTCTGTGCGATGATAAACGACGGGATCAACGCGGCGATCGATCGGCGCGGCCCGAGCGAGGAGTAGTCCTGCGAGATCGCCTTGATCATCCGCGGTGCGCCGGTCCACGACCCGAGCAGGAGGCCGAACCCGCCGCCGACCAGCAGCGCGATCAGCGGGAGTCCAACGTCACCGGACAGCGGGATCAGTGGCCCGATCGCCAACCCAACCTGACTGCCGCCAGCGGAGAACGCCACGAGCGCGCCAAGCGCCAGCAAGAAGTGTCGTTCACCGCGTTCGGTTCCGTTCCGGAGGTCGAACCCGATCACCGCCGCCCACAACAGCGCCATGACGGTCGTCGCGACCACGACACCGAACAGGTCCGGTCCGGGCACCCAGCCGCTCGAGGCTTCGGCGATCGACGCGCCGCCGGCCTCGGCGGAGCCGAGGACGGCGAACTCGATGTTTGCGACGATGACGCCGACGAACGCGGCCAGCAAGACGATCAGATACTCCTCGGCGATCGGTTCCCGTCGGAGGAGACGTGCGATCGCGTAGGCGAGGCCGCCGCCGACGAACGGCGTCAGAATCCACAGCGTCGCGATTTCGATGTACTTCGGCCAGGCGGGGTCACCGCCCATCGCGAACCCGACGCCGATGACCGCGCCGGTCACCGTAAAGGCCGTCGCGATCGGGTAGCCCGCGAAGACGCCGATCGCGACCAGGCCGGCCGCGATGATCAGCGCGATCGTCGCCGCACCCGGAGACAGCACGACGCCGTCGATCAGTTCGGTGCCGACCGCCTCGGAAACGTTCGCTCCCTGCAGAACCGCCCCTGCGAAGCCGAGAATCCCGACGAGAAAGCCCGCACGCATCACCGAGATCGCGTTCGCACCGACCGCCGGCGCGAACGGCGTCGAACCACTCGAGCCGGCACCGATCGCCCAGGCCATAAATAGACTCGCGAGGGCGGCTATCAGGAACGTCGCGATCGTCACGATCTCGACCATCTGTTCGGGGTTTTTAGCGGGTCCTACAAGTGTGTGCCGGCCTGCGGTTGCTGGAGAACGTTGGGCCCGGTAGGTTGAGTAGTGAATTCACCTGGGGTCGAGTAGCGGGCTCGGTTCGACACGGACCGAACGAGAACGGAGGGAGACCAGCAAGAAACGGGGGAGGCCAGCAAGGAGCGAACGGGGACAACCACGCCCTCGTCGCGCGAGCGCGGCCCCCTCAGTCGAGATCCGCGCGCTGGAACCGCCAGTAGCCGACGAGAACCGGAACGGTCGCCCACGCGAGCAGGACGCCGAGACCGAACAGGTTCGGCGCGTGCGGAGCCGTTGTCGTCCCGCCGACAAAGGCGATATCGAGCAGATCGGGAACGTAGTATCGCGCCCCATCGAACGCGTGTAGCGGATTCAACCGGTTTGCGTACAGAAACCACGTCGGTTCCTCGAGTGTAGCGAACCGACCTGCGAGGGGATCCACGCCCGTTTCGGCCTGTCCAGTCACGACGAGCGAAACGAGCGAGATGACGAGGGTGTCCCAGAGAACCACACACAGCGCATAGAGCCCGATCAAAATCCCGATTACTCGCGTCTCGCTGGCGAAGGTACTCGAGACGCCGACCGTCACGCCGAGCCACGCGAACGTGTAGAGGACGAGCACGGCGAGGCCGCCGACGATTTCTGTCGGCCCGTCCGTCCCGAACTGCGCGACGACGAACGCCGAGAGCAGGAGTGCAACGGCGAGGACGACGGCGAGGAGCGTCGCGGCGCGGCCGACGTATTTTCCAGTCACGATATCCCGGCGACGCCCCGGTTGGCCGAGGAGAAGACGGATTCGACCAGAATCTCGCTCACCGACGACCGCTCGATAGCCGAGAATGATCACGAGCAGCGGGACGAACTCCGCGAACGTGTCGAACGTCGACAGGAAGGGGTACGTCGTTCCCGCGAGCAGGTCGCCGTAGAGCCACAGCCGCGTGACGACGAAGAGGCCGAGAACGGCGG
>NZ_AOMA01000131.1 GCF_000337895.1 Halobiforma nitratireducens JCM 10879
TCGTTCGCGCTCGTCTCCCAGCCGGCGCTGGCGAAGATGGTTCGAACCTCGTCTTCGGCCGTCGTGTACGATTCGACACTGTGTGGAACCGGCGTGTCTTCGTGGCAGTGGACCCCGACGAGGCCGTCGACGAACTCCCAGGTCTGGACGTGGTAGCGGCCATTGGCACCGTAGATGTTGGGATCGCCGAACGTCCAGGCGTATCCGAGGCTGGCGTGGGAGTCCTCGAACTGCTCGAGTTCCTGATTCCAGGCGAATCGTCGGTACTCGTGTGGTGGAAGCGCGTCCCAGTCGAGAAACGACCAGCCGTCGTCGGTGAGTACGTCCTGAACGTCGCCGAACGAGCGACTGGAGAGATCGCAGACGATATTGATCGGGTTGCGGCGTTCGTACCCTGTCTCGTCGATATCGCTGTAGGTCCATACCGCGTGGTCGTAGTCGGACTCACTCGGCAAGTGACTGTCCTCTGGGCCATAGTTCTCGGACTGTGCCGCGAAGAGTTCTCGCCACTCCGCCTCCCTCGCGATGTGGGTCGTCCACGGCGCTTCGTCGACCCGCTGTCCCCGTTCGGGAAACAAGTCGTCGTCGAATTTACTTTCGTTTAGCCCGTTGCATGTGCAAAATTAGTTGATGCTTGGTACCCGGATGTGGGCATTAGTAGCCAACCCTGTTCAGAGAAACCTGCAACATCATCTGGTTTTTGGCCCTAATTTCGAAAGCGTGCAACAGGGTATCGTTGAGTGCAGTTCGATCGTATTCGATTTCGTCGACGAACTCGTCCCGTTGGGACTCGAGTCGATCACTGAGAGCCGGGCTCCGTTTCCGAACGGTGACGGTGATGGTCTCGGGTTCGTACCGAACCGTCGTCTCTCGGGTCCCCTTGACGCGGAACTGCTCGATCTCGGGTGTTGATCGGGAGGCAGCCCCGCTGGCCGAGCCGCCGATACCGAGTGCCAGTGCTGTGAGTGCGCTTCGTTTCAAAACCGTTCGCCGACTGGTTGGTCCAGTGGTCATAAATCATTTCCAATACATTGATTTATAAATTTGTTTTGTCGAGCAGTAGGTATATAGTAGAACCGTTCAGCTTTCCAGAACCTCCGCTAGTAAAATTGACTCTTCCAATCAGATGAGCCAGCGATGTGAACGGCGTAATACAGGACAGGCGTACGGTTCCAAATCACTCTCGACATCAGCCCTCGTGTCAGTCCACCAATTAATAAATGATAAGGTTCGAACTTGACCAAAACTAATTTATATCCAAAAGATATTTCCAATAGAACGTGGCCTACTCATTTGATGTCTGACAAAGACATTGATTCAGTTAGTCGACGAACAGTGCTACAAAGTGCGGCAGCCGGTGCCGTGAGTATGGGCGCAGTCGCTGCGACCGGAAGCGTCGCCGCTGACGCTGACTCGGGCGACAAACTCGCGCGCCTCGAGGCCGCGGGACTGACCCTCTCGGAGCGAGACATCGAGGCCGTTTCAGCGGAACTCGACATCGAAGTGACCGAAGACGTTAGAACCGGGCAAGCGCTTCTCAATCAACTCGAGAGCGATGGCTTGCTCGCAGAAGCGACGCTCAGCGTCCTTCCGGATTTCGGTGCGACGGACGACGCCGACGGACAAATTCACGACCTCGCCGAAGGCGGATCGCGAGAGGTATCGTTCACCACGACGACGCCTCGTGGCCGACTGCAGGTCACCTACAGCGAGAGTTCTGCGCCGTTCGCCGCGCTATTCCCCGAAGACGGCAGTAACGTACTCATGTACGTGCACTCGGACGGCGACAGCTACGAGCAAGTAGAGACATCGATCGGAACGACAGACCGCGACGAACAACCGCCAACGACGGACGACTGTGATAACTGCGGTGGCTGTGACTGCGTCGGAGACTGGTGTCTCGACGGAGCCGTTCCACGGACGCACAAAAACACCTGTGCGACCTGTGACAACGCAGAGTGTATCATCACGACGACCTGCGGCTGCTAACGAGCGGACACGGTCGTTTCACCACAAGACACTAACCAATACGCTCTTGTGTAGCACTTTGTTGATTTCACAGCGTAGCTTTGACAGCGTGTTTGAGCGCTTCTCTCCCTGGTTTCCGCAATAACTTT
>NZ_AOMA01000132.1 GCF_000337895.1 Halobiforma nitratireducens JCM 10879
GTCCTTGCTCTCTTCGATTCCACAGCGACAGCTGAGCAGTATCAACAATCTCCTACAGAAGAGCGAACCAATATTTTCTGCTCTCAAAATCCGCAGCGACGGAAGTCGAGACGCTAGTTCGTCGTCGACTTCGATCCGTTCTCCGCTTCCGGTGGTGGCTCGGCTCCTTCGATCGCTTCCGCCGCATCGGTGTCTTTCTCGACCTGAACGTGCCAGCGATCGATTTCGTCCTCGAGTTCGGCGAGTCGATCGGAGACCTCGTCTTTCAGATCGTCGTCGTTGACGTTGACCTCGAAGACGAACCGTTCGGCGTCGTCGTCACCGCGTGCGGACTGCTGGATGTTCGCGCTGATGAGGTCGTTGTCGAAGTAGTAGGGTGCAAGCTGGGTCATCACGTTCTGGTAGACCGTGTCTTCGACCCGGCGCAGAGCTTTCCGGCTCGCCGAGTCGGCCGCTCGCGCGACGTAATCGATCGACTCTTTCCAGTTGTCGACCGCGGCCTCGGCGTCGTCGTCCTCGAGTTGTTCGTACGACTCCGAGAGTTTCTCGCCGGCGGTTTTGATGTCTTCGTCGGGATCTTTTCCGGCTTGCTCGCCTTTCCCTTCCTCGACGCTCGCCTGGTCGGCGGTCTTCTCGCTGACGTCCGCCTCGAGTGTCTCGTGGGCCTTCGGCCGCCACTCCTCCCACTCGTTGAAAGCATCGGCAAAGCGGTCGTCGCGGTCCGGACGGTCGTCGTCACCGTCATCGTCACCGTCACCGTCACCGCCACCGCCATCGTCGTTGCCGTTTCCACCCTCGATTTCGCCCTCTGTGCTCGAACTCGAGTCGCCGACAGTATCGACGNCCGCCACCGCCATCGTCGTTGCCGTTTCCACCCTCGATTTCGCCCTCTGTGCTCGAACTCGAGTCGCCGACAGTATCGACGTTGCCGTCGGGAACCGGCCGGTCGGGATCCTCGCTACCGACGCCGGCGTCCCGCAGCGCGCGGGAGATTCGTTCGCCGTGTTCGACGACATCTCCCCAATCACCACGGATTTTAAACCCCGAGATGCTCTCTTCCATTCGACTGGCGCGGTGATATGGCACGGATCGGTATAAACTTCTCTGCCGACGGTCGCCATCCCCACCAGACGAGATGGACCGCCTGGGGCCACACGGTACACAACGCATGTAAGCACGGCTCGCAGCCGCGACTGATCGATACCATCAACTATCCGGCGCGAGCCTGTAGACATATGACGATCGAAGACCGGGACGACGCGTACCTCGTTACCCACGCACTGGCGAAACACACGCTCTCACAGCTTCGGGACGTCGAAACCGAACAGGTCAGCTTCCGCAAGGGCCTGGTCAAACTCGGCCGCATCTGCGGTTACGAGATCATCGACGGCCGCATGGAAACGGAGTACGTCGAGATCGAAACACCCCTCGAGACGACGATGGGCGAGCAGGTTCGTGGCCTCGACGACGTCGTCATTATCAACGTCTTGCGCGCGGCGACACCGTTCGTCGAGGGACTGCTGAAGGCGTTCCCCCGCGCGCGACAGGGAGTCATCAGCGCGAGTCGCGACGAGGAGGCCGGCCGCGCGGCGGATGGCTCGTTCCCGATCACCGTCGATTACGTGAAACTGCCCGAGATCACCGAGGACCTGTCTCTTATACACATCTCTGATGGCNGGAGTCATCAGCGCGAGTCGCGACGAGGAGGCCGGCCGCGCGGCGGATGGCTCGTTCCCGATCACCGTCGATTACGTGAAACTGCCCGAGATCACCGAGGACGACACCGTCATCGTCGCCGACCCGATGCTCGCGACGGGCTCGACGATGTGTGCGGTCCTCGATCACATCACGGAGAACTCGGTCGAACCGGAGAACCTGATCGTTCTGTCCGCAGTTTCCGCTCCGGACGGGCTGCTCCGGGTCGACGACGAGTTCCCCGAGGTCGACCTGCTGACGGTGTCGATCGACGACGAACTCGACGATGACGGGTTCATCGTGCCGGGACTGGGCGATGCCGGCGATCGGGCGTTCCGGACGACCTGAACCCCAACGCCCCCATGCAAGACGCCGACGCACTGGCCGCGTTTCTCGTCACGGCCCATCGGAACGGGTACGCGACCGCTCGTCCGACAGTCGCGGACGGCGGGGAGAAAACGCTCACGTACGAATCCGGCGACTGGCGTTACCGGGATCGCTACCACGGTTCCACGGCGTTCGTCGGCCGCGAGGTCGTGTTCTACGCCGACGACCCAGTGTGGGGCATGAGCTACTACGGGGACCTGACGACCCCCACAGCCGACCGGGCAGAGGCATACGCGTTCCTCCGAACAGCCCTCGANCCGACGACCCAGTGTGGGGCATGAGCTACTACGGGGACCTGACGACCCCCACAGCCGACCGGGCAGAGGCATACGCGTTCCTCCGAACAGCCCTCGAGCGAGCGACCAGCGACCGACCGTACCGCGGCCCCGAACGATTCGAACGCGACCGGCAGGTGTATACGAGTTCGGTCACGGGCGACCTCGATCGATTCCGGGGCGAAGAACGGATCGTGGACGACGGCGAGACGATCTACCGCGGGGAGTTCGCCGGCGGATGGATCGAGTGAGCAATGGGGAGCCGCGGGCGGACGCGTAAGTGGAGACGGGCCGGTCACGAGGTAGTCTCCCGTACTCGCCGTTATTTCCGCATACACTACGGCAGATATAATAGGCCGGCGGCCACCACTCGAGCGTATGGACTCCCACGATAGCGTTCGATGCGTGACCCGGCGCGGCGATCCCCGGTCGAGCAGCGCGTACGGCCGTGACCGTCGAGCCGTCACGTCCGCGCCGGAGGTGTCTCGCTGATGGGGTCGCCGACGGCGGTCAGGGAACTGACCAGCCTTCTGGTCGATCTCCTCCGCGTTCGGCTCGCGAGCACCGAAGACGACGACCGACTCGACACCCACCAGATCCAGCCGCTGTCGCCGACGGCCGTCGAGGACGACTCGAACGTCCGTCTCGGTCTCTACCTGTACGACGTCTGTGGCCACTCCGGTCGGATGTCTGAGTCACCGGAAGTCGAAGACGGTCACAAGATCCGTCCGCCGCTGGCACTCGATGCCTACTACCTGTTGACCGCGTTCCCGAACGCCGACGCGGAAAACGAAGCGACCGCCATCTACGACCAACACGAGGTGCTGGGACTGGCGATGCAAGCGCTGTACGACAACGGCACCATCGAACCCGAGCGAACGCCCGACTCGCTCGGAGACCAGCAACTGACGATCACCCACGAGGGGCAAACGCCGAGCGACGNGCTGTACGACAACGGCACCATCGAACCCGAGCGAACGCCCGACTCGCTCGGAGACCAGCAACTGACGATCACCCACGAGGGGCAAACGCCGAGCGACGTGCTGGACGTCTGGAACACGTTTCCGGAGGTGCCGAAACAGCCGTGTGCGAACTACCGGGTCGGCCCGGTCCTGATCGACTCGACGCAAAAGACCGCCTTCGAGCGCGTCAGCGATCGCGACCTTCGATTCGGAGACCCCGAAGACGAGGTCTGAGAAACGGGTCGAGGCCCGGCGAACGAGTCCGACTGTCGATTCCGAGGGGTCGGCAGTCGGTCCCGAACGGCAGCCACGTCCGACTCTCGTCTCGGCCTCGTCGGCTCACGGGAAACACACAGCCCCGCGAGTCGGCGCGAACGGATACGCTCGCGACGGCGAGACAAGCTCACGCCGCGTCGTCTTTCGTCACCGGCTCGCCGTGTTCGATCGAATAAATACGCCACTTGCCGTCGTCGAGCCTGAGTTCGAAGGCCATCGGAATCCGGTGAGAACTCGACTCCTCCTCGAACTCGAGGACGACGCGATCCGCTTGCTCGGCGGTACGCCGCGGCGAGGTCACCATCGACGTGTCGTTCAGGTGCATCGCCATCATCTCCTGTCGCGAGAGTTCGTCGACGGCCGAACTCGAGTGGTACAACGCCTGGACGGCTTCGAGGTCTTTCGTGTCGATCCCGTCGTAGAACTGCTCGACGACGACCTCCGGATCGAGAGCATCGGGAGCCATGCTGGAGTGAGAGCCAGATTCACCGTCCGCGGTGCCGTCGGCCGCCTCCGTGTCAGGAGTATCGGTCCCTCCGTCGTCATCCTCGAGAGCCGCGTCACTCGTCGGTTCATCTTCGGGTACAGTGTTCGATGGACTCGTCTCCCCGCCGCTGGCGTCGGTGGTCGGGTCGTCTGCGGTTCCGCCATCGGGGCCGGTATCGACTGTGCGTGCGTCATCAGCAGTGTCGTCGCCGCCCTTCGTAGCACTCGCGGGTGTGTCGGCGGGTTCCTCGTTTTCTTCTTTCGGGACCTCTGGTTCCTCCGTTTCGGCCGAAACGGGGTCGGCCCCAGGTTCGGAAGCACCGGCGGGATCGGCGTCGGCGTCGGCATCACCGTCTTCGACGCCGTACTTGAGTTTGAACAGCGTCTCGACGTCACGGCCGACGGCCTGATTCTCGTAGCTGCGTAGTTTGTCCTCGTACTGGAAGAACTCGCTTTCGATGGCGACGCCACCGGCCTCCTCGGCGTACTGCAGTCCGAGGACGACGTGGTCGAAGGTGATCGTCACGTCATCTAAGTCCGCCGCCGACTCCTCGAGGGGGTGGGCGTCGTGGGTTTCGGTAGCAGCGATGTAGGCGGCGTACTTCGCGACCTTGCGAATGACCGCCGGCGTCAGCGAGAGCAGGCCGAGGTATTCGTAGTCGAACGTCTCGGTGTCGACACTGGCTTCTTCCGGGAAGACCTCCCGCCAGATCCGCCGGCGGATACGCTCCTGTGGCACGTCGAAGTGGATCGAGTGAGCGATTCGACGTTTGAACGCCGCGTCGATCCCCGAGCGCTTGTTCGTCNAGATGTGTATAAGCGACAGCGTCGAAGTGGATCGAGTGAGCGATTCGACGTTTGAACGCCGCGTCGATCCCCGAGCGCTTGTTCGTCGTCAGGAGAGCGATCCCGTCGAACGCCTCGAGACGCTGGAGCAGGAAGTTGGTGACGTTGTTGGCGTAACGGTCGGTCGAGTCACCGACATCGGTCCGTTCGCCAAACAGCGAGTCGGCCTCGTCGAACAACAGGATGGCGTTCGAGCGTTCGGCTTCCTCGAGCAGTGCCGCGAGTCGACTCTCGGTTTCGCCGATGTACTTGTTGACGATCTGGGAAAGGTCGACCCGGTAGAGATCGAGGCCGGTTTCGCTGGCGATAATCTCGGCGGCCATCGTCTTCCCGGTGCCCGGCGGGCCATAAAACAGAGCGACGACGCCGTCGCCACGATCCCCGGGTTCGCCGAACCCCCACTCGCTGGTGACCTGCCCCCGATACTGGAGGTGGCCACAGAGGTCCCGCAGATGGGNTGGAGGTGGCCACAGAGTTCCCGCAGATGGGTCTTGGGCTTGTCGTTGAGATAGATGTCGTCGAACGTGTACCCCGGCTCCATTGGCTCCGCCAGCGCCTCGAGATTGCTCGCCGAGTATCGCTTGCACGCTTCGTACAGGTGCTCGCGCTCGAGTGCTTCCTCGACGGGGGCGAACACGTCGTCGGTTCGGTCGCCGTCCGCCTCGGGAAGGTCGCCGTCCTCGAGGTCCGCGGCATCGGCTCCGGTTCGACAGAGATATCGTGCGGTTTCGACCGCACGACGAACGTCCCGCTGTGGCAGCCGGAAGTTCGTCGCGACGTTCTCGAGGAGGTAGTCGGCGGCGATTTCGTCGGCGTACTCCTCCCAGATCGCCAGTCGCGTCTCGTACTCCGGGAACGGACAGTGGACCGTCTCGACGCGGTGGGTCTCGAGGTCGACGTCGGGTTTCCACTCGTCGGTATGCGAGAGAAAGACATCACCAGGGGCATCGTCGAGGCGTTCGACCACGGTGTCGACGGAGACCCCGTCCCCCGTCGTAATCTCGAGTTCGCCGCCCTCCTCGTCGATCGTCGGCCCGCCGTCGTCGCCCGTAACCGCCTCGAGCCCCTCGAGGTGGATCGCAGCTTCCTGCAGGGTGGCTTCGCGGATCAGGCGCGTGGTCAGCTCGTCGTCCTCGAGGACGGTGGCATTGGCCCGCAAGATCGGTGTCGTAGAGTCGGTAAGCGCCCCTGGAAGGCGGTCCTTGCCGGTACCGTCCTCGCCCGAGAAGTAGTAGATAGAGGGGGTGTCGGTGGCCCCCGTCCGTCGATCGATCGCCTCGAGGGCAGTCGTGGTCTCGTCGTCGAAGACGAGACTCGAGAGGGGGCGGTCGTGGCGTTCGACCGAGACGCGCTCGGCGAGGATCGGATCGAGACTGTCGTCGCCTTTGAGGTACTGGACGATGCGTTCGTCGACGGTGACGGTGTCGTAGACCGGTGACACGTTCTCGCCGCTGTGTTGGCGTTCGAGGAGACCGTACTCGAACAGCGGGGAGGGAGTCGCCAGCACCTCGCCGGGCGGGGCCGCGTCACCGTCGTCAGTACTCCCGTGGAGGACGACGAGGAGTTCCTCGAGGAGGTCGATCGTCGGTAACTGTGGTTGGCCGGTGCCGCGAATGCGTCCGTACGCAACGCTGACGCTCCGATCGAACACGGGTCCAAGCGCGAGCAAGAGCGCGTCGAGGTGGGTCCGCGAGAGATCGAACGCAGCCGCCAGTCGATCGAGTCGGAGG
>NZ_AOMA01000133.1 GCF_000337895.1 Halobiforma nitratireducens JCM 10879
CAAGGATCAAACAGCAACACGGCGGCGCACCCATCTCGATGATGCCGCAAGCAAATGCGGACCTCGAGATCAATCCCGACCCGCAACTCGAGCGGGAGGCCGACCAGACGGCCAAAGAGGCGCTGTCGGGTGAGGAGCCACTGACGGTCAGTCGGATGGGGACGGACGTGCACATTCAGCGGCTTGATAAACAGGCAGGCGAGCGCATTATCACACAATATCGAAGCGCGCTACTCGAGAAGACGGACTTGGATGAAAAAGAACTCGAGGAAGTCGAAGCAGAGATCGGATTGGACATCTCCGATACCGAGTGGACAGGCAGTGAGATGCACGATGCATTGAATTTCAAGCTGCTCGATGAGGCCGAAGCCGTCTTGGATGAGGTCGGTGACGAGATTACTGAGATGGCTGCGGTCAAAGACGGGTTAGAGTGGCATGACGATGCACAGGCGATGATTGACGACCTTGCTGGAGAAGACGGGGTTGAGACAGATGGCGAGGCAATTGCCGAGTTGGAAGGGCGGAAAGAACAGTTAGAGTCACGGGCAGACGAACTCAAACCGATTTTGGAACAGGCAGATGCTGAACTGCAGCGATTACTTGGCGAAGAGAGCATTCGATTGACTGACGAACAAAAGTCTGCGGTCGAACAAGCAATCAGCGAGGGTGCTGATATCGCCGGTGGAACGGTTTCTAGTGTCGTACTCAACTATCTTTACGGAACAGGATTCGACAAAACCTTAGTCGACTTGTTCGAGTCATTGCTAGAAAGCGAACCGACGGCGTTCGCGGCAGGCGCGGCCACTGTTACGGCGATTTACAAGGGAATCAAAATGGCTAGAGGATATCTCGGTGACAGTGGTGACGAGGTTGACGAGATCATCGATACCGATGACACAGAAAGAACTCGATTTGATTAGACACAATGAAAGGAGAAATTATTGACGAAGATAGCCGAGGTATTGGTGTTAGAGTGACTGATAATAATGGTGTTAGACATACAGTCGCAATTGGATTTGGTGGTGAAGTACAAGGTCATTCGCAAGAAGGATACCCGGACAATTCAAATTACCGAACACCAAAAGAACATGAAATAATACATCAAGCAGAAAATTATGCTAGGTATCATGCGTCAAGTGAAGGAGGGCTAGGCCCATTTGGGCTAGATTCTAAAATAGATGGTCTCAAGAGTGCTAAACAAACGATTTCAGACCTATCATATGAAGTGTTCGAGTCGTATTTCGGTGATTTGTATAAGCAAGTGATCGGAAAACATCCAGATATCGAACCACCGGTTGAGAGGCCCCCCGAAGTCGGCCGGAATGACTTCATCTTGTTCGTAGTCGATGTCTATCTTGACGACGAGAATAACATCGAAGCCGTCTCGGATATTCATCTCGTTTACTACGACGACGAGAAAAGCCAGCAGGAATTGCGAAACGACGATCCCTTCGAGGAGCGGTCTCCGGACGCCAGTATCCAGGTAGTGTCCGACTTTATTCCGTCACTGGAAGTATTTCGAGAATACGTGCTATACAATCTTCGGTGTCAGATCCGAGATTGTTACCACGAAATGGGAATGGAACCACCCGAGGAATACCGTGTTTTGGGGCGTGGCGATCACGAAATCGCCAAGCGATACCGAAACGACGACATTCCACAGTACGATCACTATCACGACGAACATGCAGACATTCCCGGATATGAACTCGACTTCGACTACGGATTCGGCGAACTCGGAAAAGCAAGCGCCAAGTCACTCGCTGATGACGAAACTGACCGCAGCGATGCCGAGATCCAGGCATTGTTCGATCCGACTGGAACTAATGACGGGGGCCTGTTAGATACCGTGTTGGAAGCTATCAGCAACGAACGGACTGATAACTCGGAATCCGATAACGACACAACACTGGATACCGAATGAGGTACCACAGCAGGTGCTAGCCATTGTCGACATCGACGATCGACCCATAGGAATCTGCCTCTAGCATACATTCGAGGAACAAATGAGCGTTAACTTCTCGAACGCCCGGGTTCATACCGGCCCGAAAGCCGCCGAGGCAGCCGAGGCGATCGACGCCAAAGCCTTCACCTGTGACAACGCGATCGGGTTCAATTCCGGTGAGTACGACCCGAACTCTCCCGAAGGCCAGTTCTTGCTCGCCCACGTCAAACAGCAACACGGCGGCGCACCCATCTCGATGATGCCGCAAGCAAATGCGGACCTCGAGATCGATCCCGACCCGCAACTCGAGCGGGAGGCCGACCAGACAGCCAAAGAGGCGCTGTCGGGTGAGGAGCCACTGACGGTCAGTCGGATGGGGACGGACGTGCACATTCAGCGGGTTGCCGAGGACGAGGC
>NZ_AOMA01000134.1 GCF_000337895.1 Halobiforma nitratireducens JCM 10879
TCATTGGGTCAGCACTGCCGATAGGTGGTCAGTTTCTGGTCTGCCCGTCCCGTCCGGCGAACTAATCTTGAACGTGCAACAGGGTAATCCATTATTGATCACCGTCATCGTTTCGGCTGCTACCAGCTACATTGTCATCCTTGCCAGTGTCGGTGTCCGCCTCATAGCCACCCATCTTCTGTAGGAGCATCGAAAATCCGACCGTAATCGCAATAACGATACCGGTAGCAGTGGTTGCGGATTCGGCAGTTCCCATTTCGCCGGACAGCAGTTCGGCCAGACTACCGTCTGCGACTTTCTCTGTTAGCCCGTTGCACGCTTTCGAAATTAGCTCCGACCTATCGCGGTGTAGTCACTAGCGTCTAAAATAGTCACTTTAACTAGACTAGAAG
>NZ_AOMA01000135.1 GCF_000337895.1 Halobiforma nitratireducens JCM 10879
CCGAGCGCCAGCACCCGATCGGCGGGCAGATGCAGATCCTCGAGCGGGCGGCCGTAGGTCTCCCACCCGTGGTCGCGGTACCACTGCCCGCCGACGAACAGCACCTCGGTCTCGGGAATCTCGTAGCCACAGTCGCGGCACACGAGGTCGTATTCGTATTTCTCACTGACGGGCGTGTGCGTGGTCGACTCGCGGAAATAGACGTTCCGCGACCCACAGTCCCGATCGGCGTGGAACTTCCGCCACCCGTTCGCGAGCGTCCGTCGCGGCGGTTCGAAGACTTCCTTCGACGGCCAGTCCTCGAAACGGTCGTCGTACCGGTTCAACGCGCGGAACGGATCGATCTGTGTCTGTTCACCCATCGGTCTCACCGTCGTTGTACTCGCGGACGAGCTGTCGCGTCGCCGCTCGCAGCGCCGCGGATCGATTTGGAAACGGCCCGTCGTCACCACAGAGGTCGTCCAACTCCTCGAGCACGGGTTCGTCGACGCGAAAGCTCACGCGCTCGGTCGCGGTCGCGGTCGTCTCGCGGTCCTGGTCGGCAGTCTCGCCTATCGCCATGACTACTCCCCTCCCGTGGCGTCGATCGCCACGTCGACGGTCACTGTCTCGGTCCACTCCTCGCCCGACGCGGGGCAGGTGTGTTCGTGGTTCCGGGCGATGCGCTCGCCGATCTCCTGGTTGTCTTCCGCCGAGAGCCCGTCGCCGGCCTCGAGCGACCGGCACAGAATCTCCCCGCAGTGCTCGCACTCGGCGACGACCTCCGCGTCGGCGGCCGACATGACGGCGCTCACGTTTCTTCACCTCCACTGTCCTCGAGTGTCTGACCGACCTGCTCGTCGGCGAAGTGAATCACCGAGTGGTCGGGGAACTCCACCACACAGACCTTCTCGACGGCCAGCGTCTCGCCCTCGAACCCCTCCATGGCGTCGTGGGCGTTCACGATCGGATCGCCACAGACGGGGCAGGGCTCGCCGTCCTCGATCGGGTCTGGTTGCTTGGCTCGCTGTTCGGCCAGCGTCGACAGCAGCTTGGTCGCACCGTAGGGCGTGAGACAGTCCTGCCATTCGTCGCCGAAGATCGACCGCAACTGTTCCCGGTCGCCGTCGGTGACATGGTCGAAGCTGTCGGGTTGGGCGGGAATGCCACCGTCGCCGCCGCCAGCGAACGCGTACGGATGGTCGTCGTCACCCATCGGTCTCACCTCCCGACACGTCGATGTACTGCTCGAGGTCTGCGTCCTGAAGCACGTCGTCGGGCACGTCCGCGGGCGTCGAAGACGCAAGATTGCTGTGAATCGCCGCCCGGAACTGGTTCAGTCGCCCGGACTGGGTGACACACTTGCGACAGGGCTTGAGGTCGTATTTCAACACAGCCTCGGCCGGCGTCTCGGCGTCGACACGGCCCCACAGCGACCCGTCGGGCAGGCGCTGGCCACAGCGTGGGTGATACGCGTACTCGTAGTCCTCGCCGTCACATGCGTCGCGTTCGTGGACCGTCCCCGACGGCGAGGAGACGAACCGACAGTCCTCTGGTTCGACAACCACAGCGCCGTCGGCCAGCGTCTCGGTCCGGCGCTCCGGGCGGTCGGCGTCGCTCATGCGGACTCACCTCGCGTGCGGGCGCTGTCGTGGGCCCCCTCGAGTCGCTGCTCGAGTCGGGCCAGCTTCTCACCGACGCGGCGGTCGACGTCGTCCTCGCCGACGAGCAACGACAGTTGCGCGACCATGATCCGCACGTCCGCGAGTTCGTCGACCACGGCCTCGCGGTCGTCGCCGTACAACGCCTGGATCAACTCGGCACACTCCTCGATCGTTTGCTCGATCTGTGCGTCCTCGCCGTAGGTCTCGAGGGCGTCGACTAGCGTCTCGCGGTCGATGTCGCCGGGTGCGGTCTCGGCGTCGCTCATGCGGACTCACCTCGAGAACGGTCACTATCCGACTGTAGTTGTCGTTGTTGATGGATTCGTTCGACCTTCCCTTTCAGCGATTCCCAGTCTTCGAAGTCGTCAGTTTCCTCGTCAAACGCCCCTGCATCGTTGTAAGTAGTCACAACAATGTGGAGTAAGTCAAATTCGTCACTGGTGAGATTCAACGGAGGTACCTGCTCAGTACCGTCCGCTGACTGTTCACCCATCGCCCTCACCCCGCAGCGTCGCGAGTTGCGTCTCGCCCACGATCGCCACGTCGACCGTCGGATGCCCGACGACCTCGGCGATGACCGTCCGGGGCGTCGGAATCGGATCGAACTCCTCGCGGCTGTGATACCGCACGGGGGCGAGCCCGCGTGGGTCCCGCACGCCTGCCGGCAGCGCCTCGAGCCAGTCGTACTCCTCGTAGGGAATCGCCGAACGCTGCTCGAGTCCGTAGTACCAGGTTGCGTCGCCGTACCGGCAGCGCAGTAGTTCGCCCGGTCGCAGGCGGGCCAGCGGGTCGGCCCCTGCGGTCGGCGTCGGTGCCTCGGTCGCGGTCGTCGGATGCGTGCTCATGTCTCGAATCGCCTCCGACCGACGGGCTCGCGTGTGTGAGCCTGCCGATCTCGTATGTATACGTTACCAGAATAATACGGATAAAGGCAGCGCCGACTATCGGGCGGTTCGGGTAGGCGAGCGGCGTGGTTTTCACTCGAAACGGAGGGGGTCGAAAGGCCTACGACCGATGCGCCCATGGGTGGGCGTATGCCTGCCGATCGCAACCCACTCGAGGAGGGACTTGCGGAGGCCTACCCCGACGCCGTTCGACTCGACTCCCAACCCGAGTGGATCGACGCGCTGGTCGACAGCCACGACGCAATCGAGACGGCGTTCGTCCGCG
>NZ_AOMA01000136.1 GCF_000337895.1 Halobiforma nitratireducens JCM 10879
GTACAGAGGTCGTTGCCGGGAATTCTGTAGGCTCCCTTCCAGTCCGGTATCGTGGCTGGGCAGGCCGTGTAGAGGTTGTATTCGCCAAGATCGACGCCGATTGGCGTGGGAGAGGGGTTAGCCATCGCGACCACCTGAAGAGGGCTCGAAGAGGATGGCGTCCTCGCCGGCGACGAGAATTTTATCGTACTGCGTGGTGGTTCGGGAGTTCGGTGTCTCCGCGGGGAACTGAGC
>NZ_AOMA01000137.1 GCF_000337895.1 Halobiforma nitratireducens JCM 10879
CGAACTTGGTACCGAGAATTTCGTGAGATCGCGCTGATGTGTGCGGTTTATAACATCAAGAAGGCCGCAAAACAGGAAATTCCGCTCCCGTCATGCGATTAAACA
This sequence comes from Halobiforma nitratireducens JCM 10879, assembly GCF_000337895.1. GTDB lineage: Archaea > Halobacteriota > Halobacteria > Halobacteriales > Natrialbaceae > Natronobacterium > Natronobacterium nitratireducens. The sequence goes on from NZ_AOMA01000137.1 coordinate 106, forward strand.
CGGCCCATTGGTGGGGCAGTAATCACAGGTACATCAAATACGGCGAATAATTCGTCCCATCCAATACAGTGTGCGATTTACATATATGTGTTGCCGCCAACACTTTGTATAATCAGTTCGTTTGATATCTTATTGATGGTGATTATCAGCAGAGGTGGGAAGAAGTAGTGCGTATCATGGTCTACCTATCCGCTCGAGCGGCCACAGCTTACGACAATGCGTACCACAACAAACTTCGTGGACGAATGTGGCGAGCACTCGAGGGAACGGCGTACGACGACCGGCACGATTCCGGGGAGCCACCGGGATTTGTCATGTCGAATCCCTTCCCCCCACGTGATATGACCGAAGGTGACGAGCGAAAACTACTCGTGGCCTCACCCGACGAAGAACTGCTCGCGAACGTCGCCGCAGACCTGCTCGAGGATCCAGAGCTGAACATCGGTGAAATGCCGTTTCATGTTGAGGACGTTACCTCACTTGCGCCCGACGTGGGAGAACCCGGGACCCGAGGAACGATCGAGACAGGAACCGGCCTCCTGGTTCGGATTCCACCGTGGCGGTGCGACGAGTATGGTATCGATCATCCGGGTGGTGACACCGCCGTCTTTTGGCAACCCGAACACACCACAGAACCGTTAGTCGAGCAGCTTGAAGCGAACCTTGACAAGAAACACGACCTGTTCGCGCACGACCATTTGCCGGGTCCGAGCGATGTGGAGGGAGACCTCTTCGACGGGTTTGAATTGCTCAAGACGTTTGCGGTGCCGGTGACGGTGACCGAAGGTCAGGAGATGACCTACGTCCTGAGCAAGTGGAGGTTCGACTACACCGTTCGAGACGATCACCACCGCCGGCATCTGAATCTCGCACTCGATTGCGGGCTCGGTGAGCGCAACTCACTCGGGCTCGGGTTCCTAAACGTAACCGATCGGACCCGGCCAAGTGAGAGCGAACTGGAGGGAAGAGATGCTCTCGCCTGACGCGTTCGAAACCGCGTATCCCGCCGAGGAGTTGGCCGACGAACTTCCCAATTCACCGATCGGATCGCTGCGGGACCTGCAGTATCTCTACGGCAAACTCTACACGCTCGCGACCACAGGCGGAGGCGACTATGCCTCCTACCTCACGCCGGACGCCGCAGGCGATCTCATCGACACCGAATCCAGTCTGATCGTCGTTCGAGTCGACGTCTCCGGCAGCGAGCCGAAACTGGCGGACGAACCCGTCCGAGTGACCCGCTACACGGAGAACCTAGTCCAGAAAGTCAGCCACTGCAAGTTTTCCGCAGCCCGGGGAATCGACCACAGCGTCACCCACCAGGCCGGCCGCAATAGCGACGCCGAGAAACTAGCTCGGTACGCGAAAGAGAGAGTCACAAGATGGGCGACGGATGATGTCGTAACGGACGCTGCAAATGCCCACCCTGATGGCTGGATTATCGAGCGACTAGCCACACTCGCCGAAGATGAGGGCGCACTCGAGACGATCGAAGACGCCGTCGTCCAAGAACTGGGCGGCGATTCCGCGACCGCCTTGCTCACCGTCCAGGTCAAAACCGATGGTGGTGGCGACTATCGTTGGCCTGGTGATATCGACGTCTTTCTCGAGGCGATGCGCCAGCGCAAGCTCTCGAAGCTCGTCACCAAGAACAAGGCCGACGACTCATCGGGGGACGCGACGGACATCGTAACAGGACAGCCGGCTCGAACGGTTGGCACGTCCGAAGATCCACAGAACTACTTCCTAGGCAAACAACGCGAGACGTTCCCCGGGTTGGATATCGAGGAGGCCTGGCGTGCCCATCCGATTTCCGAGGACGCCGCGGTTACGGTGATGAACGCGGAAACGTTCGTCGAGGCCTGTACCTACCGGACGTTCGGAACAAAGGTGTACTACCTGCCATACTTCTTCGGTCGACCGGCCCCGGAGAAGGTCTACGAGCTGTACGGCCTGCTCTATCAGGCCGCGACGGACGGGGGGATGGAAACACCGATCGAGGACGCCTACGCGGACCGGCGGGGACAGGATCTCGAGGAGACCGACCTTCGGTTCTACGTCTCGGCGGTGATGCCCCACCAGATGTCTCGGTACGACGTCTTCGGGGAGACATTGAACGGCCAGCTCCACTATCCGACGGAACTCGCGTTCGCACACAACGAGGTGGTCGGCAAGGCCAGTGCGTTCAACAGCGATACCGACTGGACCCCGCCGCTTCCCACGACCGATTCGTGGGATTTGCTCACGGACAGTACCACGCGGCTCAACTCAGTCTCGACGGGCTGGTATTTCTACCAGACCTTCGCCGAGCGGGACGATGCTGACGCAGACGCTGACGATCCCCGGATCAAGGCGCTGGTCAACGTCCTCAGCGGCGAGCCGATTGCCGTAGAGATGCTCCTCGAGGAGTACGTCCAGCGAATTATCGACAAGCAAACCGACGACAGCGAGCACGAGGGATTCCCGTCGCTACTGGTCGCTAGCCAGTTCGCACAGCTGTGTGCACTGGCCAGCGAAAAAGCCCAGTTGCTGACGACGACCGATCCGGCAAAAGAGCCGGTCACGCGAGTACCGACCTACGAGAAGCACACGACCCAAACGATGGAAGAAATAGACATAGTCCCGGACGGGGGCCACCCCGGCGACGCGAAACTCGAATCGTTCATCGAAAACACACCCGCGCTGACGCCCGATCCCGACGACGAGGACTCAGTCGCGAACGAGCGACGCGGAGCTTTCCTGCTTGGAGCACTCGTCGGCGACATCGGTAGCTATCAGGAGTACAGCGAGGATCGGTCGACGACGCTGGTCGACCAGTATCCGGTCAAGTCGATCACCCAGTCTCGGATCAAGAAAGTCGCCCAGGAGACGATCGCGAAGACGCTGACCTACACCCGTCAGGAGAAGAAAGAGCAGGGTGGGTATCCAGGGACGAAGGCCGACCACATCGTCGACCGACTCCGCGAGACGATCGCCGATCCCGACCCCGACGAATGGAAAATCGACACTGACGATCTGCGATTTTACTACGCACTCGGCGTGACCTACGGTATGAACGACCATCCGTGGAGAAACGGCAACGCACAGACCAACGACCAGTCCGACCTCGAGGAGGAACACTAAATGTCAGCTACGACCGACACCGATACTGTCCAGAACCGCTCGGAAATCGTCTTCCTGTACGACGCCGTCGACGCAAACCCCAACGGGAACCCGCTCAGCAGCGCGAACCGGCCCCGAATCGATCCACAGACCCAGCAGGCGATCGTCACCGACGTCCGTCTGAAGCGCTACCTTCGCGATCAACTCGAGGATGACGGGCATGGGGTCTACATCCGGAACGTCCAGGAGGAGGGGAACCAGTACACCCGCGGCGAGCTGCTCGAAGATCGACTCAAGGCGGTCGATCCCGACGACTACGATCTCGATGACGACGAAGAAGCGGCGCAGTTCCGCGAGGATGTCTTCGGCGAGTTCCTTGCTGAAAGCGTCGACGTTCGGTATTTTGGCGCGACGATGTCCGTCGATACTGACGACGAATATGCGGCCCACCTTCCCGATCACTTCACCGGCCCCGTCCAGTTCTCGCCCGGAAAGACAATGCACGCGGTCAACGAGAACGAGGAGTACGACAGCCTGACGAGTGTCATTGCCACCCAGAAGGGGAAAGAACAGGGTGGGTTCGATCTTGACGACCACCGTATCCAGTACGGCCTGATCCGCTTCCACGGGTTGGTCGACGAACACGGTGCGGCCGACACGAATCTCACGCCCGAGGACGTCGAACGGCTCGATACACTTTGTTGGCGAGCGCTGAAGAACCAGACGATCAGCCGGAGCAAAGTCGGCCAGGAGCCGCGACTCTACTGTCGCGTCGAGTACGCCGATGAGAGCTTCCATCTCGGCGGGCTCGATAAGGACCTCACGCTCGACGAAGAGCGATCAGCGGCCGACGAAGAACTCCGAAACGTCCGGGATCTCACCGTCGACGTCGATACCTTCGTCCAGCGGCTCGAGAACGCGAGCGATCGGATCGAACGCGTCCGCGTCGTCGCGAGTGACGTCTTAGAATGCTCTCACGATGGCGAAGTCGGCGGCCCCGACGTGCTCTATGAGGCACTCGAGGACGCGGTCGGAGCGGACGCACTCGAGATCGTTGACGTCTACGAGGAACACGCCGCGACGATGCCGGACGAGACCTGAGACGATGGGGCAGCAATCACTCGACGCGTGGGAGCACGACGAGAGAGACTCTGCGTTCCCGGAGCGGTGTCTCTCGGTTACCGTTCGCGGCCCGTGGGGCCACTTCCGGCGAATCGAGGGCAACGTCGTCAAGCAGACCTACCGAATCATCCCTCGAACGACGGTCGCAGGGCTGTTCGCCGCGGTGCTTGGCATCGAGCGCGACGGCTACTACGAGCTGTTCGGACCCAACCGCTCGGCGATTGCGATCGAACCGGTACGCGAGATCCGGACGATAAACATGCCGATGAACACGCTTTCGACAGCCGACGGCGACCTCCAGTCGCTGAACGGCCGTGGGAAACTCAGCGTCAAACTCCCGGACCCGACGACGCTCCGACAACAGCACAACTACGAAGTGCTCGTCGAGCCCGCCTACCGGATCGACGTAGCGCTCGCAGACGAGGAACGCTACCGGGAACTCCGCTCAATGCTCGAGGACGGCCGCTCCCATTACGTCCCGAGTCTCGGTCTCTCGGAACACCTCGCGGAACTCGAATATCACGGCGAGTTCGACGTCGAGCCCGGTCCGAAAGCGACGGCAGACGATCAGCCGGTCGCCGTCGATTCTGCTGTTCCCGATGGCGTCGAGGATGTCATCTTCGAGGCGGGAACCCGCTGTCAGGTTGAGGAGTCGCCTGCGTTCATGGCGACCGATCCAGGCGGGCGGACCACGACGGAATTTACCACGTACACGTACAACCCGGACGCCAAGCCGCTTCGTATTCGAAACGTCGACGCCGCGACGGTCGACGGGAGGACTGTCGTCTTCGTGTAGATGCCTACCCGCTACTCACACCCACCAGAAGGGGCACACGATGGCGTGTTGCTTCGTGATCACCTCGAGGACGTAGCGCAGCGCGTCGGGTACGTCGTTCCTGACGATGCCCGGACGGCCAACGACGACCCGATCCGAGACATAGTCGAGACGCTCGCGTACGTCCACGACTTCGGGAAGGCAACGACATACTTCCAAGAGTACCTTCTCAATGGAGTCGACCCCGACGATAGCTACTGCCGATACCACGCTCCGCTCGGTGCGTTCGCCGCGTACTACGCGCTCGAGGCGAAGGGATACGACGCCGAAACGTGTCTCGCGGGATTTGTCGCCGTCGCAAAACACCACGGCCGACTTCCGGACGTCGCGGAGTACGTGTACGAACGAACCCACCGTCGCGAGAGCATCGCAACGGAACAGGACGCGGAAAAACAGCAAACCGCGGTCGCGAAGCAAATCAACGATATCAACGACCACGTGCTCGAGTTCGCGGGGAACGTCTTCGACGCTGCGACTGATGGGGATGGCTCGTGGGAAGAATTCTGCCACCGATTCGCCGGCAACCTGCTCGAGGACATCAAGGCCACCGTTGCGACGGAGGGTCACAGTGAGGGAATCGACCGTGAGTCCCTGTCCGATTCGTGTTACGCGCTCGTTCTCGAGTTCTGGAGCTCGCTCGTCCTCGCAGACAAGACCAGCGCGGCCGCAGCAGCGACCGACACCGAACCGTCGGCGGCAACCTACGAAGGGGTTCAGCCAACCGCCGACAGTCTGGACGACCACGTCCGATCGCTCGAAGAACAGGCTAGCGCCGATCCGGACGGGACACGCGCCGAGCGGTTGAACCACTACCGCTCCGAAGCGCGAACCGACGTCCTTGAGAACGCTGCCTCGTTCGCCGACGACGGCGGTGGCGTCGCGACGCTGACCCTGCCCACAGGGATGGGAAAGACCCTCTCTGGGCTCTCGGCGGCGATGGAGATTCGCGACCGACGTGACGGCGACCGGGTCGTCTACGCACTGCCGTTTACGAGCATCATTGATCAGGTAGTCGACGAACTCGAGGACATCTACGAGGTCGATACCACAGGGCGACTGCTTACGGCACATCACCACTTGTCGGAGACGACGATACGAGACGAGGACGCCGAAGATAACGACGACGCCCAAGCTGACGACGCGGATCGAAACGACGACGTCGCTGGCATGCTCGGCGAAAGCTGGCGCGCCGGGCTCACGGTGACGACGTTCGTCCAGTTGTTCGAGAGCCTCGCCGGTCCGTCGAACAAGCAATCGATGAAACTCCCGGCGCTTCGAAACAGCGTCGTCGTCCTCGACGAGCCCCAGAGCCTACCGCTGGACTGGTGGAAGCTCGTTCCGCGTCTCGTGGCGCTGCTGACCGAGCGATACGGCGCGACGGTGATCGCGATGACCGCAACGCAGCCACAGCTGTTCGACGACGCGACCGAACTGGTCGACGACCCGGAGACGTACTTCGACGCGACCGAACGGGTTACCTACGAACTGGATCCGTCGGCCGAACGGTATCTGGACGACCAGACCGGGCCGAAAGGGTACGACGACGCGGCAGCGACTCTGCTCGAGTCGGCAGTCGACGACGAGTCCGTACTCGCAGTCTGTAACACGATCGACAGCGCGCGCACAATCACTGACCGCGTTACTGACCGCCTTCCAGAGAGTACGGACGTCGCTGAAGTATATGCCGAAGAACTCGAGCACGCGGGCGATGTCGAGGACGTCGATCCGAGGTGTGTCGCCGAGCGTGTCGCAGACGCTGGTGACCGGTCAGTACTCCACCTGTCGACCCGACTCCGTCCATGTGACCGGTTACGACTGATCGAGACGGCGAAAGCGCTCACGCAGCGAGACCAGAAGTTGCTAACGATTTCGACCCAGCTCGTCGAGGCTGGCGTCGACATCAGTTTCGATCGGGTCTATCGTGATCTCGCCCCGATCGACAGCATTGTGCAGGCAGCGGGTCGGTGCAACCGTTCGTTCGAACGCGACCGCGGTCGCGTCGTCGTCTGGTGGCTCGAGACGCCGGCAGAACAAGAGAAGACCCCGGCGGAGGCGGTGTACAACAGGGGGACAAAACTACTCCC
>NZ_AOMA01000138.1 GCF_000337895.1 Halobiforma nitratireducens JCM 10879
GTCAGGCCCTTCTCGGATTTGACCGCGGCGTTCTGTTCTTTCTTGAACTCGAACCGCGCTTCGGTGTCGGTTTCTTTGAGGTGATCTTGTTCGGAACTCATAATGTAATTGTGTATCTGGTTACGGCTGTAGGGTTATTACCGTTCTTCTAGCCGAATACGGTTACGCGGTGCCGTAGACCTCTTCACGGACCCAGTCGTACCCCTTGTCCTCGAGCTCCTCGGCGAGCTCGGGGCCACCGCTCTTTGCGATCTGTCCGTCGAGCATCACGTGGACGTGATCGGGCTCGACGTAATCGAGGATGCGCTGGTAGTGGGTGATCTGGAGGATACCGGTGCCCTGTTCGTCGCGCAGGGCATTGATCCCGTTCGAAACGTCCTGCAGGCGGTCGATGTCGAGCCCGGAGTCGATCTCGTCGAGGACGGCGACCGACGGCTCGAGGATGGCGGCCTGCAACACTTCGTTTTGCTTCTTCTCGCCGCCGGAGAAGCCGGCGTTGAGATAACGCTGGGCGAACTTCTCGTCCATGTCCAGCTGTTCCATCTTCTCCTGGAGGATTTCCTGGAACTCGGCGACGCCGATCTCGCCCTCGTCTGCGGGGCCTTCCATCGGCGAGGATTCGAAGCCGTCTTCTTCTTCCGTTTCGTCTTCGTCGTCTTCCTCCTCGAAGAGCTCCTCGCGTTCTTCGAGCTTGGCGTTCAGCGCCGTTCGCAGGAAGTTCGTCATCGTGACGCCTTCGATCTCGGCCGGGTACTGGAAGCCGAGGAAGATCCCGAGTGCGGCGCGTTCGTTAGGTTCCAAGTCGAGCAGGTCCCAGGTTCGCTGGTCCTCGTCGATCTCGACTCCGTCGAACTCGTCGTCTTCGAGGTGCAGGAGAACCTCGCCTTCAGTTACCTCGTAGGCGGGGTGTCCGGCGACGACCTTGGCGGTCGTCGACTTCCCCGATCCGTTCGGCCCCATCAGGGCGTGGATCTCGCCCGACTCGACCTCGAGATTGACGCCCTCGAGGATCTTCTCGTCGCCTTCTGCCACTTCAGCGTGCAGGTTGCTCAGTTCGAGACGTGCCATAGTACTCTGTCACCTGAACGGAGGGTCGTATGACTGATAACGGTTTCGTATCCAATTGGATACGGTATTCCATCCACAAAATAATTTTTTGAATACGGAACTACGATTGTACTCGTCCCCCGTCAGGGGCCGTGATTCGGGAATCAATTCGGCCGAGAGTATAAAAACCGTTCGTACGTCGGTTTCGTCCCCAAGTAGTCATCCACCGCTCTCGAGAGTGTACGACGGACAACGAGTCCAAGAGAAGCATCGTGGTCGATCGAGCTACCGGCATCACGGCAAAGCGGAAAATCTAGACCGGTGAGATCGAAGTAGTGTAATCGGATTCGGTTTCGTGTGGTGGGGCGAGGCTCCCGAACGGCTACATGAAGCTGTCCAGTCCAGTCTGCTCCTGACCGCTTTTGACCTCTTCCCAGGAGACATCGAGCGCCTCGAGAATGCGCTCGATCGGTCCTTTCAGGGTCTTCTCGAGCATTTTGTCGGAATCGATCTCGAACTCTTCGGGAATCTGGTCTTCGTACTCGAAGCAGATAACGTCCGGATCGCGCTTGAACGCGCCGTAGAGCGGGTCACGCTGGGGATCGAACCCATCTTCGCCTTCTACCCGACGGAAGAACGCGGGGTCGACCCGTTCGAGGTAGAGCCGTTTGGGTTTGCTCCCACGCTGGAAGTTGGTATCGAGCAGGAGGTTTGCGTATTTCGCCCCACGGACCTGTGCCGTGTCCGTGTCGTAGTTGTCCAGCCGCTTGCCGATTCCACCCGGAATGGCGATCTCCTCGAGGCTCATCTCGCCGGCGAGTACGTCCTCGATGACGCTGTTGACGTACTCCTTTGCCCCCTCGACGTCGCCTTCCTTGACGATCATCTCGATGACCCGGTGCTGGACGTCTTTGGTGATCGGCGCGATATCCGACCGCTGGTACTCGAAGCCGACGATGTCGATCGTGTCGACGTCTTTCCCCTCTTTCCAGGTGATGTGGCCGGCGTAGCGTTTCTTCTTTCCCGCCTGGAAGAACCGCCGGTAGAGCTTCTCGAACTCGATCTGGAACCGGTGTGACTCCGCGTTCAGCTCTTCGCGTGCGAAGTCGTCGTAGCGGTCGTTGATGTGTTCCTCGATCTCGAAGGAGGTCTCGATCGCTTCCTCTTTCGAGACCGTGGGCCCTAACTCGAGCATCACGCTGTCGGTGTCGCCGTACGTAACTTGATACTCGAGTTCCGTTGCAGCAGTTTCGGTGAATTCGATCACGTCGCGGCCGGTGGCAGTGATCGCAGAGGCGGCCTCCTTGTCGTAGAGACGGAACTGCTCCCAGCCCGAGACGCCGTACAGTGAGTTCATAATGACCTTCACTGCACCCTGCTGGCGGTCGTACTGCTCGTACTCCGGCGATCCGGGCTCGTGTTCGTCGCGCAGGGACTTCTTCTCCTCACGCTCTGCGAGCAACTCCTCGATCATCTGGCGGTTCACGCCGTCCGGCTCCTTTCGGAAGTGGGTCCCGGTAGGCGCTTCGTAGGTCTCACCGTCGTAGGTCTCGGGATCGACTTTCGTCTCCGGGCTGGCGTTGATCGTTACCATACACATCGGGTACAGCGACTTCAGGTCGAGTACGGTGACGTTCTCCTTGACACCCGTAATCGGCTCGAAGACGGCACCGCCCTCGTACTCCTCGCCGCCCTCCTGTTGGCCTTTCGAGGGGAGCGCGAACTCGCCGTGTGCCTGGTGGAGAACGTACATGTCGACCGCGTCGCCGGGCGTCGGCGCGTCCTCGAGTTTGCAGCCGACGAACGAGCGTACTTCGTCCCAGAAGGCGATGATCTCCTGCTGGCGGTCGAGTTCGACACAGAGTTCCACGTCCCGGAGGTTGTACTCGAGCAGTTGCGTCGGATCGTCTTCCCAGAGATCGCCGATGTCCCCGGCGTAGCGCTCCTTGCCGACGCCGAGTTCCGCCTCGCCGACCGCATCGAGCCGGTAGGAGTCGAGTTCGGAGAAGACCATCCGCTGGTAGCCATAGAGGAGGTCGAAGACGACCCGTCCCTTGACATCGGGGCCACCCCAGTTGCTTCGCCAGACCTCGTCGACACGGGAGAGCCGATCGATCTCTAAGTCGTAGTCGTGCGGTCCCTGGAGCTCCTCGAGTCGATCCAGGAAGTACGGCGCGTCGAAATCCTCGAAGTTCCACCCCGTGAGGACGTCTGGATCGGTCTCAGCGACGTAGTCGACGAAGGCCTCGAGCATCGCTTCTTCCTCCTCGAAGGCCCGTACCTCGTGATCGATCTCACCCTCGATCGGGTCGTAGTCGGCGATCTCTGCTGGAATTTCGCCGTCACCGATCGGGGCCTCGTAGAGCCACATGATGTACTCGTCGCGGTACGAATCGTGGCTCGTAAGACAGACGATCGGCTCCTCGCCGTCCTCCGGGAAACCGGAGCGATCGTCGACCTCGATGTCGAAGGTACAGATCCGCGGGTCCGCATCGACCGCCGCCGCCTCGATCTCGTCGTGGGGGACGACGAGCGAGTCGTCCTCAGCGCGGCGCTCGGGGACTCGCAGGCCGCTACGGACGTCCTTGTCGATCAAGAATCGGTTGGGGAACAGGATGTCCGCCTCGTAGTGTTCGAAGTCGTCTCGTACCTGGCCGACGTCGCGGGGTGTTTGCCCGAATATTTTCGTGAGTCGCTCCCCGCGGATGCTCTCGTAGGGCTCGTCGTTCCGGTCGTGCTCGCGGCTTCCCGTCAGGCGATCGTACTCCTCCTCGGGCGGGCGCTCGAGCGACTCGGTCGGTGCATAAAAGTACGGACGGAAGCCGACGACCTGCACGTGCTCGAGGTCACCCCCTGGAGTTCGCCCGAAGACGTGGATAATCGGGCGCTCTTCGTCGCCGTACCCCGCGACCGTGTAGTCGACCTGCATCACGGCGAGCTCGAGCTCGCCTTCGGGTTCGGGGAGAGTCTCCTCGACGACGTCGATCACCTCGGCCGCGTCGCCGCCGTCGCCGGCGACGGCCATCGCCTCTTCGTCCGGCCGGTCTTCGGACTCCGCTGGGGACGAAAACTCCGCGAGTCCGGTCTGGCCCGCCTCAGTCATGGTATTCGGCTTTGCAGGCGTCAAATAAAAACCCCCGCAATCCGTCGCTATCGACGCCGGTTGCCGTCCGACTGACGACCGTACCGCCCCGCCCAGATACTGCGGCTGCAATAAGACATATAATGTGGTAACACATAGCATAATACGAGGTGATTGACGTGTCCGCCCGTGTGAACGACGACAAAACGACGGATCGACGTGAACCGAGCAACGAGCCCGCAGGAACCGAGACGATCGAATCCTACGAGACCGAAGACGGCGTCGTCTTCTACGACGCCGAAAACCCGCTTGCGTGGATGGAGACTTCCCGGACTCTCACGCTCGAGGATCTCGCCTGAGGTCCGAGTCGAACACGACACGAGCGCGAACGCGAACGCGAATCCTTTTCTTCCCGGTCGCCTTCCTGACGACCGTGGTACTCGACCGGAGCGACCACGAACCGGAAGAACCCGAGGAGTACGATCCGGAAGCCGAGTTCCGGGACCCGGACAGCGACTCCTTGACCATTCCGGAGATCGACGTGGAGACGAACAGCGAACCCTGGGAAGACCCGTCGGTGCCGGAGGTAACGACCGACGAAATGGACGTTCCGTCGGACCTCGCGAAGACCTTCTGGGCGCTGGTTCTCGTGGTCAACGCTGTGGTCCTGGCCCTTTCTCTCGGCGTCATGTTGATTCTCTTCGAAGGGCGGACGACACACGGCAGCTACCTGATCGCCGGTGCCCTCGTCCTCCTTGGGTTCGCCATCCGTCGCTACCGGGCGTACGACGGTCACGATCAGGTCGAAGCCGACGGAGACGGGAAAACGACCGATCAAGAACCGACCGACCAGGAGAAGACGACCCACGACCCATGAAAACAGTTCGAGACGACCGCGGCAATCGCTACCTGCTTCTCAAACGATCCGAGAGCGCGAGCCTCGTTCGCGACCCCGAAACGGGCGACGAGTGTTACGTCCGAAACGACCGACTCGAGTTCGTCGATCGATCCGGCCTCGAGACGGCGGCCGCAACGGTGGACGAACCCGTCCGGACGCTGCTCGGAAACGTCCACGACGAGGAGACACTCGGGCTCCTGATCGAACTGGCCGACCGAGGGCCGCTCGGGATTCGCACGTTGCTTGACAGCTACGACCTCTGCGAAAGCGATCTGCACGGTCGGCTAACCGTTCTCACCGCCGCCGGGCTCTTGGAAGAGACCGAACTCGAACACGGCGTGGCGACGGAGCGTGGCTACCGCGTCACCGACGACTGTCGTCGCGCCCTCGAGACGATACGGCCGGCGCGGGACGATGCCGACCAGGACGAAGACGCAAGTACGAACCCGGCAGATGCCGACGACTGCGCAGCGACGGGGGAGTAAGACAGCGAGAGTCGACGNCGCAAGTACGAACCCGGCAGATGCCGACGACTGCGCAGCGACGGGGGAGTAAGACAGCGAGAGTCGACGAGCGCGTCGGTCACCGGGATTTCGACGGCCTCGTGACTCAGTCCGACGCGAGCAACTCCGACTCTGGTGGCTCGCCGCGCTCGAGTCGCGACCGGTTCGAGGTGGCGTCCTTCTCGACGCGGACCAGCGAGTCCGCTGCCCCGACCAGTTCTTCGTCGTGGCTGACGACGACGATCTGTTCGACGCCGAGATCGCGCATCGACTCGACCAGCGAGACCAGTTGCGTGACGTGGCCCGAGTCGAGAAAGACCGTCGGTTCGTCGAGAATAAGCGGCGGCATCGGTGCCGTTCCCTCCACGCCCTCCGCGAGCAGCCGATAGATCGCACAGCGTAGACTGAGGTTGAACAGCGCCCGCTCGCCGCCCGATAGCTGTTCCGGCTCGAGAGCTTCGCCGTCTTTCTGGTAGACCGTCAGCCGGTAGTCGCCGTCGAGTTCGATCGAGGCGTAGGAGTCGTTCTGGTAGACCAGCTCGAACGTCTCGTTGAGCAGTCGTTCCAGGGTTTCGACGTTGCGCTGGCGCAGGTCCGACCGCAACTCGCCGTAGGTCGTTTGCAGCGTCTCGGCCTCGTCGTACAGCGACTCGAGCCGTTCACACCGTTGCTCGAGTGTCTCCAGTCGCTCCCGAAGTCGCTCGAGTTCCGCTATCTCGGCCTCGACGCCGCCGATCTTGCCCTGTACGTCGTCGCGCTCGGTCTCGAGTTCCTCGAGTTTCGCGTCGACTTGTTCGATGTAGGCCTCGGCGTTTTGCTTGTCTTCGCGGGCCGTTTCGATCCGGTCTTCGTCGAACTCGTCCTCGAGATCGCGTTTGCGCTCGCGCTTGTCCGAGAGCGTTTCACGCCGTTCCTCGTTCATCTCCCGCCAATCCGCGCGGCGCTCGCGGCGGGTCTCGATTTCGCCGGCGAGTTCCTCGCGTTCGTCGTCGATATCGACGACCCGCCCCAGCGACTCGAGGACGTCCTTGATCGCGCTTCGCTTCGTATTGATCGCTCCCAGCTTCGATCGTTTCTCGTCGATCTCGTCTTCGAGGTCGTCGGCAGCCTCGCGTTTCGATTCGGCTTCGGTCTCGAGATCGTCGGCGTCCTCACGCAGTGTGTCACGCTGGCCGCGGCGGTCGGCGATCGTCTCGCGTTTCTGGGCCAGCAGTTGCTCGACGTTGTCGCGGTTGTTTTCGAGGCGGTCGACCCGTCGCTCGGTTTCGCGAAGCTGCTCGGCCTCGTCGATACGCTCGTCGAGATCGTCGCGTTCGGCCTCGATCTCCTCGAGACGGGCCTCGAGATCGTCGCGTTCCTCGCGTTTCTCGTCGAGGACGTCGACGTGAGGGGAGTCTTCGACCGGCTGACCACACTCGGGACACTTGCCTTCCTCGAGCAGCCGCTCGCCTTCGTCGATGGCGTTCTCGACCGTTCTGATGTCGGCGGTGAGGTCACCGATCTCGTCGGTCAACTCCTCGCGCTCGCGCTCGAGGTCCTCGAGGTGTGAGTCGGCCTCGCCGAACGCGATCGTGGCGTCGTCGAACGCCTCGCGGGCGCTCTCGATCTCGGCCTCGAGTTCGTCGAGCTTTTCCTCGCGGTCCTCGATCGCCGCTTCGTCTTCGGCCACCGTCTCTTCGAGGTCGTCGGCCTCCTCGCGTTTTGTCTCGGCCTCGCTCTCGAGGTCGTCTGCCTCCTCGCGGAGCCGCTCGAGTTCGTCGCTCTTTCGTTCGATCGCGACGCGAACGTCTTCGAGTGCGTCACGGAGGTCGTCGTCCCGGTTCTCGAGGGAGTCGATCGCCGTTTCGATCTCGTCGGCGTCGATACCGGTGTCGAGGGTCGAGTCTAGGTCCAGGTCGATATCGGAATCGTCACTGGCCCCGATGTCGGTCAGCAACTGCTGGCGCTCCTCGGCGAGTTCCTCGCGTTCGGCCTCGAGTTGGCGGATCGCTTCCCCGGCGTCTTCACGTTCCCGTTCGGTCTCGGAAATCTTCGTTCGTAGCTCCTCGAGTTCCTCCTCGAGCGTGTCGATCTCTTCGCGCGTCTCCTGGTGACGCTCGAGCACGTCCTCGGCCGTCTCCAGGGTGTTTCGAGCCTCTTCCCGCTGGTCCTCGAAGTGACCGATCCGATCGGAGAGCTCGGCACGTCGGGACTCGAGATCGTTCAGCCGTTCGTGGAGGTTCGATTCCTCCTTCCGCTCGACCTGCGTGCGTACGTCCTCGAGTACCTCGCGCTGGGCGTCCAACACCGACTTGACGCCGAGTCTGGCGTCGCTCGCTCGCTCCCGGTACTCCTCGAGTGCACCCAGTTGCAACAGGTCGTCGATCATGTCCTGGCGGTCACTCGGCGAGGCGTGGATGAGCTTGTTGACTTCGCCTTGGCGGACGTACGCGCAGTTGACGAACGCCTCGGCGTCCATCCGCAGGAGCTCGGTCACCTCGTGGCGGACGTCGCGGGCCCCCTCGACCGTCGCAGACGGCGTCTCGAGGACGCAATTGGTCGTCGTCGCACGGTCGCCACGGAGCTTCAGTCGGCGTTCGACGTGATAGTCCCGGCCGTCGTGGGTAAACCACAGTTCGACTTCGGCCTCCTCCTCGCCGGTGGTGATCACGTCGTCTAACGTGCGGTCGTCGAGTGCTTTCGACCCGTACAGCGCGAAGAAGACGGCCTCGAGCAACGTCGACTTGCCGCTGCCGTTGACACCGTGGACGACGGTGACGCCGCGGTCGAGCGAGAGGTCGGCGTCGCCGTAGCACTTGAAGTTCCGCAGCCGGATTCGATCGACCCTCATTCGAAATCACCCAGCGAGACGGGTTCGCCATCCGAGTCGTCCGTCGACGCTTCCTGGTCGTCGCTCTGCCCGCCGTCCGACCCGGCCGCGGGCTCGGAGTCGACAACCTCCTTGTCGCCGTCTTCCGATGGCTCCGCGGATTCCGTCGATAACTCGTCGGCGACCGTCGTCACGTCCTCGTCGTCGGGTTCACGCTCCGGGGCGGGAGAGAACGCCGACTCGTCGTCCTCGAGGAGTTCGCGGACTCGGCGCTCGACCGACTCCCGAACGTTCGAATCAGGGAGATCGCCGTCCCGGACCGTCTCGTCGATCTCGAGGGCCGCGTCGCTCAGCCCCAGATCGCGAATCCGTTCGCGGACGGCCTCGTCGGGGTCCGCGAAGCTCACCGAAACCTCTTCGTCTTCGTCCGGGAGCTCGCGGCGGTCGTTGACCCGTGCGACGAGCGCCCCGCGGTCGATCGCCAGCTCCTCGATCGCGGCGGGCGTGATGGGCGTTCCTTCGCCCTCGATCGTGACGATGACGACCGCATCCGTGAGGTCGTGCTGGCGGACCCGTTCTTGGACGCGGTCGATCCCCTCGCCTGCCTCGAGTTCGATGTCGACGAAGACGAACTCGCGGGTCGGGAGTCCGCGGCGGCTGATGCCGACCCCGCGGTCGTCTTCGTCGACATCGAACGTGACGAGGTTGTAGCCCCGGTCCTCGCGCTCGCTCGCGCTGGCGCGTTCAGTCGAGCCACAGTAGGTTACCCAGGTGTCGTTCAGTTCGGCGGTGTCGGGGTGGTGGTTGTCACCGAGCAGGACGGCGTCGAACTCCACGGTCGACTCCGCGAGCAGCCGCTCGGTGTCCCAGTCGGCGTGGGCGAACGGTTCGAACAGCCCGTGACTCACGAGGGTCACGTACTCGGCGGCCGCCGGCGGGGCAGCGAAGTGGTACTCGAGGTCCTCGCGACGCGACCGCGGGACGAAATCCAGCCCGTAGACGGCGACATCGCCGACGAGTTCGGGCTCGGTTCCCAGCCGCGTTGCCAGTCCCAGATCAGCAAACAGGTCGAGCCACTGGGCGTCGCGTTTGCCTTCGTGGTTGCCGACGACGGCCAGGAACTCGATGTCGGCGTCCGCGAGCCGACGGAGCACGTCGACGGTCCCCTGGAGGTCGACCAGGGTCGGCCGGCGGTCATGAAAGAGGTCGCCGGCGTGGATCACCGCGTCGACGTCGTCCGCGATCGCGTCCTCGATCACGGCCTCGAAGGCCTCGAGGAAGTCCCGTCGTCGCTCGGGCGCGTTGTACTGTTGGTACCCGATGTGGGTGTCGCCCGTGTGTATCACCCGCGTCATCTCTGTCTACGGGCCGTTCGGGGTCGTTCCGTAAAGGAGTTCCCCGACCGGACTGAAAGTAAAACGAAACGACGGCTCGCGCAGGAGAGTTAACAGTCGATATCGAGAGTGTAGAGGCGCTTGCGAGCGTCGGAGAACGAAAACCGAGAGTCGACGACGTTCTCCTCGTCGAGCCGGTTCAGGGCGTACCGGACCGTCCGCGCGGGCAGAAGCGTCTCCTCGGCGATCTGCTGTTGGGTCATCGTGTCGTTGTACTCGAGCACTTTCGCGACCAGCTTGGCGCTTGGTGGGAGATCGCGTACGTCCTCCCACGTTCCGCGATCGTCCGCGTCGTCGGTTCCGTGTCGAACGGACTCTGATGCACTCATCACGTATCCATATCGAATACAGAGTGATAATATTTTCTCTTTCATCTAATGCCTCTCGGTTATTTCGTGCGGAGGCTGGCTGACCCGAAGTCTCTTATGAGCCAACCCCCAAAGCAACGATGATGACCGACACTGTGGACGACGTCGACCTCCCGTACGACGAGGACGAGGCGTCCCAACAGGAAAAGATACAGGCCCTCGAGGAACGGCTGGAGGTCCTCGAGGCCCAAAACGAGGAGATGCGTGACAAGCTCCTCGACGCGAACGCCGAGAACAACAAGTACCAGCAGAAACTCGAGCGGCTGACCCACGAGAACAAGAAACTCAAGCAGTCCCCGCTGTTCGTCGCCACCATCCAGGAGATCACGGGCGAGGGCGTCATCATCAAACAGCACGGGAACAACCAGGAGGCCCTGACCGAGGTCACCGAGGAGATGCGCGAGGAGCTCGAGCCCGACGATCGGGTGGCGGTCAACAACTCGCTGTCGATCGTCAAGAGCCTCTCGAGCGAGACCGATGTCCGCGCACGCGTGATGGAGGTCACCGAGAGCCCCGACGTCAGCTACGAGGACATCGGCGGTCTCGAGGAACAGATGCAGGAGGTCCGCGAGACCGTCGAGATGCCCCTGGAGAACCCCGACATGTTCGACGACGTCGGGATCGACCCGCCAAGCGGCGTGCTCCTGTACGGCCCGCCGGGGACCGGGAAGACGATGCTCGCGAAGGCCGTCGCCAACCAGACCGACGCGACCTTCATCAAGATGGCCGGCTCGGAACTGGTCCACAAGTTCATCGGCGAGGGTGCAAAACTCGTCCGAGACCTGTTCAAGGTCGCCCGCGAGCACGAACCTGCCGTGATCTTCATCGACGAGATCGACGCCATCGCCGCCAAGCGGACCGAGTCGAAGACCTCCGGCGACGCCGAGGTCCAGCGGACGATGATGCAGTTGCTCTCGGAAATGGACGGCTTCGAGGAGCGTGGCGAGATCCGTATCATCGCGGCGACGAACCGCTTTGACATGCTCGACCGCGCGATTCTCCGTCCCGGGCGCTTCGATCGCCTCATCGAAGTACCCAAGCCGAGCAAGGAGGGTCGCGAACTCATCTTCGAGATTCATACCCGCGGCATGAACGTCAGCGACGAGGTCGACTTCGCCGATCTGGCCGAGGAAGTCGAGGACGCCTCCGGTGCGGACATCAAGGCCGTCTGTACCGAAGCCGGCATGTTCGCCATTCGCGACGACCGCACGGAGATTCGGACGGAGGACTTCTACAACGCCTGGGACAAAGTGCAGGCCGACTCCGACGACGCCGAGTCCGTCTCCAAGACGTTTGCCTGATCCGTCCGTCTATACGGGAGGTCGACTTCTTCGTCTTTGTCTCGCTCTTTCGGACCGGTTCTCTCGTCCCAGCGCCCAGATGTTCGTCGCGCCGAGCGACCGGCGAGACGGGGTCCAGTGGGGTATCGGAGTTCGGCGCTGGAACTCACTCGGAAAGAGAAACGCCTCGAATACTGCCCGTGCAACGCCGTCTTCCCGGCCGTTCAGCTACAGTGCGGTAAAGACGAGCCACGGGAGAACAAACAGCGCCACCGTCAGTACGACGAGGATCAGGACGTAACCGATGAGCATCCCGCCTGCGGTGATCCAGGACGGGTGGTTGAACTCGCTGAGATCGACTGTCATACGCGTATTCTCCGGCGACTGACGCATAAACGTACCGGAACCGGGAACCGTTCACCACGAGTTTCCGATCCCGTGGTCCGGACGGGAACGAACGCCGGGGCCAGGGTCCCGGGACCGATACTCGTTTTTCCGTTCCGGTCGACGCCCTACTATGACCAGCGCCGTCCTGTTCGATCTCGACGACACGCTCTACCCGTACCCGTCGTGTAACCGAGCGGGAAAGGAAGCCGCCAGAGAAGCAACTCAAGAGCGAGGTTACGAGTTCGCTGCCGACGAATTCGAGGCGTTCTACCAGACCGGACGCGAGGAGGTCAAGCGTCACCTCTCGGGGACCGCGGCCTCTCACGAGCGCCTGCTGTATTTCAAGCACGCCCTCGAGGACCACACGGGAAGCCCGCAGCCGGCCGATGCGCTCGCGCTCGGAGATGCGTACTGGGAGGGGTTCCTCGAGGCGATGGAGCCGTTTCCCGGTACCCGTGGGACGCTCGAGACGCTTCGGGACCGTGGTATCGACGTCGCCATCGTAACGAACCTCACGACCCGGATACAGCTCCGGAAACTCGAACGGCTCGGCATCGGCGATCACGTCGATCTGCTGTTGACTTCCGAGGAGGTCGGCCGAGAGAAGCCCGACTCGGTGATGTTCACTCTCCCGCTGGCCCGACTCGATCGCCGCGCCTCGGAGGTCGTGATGGTCGGCAACTCCGTCTCCTCGGATATCGTCGGCGCGAACGCGGTCGGGATCGAGACCGTGCTGTTCAACGGGGATGTCGACGATCCGGCGTCACTCGAGGGTCGACGGGAGCCCGACCACAGGATAGATAGCCTCGAGACGGTAATCGATCTGGTATGACCGAACCGGAACTCCTCGAGACGGAACGGCGGGCCGTCGTCGATCACGCGGCCGAGCTGGCCGATCTTACCCCGGGGCGGACGGGGAACCTGAGCGTTCGTGGCAAGCGTGAGGGTGACGACGGCAATGACAGTAACAGTAACAGTGACAGTGACAGTGACAATGACCCGGGCGACGCCTTCGCGATCACCCCAACTGGCGTCCCCTACGACGCGTTCGATCCCGAGGACGTGCCGGTTGTCGGCATCGACGCCGAGGGTGAGCAACTCGCCGGCGAGATGACACCGAGCAGTGAAGTGCCGATGCACACGGCGATCTATCGCCGCGAGGACGTGGGTGCGATCGTCCACACCCACTCGCCGTGGGCCACCGCGCTTGCCGTCGCGAACGAACCGCTACCACCGATTCACTACATGATCGTCGCGGTCGGCAAAGGCGTCCCGGTCGCGGAGTATGCACCCTACGGCACCGACGACCTCGCGGCGAACATCGTCGCCGCGATGGACGAGGCCGACTCGACCGCCGCACTCATCGAGAACCACGGCCTCGTCGTCACCGCGCCCGACCTCCCGACCGCGCTCGAGAACACCCATCACGTCGAAAGCCTCGCGCGGCTTTACCTCGAGAGCCGATCCGCGGGGCTGGAGCCACAGACGCTGTCGGATGCACAACTCGAGACGGTACTCGAGCAGTTCGAGTCCTACGGGCAGTAACGTCGTCCGCGACGACCGTCGGTCAGCCGGTACTCGGCTCGGTATCGCGTCGATACTGTTCCGGGTCGTTTTTACCGGGTGACTGGCTATAGCCCTGCAATGACGAGAATCGTCGTGGTGGACAACCACGGGCAGTTCACGCACTTAGAGCAGCGAGCGCTTCGCGACCTCGGCGTCGACACGGAACTGATCGACAACGAGACGCCGCCCGAAGACGTCGACGCCGACGGCGTCGTTCTCTCCGGTGGACCCGACATGGACCGGATCGGGAAGTCGGCAGACTATCTCACCGCCGACATCCCCGTCCTCGGCATCTGTCTCGGAATGCAACTGATCGCCGAGGAACTGGACGGTCGCGTCGGTGGCGGCGAGTACGGCGGCTACGCCGACGTCACCGTCGACGTCGTCGACGAGGACGATCCCCTGACCGGCTCGCTCCACCCCGAAACCCGCGTCTGGGCGAGCCACGCGGACGAGGTCAAAGAGCTCCCGGAGGGGTTCGAACTAACCGCCAAAAGCGACGTCTGCGACGTCGAAGCGATGAGCGACACCGATCGTGACCTCTACGGCGTCCAGTGGCACCCCGAAGTCGCCCACACCGAGGAAGGCGACGAAATCTTCGAGAACTTCCTCGAGATCTGCGAGTCCGCCTGAACGGAGACCGGTTTGCTCCGTCCGTCCCTCTTCTCTTCGCGACACCATCGTACCGACTCGTATATTGCGCGAGACGAATCGTTCAGGAGTCAGTCGACACCGATTCTCGAAGCTGTGGCTCGTAACTGCTCGAGGACCGATGGTCGTCCCCGACAGACGACGGTCACCGCGTCGCCGTCGTACTCGACCGACTCCACGTCGGTCCGGTCGTACGCTCGCGAGACGAGCGACATCGTCTCGTCGCAGTTCGGAAGCCGGAGCGTCGCCCGTTCGGCGGGCAGTCGATCGGCGACGGTCTCCCGAAGCGCGTCGAGGTTCCGACCCTCGAGGACGCTGATCGGGATCGGGGAGGCCGCATCGTCCGGCAACCGCTCCGCAGCGAGTCGTCGACGACGGCTGCGCTCGTCGGGCGAGAGTCGGTCCACCTTGTTCAACGCGGGGACGATCCGGTCGTCCTCGACTCCCTGTGTGGCCAGCGTCTCGAGCGAGACCGCGAGGCGCTCGCAAAAACACGTCTCGGAATCGCTCGCGTCGGTCACGAGCACGACGACATCTGCCGCGCCAGCCTCCGACAGCGTCGCACTGAACGATTCGACGATGTCGTGGGGAAGGTCGTCGACCAATCCGACGGTATCCGTCGCCAGGACGGGTCGATCCGCGATGGTCGTCCGGCGAGTCGTCGTCTCGAGCGTCTCGAAGAGGCGATTTCCGACTGCGGCGGTGGCATCTTTTTCCGTGCTGGCGTCGCCCGTTTCCCCATTCGAGTCCGCGTCGGAAAGCGAGAGATCGTCCGCGAGGTGGTGCAACAGCGTCGACTTCCCGGCGTTCGTGTAGCCGGCGATCGTGACGAGATCGAACCCTTCCTCGCGGCGGCGCTCTCGGTACTGCTCGGCGGGATCGGGCAGCTCGTCGAGTGTCCGCTCGAGTCGATCAATCCGGTCCCGCAGGTCGTACACTCGGGAGCCTTTCTCGGTCATCTGGTTGAGCAGCCCCTCGTCGGCGGACTCGATCACCCGCGGGAGGTCGTACCGCAGGCGCGCGAGTTCGACTTGTAGCTTTGCCCGTCGCGATCCCGCGCCTGCCTCGAAGATATCGAGCACGAGTCGGTAGCGGTCCAGCACTGCCGTCCCGTCGGGCATTGCTGACTCGAGCGTGCGGTGTTGACTCGGCGTAAGGTGATCGTCGACGACGAGACGGCGGGCCTCGACATCGGCGACGAGATCGGTGAGTTCGGCGACTTTTCCGCTGCCGAGGTAGCTGCCCGAATCGGCCGGGCCGGACTGGGTTACTTCGCCGACGACCTCGTCGCCCGCCGCGCGGACGAGCGCACTGATCTCGTCCGTATCTGCGGGATCGGTGGCGTCGGGGCTGGTCGACGCTCGCGTCGCGACGACCGTTCGTCTCCGTTCGGTTCCGTTCCGTAGTCGTGACATGGCTGTGTATTCGGTGCTTGCATGGCTGTCGATCGTCGATACGCGTCCCGGCCCCGTAGCGACGTGGCTGTAGTACGAGCTGAAACGGTTCGCACACCGACTGTCAGCGGCGACTGGTGGGCCGGGTCTCTCGAGTGAGTCGGGCGTCTCCGCGACTGTGCCCGAAGACGGACAGAGCAAACGGCTCCCGACTTAGTGAGAAGAGGTCTCCATCGTCCTCGCGAAACGATTCATCGACCCGGTACTAAATTGTTGTGTCCGAGAACGGTTGTCGGATACGGTCCAGCAGTTGACGACGTGGATAGCGGAAAAGCGCGGCCGGTCAACGACCGACGGCCGACGGCCGACGACCAATGGCCGATGGCCGATGAACAGTCCGTCACTCGCCGAACAGTTCGTCGACCGCCTGCCGCGCGGCCAGCGCGGCGTCGTCCGCAACCTGATCCGGGTCCGGCCCACCCTCCTCGTCGGGGGCGTTGAGATAGACGTCGACCTCGAGGACGCCGTCCTCGAAGGTGATCGTCACGTCGTAATCCCGGACCTCGGACTGTTTGTATCGGGAGAAGATCAGCCCTTCCGCGGCGTCGGATGCCGTCTGGACGACGGTCTCGTCGGACGGCTCTTCGGGGGCTGTCTCGGCGTCCGATTCCGTATCTGATGGCATTGTAGTGCTACGAAGGGAGTCGTCGACTTACGCGCCGCCCGCGCCCGGTCCGCCCGGACCCGCGGGGCCGCCCATGCCGCCAGCACCGCCCAGCAGGTCCTCGAGTTCGTCCTGGAGGTCCTCGAACTGCTCCTGAACGCGGTCTTCCTGTTTCTCGAGAGTCTCGAGGCGGAGCTCGAGGGAGTCGACCTTGTCTTCGAGGTCCTCTTCGGCCTCGTCGTAGTCGGTTTCGACGAGCAGTTCGCCGACCTGACGGTACATCGTGGTCTCGTCCTCGATGTTCTCGAGTTCGGTCAGGGCGTTCTGGGCCTCAGTGAGGTTGGATTCGGTCTCCTGTTTCTGGACGGCGACCTCCTGGGCGGTCTCCTGAAGGTCCTGAAGCTGTTCGATTTTCTCCTGTGCTTCCGGCGGCAGGTTTCCTTGCATACCTCGACCGAAGCTCTCCTGACTGATAAAGCCAAGCTTTGTCTCTCGCAGGGGCCGGATGGTGGCTCGATGGCCGTAGAATGGCGTCTCGGAGCGTCTACAGTAGCCACTGCAAGTCAGTGCGCACCTGCTCGGCAGACGGATCGGCGATCAGTGTGCACATCGTTGCAGTTGGTACTATAGAGAGCAGTTTTCGTTTGGGCGCACGGCCACGATGACGGTTCCGTCCTCGGACGGCTCTCCTGGAGCGACCCTGCACGTTGGCGACTCGAGACATGGCAATCCTTTTCCCCGGCGGTCAAGAACGCGAGGGTATGACGGACGAACACGAAGCCGGATCCGGCGAGAACGGAGACGGAGACGCCAGCGACAGCGACAGTGAGGAAAAGTCCTTCCGCGAGCGCGTCGAGGAGATTCGTGAAAAACGCGCCGAAGAAGGCGAGGAGGGCGAGGCTCCCGAGAGTCCGTTCGGCGGCGGCGGTGGCGGCCCCGGCGGGATGGGCGGTGGCAACCCGTTCGCCCAGATGATGGGCGGCATGATGGGCGGCGGTCCCGGTGGCCCCGGCGGACCGGGCGGCCGTGGCGGTCAGGACGAAAGCAACGAAGAACTCGTCCGCGAAGTGCGACAGCTCCGAGACGAGATGCGCGATCAGACCCGTGCGCTCAAGCGGATCGCGGACGCCCTCGAGGACGACTGAGTTACGACGGCCTTTTCTCTCGATACTGACCAGTAGTTCCGGCTCCGTTCGAGCGGGTAGTGCCCCTCGTCTGCACGACTCGAGTGGGGCCGATCGAGCTCCACGGGCCGGTCAGGTCCGTCGCCGTAGTCTCCATTTCGTTCGCGCCCCTCCCGGATTCCGACCCATCCTCGGAGAACTGCACGACCGAGAGCCGGACGCCGAATACGACTTACTACCGGAACGAGACTCGGTTCTCGAGCCAGTCCCACACCGACCACTGACCGACGAGGTGGCCGGCCAGGAAGACGCTGACGAAGGCCAGTCCGATCCCCGCGAGGACGTCGATCACCCAGTGGATACCAAGGTACATGGTCGAGATCGCGACCGAGAGCGAGAGGAAACCGGCGACGACGGCCCACTTCGGGTAGACTCGACGGGTCCGATAGGCGAGGAAGCCGACGGTCGCGGCAAGCGAGGTATGTAGCGACGGGAAGACGTTCGTGTTCCGGTTGACCTGCCGGGTGAGGTGCTGGTACTGTGGATACGTGTCGTACAGCAGCGCATCGACGAGTTCCGGCATCACGTTTCGCGGCCCGTAGGCGATCACGAAGACGTAACAGAGCAATCCAAGCGCGTAGTTCAACGTGTACGCCGTCAGCAGTTCCCGCAACGGGCGGGTGTTCGAGAGCGCGAAGTAGGCGACGAGCGGGAAGACGAGCAGGAACACGTAGCCGTAGATGTAGATAAACGAGAAGTACGCCGTCAGTTCCGGCGTCGCCTGGGCCTGCAACCAGAGGATGAATTCGCCCTCGAGGTCGTAGATCGGGGTCTCGGTCCACCGATAGCCGATCATCCACGACAGCTCCGGAACGGTCTGTCTGGCGACGCTGTTGAAGAGCAAGACGACCGCGAGAACGACCGTGATCGGCGCTGCCGCCCGCACTCGGTCCCGCCACTCGAGGCGCGTGTCCCGGAGTCGGTATCGACCGACGAAGACGGCAGTCGAGACGAGCAACGAGAGCGCGACGACGACGGTCAACTGAACGAGGACTCGAACGAGCATCAGTTCCCCTCCCGGGTGCGGAGTCGCCCGTTCGCGTCGTAGTCGAACCCGGCAGCTTCGAAGGCCGATCGGGCTGCGTCGATGTCGATGTCGCCGGTACCGTCGGTGCCGAGAAACGGCGTCGCGGGATCGTCGTCGTCCCAGGCCAGTTCGTCTGGCACCCACTCCGAGGCGACCGGCGACGATACCGGAGTCGCGTACCCGTCGAAGATGTCCTCGACGATCCACGCTTTGTCGATCAGCCGAGCGACCGTTCGGCGAAACCGCGGGTTGGTGAACGGTGCCGTGCGCGCGTTGAATCCGAGGTGGTAGAACGTCCGTGGCGGCGACTCGAGTACCTCGAGGTCGTCGTTTCCGTCGGCGATCTCGAGGACGTCGTCGATGACGTAGCTCTCGAGGGTCGTCGTGGTCACGTCGGCGTCGTCGCCGGCCACGAGTTCGATTGCGGACGTGCTGCGGGGATCGATCGCGATCTGGACTTCCGAGACCGTCGGTTCCGGGAGATCGAGGCCCGGCCGGACCGAGAAGTGGTCGTCGGAGCGCTCGAGGGTGACGTGCTCCCGATCGGTCCGGTCGGCGAACGCGAACGGACCGCTCCCGACCGCCGGAACGTTGTCCACGACGAGGGCGTCGGTCGTTCCCTCCGCGATCCGGACGCCGGTCACGTCCGCGGGCGTCGAGCGGTCGCGCCAGACGTGTTTGGGGAGGATCGGAACGGTCAGTGCCCGTGCGGCAGCGGCCGTTCCACTGCCCGCGTCGAATCGAAGTTCGACACGATGGCCGTCCTCGCTTCCCTCGACGGCCTCGAGTCCGGCGATCGCCCCGCGGTGGCGCGGCGACGGAGCTGGAATTCCGTCCGCCCCGAGCGTCGTGTCGGCGAGAAACCGGTACGTGAATTCGACATCGTCGGCCGTCAGAGGTTCGCCGTCGTGGAATCGAACGTCGTCACGGAGCCGAACGGAGAGCACGAGAGCGTCGTCGTTTCGTTCCCACTCCCAGCTTTCGGCGAGCCAGGGGTGGAGGTCGATCCCGGTGGTGAGTTCGTCCGCCTCGTCGTCCCCGCCGTTCCCGTCGTTGGCTTGCCTCGTATTCGCGCCGTCGTTCCCGCCGTCCTCGAGCGGGCCGATCACGTCCGGATCGACTGCGAACGAATCGTACAGCAGTCCGGTGACCAGCCCGCGGTGACGGTATTCGGCCGACAGCGGGTTGAGGTTCTGTGACGGGCGCGGGTCGGTGTGAGCGGCTCGAAGTCGGGCCACTTTGTCCTCGTCCCCGTCTCTATCTCTATCTCCGTCTCCGTCTCCGTCCCCCTCCTCGTCGGACGACTCCCCGACCATCTCGAGTCCGAGGTAGCCCTGCGCCGTCCCCGGATGTCGCTCCCCCCAGCCGTCGAATCGGTCGGTCCTGACGAGACGGTACTCGTCCGGGGCACAGATCGGGACGAACGGCTGTTCGGCGGCGAACGTCTCGACGGTCTCCTCGACGGCCTCCCGTCGCTGCTGCCCGTCGGCCCGGCGCTGTCGCTCGAGGACGTCGTCCAGCGCCAGGGAGGTGACTCCGAACGGGTTCTGCCAGCCGCTCTCGTCGGCGTACTGGGAGTGGAGCGTCTCGTACAGGTACGCCGGATCGGAGCCGCCCGGATATCGGCCGACGTAGGCGTCGAACTCGTGGTTTGTCAGAATCGCCCGTAGGAACTCCTCGTGGGAGAGTATCGCGAGCGAAGCATCGATCCCGACCGCCTCGAGTGTGTCTCGGACGGTGCGAGCGAGCTGGATGCTCTCGCGGTCGCCGTCGGCGGGTAGGGTAGTGATCGTCAGCGAGAGTCGGTCGCGTCCGTCGCGGTTGACGGCGTTTCGAACCTCGCGAACGCAGCCTGCCGTCCCGATTGTCACGCCCAGGCCGGCCGTAGTAAGCATCGCGCGACGAGTCGTTCCGCCGCCGGGTGCGCAACTGGACGGCCCGGCGGACTCGCTGGAGGGGGACCCCGACATCACTGTAGCGTTTGTCACTCTTCGACAGTGGGGGTATAACAGTATTGCGCTGTTACGCAACCGCTGGTCCGGCAACGGCCCGAGGCTCAACGGTCCAGTCGCTCGAGCGCGTCGGTCACCGACCACCGGCCGACGAGCAGTTGCGAAAGTCCGACACAGACACCCGCGAGGACGAGCCCAGCGAGGACATCGATCGCCCAGTGTAAGCCGAGGTACATCGTCGAGATCCAGACCGAAAGCGCGAGGACTACCGCGACCGGGGCCCACCGTGGGTACTCGTCTCGGGTCCAGTAGGCGAAGACGGCGACGGTCGCGGACAGCGAGGTGTGCAGCGACGGGAAGACGTTCGTGGCCCGGTTGACCTCTCGAGTGAGGTGCTGGTACTCCGGACTGGTATCGTACAGCATCGTCTGCCCGAGCACGTCGGGCATCACGTTACGCGGCCCGAGCGCGATCACGACCAGGTAGAAGACGAGCCCGATCGCGTAGTTCAGCGCGTACGCGGCCAGGAGTCGTCGGAACGGACGCGTATCGGACAGCGCGAAGTAGGCGACGACCGGGAACAACAGCATGAACGTATAGCCGTACACGTAGATCAGCGTGAAGTACGTCGTCACTGCTGGGGCCTCGAGCGACTGAAAGACGAGGATGAACTCTCCTTCGAGTCCGTAGAACGTCTCCGTCATATGAATTCCGACCCGGTCGGTAATTCGCCGTGCCGACCACCGCATGACGCGGTTGAGCAGGAGAACGGCGATCAGGACGGTCACGATCGGCCAACTGACCCGAAGGCGGTCCCGCCACTCGCGGCGGAGAGCCGACAGACGATCCCGTCCGACGAGGGCCACTACCGAGATCGGAAGCAAAAAGACGATCACGACGGCGACGCGACCCAGTATTTCAGTAAACATAGCCGGAAATAGCGCGCTCGCGTTCGATCAGTATCTCCCCAGTAGTCGTCCCGCGTCGTCGTACTGGAACCCGCGTTCCTCGAACGGCGCTCGAGCGTCCGGGCTCTCGAGTCGGCCGTTCCCGCCAGCGTCGCCGGGATACGGCGAGATGGGGTCCGTGCCGTCCCAGGCGAGTCCGGACCCGTCTGGAATCCAGTCGTCGACTACCGGGGTCGCGATCGGCTCGGCTTCGTTCCGGAAGATCGTTTCGACGATCCACGCCTTGTCCAGCAACTGCGCGACGGCGTTGCGGAAGTGAACGTTTCCGACCGGCCCTTCGCGAGTGTTGAACCCGAGATAGTAAAACGACGGAGAGGGGACTTCGAGGTGGCCAAGCGCCGGTGTGTCGTCGTTCGGCCCGGTCGCCTGGTCCGTGTCCGGACCGAACCGTACGGCGTCGTCGGGCATCCGCTCGAGAGCTGCGGGCTCGAGCATCGAGGCGGTCAGGTCGGCGTCGCCGTCGGCGACCCGTTCGATCGAGGACGGACTGTTCGGGTCGATGTCGAATCGTAGTTCCGCGAACGCGGGAACCGGGAGGTTGCTGTCCCCTCTCCTCGGTTCCGATTCGGGGTCGGACTCCGGCCCCGTCGCCGACGCGAGCGAGAAATGGCCATCGTGGCGCTCGAGCGTGACGTGGTCGCGCTCGGCGCGGTCCACGAGACGGTACGGTCCGCTCCCAACTGGATCGATGTCGGCGGTAACCGGACCCCACCGACCCTGCCGAGCGGAGATTACGTCGGGGTCCTCGTCGGCCTCGTTTGCAGCGCCGTTCGCGTCCTCGGCTTCGGTGGCGTCTCCCTCTCGGGTCCCAGATGGGTCCGAGTCGGCATCCACGTCCGTGTCGATGCCGATGCCGATGCCGATGTCGATGTCGAGCCCGTACCCCTCGAGACGCTCGGCCCAGACGTGGGCCGGAAGGATCGGAACGGTGGCGATCCGCCGGGCGGCTTCGGGTGCTGCTGCCACCGTAATCGCTATGTCGGTCTCGCTGTGGACCTCGATGTCGGTTTCGGGGTCCTCGAGCGCGGCGATCCGGCCTGCGTACCGCGGCGCTGGAGAGTCCACCGGCGCGCGCCCGAGGGCGGTATCCGCCAAAAAGCGGTAGGTGAAGGCTACGTCGGTCGCTGTAACGGGCTCGCCGTCGTGGAAGCTGGCGTCGTCTCGGAGCGATATCCTGGCCGTCGTCCGCGGCTCAGAAGCCTCGTTCTCCTCTCGTTGCCACTCCCAGGACGCCGCGAGCCACGGGCGAATCTTTCCGTGCTCGCGGTCGAAAGTACCGAGCGAATCGTAGAGGAGCCCGACCATGCTGTCCCGGTTACGCATCGTCGCAGCGAGGGGGTTGAGGTTCCGTGACGGGCGCGAATCGAGGAGAAGCGCTTCCAGATGCTCGTCTCCCAGGTCTCCCCGTTCACCGTCCGTTGTGTTCCCGCTGTCGCCGCCTACTTCGGCTGTTGGCTCGAGCCCGAGGTATTCGGCTCCGGTTCCGGTACCGAGAAACCGGTCGCCCGGGCCGTCGAGTCGATCCGTACGGGCGAGACGGTGCTCGGTGGGCCGACAGATCGGCTCGAACGGCTTTCGCTCGGCGACGTACTCGAGCACCGACGCGACGGCTTCCCGTCGCGTCGTGCCGTCGGTCCGGCGCTGGGTTTCGAGCGCGCGATCCAGATCGACATCGGTGATCCCGAACGGATTCTGACGACCGGCAGCCGTGGCGAACTGTGAGTGGAGGGCTTCGTAGAGGAAATCGGGGTCGCGTCCGGCGTCGGTCAGGGGATAGCGATCGATGAACAGGTCGAATTCGTGATCGAAGAGGGCCGCTTCCAGAAACTCCGAGGTCGGACGGACATCGAGCGCGACGTCGATCCCGGCAGCCTCGAGGTTCGACTCGAGATGGCGGGCGATCCGGATCGCGCCGCGGTCGTCGTCAGTCGGTACGGTTCCGAGCCGCAGGGAGAGTTGTTCGCCGCCGTCGTCGACGACGCTCCGGACGCGGGTAACGCAACCGCTCGTCGAAACCGAGAGAGGGAGAGCAGCGGCGGCAGCGAGCACGGATCGCCGTGCGACCGGCTCGTCGGAGGGGGAGGCGGACGCGGGGTTCCAATTCATTCGGTTCAGTTACGTCTGTTATCCTCTGATATATAACAGTATTGTGTGCGATATTTGTCGGAGGTCATAAATGACAGTCGGTCAGGTCCGGTTACCCGAGGTAAGCCTGGCGTACGCGCGTGGGACTCGAGTTCGATGGCGACGGAGTTTCGAAAACCGTACCGTCGAGTACCGGCCTACCCTCGCCGGTCGCTCGTGAACGCAACATCAATAGGTGAACCGACGAAATCCTCCCGTATGGGCTCGGAAGGCGTCGCCGCCGAACGGATCGACCGACTCCACGAGCTAGCTCGAGCGGCGGCGGCCGCCGACGAGCAAGAGCGTGCGCGTTATTACGTCCAACTCGCGCGGCGAGTCGCCGAGCGAAACCGACTCGCGTTGCCCCNGAGATGTGTATAAGAGACAGGATCGACCGACTCCACGAGCTAGCTCGAGCGGCGGCGGCCGCCGACGAGCAAGAGCGTGCGCGTTATTACGTCCAACTCGCGCGGCGAGTCGCCGAGCGAAACCGACTCGCGTTGCCCCGCACGTTCCGGCGGTTCACCTGCGATGCCTGCGACGCGTACCTCCGGCCCGGGCGGAACGCACGGGTGCGTCTGCAGGACGGACACGTCGTGATCACCTGCGACTGCGGCGAACAGGCGCGGTATCCGTACGAGGACGGGAAGAACGGCTCTCGAGACTGATCGAACCCGGTGACGGGACCGATGTAATCGTCGACTCGTACTGCTCGTAGCATGCACCACGAGTCCCCGCTCTCGAAATTTCGTGAGACACGACTGCTGACAACCACTGTCACAGTCCCGTTATATGGAGGGTGTTCACTCAATCGTGTTCGCCCCTTCTGTTCAAATACAAGAGGTCACCCGATCATGTCCACTAACACTCGAAACAGACTCGAAAGCCGGCTCGGAGGAATAACGCTCGAAGGACACCCCCACGCACTGTCGGCGTGGTTCGTCGTCGCTCTGCGGTTCGTGATGGGCGGAATGATGCTGTTTGCGGGACTGGGGAAGTTCGCGTTCGTGAGCGGCGAGCCGTTCGANACTGTCGGCGTGGTTCGTCGTCGCTCTGCGGTTCGTGATGGGCGGAATGATGCTGTTTGCGGGACTGGGGAAGTTCGCGTTCGTGAGCGGCGAGCCGTTCGATGCCAGCGGCTTCCTGGTCCACGGCGTCGATCCGGTCAGCCCCGTCAGCGGTCTCTACGCTGCCATGGCCGGCAACGCCGCCCTCCTCGAGGTTATCAACGTCGTGGTGCCGGTCACGCAAGTGTTGATCGGCGTCGCGCTGATCGCCGGCGCGTTCGTCCGCCTGGCCGCACTGGGTGGTGCGATCCAGATGATCGCGTTCTACCTCGGCGGCTGGGAAGGCCAGTGGCTCGCGCTGTTCGACTCGACGCTGATCTACGCCGTCGTCTTCCTGGCGCTCGGTGCCTTCGCGGCGGGCC
>NZ_AOMA01000139.1 GCF_000337895.1 Halobiforma nitratireducens JCM 10879
CGGTTCGAGAGCCTCGAGCCCGCCGGCGGGCTCGAGTTCGTAGCCGTGATCCGTTGCCACCCACGGGCAGAGTGGATCGCTGGCGGTGGGATCGCCGGTCGCGGCGTAGGCTCGCGAGCGGGAGCCCCCACAGGTCTCGAGGGCGGGACACTCGCTGCAGGGGCCGGTAAACGACGGTCGGTCCCGTAACCGACGCATCAGGTCCGACTCCCGGTAGATCGAGACCAGCGACTCCTCGCGGACGTTCCCCGCCGACAGCGGCATGAAGCCGGACGGGTAGACCTCTCCCGTCGCACTGACGAAGACGAACCCATTCCCGGCACCCGTCGTCCCGACGGCGGCGTCTTCCCCGCGCAGTTCGTTCGCGACCCGCCGGTAGAACGGGGCTTCGACGGTGATAACTCGGTACGGCCGCTGCTCGTTCTGTCGGTAAAGCCAGCCCGCGACTGCGCCCGCACGGTCGGGCTCGAGCTGGGCCAGTTCGACGCCGCGGCCGACGGGCACGAGGAAGAACACCTCCCACATCACCGCGCCGAGCTCCTCCACGAGGTCGGCGATCGCGGGCAGTTCGGTGACCGTATCGGCCGTGACGGTCGTATTGACCTGCACCGAAAGCCCGAATTCGCGTGCCCGTTTTGCCGCCCGAATCGCCGTCTCGAAGGTTCCTGACTCGCCGCGGAAAGCGTCGTGGCTCTCCGCGGTGGCCCCGTCGAGACTCACCGCGATTCGACTTACGCCAGCGTCGGCCAGTCGCTCGAGCGTCTCGTCCTCGAGGCTCGGGGTAGTCGCGGGCGTGACCGCCGGCGTGATGCCGACATCCCGTGCGCCCGCGATGAGATCGTACAGGTCGGGGCGCTCGAGGGGGTCTCCCCCCGAGAGGACGACCATCGGGGTTCGGTCACCGAAGTCGGCGATCTCTTCGAACAGCGCGATCCCTTCCTCGGTGTCGAGTTCGTTCGGGTCACGGTCCGGCGTCGCGTCGGCCCGGCAGTGGTCGCAGGCAAGTTCACAGGCCTGCGTGAGTTCCCAGGTGACCACGAGCGGGGTGCGGTCGTACCGCCGTCCGGGGCCGTGTGGTCCCGTTCCTGCTTCCGGCTCGGCGTCTCTGCCGCCGCCGTGTGGATGGTCGGCCATACCGTCTTTTAGACGGATGGCAGGGAAAGCGGGACGCTGTATAATCGCCGCGTTTTTGTTTTTCGTTCGCTCGAACTCGCTGGACGCGAGCGAAAACCAAAATCAGCCCTGCGTCGTCCGCCCTAGACGCCCCGGTCCTGCATCTGCTCCTCTTCGGGCAGGTCGACGTTCGCGTCGCCTTTCATCCCTTTGCCGAGGTTCTTCGCGATCTCGGCCAGCGCCTCGGGGTCGTCCCAGTTGTTGACGGCCTCGACGATCGCTTCGCCCATCACGGGCGGGTTCTCCGCGCCGAAGATGCCGCTGCCGACGAAGATCCCGTCACATTCGTGGTGCATCATCAGGGCAGCGTCGGCCGGCGTCGCGATGCCGCCGGCGGCGAAGTTGACGACCGGTAGGCGTCCCATTTCGGCGGTCTCGTGGACCAGCTCCGCGGGGGCTTCGATCTCTCGGGCGTAGGCCTCACGTTCCTCGTGGGTCATGCCCTCGATCTTGCGGATGGCGCTCTTGATGTTGCGCTGGTGGTGGACAGCCTGGTTGACGTCGCCGGTCCCGGCTTCGCCTTTGGTGCGGATCATCGCCGCGCCTTCGTCGATCCGGCGCAGTGCCTCGCCGAGGTTGCGGGCACCACAGACGAACGGCGCGGTGAAGTCGCGCTTGTCGATGTGGTAGGCATCGTCGGCAGGGGTCAGCACTTCGGACTCGTCGATCATGTCGACGCCGACGGCCTCGAGAACCTGGGCCTCCTTCGTGTGGCCGATGCGGGCCTTGCCCATTACGGGGATGGAGACGGCATCGACGATCTCCTCGACGTCCGCCGGGTCGGCCATCCGCGCGACGCCGCCGCGCTTGCGGATGTCGGCCGGCACTGCCTCGAGGGCCATCACGGCCACCGCACCGGCCTCCTCGGCGATGCGGGCCTGTTCGGGGTTGACGACGTCCATGATGACGCCGCCTTTCTGCATCCGGGCGAACCCTCGCTTGACGAGGTCGGTCCCGCGTCGCAGCTCCTCGAGATCGGTCTCACCGTCGATCGGTTCGGACATATTGCGCCGTTAGGAGCCACCGCACTTACGCGTGTCCGTTCCAGCCGGGTTTGCTGTTGTCGGGGAGAACTGAACGTCGTTCGGGAGGCGTTCGACCCCGCCGAAGCTGTCGGGGCCGCCGAATCCGGTGTGGACTCGAGTCGCTCCCTCGCCGAGACACGAAACTGGGACCGAGATCGAGACCAGGGGGCCGCGTGGTCGTCCGCTCGTTTGGTTCGCGGCGGTAACCGC
>NZ_AOMA01000140.1 GCF_000337895.1 Halobiforma nitratireducens JCM 10879
CCTTCTCCTGGTAGGGGAAGTCGTCGCCGACGGCGGCGCTTGCCGCCCAGAACCGGACTGCGTCGACGGGGTACTCCGCAAGCACCTCGTCGGGCTCGACGACGTTGCCCCGCGATTTGGACATCTTCTCGCGGTTCTCGTCTAAGACGTGGCCGTTGATCATCGTCGCGTCGAACGGCACCTCGCCGGTGTGTTCGTAACACTTGACGACGGTGTGGAACAGCCAGAACGAGATGATGTCGTGGCCCTGGGGACGCAGGTCGAAAGGGTACAGCTCCGGCTTGTCCATGGTGAACTCCTCCGCGTCGGCGTCCCAGTCCCAGCCGGCGTTGATCAGTGGGGTCAGCGAGGAGGTCGCCCAGGTGTCGAAGACGTCGTCTTCGGCGACGAACTCGTCGCCGCCACACTCGGGACAGGTGTCGACGTGTGGCTCGTCGGAGAGGGGATCGACGGGGAGGTCCTGCTTGCGAGCGATAATCTCGTGATCGCAGTCCTCGCAGTACCAGACCGGGAACGGAATCCCCGAGTCGCGCTGGCGCGAGATCAGCCAGTCCCACTCGAGGCCCTCGATCCAGTGTTTGTAGCGAGTGAACATCTTCTCGGGGTACCAGTCCATCTCCCGGCCGGCCTCGAGGTACTCCTCCTTGTGATCGAGGAGTTCGACGTACCACTGCTTGGAGACCCGAAACTCCACGGGCGTGTCACAGCGTTCGTGGACCTGGACGGTGTGGGTGATCGACTCGCGGTCGCGCAGATGACCCGCATCGTCCAGATCATCGACGATGGCCTCGCGGGCCTCGTCGGTAGACATCCCCTCGTAGTCGCCGGCGAGGTCGGTCATCGTCCCCGACTCGTCGATGGCGACCCGCAGTGGGAGGTCGTGGGCCTGGTACCACTCGATGTCCTTCTGGTCGCCGAAGGTACAGCACATCACGACGCCGCTGCCTTTCTCCATGTCGACGCGGTCGTCGGCGATGATCGGCACTTCGTGCCCGAAAATCGGAATGCGGGCGGTTTCGCCGACGAGGTCCTGGTTCTCCTCGTCGTCGGGGTGGACGAACACGGAGACACAGGCCGGGATCAGTTCGGGACGGGTCGTCGAGATGACGAACTCGTCGCGTGAGGCGTCGCCGGTGAGTTCGAACGCGATGTCGTTGAAGTGTGCGCCCTTGTCCATATCCTCCATCTCGACCTGCGAGATTGCCGTCTCGCACTCGGGACACCAGATGGCGGGGGCCTTCTGACGGTACTCCCGTCCCTGCTCGTAGAGGTCGATAAACGACAACTGGGAGATGCGCTGGACGCGGGGTTCGATCGTCTTGTAGGTGTTCCCCCAGTCGATCGAACAGCCGAGCCCCTGCATCTTCTCGGTGAACTCGGCCTCGTACTCCTGGCAGACGTCCCGGCAACGCTGCTGGAACTCCCGCCGTTCGTAGTCCTGGTGGCGGATGTCCAGTTCCTTCTCGGTCAGACGCTCGGAGGCGATCCCGTTGTCGTCGTAGCCGAACGGAAAGAGCACGTCGCCGTCGTGCATCCGCTGGAAGCGCGCGGCGAAATCCTGCAGCGTGTGGCCGTAGAGGTGGCCCATGTGGAGGCTGCCCGACACCGTCGGCGGCGGCGTGTCGATGGCGTAGACGGTGTTGAGGTCTTTCTCGGGCTCGCTCTCGTAGGCGTAGACCTCCTCGTCGACCCAGCGCCGTTGCCAGCGCTCCTCGACCGCTTCGGGATCGTAGGACCCCTCGAGGGTGGGGTCCTCGAGGTCGGCGTGGTCGCCGTCGGGGGCGTCCGCACTCATGATTTCACCGCCCGGGGCGGGCGTCGATGCGTCGGCACGAGCGTCGATCGTCGTGATCGGTGTCGTTGATCCATAGCTGATACTGGCCGTTGCTCGGTGAAATTCGGTCGGGAACAATACATCCGTCGAAACGGGGTGGGTATGCGGGGCTACGAGGCCCCTACGAACACGGCATCGCGCGGGCCGTCGGCACTGGCTTCAACCGCGACGGAACCGGTCATACTCCTACGTAGCGACCCGATCCCTGTTAGGTGTTTCGCGTCCGGCGGTGCGTTCGCCCACAACTCGCCGGCCTCACCACTAAGGACCTCGTGGGCGAAGAGGGCCCACTATGGATCGCACACCGTCGTCGACGACCGGAGACGGTATGCGCGGCGTCGACGTCGCGGGCCCACCCGACGCGCCCGCGCTCGTGTTCGTCCACGGAGCGATGTTCACGCGGAAAATGTGGGCCCCACAACGTGATGCCCTGGCCGACGAGTATCGGGTCGTCGCTCC
>NZ_AOMA01000141.1 GCF_000337895.1 Halobiforma nitratireducens JCM 10879
CGTGTTGTAGGTGCGCGCGAGGGCGCGTTCGCTCACGAGGGCGTGGGTGGCGGCCATGCACGGGTGTGGGTGTGGTGGGGCCAAGAGGGTATCGGGATTCGGTGTCAGTTCTGAGAACGCCAGACGGCGTGGCTTCAAGGCACCGCTGTAGGGGTTCTACGCCCGCCTAATTCTCAGTTCTGAAAGCCTTTCTGACAGTCGTTGCTTCGAATCGGTTGAAGGATGGGGTAAATATATGTACCCGTAGTCAACTGGTTGTTACCAGCACCAAAATCCACGGGCGGCGGGAAGGGTGGCGGGTGGTCAGAGTGGACCCCCAATCCCGCGCGGGTCAGAGTACCCCGCGTGGGGTGTTAGTCCTTCCGGCCTTCGTGAAAGTGGTGCGCTGATACCATGTTCGATGGAAAACAGATTCGCGACAAATTAGTCGGATCGGACGAAAACCGTGCAGTGTCACCTGTCATAGGTGTCATATTGATGGTGGCAATCACTGTCATCCTTGCCGCCGTCATTGCAGCATTTGTGCTCGACCTTGGTAGTGGGATGGACACCGACCCGCAGGCCGGTGTTACCGTCGATGAAGATAGTGGTGAAGGAGAGGTGACAGTCACCGTTTCTTCACTGAACGATGCCGATGGAGTCGTGATTGTTGACAGCGATGGAGATATTCAAGATCACCTCGCTTCAACAGGTTCATCGGCAACATATGATCTGCCAGACCCAGACAGTGAAACATACAGTGCTGTTGCATACTTCGGAGAAGGTACCGATAGCGGCGCTCTCTCCGAAGTAGATGATATTACTGGAACATCGTCCGTGGCGACGTTCGACGTTGACGACGACTAACTACTGACCCCTCGGATCGTTACTAGTCCGATCCCATTTTTTGTGGCACGCGTTACAGAGTGTTACCAGATTCTCGAGTGCATCCGGATCACCGCCAGCGTCCGGAATGTGGTGGACGTGTAGATCTTGGCCGTAAACCTCGTTGTGTTCGTCGTTGTCCATCCGGCAGTCGACACACTGGTAGCCGTCGCGCTCGCGAACCTCCTCGCGGCGGTCCAACCAGTCGTCGGGGTAGTCGTCGGGCCACTCGCGGTCGCTCTCGTGTAACTCAAAGCCGGCGGCCTCGAGTCCATTGCGAACCGTTCCAAACACGCGATAGTACGGCTGTGTCGACGGCCCGTCGAGTTCGCCGATTTCCTTTTTCGTCGGCGGCCGGCCGAGGCGATCGCCGAGGTCGCGGAGGTGTTCGAGCAGTTCGTCCCGATCGTACCGCGCCCCGTGGCGGGTTTCGTCACCCTCGAGCCCGGCCTGTTCGCGCGCCTCGAGCCACGAGCCGAACCGTTTCGCGTACGTGGACGGGGCGTGGTCGGACCATTCGTCGAACTCCTCGAACGTCGGCGAGCGCCCAAACGCGTCGGCAGCGCGCTGTAACTCTCGAATCAACTCCTCATCAGAGACGTACTCGTGGTTTGTCCCGAGGCCGGCCTGCTCGAGGGCGTCGTTCCAGCCGTCGAAGTGGTTGTAGTAGGGTTGTGACGAGTAGTTGCCCGCATCGCTGTTCATATCCTTGCGGCGTGGCGTCCGCTCGAGTTCGGCAGCGAGTCGTTGGAGTTCGTCGAGAAGGTCTGCTTTCGTGATCGACGACTGAGTGTTGCCCGTATGGTTGGGTTCGTAGCCGGCTTCCCGAAGGGCGTCGTTCCAGTTCTCGAAGTGCTGGTAGTACAGGTTACTCGCGTAGCGGCCGTCGGCATCCATCTGCGACCGCGTCGGCGTGCCGTCGACCTCGTCGGCCAGCTCGTCGATCGCCTCGAGCAAGTCCTCGCGAGAAATCGTCTTGCTCACGCCGACCACCCCGTGGTGAATCGGCTGTCGTCGGAATAACTATACCAGTCCGTGCCGGTGGACTTAACACCGGCTACTCGGTAGGCTTGCATGGGTTCTTGGACACGTCATAGAGAACCCGACTCTGCCCGTTGCCGCGGGCAGGGTTCTTCCGGAACAGAACCCCCAAGAGAGTCGTGATTCTCTATTCCCAATATGTCTGTGTGGTTACTTAGTAATTGCGGAATATGGCGAAAACTGGCTGTACGAACGGTTCTATTACTGCTGCAAGTATGACTGTGATAGCTCCGTTTTCAGATAGGTCGTGGCAGCGATGGATTCCGTAGCTCCGAAACAACCGCCACCGGACCGAGAACGAGCCCGGCCATGACAAGCGCATCCCGAAGCGGAATCCGATAGACGACCACGCCGAGTAGCGTCTCGTCGGTGATCGGTTCGGCACCCATTTCTTGATCCGTTCGTGCGTTCGCATCACCTTGCGTAATGAGCCCCGCGTCAGTCTCGTCGACGACGCGATGCGTGCCGCGATCGTGGCTCAGGCCCGCGTCGGTCGCCTCGAACATCACCACGTCACCAACTTCCGGCTCGCCCTGGACCCAGACGTTGAGGACGTGTTGCTCCTCGCCCATCGACTCGCCGGTCGACATGGCGACGCCGAACGGAGCGCCCAGCAGCGCGCCGTATGCAATCGTCACGAGCACCAGCAGCGAGAGCGCAAGCGCGAGTACGTAGGTCCGTCGAGCAGTCATTACTCGAGACAGTCCGCTCGAGCGGCCGTAACTGTTCCGCCGACAGAACGCCCCTGTCGACACAAAGCTTATTCTAGACCCCGAAGACTGTCCACATGGCGCGGCCGAGTCGGACTGTCGTTGCCAGATGGTCCGCGGTCCCCGCCACCCGATCACCGCCGACGCGCCCGCCACCGCGTCGGTCGCCACCTCCTTTCCACCCTTTCGTTCGGCCACCACCGATCCGACGAAAATTTTCGACACTTCCGACAATCGCCCGGAATGTCTTTTGTGTTGTCTCGCGTCGGTGTGAGCAAATGCAGTATCTCACCGATCGGCAGGCGCTGCAAACGCGGACGCCGCCGAGCGAAATGTACGTCCGCGAGTCCGAACTCCGGGCGCTGCGGGAGACCTTGCAGCCGATCACCGATGGCCACGCCGTCGACGGCGCGGTGATCCACGGCCCCAGCGGCGCGGGGAAGACTCACGCCGCGAAACTCATCGTCGGCCAGCTCGCCGACGCGATCGCGACGCGGTCCGAGCAGTGCGGGCAGCGCTTCGAAGCCGACGGCGGCGGCCCCGGCGCGATCGCGGCGGCGCATATCGACTGTTGGGACCACAGTTCGTACGCGGCGATCATCGGGCAGTTGCTCGAGGCGATCGGCGAATCGGCGAAGCCGAAGAACACGCCCGGCTACGAACTGAACGCGCATTTGCGCGAGGAACTCGAGGAGCCGGCGGTCGTCATCCTCGATGAGGCCGACCAGATCGCCGCCGCCATGATCGTGCGGTCGTGCATACCCGACAGTATCGGGAGGTGGCATTTCAAGGTCCCGTCGGCTCGCTCGAGTGCCAGCGTGTGGCCGACCCGCCGGTTTCGAAATTCGCCCGCTGCTTATACATCCCGGCAGAGTGAACTTACAGCCATGATTACCAGTTCCGACGGGCTCGTGACCGATCCCGGCGTGCTCGACGCCGATTTCCAGCCCCAGGAGATCGCCCATCGGGACGGCCAACTCGACCACCTCGAGAGCAGTCTGCAAGACGTCCCCCTGCGACCACTTTCGGAAGTTTCGGAAACGGGGCCCCTACCGTTTTGGGAGAGTCCGTCGAATCGACACGTATGATTGTCAATCGCGACGTGCTCGAGGCGGAGTTCGTCCCGAGCGAGATTCTCCATCGGCATTCGGAAATCGAGCATCTCTCTGCCGTTCTCGACCCACTCCAAAGCGGCGGCCGCGTCGACGGTGCCCTCCTCTATGGCCCGACGGGCACCGGGAAAACCTGTACGTCACAGTGGCTCCTTGAGCGCCTGGAACAGCAACACGACGACATCCACACGACCCATATCGACTGCTGGTCGAACTCCTCGCGAGCGGCCGTCCTCCACCGACTCAACGAGGCCGTCAACGGGCCCGAACGAACCCGACTGACCCGGAGTTCCCCTGCCGACGAAATCGTGCGCAAGCTGAAACACGACCTCGAGCAGCCGTTCGTCGTGATCCTCGACGAGGCGGACCAGGTCGAAGAGGAGGTCGTGCTGTACGAGCTGTACGAGACGCCCAACGTCACGACGTTGTTGATCGCCAACGACGACGCCGAGTTTTTCGCCCCGCTGGCCGACCGCGTCGGGTCCCGACTGACGACGCTGCCACGACTCGAGTTTCCCGCCTACGAGCCCGACGAGCTGGTCTCGATTCTGGAGGAACGCGCCGACCACGGGTTGCGCCCGGACGCAATCGGGCCGGACTGTCTCGAGGTGATCGCCCGGACGGCCGACGGGGACGCCCGCGTCGCGATCGGGATCTTGCGCAACGCCGCGGAGAAGGCACGGGCGACCGGGGCCGACCGTATTTCGAACGAGATTGTGCTCGAGGTCGCC
>NZ_AOMA01000142.1 GCF_000337895.1 Halobiforma nitratireducens JCM 10879
GTAATCGGGATGGTCGATTAGGTTCTGTAACTCCGCCGGATCGGCTGTGAGGTCGTACAACTCGTCCACGTCGGGGCTGTTGTAGACGTACTTGTACCGATCCGTTCGGACCAGCCGCTGGCTGTAGAGGCCGAACTCGTCGCCGTGGTACTGGGCGAAGACGGAGTCGGGCCACTCGAGGCCGTCGGGAACGTCCCCGACGTTCTCGAGAACGGGAACGAGACTGCGGGCGTGAAACGACTCGGGGATCGACACGCCGGCCAACTCGAGGAACGTTGGCGCGAGGTCGTGCAAGTGGACGGGCTTCGGACAGACGGTCCCCGGTTCGATCCGCCCGGGCCAGCGGATCTGCAAGGGAATCCGATAGGTATCGTCGTACATCAGTGGCCCCTTGTTGAACTGCCGGTGGGCACCGACGAAGTCGCCGTGGTCCGAGGCGTGGACGACGACCGTCTCGTCGGACAGTCCCGCGTCGTCGAGCGCCGCCAGGACCCGCTCGAGTTGGTCGTCGATCAGCGTGGCGAACCCCCAGTACTTCGCGATGGCTTCCGCCCACAGGTCACGATCGAAGCCGGCGACGCCCCGATAGTGGAGGTAGTTCTCGTGGACCTGCGGTTTCCCGTCGTAGGTCTCGGCGTAGCTGTCGGGGAGGTCGATCTCGTCTGGATCGTACATCGAGGCGTAGGGTTCTGGGACGACGTAGGGGTGGTGGGGGCCGTAGAAGTCCGCGCGGTGGAAGAACGGCCCTGTGTCATCGTCACCGTCGGCGTGGGACTCGATTGCCTCGATCGTCCGCTCCGCGAGGAACCAGGCGCGTGTCTCTTCGACATCGATCGGCGTCGTTGCAGCGACGAAGGTACCCTCACTGGAATTACGGGGGTTCTCGCCCGTGTAGACCTCCTCCTCGAGGTCGACCTCACCGAGCGGGACGCCGCGTTCCTCGCGGTACGTCGCGAACGCGTCGTCGATGTCGTCGTGGTGCTCGTCGCTACCGCCGAGATAGGAGAAGCCGAACGTCTCCGGCCCCTGATCGCGGCCGACGTGCCACTTCCCCGTGTAGGTGCAGTCGTACCCGTTCGCCGCCAGCAGCTGGGAGAACGTCGGAATGCCGGCCGGCAGGTTCGCCCTGATCGCATCGTCTTCGTGGCAGTTGTTCACCATCCCGTGGCCGTGAGGGAACTGTCCCGTCAGCAGCGATGCCCTGGCGCTCGAGCAGATGCTGATCGGGGTGAACGCCCGCTCGAACCGGACCCCTTCGCTGGAGAGACGGTCCATCGTCTCGGTCTCGACGGGTGGGCCGGCCGGAGCCGAAAGGTCGTATCGCTCCTGGTCCGTAAGCGCCAGCAGTACGTTCGGACGGGTATCGGAGACGGTGGCGGAGTCGCGATCGGCCATCGGGTTCCGTACACCGTCCCCGTAGTTAACGCTGGGCCCGGCTTTCGACGCGGCTACTCGTCTTCGGGTTCCACGAGGTCCGTGGCGATGGTGGTCCCGACGAGTCGCGAGAGTCCACGGTGTAGCCGGCGGGAGATCGCCCGCTGGCTGACCCCGAATTCGGCAGCCAGATCGGTCTGTGTGATTCCCTGGGGTTGCTGGAAGTAGCCCGCTTCGTAGGCCCGCCTGATGGTTTCGTGCTGGTCGTCGGTGAGTTCGTATTCGGACCCGTATTCAGCACCCCTGTCGGCTGACCCATCCCCGGAATCGGCCGCCGCAGTGTAGACCCGGTCGACCGCGATGGGGACCTCGTTCTCGCGACAGTAGTCACGGAACCGACCCACCGACGCCCAATCGGGAAACCGGAGGTCGACGCGCCAGCCGTCTTTCGTCCCGCGGCCGCGGAGGACGGTCCCCCGTATCTCGCTGATCCCGCGGACGAACCCTTCGATCTCCGTGTTCCAGCGTGCCCGGTACAGCCGACGTTGGCCGGTCCGAGACACCAGTTCGAGCTCTCGAACCGCCCGACGATCGTGGAGGTCGGATTCGAACGCGCTGGCCTCCGCGACCCCTTGCACCCAGAAAAACGGGAGAACTGCCTCGTCGCTGGGTACGATCCGCTCGAGTTCGATCACCCGAGACGGTTCACGCTCTATCGCGACGCCGAGCGGGAACGCCACGAGCGGGAGCCGGAACTCGAGTATTGTCGTCATACTGGCATCAACGTCGGGAGCGGAAAGAGTGCTGGGGCAGCGTGGACAGGGGACTGTTATCAACCCCGTCTATATAGAACCAGTTCGTTCAGTGCGATTGGCCGCCTCGAGTACGATGTGGGGGCAGCGTACTGTACCACGTGTGGCTGGCGCTACAGCGGACGGGAGTCGACCGACGTGGATCGGGCGATGCTCGCACACTATCGGGAAACGGGGCACGCAGTCGAGCGGACGCAACCGGAACGGGGCACTCTCCATAGACCCTTCGGGGTGGGCAAGGCTCCCGGTTCGGCCGGGGGTCGCTTTCTCTCTATCGGACGTCTCGAAACGTCGGACGGAAGTGATAGAACGGACGCGTGATCGAACCGAACCGAACCGATCGCGCGCCTCGAGAGCCGTCTCAGACGAAATCGTCGAACGTCGGCCGGTCGCGGTCGCCGGGGAAGTCCTCG
Organism: Halobiforma nitratireducens JCM 10879; assembly: GCF_000337895.1. Taxonomy (GTDB): domain Archaea; phylum Halobacteriota; class Halobacteria; order Halobacteriales; family Natrialbaceae; genus Natronobacterium; species Natronobacterium nitratireducens. The sequence goes on from NZ_AOMA01000142.1 coordinate 2,600, forward strand.
ACCGGCACCTGCGTCTGGTCACCGCTTTCCATGTCCTTGATCGTTAGTTCGTCGTTCGCGAGGTCCTGTTCGCCGACGATGACGACCGTCTCGGCGTTGATCGAGTCGGCGTAGTCCAGCTGTGCACCGAACGAGCGGCCGGCAACGTCGGTCTCGACGATGTGGCCGCGCTCGCGAAGCGCCTGCGTGACGCGAGCTGCCTCCGAACGCGTCTCGCCGATCCGAAGCACGTAGTAATCGGTCGTCAGCTCCTCCTCGGGCCAGACGCCCGCACGCTGACAGAGCAAAGAGAGGGTGGCGTGACCCGGCGCGACACCGACCGCGGGCGTGGGCTGGCCACCGAAGCTCTCGATGAGATCGTCGTACCGGCCGCCGCCGAAGATCGATCGCGACACTTCGCCCGTGGAGTCGAAACACTCGAAGACGACGCCGGTGTAGTAATCGAGCCCGCGAGCCGTCTCGAGCGAGACGGTACAGTACTCGCGCGCGCCGAAGTCCTCGGCGGCCGCGAGCACGTGCTGGAGGTTCTCGACGGCGTCGGTAACCCGCTCGGTTCCAGCGAAGGTTTTGATCTCCTCTAGGTCCCCGCCTGCCACGAGGTCGGCGAACTCCTCCGCCTGATCGTAATCCAGGCCGGCCTCGACGAGCAGGTCGTGGTACTCCGCCATGGAGAGCTTATCCGATTTGTCGACCGCGCGGATCGCGTCGTCGGTATCGACATCGGTGTCGTAGGTCTCAAGGACCCCACCCAGGATGTCCCGGTGGGAGATGCGGAACTCGAAGTGCTCGCCCGTCAACCCGAGGCTCGTCAGCGCGTCGGCAGCCCACGCCAGGATTTCGGCGTCGGCCGAAGGCTCCGAAGAGCCGAAGATGTCGACGTTGGTCTGGTAGAACTCCCGCTGGCGACCCTGTTGGACCTGTTCGTAGCGCCAGAACGGACGCGTCGAGAACCACTTGATCGGTTTCGATAGCTCCTGCTGTTTGGCGACGACCATCCGCGCGACGGTCGGCGTCAGTTCCGGCGTCAGCGTGACGTGCCGGCCGCCCTGATCCTCGAAGGCGTACAGTTCCTCGACGATGTCGTCGCCGCTCTTGTCGGTCCACATCTCCGCACGTTCGAGGGCCGGCGTGTCGATCTCGCGGAAGCCGTACCGCCGAGCGGCGTCCTCGAGGGTATCGATGGCCTCCCGCCGTGCGGCCATCTCTTCGGGATAGAAGTCACGAAAGCCCTTGATCCGGTCGTACATAGGACAGTGTTCACCGAGCGCGGACTTCTATCCTTTCCTCTGGATCGACCGCTATCGAGAGACGAGGTCTGCGGTCGACGGTTCGAAAGACGTGGCTTCGAAACCGACAGTGACCGGAACGGTCCTGCGGTATCGAAGCCAGGTAGCAGGAGCCTGGTTGTGGTTTTCTGACTATGCAGCCGAGTATCCGGATTCGTCCGGAGGCGTCACGTTTCGACGCTGCCGCTGTAGGACAGCGTGTCGGTGTTCTCGTCGAGGTTGACGATCGCAACCCGCCACTCGTCGCTGTCCTCGGGGACCGTCACCTCGGCGGTATCGGCCCCGTGGCTGACGACTTCGCCAGGGCCTTCGCCTTGGTCGAGATCGACGATCCCGACAGTGATATCCTGATCACCGGGCGTCCACCGAATAGGGATCTCGATGCGGTCTCCTTCACTCCACGTGAACGAGCCGTGCATGTTCGACTCTCCCGGTTCGATCTCGCCGGAGAAGCTGAACGAGTCGGGACCGATCTCCTCGATCGGCTTCTTTTGGGTATCCCACTCATCCAGATCGATCGTCGTCGGTTCGACCGATTCGGAGGCGTCGTCGTCGTTCTCGACTAGGTTGATCTCGAGCGTATCGGGACCGTCCGACTCGTCACTCTCGACCTCCCACTCGTCTCTATCGATCGTTATCGTCTCGTCGGCCTCCGTCACCGTCTCGTCCGTATCCGGTTCCACGGTGTCGGTTTCAGCCTCCACGATGTCGGTTTCGACCTCGCCGAAATCGATCGCTTGCGATTCGTCCGTCTGTTCCGCTGCCATAACACCGCCCGTAGCGACTGCGAGCAGGGTCATGACCGCCAGTGCGATCGTCGTTGTTCTTCTCACGTCGTCTCACCTGATGTGCCGTGAGAGCGATCCGTGGAGACATGGAGGACTACGGTACGTCAGCGGATGTCGGGTGCAATCCACGGGGTTTCACCGGATCGCTCTCGAGAGAACGTTCACCGAAAGAGCTGATAAGTATTTATTAGTAACAAGAGGGAACTAGTTTGAAAGTGATTTCGTCTCCTACTACGTTGGCTTCGATGCGACGGCGACGTGTAGTATTCCCGTGACGGCGGCGGTTCCGATCGGACGAGCGCCGACGCTTACACCGGGACCGACCCCTGCAGAACCACTACGTTGCCGACCCCCTGGCGTTTCCGTTCGAGCAACCCCTTCGTCTCGAGAGAGTCGAGGGTTCGCGTGACCGTCGCTTTCGAGAAGTCGGTGTCAGCGACGATCGTTCGCTGTTGAATTTCACCGTCGGCATCAAGGACCATCGAGTAGATTTCTCGTTCAGTATCGTCGAGCCGGTCGGTCGTTTCGTCGAAGTGGGTTCGGTGTCTCTCGATCGGCGATGTCGCGTCGTCCGTGAACTCGAGGTGAACGGATCGGTCCGTTCGGCCGGTCTGCGTGGCCGGTGCTGCCGGCGGTGTGGAGGTCGACTGTTCCGTCAGAACCGAGTCGCGTTTCACGCTGAGGACGAGATACAGTAGACTCGCTCCCATCACCCACGCGGCGACCGTGATGATCCCCACATCGGAGTAGCGAAACTGTTTCCCGGCTTCGACGACGTCCGAGCCGTTGTCACCGACCGAGACGACGACGGGTGTCGGGTTAATGAGCTGGACGGTGAGAACGAGCGTCGCCGCGAGAAAGATGACTGCCGCAAGTAATTGCCGTCCGGAGATATTCCTCATACACACTCGTATCGATCAAGTCCCCCTAATACCCTTCGTGAAACGACTCTGTAACCAGTTCCCAACTAGTTCTATGCCCGTTTCTCGAAACGTTCATTGACTGTTCCGGCCGATATGCCGGTATGATCGGACCCACTCGCACGACCGTCCTCGGAGTGGCGGTTCTGGTAATCGTTCTCGCCGGGACGGGGGCGGCGCTTACGATCGCCAGTTCGAGTGGGGAGAGCACCGAGATTTCGGTCACGACCGAAAACGTGACGCTATCCCAGAACGGGGAGTTCTACACCGTCAGCGACGAGATGTCGAACGTGACCACCGTCGAAATCGTCGAAAGCGACGGCGAGTATACGATCACAACAGAAGAGCAAGCGTCGCTGTCTTCCGACGACCGCGATCGGGCGATCGAAATCGCGACGAACAACGAGACCGTCCACCGACAGCTCCAGGAACGGAACGACTACGACGTGACCGTCTCGCCGGTCGAGCGGGTGAGACTCTCGATAAACCAGACCGACGACTCCGAAAGCACGGAGTTCGAAGTGGTGGAATCCAACGATTCGATCGTCGTCACTCGAGACGGGTCGTACCGAACTGACAGGGCGATCGTCGAGATCAGTGACACCGACGAACGGACGCCCTCGTGCGTGGTTCGGGTCGACCTCGAAGACGAATCGATCGTCTCGTCTCACAACGTGACGGCAAAACACTAAGCTCGAACACGACCACTCGACCAGGACGGAACCGTCGCCGTTTCCCGGTCCGACCGTGGGCTGCGCGGATCGATCACGGCATCCGGGGCGTTACCGTATCCCGGTTACGTACGTCTGTTCGTGATCCGGGAAGTACTCCGGGATCGCTTCGGAGCCATCCTCGTCGGCGATGATCGCCCGGAGCTCGGCCTCATAGTCGGCCCGTCGGATCTCCTCGCTCGGACCGACGGTCACCTCGAGGTGGGCGTCGACCAGCCGATCGACCGCGTTTCGTCCGAAGCCGGAGAGAGGGGCGATGTAGTCGACGCCGTGGCGATCCTCGAGGCTCTGAGCCTGGGCCCGGGAGACTGTCGGCACGCGGTCGTCGCGGCGGGTGCCGTCCGCGATGGCGTCGAAGTCGGCCGCGGCGAGCTCCTCGAGAGCGTGCTGGTGGACGTGCTGGATGCCGTTGCGCGGGAAGCCGTCCTCGCGGATGCGGTCGACGGCCTCGTGGGCGACGGCCCGGTCGAGTTCCAGCCGGCGGAAGTCAAACCCCAGATCGGCGGCGGTTTCACCGGCGTGTTCCCAGTCGTCCGTGATGCCGAACTGGGCCGTGACGAGTGTCACGTCGTAGAAGTCCTCGAGGAGAAGCGCCGCCAGCGTCGAATCTTTTCCACCGCTGTAGAGCAGTCCGAGCTCCATCAGCGACGCTGGATGTCGAAGCTTTTGGAGTCGGGTTTCAGCTCCTTGAGGAGCTGTTTCATCTTCTCGTCGTCGATCTTGCCCTGGATGCGGCCACTGCGGGCGAGCGTGACGACCTGACGCTCGACCTGTTCGCCGAACTGGGGTTTGCTCATCTTAACCGTGTTGAGCCGCTTGCGGGCGTCGTCGGTCAGGTGCTGGCGGAGGACGGCCTTCTTCTGGGCCTCGGCTTGCTGCTGGGCAGCTTCCTGGGCCTCGCCGTCCTGACCGTCGGCTCGCTCCTGAAGCTGCTCCATTTTCTTCTGTCGGAGTTCCTCGAGTTTCTCTTCGTCCGGGCGTTCACTCATGACTACGCGAGTATAGTCCTGCAGGCGGGAAAATGATTACGGACTCACGAGCGACAGACGCCACACTGCCGTGGAAAGCGGGAACGTCTGCAGGAGAACGAAACGTCCGCGATTAGGCGTAGCGCTCGAGTTCCGGGCGGTCGAGCTCTTCGAGCACGTCGCCGGCGGTGTCGTCGAGCAGGCTCTGTCCGTCCGCAGTGATGCGTCGACCCTCGCCCTCGGCGGTCTCGACGAGGTCTTCCTCCTCGAGTTGCTGGAGGATGGTCCGGATCAGGTTCCGGGAGCCGTCGGTGCGGTGGGCTGGTGCGACGCGGTAGCGGGTGGAGCCGTCCTTCGCGCCGCCGTACTCGGTCGCGAGTCGTTCGACGCCGATGGGGCCGCGGTCGGCGACCTTGCGCAGGAGACTGGCCGCACGGACTGCCCAGAAGTCCTCCTGTTCGGGCGGGAGTTCGCGGTCAGCGCCGGTCTTGGCGAACTGCGCCCAGTCGGGTTCGTCGAGCCGTTCCTCGAGGTCCTCGGCGAGCGCCTCGATGAGGTCGTCCGCCGGAACGTCGTACATCGTAGCCATTGGGGTTGGGTTCCCTTCGGCGGCATTTAAGACCATCGTATTCGTATCCGGCCCGCGATCGGATCGTGGAGCCGGTCGGTCGGCCGTCCTCGAGCGACCGGCCGAAACGCTCGGTCCAGGTTCGGTCGGATCGGATTCCTTTTTCGCCCTCGAGTCGAAACGCCGGCCATGGACGAGCGCGGGGCACTGGCGCTGTTGGAGGCGGAACTCGAGCCGGTCGGCGACGACGCGGCCGTCGTCGACGAGCTGGTCGTGACCACGGACATGCTCCACGACAGGACTGACTTCCCGGCTGGAACGACCCGCTACACGGCCGGCTGGCGGTCGGTCGGCGCATCGCTGTCGGACGTCGCGGCGATGGGTGCCGAGGCGACGGCCGCGGTCGCCGCCTACGCTGCCCCCGCGTTCGACGACGGCGAACTGCTGTCGTTCGTCCGCGGTGCGAGGGAGGTCTGTGCGGCCGTCGACGCCGAGTACGTCGGCGGTGATCTGGACGAACACCAGGAGTTTACCGTGGCGACGACGGCTATTGGTCGAGTCGGACCCGAAACGGACCCCGTCCACAGAACCGGTGCCCGCCCGGGCGACCGCGTCTGCGTGACCGGCCAGTTAGGCCGAAGCGCCGCCGGGCTCGAGTCGTTCGAGCGTGCCAGCGACACGGCCCAAGCGGGTGACGAAGAGACCGCCGCCCGGCTTCGGGAACGCGGAAACGACCTCTTTCGATTCACGCCCCGGATCGCGGCCGGTCGCGCCCTCGCACCGCATGCGACCGCGATGATGGACTCGAGCGACGGGCTCGCCCGCTCGCTGCACCAGCTCGCCGAGGCCAGCGGGTGCGGGTTCGCGATCGACGGTGAGCGGGTTCCCATCGACGAGGCCGTGTTCGAGTTCGCCGACGAGGACGATGCGCTCGCCCTCGCGACCACCTTCGGCGAGGATTTCGAGCTCGTCGCGACCGTTCCCGAAACCGAGCTCGAGGCGGTCAGAGACGCCGTGGACGTCCCGGTAACGGAGATCGGAACGGTCCTCGAGGCCGATGAGGGGATCACGATGGACGGTGAACCGCTCGCGGACGAGGGGTACACGCACGGTTGAGACGGAGTACTGTCCCGATGTCTTGGTGCTATAGTAACGACTGCAACGATTTGCACACTGATCGCCGATCCGTCTGTCGATGGGGTGCGCACTGACGTGCAGTGGCTACTATAGCGCTAGCTCCGGGTCGCAGGTACACCGGAACTGACGGAGAGTAAGCCGTATGAGTGGTCAGCAGACGACGGCCGAGAAGGCACGACACCGACCTACTCGATCACGACGATCGGCACCTGCATGAAACACAGCAGGCCGAGCGCGAAGGTGACGATGCCGAGGATGAACCGGCCGGTCCCGAGCTCCTCGTCGTCGACCGGGTGTGCAGGGCCGACCGACGCAAGCACCGCCGTGAAGATTCCCCAGATTCCCCAGATGAGTACCGAGTTCAGCCCGTAGTCGGCGACGTAGTAGAGATAGGCAGCGAGCCCGAACAGCACACCCGGGACCAGTGCGGCGATCGTCTCCTGGTAGCGGCCGGCCATCGCTCGCAGAATGTGCCCACCGTCGAGCTGGCCGACCGGGATCAGGTTGAGGAAGGTGACGAACATCCCGACCCAGCCCCCGATGACGACCGGGTTGACGGCGGTGGCCGGATCGTCCCGATAGAGCGGCTGATCGAACGCCGCTGCGAGTCCCTCGAGCAGCGGCGGATACCCTAGCTGAATCTGGATGGCGTCCGGGTCGTCGACGATCCCGGTCGGCGCGGTGACCGGTGGCAGATGAAGACCGACGATCGTCACCACGACCGTCGCGACCAGTCCCGCGAGCGGGCCGGCAACGCCGATGTCGAACAGCGCCTTGCGGTCGGGCATCCGACCTTTCATCTTGATCACCGCCCCCATCGTTCCGATCAGCGTCGGGACGGGGATAAAGTACGGCAACGAGGCGTCGACTCTGTGATAGCGACTGAGCACGTAGTGGCCCATCTCGTGGACGCCGAGGACGCCCAGGATAGCGACCGTGAATGGCCAGGCACGCCACATCTCCATCGGGTTGTTGATCGGATCGATGTGATACCACATCGAGCCGGCAAACAGCGTCGAGACGACCGTCAGCGCGAGCAGTACGACGTTTGTCCACGGAATCCCGTCGACGCCGACGCTTGTCGGCTCCGCGACGAGTACGTACTCGCCGTGTCTGGTCCGGATCTCGAGGTCGTATCCCTCCTCGCGGAAAACCGGCCACAGCTCCCGCATCACCTGCTCGGGTTGTTGCAGCGGTTCACCGTAGTAGACGATCCGGTCGCCGTCCTCGCCTTCGGTCCGAACTTCGTAGACCGCAAAGACCGACCGGAGTCGCTCGAGCGGTGGGCCCGCCTCGAGTGACTCGTCAGCGGAAGACCGCCCGAAGCCGGTACCCGGCCCGGAGTCGGGCGAATCGACGTCGTCCATCGTCCGTCATTACCCACGCCCGAATATAAATCGACTGCTGTCGGTACGGCTGCGTGCGAACGGACGGACGGACGGGTCCTCGAGGAACGGGAGCGGGAGCGACCCGTCTCGAACGCGACCGCAGCGGCCGTTCTCGATATGTTGGACTCGAGAAAGCAGATATTAGGCCGAAAAAGTCCGGCTCGGCCGGCCGATACGTCGTGACCGAAAGCGTGGAGAAAGCGGGGACTGGAGTGTGTTAGGCCGGTTCGACTCGCCACGTGGTCGCGCTCGTGTACGACCACTTTTCGATCTCGAGGTCGCTTGCCGACTCCGAGAGTTTGACCATCAGCGCGCCGATCTCTTTGGGCGAAAGACCGACATCGTCGGCGATAAACTTGCCCTTAAAGTAGAGTTCGCCGTCCTCGGCGCGTTCGCGAAGGTAGCGTTTCAGACGGCGTTTCTTGCGTTCCGTGGAGGGTTGCGTCGTCGTGCTCATCGTCATCACCGCGTTGTGGCGTGGGTATGTTATAAAGGCGGGACGGTTAGCGACGTTTCGGCCGCGTTCAGCGATTCCAGCAGTAATTGATGTTTTATTCGGCCGTATGAAATCGTTTACTGCCGTCACAGATCGCTCGATACGTTTTATTCTCGTCGCTAACGTATTATACCGTTCGTAATACTCACGGTAGTATAGAGTTCTATTTGTCGAGACAGTCTTCGAATTCTATCCTCCGAATGGGGAAAACAACCAGGTCAGGAACGGTCGTGAACCCAGAACTCGTCTTCGACCGTCACTTCCTTTTTGAACAGCGGCACCTCGTCTTTTAGCCGGTTGATACCGTCCTCGACGGTCCGAAACGCCTCCTCGCGGTGACCCGCGAGCACGACGACGAAGACGATATCCTCGCCGTCGTCGATGACGCCCGTCCGGTGATAGAGTTCGACCTCGAGAACGCCCGCTCGTTCCTCGAGTTCCCGCTCGATGGCCGTCATCCGCTCGTCGGCGACGCCCTCGTACTTCTCGAACTCGAGGTACTCGGTCCGGGCGTCGTCTTCGCCGTCTTTCGCACGCACACGCCCAGTGAACGTCGCAATCGCGCCGGACCGTTCGGCCTTCGGCGAGCGTTTGACGCGTTCGACCAGCGACTCGAGGGTCTCGTGGGGTTCAGTCGACGCGAGGGCGTCGACGACGGCGTCGACCTCGAGATCGCCGGACGTGTCGACGGCGGCGAGGACCGACTCGTCTTCGTCTCCGAACGACGCCGCGTCCTCACCGACGGCGATCGCCGGGTATCGAAGGTCGGAGACGCCGGCGACGAGTGCGTAGTCACAGTCGATCGCCAGTCGATCGAGCGCCTCCTGGACGGTCATCCCGGTTCCCGTCGCCGTCCAGTCGCCGTCCGCGCCCAGGTCGTACGTGACGTCGCCGCCAGGAAAGAGCGCGTCGCCGTCGTTTTCGTCGTCGCGGTCGACGTGGACCGGCGTCCCGTCGGCGATCGTCGCGTCGTACCTGACGACGCCGACGCGGCCCTCCCTCGAGAGCCGGTCCGCGACCCGATCGACGACCCGTTCGACGGCGTCGCCACCGGCCCCACGATCGATGATACCGAGTACGTGCATACGCCCGAAACATGGACGGGTCGGGCTTTGTAGCTGTCGCCACGTCCCGTCGATCCGGCCGTGTGAAACGATCCCGGACGGTTTTGATCGGGTTCGTCGAACGACGACGTATGTCATCCGAGACCGACGGCTACCGGATCGGGTTCGTCGGCGATGTCATGCTCGGCCGGCTGGTCGACCAACGACGGCGCGAGCACGATCCCGAATCGGTGTGGGGAACGACCCTCGATCGCCTCCGCGGACTCAACGCGGTCGTGATCAACCTCGAGTGCTGTCTGTCGACGCGAGGCAGCGAGTGGCGACGGACGAACCGGCCGTTTCACTTCCGTGCCGACCCAGATTGGGCGATTCCGGCCCTCGAGGCCGCGGGCATCGACGTCTGTGCGCTGGCGAACAACCACGTGCTAGACTACGAGGAACTCGGCTTGCGGGATACGCTCACCCACCTCGAGGAAGCCGGGATCGCCGACGCCGGTGCAGGAGAAACGATCGACGAGGCCCTCGAGCCGGCGGTGGTGTCGGTCGGTGAAGACGGAACGTCCGCCCTCGATGTCGCCGTGGTCTCTCTTACTGACAACACCCCTGAGTACGCGGCCGGCCCGGAGTCGCCGGGCACGGCCTGGCTCCGGCTCGACGACTCCCGTCACGCCTCGAGCGAATGGGTTCCCGCGGACGACGAGTCGGCCCACAGCCGGATGCGAGACGCCCTCGAGCGCGCGGCGGAGACCGACCCCGATCTGCTCGTCGTCTCGTTGCACTGGGGCCCTAATATGGTCACAGAGCCGCCCGAGCCGTTCCGCGAGTTCGGCCGCTGGCTGATCGAGGAGGGGGTCGACGTCGTCCACGGCCACAGCGCACACGTCTTCCAGGGAATCGAGGTTCACGAGAGGCGGCCGATCCTGTACGACACCGGCGACTTCGTCGACGACTACCGCGTCGATCCCGAGTTACGGAACAACCGGAGCTTTCTGTTCGTCCTCTCGGTTTCGGCGGACGGACAGCCTCGAGAGCTGCGACTTTACCCGACCGAGATCGACGGCTGTGCGGTCTTCGAGGCCAGCGCCGACGCCGCCGAGTGGTCCCGCCAGCGAATGCGCGAGCTGTCCGCACCGCTTGGGACCCAGTTCGACCGCGAGGGAGAGACGCTCGTGATCGACCTCGAGTCGGAGTCGTGACTGCGTGACTGCGTGACTGTGGGGTGACTGTGATCGGTCGTCGGTCGATCGCTGCTCGTCGATCGCAGTTAGCGATCGCCGCTTGCTGATCCTCGCTGGTCACTCACGGCTCGTCGATCGTCGTTCGATTTCCCGCAGGCCGACGGGACACTCGAACGGAGCCCGTGGGACGTGTGGAACCGCCCCGTTCGCTCCCCAGTTGGCAACCCTTAAGATAGCAACCCGGCTACACCGGGATAGTATGAAAGTGGTCGTCTCTATCGGCGGGAGCGTGCTCGTGCCCGAACCCGGCACGGATCGGGTCGCCGAACACGCTGCCGTCATCGAGGACCTCGTCGAGGACGGCTGTCGGGTCGGCACCGTCGTCGGCGGGGGCGGTGTCGCGCGTGAATACATCGGTGCCGCCCGGGACCTGGGGGCAAACGAGATCGAACTCGACCAGCTCGGGATCGACGTGACGCGGCTCAACGCCCGTCTGCTCATTGCGGCGCTGGGCGAGGACGCGATCACCGCACCGGCAGAAGACTACGACGAGGCCGGCGAGGCACTCCGTCGCGGCGATGTCTCGGTCATGGGCGGCGTCGCTCCTGCACAGACGACCGACGCCGTCGGTGCCGCGCTCGCGGAGTACATCGACGCGGACCTGCTCGTCTACGCGACGAGCGTCCCCGGCGTCTACAGCGACGATCCAAACGAGGCCGACGACGCCACGAAGTACGACCAGCTCTCCGCGAACGATCTGGTCGATGCAATCGCCGGCCTCGAGATGAACGCCGGTGCCTCCGCTCCCGTCGACCTGCTCGCCGCGAAGATCATCGAGCGGTCCGGAATGCGGACGATCGTGCTCGACGGTACCGATCCCGACCGGATCGCCCGCGCGGTTCGCCACGGCGACCACGAGGGAACCGACGTGATTCCGGACGGTGTCGGCGAGGAACCGACGTACTGGGCCGCCGGTGACGGAAACGATTACGATTCCGAGCGATAGCGATGAGCGAGGATACCGACGCCGACGCAAACGCAACCGTCGAACCAGGGACCGACGACCACGAGTCGGATGCAGCGATCACCCCCTACACCCTCCAACGCGACGATATCGAGACCCAGCACGCGTTCTGGGCCGACACCGTCGCGGACCGGATCGAATCCCGAGACCCCGAGGAGCCGATCGTCGTCAAGGGTGGTATCTCTCCCTCGGGCGTCCCCCACCTCGGCAACGTCAACGAGATCATGCGCGGCTACTTCGTCGCCGAAGTGTTGCGGGAACGCGGCTACGAGGTCCGGCAGGTGTTTACCGCCGACGACCGCGACCCGCTTCGCGGGCTCCCGCGGACTCTCTGTGACCTCGAGGGAGAGCTCGTCGACCTCGGCGAGGTCGACGCCGGCGCGCTCGGGCGTAATCTCGGTGCACCCTACACCGACATTCCGGACCCGTTCGGCTGCTGTGACTCCTACGGCGACCACTTCTCGCGGATCATCGCCGACAGTGCCGACGCCGTCGACGTGCCGATCGACCTCGTCTCGAACACCGAACTCTACGAGAGCGGCGACTTGGAGGATGTCACCCGGTTCGTCCTCGAGCACCGCGAGCGTGCCCGCGAGGTCCTCGCGGAGTACCAGGACAAGGTCGACGAGGACTACGTCCCGTTCAACCCGATCTGCGAGGAGTGTGGGAAGGTGACGGAGACGGTGACGAGCGTCGACCTGGAGGGCAACGAGCCGACGGTCGACTACCGCTGTACCGACATGGACGCCGGCGACCAGACGATCGACGGCTGTGGCCACGAGGGGACCGCCACGCTCCGTGAGGGGAAGATGCCCTGGCGGTTCGAGTGGCCCGCTCAGTGGCGGGAACTCGGCGTCGACTTCGAACCCTTCGGCAAGGACCACGCCGAGGGGTCCTGGCCCAGCGGCGAGGACATCGCGCGCAACGTCTTCGACATCGAGCCGCCGGTGCCGATGGTCTACGAGTGGTTCACCCTCGAGGGCGAGCCGTTCTCCTCTTCGGCAGGTAACGTCATTCTCGTCTCGGACGTGCTCGACCTCCTAGAGCCCGAAGTCCTGCGATACTTCTTCGCGAAAGACCCCTCGAAAGCGCGGGACTTCAGCATCGAACGCCTCGATCAGCTGGTCGACGAGTTCGACCGCCTCGAGCGAATCTACTTCGGCGAAATCGAGGCCGACGAGGACGAGCAGGCGTTCGCCGAACGCGTCTATCCCCTGGTGGTCGACGAACCGCGTGAGGAGCGAATCCGGCTCCCCTACACGTTCGCCGCGGTGCTCGGGATGTTCGACGACCCCGCCCTCCGCGAGGAGGTCGCCCGGAAGGAGGGCCACGTCCCCGACGACGCCCCCGAGTGGGCAGTCGAGAACGCACTCGCTCGCGTCGAGCGCGCGCGCAACTGGGCGCGTCGCACGGCCAACGAGTTCGACTACGAACTCAAGCGAAGCGAGATTCCCGACCACGAGTTCGACGACGCCACCGAGGACGCACTCGAGGAGCTGGCCGAGTTCGTCGCGGACGACGGAGCGGTCGACCCCGAGGAGCTACAGGGAGAAATCTACGAGACCGCGAAGCGCCACGACGTCGATGTCGGCGACTTCTTTGCCGCCGGCTATCGCCTCTTTTTCGACGAGGACCAGGGACCGAAGCTCGGCCCCTTCCTCGCGAAGGTCGACCGAGAGTTCGTCGTCGAGCGGCTTCGGCGCAACCGATAACCCGTGCTCCGGTTCGGTTGCGACTCGAGCAACAGGCCGGCCGACACGACTCGAGTGCTCTCGGTTGTCGACACCGACCCAGACAAAAGCCATTTGAGAACGCCCCACTGAGTTAGGAGCGATGGACTACGGCCTCCCAGCCTTCATCTCGCCACCCGAACTCTTCGGGTCGGAACTCCTGACGTGGGTCGTCGTCGGCCTCCTGCTCTACTGGGTCGCGATCATCGCCCTGCGAAACGCGAACCTGCTGCCGGAGTTCGTCGGCACGCAGGGTCCGATTCTCACGTTCCATACCACCCGCGGCCGCGAGTTCCTCGACTGGCTCTCCGGTCCCAAGCGATTCTGGCGCGCCTGGGCGAACCTCGGGATCGGCATCGCGCTTGTCGTGATGGTCGCGATGTTCGGGTTCCTGCTGCTTGCTGCCCTCGGTGCGCTTGCCTCGCCACAGCCAGCGACTGCCGTCCAGCAACCCCGCAACGTCCTCGTCATCCCCGGCGTTAACGACTTCCTGCCGCTGTCCGCGACGCCCGGGATCGTCTTCGGCCTGCTCGTCGGGCTGGTCGTCCACGAGGGCGGCCACGGCCTGCTCTGTCGGGTCGAGGGTATCGACATCAACTCGATGGGCGTCGCGATGCTCGCGATCATCCCCATCGGCGCGTTCGTCGAACCCGACCACGAGAGCAGCAAAGAGGCCTCGAGGGGCGGACAGACACGGATGTTCGCCGCCGGCGTGACGAACAACTTCGCGATCACGCTCGTCGCTTTCGCCCTCCTGTTCGGTCCGATCGCGGGTGCGATCGCCGTCGCGCCCGGAGCCGCCGTCGGCGGCGTCGCCCCCGACTCGCCGGCCGCCGAGGCCGGCCTCGAGCCCAACGATCGGATCACTGCCGTCGACGGACAGGCCGTCGCGGACAACGACGACCTCGCCGCGCAACTCGAGGGTGGCGATGGCCAGCAGGTGACGGTCGAAATCGACGGCGAGCGGACGATCACGTTCGATAGATCGTTGATCGTCACCGCAGCAGTCGACAACGGACCCGCGGGACTGGAGGCGGGCGACGCGATCGTCGCGGTCGATGGACAGGACGTTGCGACCGAAACCGAATTCCTCGAGGCGGTCGGCGACGACGAGGTCGCGACTCTCCAGGTCACGACCGACGCGGGGACGGACGAGACCACGGAACGCGAGGTCCCGATCGGCGGTCTCGTCCAGGTCGCGGACGACGGGCCGCTCGCGGCCGCGGGGGCACCGGCCGGTGATCGGATGGTGATCACCGTCCTCGAAGGTGAGCGCGTCCAGAACCAGGAGCAGTTGAGCGGCCTCCTCGGTGAGACCGATCCCGGCGACGAAGTGCGTCTCGCCGGCTATCTCGACGGCGAACGGGTCGAATACGAAGTGACGCTTGGCGAACGAAGCCAGGCGACCGGGGGCGGTACCGTCGGCTTCTACGACGTCTCCGGTGTCTCCGGGGCCTCCGTCGCGGAACTGGGCGTCCAGCTGTATCCGGCAGAGGAGTATCTGACGGTGCTCGGCGGTGACGGGGACAGCCGCTTCGGCGCGTTCGGAGACAGTTTCCTCGGGCAGATCGGCATCGTCCTCCTGTTGCCGATCATCGGCGTGCTCGGCCAGCTGCCGTTCAACTTCGCCGGCTTCACCGGCGGGGTCGAGAACTTCTACGAGGTCCAGGGATCGCTGGCCGCGCTCGGGGACGCACCGGTCTTCATCGTCGCGAACCTGCTGTTCTGGACCGGCTGGATCAACGTCCAATTAGGGTTTTTCAACTGCATCCCGGCGTTCCCACTGGACGGCGGCCACATCCTCCGGACCAGCACCGAGGCAGTGATCTCCCGACTGCCGATCGACGCGACCCGGCGGATGGTCCGAGTCGTGACGACCTCGGTCGGCCTGACGATGCTGATCAGCTTCCTGGCGATGCTGTTCGCGCCGGGACTGCTCGCCGGCTGATACCGACACCCTACGTTCGAAACCGTCCCGAACGGCGCGCCGTTGGCTCCCGTTACTGACCGTTGCACCGTCCCCGATAGACATGTTACTGTGTAACGTGGCGGTACGAAGTTACGGCCGTTGGACACGGACTCGGTAACTAAGAGTCGGGACAGCCGTACCTGAGTGAATAGATGTCCGCCGCTGATCGAACAAAAGTCGGGGTCCTCACCGAATCGTTCCTCTACGAGTGGGAGGTCCGTGCGATAGAACGACTGCGAAGCCAGGAGGGAATCGAACTCGAGGTGGTCGTCCGGAACGCCACCGACACGGAGACCGACGCCGAATCCTGGAACTCGAAGGACCGGCTGGGGCTGGCGGACGTCCGGCAGTTTCTCGAGGCGGTACGACAGGAACGTGCCTGGACGTTCGTCCTCGCAGAGCGGACGCTCGGTCGGGTACTCGGGGACGAACAGCCGCTCTGGCACCGTCACTCGGTCGAGAACGTCGACGTGTTCGCCGACATCGAGCAGCTCGCGTGCGAACCGATACGTGACGGTGGCTGGAACGAACTCCCCGAGGAAGTCGTCGACGAACTCGCCGGTCGCTGCGACGTGATCGTCCGATTCGGATTCGGCCTCCTGCGGGGGGACGTACTCACGGCGACCGAACACGGGGTTCTCAGCTTCCATCCGGCAGACATCAGGCGGTATCGTGGCATGGGGCCGCCGGCGATCTTCCACGACGGTCGAGATCGGGCGGGAACGACGCTCCAGCGAATAGACGAGTCGATCGACGGTGGCGAAATCGTCGCCTACGACGAGGTGTCCCTCGAGGGGCGTTACACGCTCTGGGACGTATTCAACCGGCTCGTAACGGTCCAGATTCGCCTGCTGTCTGAGGGAGTGACGGCTCTCCAGGACCCGTCGTTCGAACCGAAGACGGTGTCCGACGACCAACTCGGCGAGTTCTACTATCGGAAGCAACGCCGTTCGGTCCCGTTCGCTGCCCGCGTCCTCGCGAAGAACGTCTCCGGACGGGTTCGACGCCGACTCGAGGGCGGACGGGCGGCCGACGGTTCCTGGGCCCCGGAGAGTACAGCCGGGACGGAACCCGGAGCAGAGCAACAGCGGACGGCCGAGTCGATCGATTCGGGGGACTGACGCGGCCGGCACTCACGCGAAGCGGTCGGAGCTGCCGGGCCGGGACAGCGCGACGGCCCGACAGGAATCGCCTACTCCTCGTCGATCCCGTGGCGCTCGTAGAACTCCTCGGGCGTCTCTTCGATCCGTTCGAACTCCGTCTCGAAGTAGTGTTCGTGGTGGCGAACGACCTGTTCGACGACCCAGCGGCTGAACTCCTCGTCGAACCGCCACTCACCCTCGAGGTCGGGGAGTTCGAACCGGTCGTCGGTGGAGAACGCCGCGTAGACGTGGAAGAACCCCAGAATGACGTCCGCGAAGTCCCGGCCCTTTTCGGCGCTTTCCTCGCGTCGGTCTTCGAGTTCCGCACGGCCGTCCTCGGTGAGTTCGAAGTACTTCCGGTCAGGTTCGTCCTCACGTTCGATCCGTTCGGCCCACTCTTTCTCCTCGAATTTGTAGAGAATAGGGTAGACGGACCCGTAGGACGGCTCCCAGTGACCGCCGCTGATCTCCTTGATCTCTTTGAGTATCTCGTACCCGTACCTCGGTTTCTCCTCGAGCAATTCGAGGACGAGATAGGCGATGAGTCCTTTCGGCGGCCCACTTTTCCGCATATAGCTCGTGATTTAAACGGACGTACATAAAGGGTTTCGGTCCCAGCAACGCCAGCCGTGAGACCCGTCGAATACTGGTCACTGAAAACGAAGCAGTCCCTTCTTACCGGTCGGTTCCTAACGGCCGTCCATGGACGGACGGACACCACCGCGTACGAAGGAAGGCTGGTACATTCTGCACGATTTCCGGACGATCGACTGGGACGCGTGGCGTGACGCTCCCGACCACGTCCGCGAACGCGCACTCGAGGAGGGACAGTCGTTCCTGGCCGACTGCGAGGCGGTCGCCGACGCGGAGGACGGCGACTCCGCGCTGTTTGCCATGCTCGGGCACGAGACGGATCTCCTGTTCATGCACATCCGTCCGACGATGGCCGACATCGAACAGGTCGGACGACGGTTCGACAAGACGGCGCTCGCGGAGTTTACCGAGCGGACGGACTCCTACGTGTCCGTCGCCGAAGTATCGGACTACGTCACCGACGCCTACTTCGAGGAAGACGAGGAGGTCGAAAGCACCGGACTCAGCCGCTACCTCGAGCAGAAGCTCTACCCCCAGATTCCGGACGCCGAGTACGTCAACTTCTATCCAATGGAGAAGCGTCGCGATCCGGAGTACAACTGGTACGACCTGCCGTTCGAAGACCGTTCGGAGCACATGAGCGCCCACGGCGACATCGGCCGCAGCTACGGCGGCAAAGTCAGTCAGATCACCGCGGGCAGCATCGGTTTCGACGACTACGAGTGGAGCGTCTCGCTGTTCGCGGACGACCCCGCGAACATCAAGAACCTGCTCGCCGAGATGCGGTTCGATCAGTCGACCTCGAAGTACGCCGAGTTCGGCCGGTTCTACGTCGGTCGGCGGTTCGAATCGCACGACCTGGACGCCTACATGGCAGGCGATGCGGTTCCCGCCGAAGACGGCCACGAGGACGCGGAGGCAGATGCCGATCACCCCCACGCCCACGCTGACGCCGACGGCGAGAGAGAGTCGGGCGACGACGGTCACCCCCACGGTAACGACAGCGACGAGGGAGCCGGCGGCCCACCCAGCAGCGTCGCCGGAGACGATGTCCGCGACGAACTCGAGGAGCAGGGCGTCTACGCCGGGAAGCCCCACGGCGAGGACGTCCACGCGGTCGTCCTGTACTCCGAAGCCGACTCCGAGGAACTGTTCGAGGAGATCGAGGGACTTCGGAGTAACTTCGACCACTACGACACCCACATCAAGACCGCCGTCTACGAATCCGTAAGCGGCGACGAGGAAGCCGAGACCGGTGTCGTCAGCCTCTGGGAGACCGAACGCGCTGCCGACACCGCGGCCGGCTTCCTCGCCGACCTGCCCGGGATCGTCCGGCAGGCAGGAGACGACGAGGACGAGGACGACTCCTGGGGAACGATGGGAATGTTCTACACAGTCAAGCCGGAACACCGCGAGGACTTCGTCGACACCTTCGGCGACGTATCCGGCCTGCTGGCGGAGATGGACGGCCACCGCAAGACCGACCTGCTGGCGAACCGCGAAGACGAGAACGACATGTTCATCGCCAGTCGGTGGGACTCCCGCGAGGACGCGATGGCGTTCTTCCGTAGCGAGGAGTTCGCTCAGACGGTCGACTACGGTCGCGACGTGCTCGCCGATCGACCGCGACACGTGTTCCTGGCCTGAGCGGTTCGTCGAACCGGCAGACGGTTTTCGAACTCTCCGTCGATCCCCACCGGAAATGCTATCGGCTCGAGTGACACGGCGAGCAGTCGATTTCCGCCACGCGGCGGGCATACGAGTCCGAGTACATCGCCGATGACCCAGCAGCGTTCGCCGAGTATTTCCTGGCCGAATACGGGACGACCCGGCCGAACTGAGCGACGAGGCCCAAACAGTGCTCAGTTCTCTGGTCGAAAACGAGAGCGGGGACGAGACCAGCGGTGACGACTTCACTGCGTGTGACTCCTTCGACGAACTCGAGGACGAGACCGAACTCCCGGGGCTCCGTGGTCGCGCTTCGGCCAATACGACGAGCCCTGGTACCGAGTCGAGCGCACCGAGTCCGAGTGTTGAACGCTCCGATCGTGGTAGCCGGGCCCTACCCCGAGCAATACCCCAGACACCTTACGACAGACGCCGCTATGGGGCCTGCTGCGTCTCGTAATCCGTTGTTCACTGCTGGCCACATCCCTCGGCGATTCCCTGTACGCTGGACCCTCCCAGTCACAGCCCCATAGCCGCGGAGTTTTCAGTTGTGATTCTGTGAAATACCCTGTTGCCGACAAGGTTCGACAGTCGTGCTGAATACGACCGCGGATGTCACACGAGATAGAACTCGCTGAGGATGGTGATCGCTCAGTACCTCCCTCACGTTCCTGCGCAGGAGCAAAGTGCGTCGGCAACCGCGAGCGGCTCGAACACACTGGTATCAGCAACGATCGGTGACGAATCCGAACTGGCCGACGCTTCGCTACCCTGTCCAGTCTTTGAGCCATCTTAAGCGGACTCTTTGTCTAATTTTCAGGAGAATGTGGGGAATCGACGAAATTGTTCATTATTGTGCACGTCGTCTGTATACCTACACTCATGCGATCGAGCGTTATCCACAACCGAGTTGGGCAGTTTCTGACCACGTCTCTCGAGGTGCGCCAATGAGCACGTCCTCGAGCACCGTTCGCGTCGGCCGCCGGATTCGAAGCAGAGCTGGCCACGGTGCATCCCGTGCCCGGAAGCCCGCGTTTTACCTGGCAACGGTCGCGTTCGTGGCGTTTCTCCTGTTCGCCCTGGGAGAGGCGATGGCGATGGCCGTCACCGCGTGGCTTGGCGGCTACGCCTTTCCGGGCCACCGTGTCCACCACAGTATGATCGGCGGTACCTTGGCAGTATTCGCGGCGACGGTCGCCGTACAGTTGTACCGGCCGACGAAGCGTGTAGGTGCGTTACAGGCGGCACTCGCGTTCGCCGTCGCTGCGTTCGTGCTCACTGCGATCGCGTCGGGACCGGCAGCTGTCGGCGAGATACTGGTGTTTCTCGTTCCGGTCGTCCTGATCGCCCTGTTGCATCCTGCCCGCAGCGAACTCGTTCCCCGACTCACGGGAGTGGACCGCCGCGTACTCGCCGTCGCGGGGGTCGGTGCGATCGGATTCGCGGCGCTCGCCGTCACCGAGTTCGTCAACCATACCACGCTGGCCGACGAGCACGTCCTGATGGGCCACTACGAGTTCATGCTGTTCGGACTGGTCTCGATCGGTCTGTTCGGCCTGCTTGGCGCATTGAAGCCGACTGGCTGGCGAACCCCACTCTACGCCGCCGGCATACTGGCGCTTCTCTTTGCCGCCAGTTCGCTCGCCTTCCCCGGGGTAGAACAGGGTTCGAGCCTCGGCACCGTCGGCGCGATTGCAGTGATACTCTGGGCAATCTCGCTAATCGGTGTCTCGGAGTACGTCGAGCGAAGCGGTTCGGGCGAACCGCCGGCCGACGACGCGTCGTCTGCCTGACCGCTGCACTGGAAGAAGGTGGAGTCTCCCGTTTTTCAAGTATCCCGGCTGCATAAAACAGCGTGTGACTGCACGCGTATAGTGAGCGGATGGTTCACTACTTTCGGTGTGGGGCAAACGAACTCGCTTTGCTGTCCTACCGCTATTCAGCACCCTCGGTCTGACAGGCACTCTAGAGTCTGTCTCTCGTCTTACGAGTATCCCGTTCGGTACTACCCCCTCGAGTCGTCGGTTAGTAGACGGAACGAGAGCTGATTACGACAGTTCGTCGTAGAAGAAGTAGCCAGCAACGCCCGCGAGACCGAGTGCGAGCGTGATGTACGGCCAGTTTCCGGCCTCCTGGTCGGTCAGATGTGCGTGTCCAGTGACGAAGGCCGCGAAGCCGACGTGCGCTACCAGCGTCGCGAGGAGGAACGCGGCGAGATTCATTATCGGAAGCTTCGACGGCGCGATAATAGCGGTTTCGAAGCGGGTCGGTCCGCCTCGATCCGCGGCAGGGATAACGTCCACGAACGACGGACGACGGGGTGGTGACCGGTCGTCCGGCGCGTATCTCGTATTCCGGCTGCGGTGTCCCGTCTCACGTATCGGGTTCCTGTACCGGAGAGCGTCCCCCAAACGAGCAAAGAGCGGCGGTTACGCGTCGACGTCGTGGTCCGGATCGTCCTCGACCGCACGCTTCATCGAATCACGACGGGCCTTCGCATCCCGACCGGTCGCCTCGAGCAGGAAGTCGTTTTTCGCGTCGACGGCCTCGCTCGCGGCCTCGAGTTCGTCGGGTCCGAGTTCGGTCGGGTCGCGTTCGTGGAACTCGACGCCGAGTTTGTCCTTCTTGCCGGAGTATTCGACGGCACCGACGACGATTTTCTCGAAGACGGGGTTGTCGGGCTCCTCGATGACGTAGAGGTCGCTTCCCTTGTACTCCTGGGTGGTCGTGACGGACCCGAAGTACTCCTCGATAGTGCCCTTCATATCGGGGATTCGCTCCTCGAGATATTCACCGCGGCGCATCTTGTACTCCTTCATGGATTGGAGATAGACGGCGGACTGTTTACCTCTTTTCATAGTCGTCGCTATCGGCGACAGCAAGCGTGGGGAGACGGTTCCCCGGCTTTTGTCGGCCAGTCGACTCGATCCACGAAACGAGAGACCGAAACGTGATCGAGCCCCGTCCCGATGGCGACTCGAGTGAGTCGAAAGGCTGTCTGGTGGACGGAAAGAAGTTCGTGACCGAGAGCAAAGAACCCAGGAGAGAAGGGGGGAACGTCGAAATGCGACGGCAGGCGAACGAAAGCGAAGATCGGAGCAGCGCCGTCAGTGTCGCGGTCGTTCCCCGAGATACCCTTTCCGGCAGTCCGGGCAGATGTCGCCTGCACGAAGCGACGCTCGGGTCTCCGCTGCGACGTAGTCACAACGCGGGCAGTAAAACTCGGTCGGCACGTCGTCGTCGGCCGGTTCTTCCTCGGTCGGGACCGGAACCGACCCGTCGCGTTCGATGCCGGACCCGCTCTCGAGGGTCGGTTCTTCGTCCGTCTGGGCTGCCTCGTCGACCGCGTCGAGGTCGGCGGTGACGTCGGCACCGCCGACGCCGGTCGCAGCGTTCGGGTCGGCCTCGGCTTCGGCCCCGGCTTCGGCTTCGGTCCCAGCCTCGACGCCGGCGTCAGCGCCGCCGCGAGTGCCAGCCGTCCCGACGTCGCTCGAGTCGTGTTCGAGCACGACGGCGTCGTCCTCGGTGGGATCGGTGACATCGGCGTCCGGCCACTCGGTCGGGCCGTCCTCGTCGACCGGGGGTCCGACGTCCGACGAGTCGGGCCACTCGCCGTGCTCGCGGTCGCTGTCCCGGTCACGGCCGTCGTCGTCGTCCTCGAGGATTTCGCCGTCGTCGTCGACGGCGTCTGTCGCCGTCGCGTCGGGACTCTCCTGTGCCGTGGACGCGGCGTGGGCGTCTTCGGCAGCCGTGTCGGCGTCGGCATCCGCCGCCGCATCGATCAGTTCGGCATCCTCGTCGTCGACCGCGCTCGAGGTCGCGTCGGCGGGCTCGCGGTCGGAGGCTGTCGATTCGTGCTCGTGTTCGCGTCCGTGGTCGTCGGGGTCGGTGGACAGCTCGTCGCCGTCGATTTCCGAGGAGATGCTCGTCACTTCGGTGTTCTCGCTGATGACGTTACGATCGCCACAGCGGGCACACTCCTCGTACTCTTGGACGGTAACGACGACTTCGCTGCCCCGTTCTTCGCGCTCGCGTTCGACTTCGGGGTCTCCGTAGTCGTGCCCGAGCAGCGAACATCGCAGGACCATTGTCACACCCTTCCGCGCGGCGTCATAAAAAACGTACCGCCTGAACCCAGTCAGGGTTCCGTGACCGTTCCGTGACTGGAGGAGAGCGGGACCCGGGATCGGACGGTGGGTGGTGTCCGGAGTCGAGTTCGGATGCCGATGACGATGGCGACGGCGACGGCGACAGCGACAGCGACAGCGACAGCGACAACGGCAAACGTCAAATCCCGGGTCGTCGAATATACGTACGAATGAAGGCAAAGCGGGAGTTCCGGGACCGGGAGCGGACGGAGGTCGCCGTACTCGACGCGCTCGTCGACCAGGCCGAGGAAGGAATGACCGTCTTCGAACTCCGGGCGGCCGCGGAAACGGAGATAGACGACCTCGAGGACGCTCTCGCCACCCTGAAAGAAGACGACCTCATCGCCGTCGAGTCCGACGGCGATCGGACGCTCATCAAGCCCGACGAGCGGGTCGTCCCCGACATCCCCGACGAAGAGCCCGAGGAATCGATCGGTGACTGGCTTCGCGACCGGCTGCCTTTTTGAATCGAAACGCCTGATACGCGCAGGCCCCTGAGTGGAGACATGAGCGTCATCGAGTCGATCCACGAGGACCACGGTGCCTCCTTCGACGAACGGGGCGAACACACCGTCGTCGATCACTACGGCCGTCCCGAGCGAACCCGGCGTGCGGTCCGCAACGGCGTCGGCCTGATCGAGATGGTCTACGGCGTGATCGTCGTCGAGGGTGACGACCGCCTCGAATACGTCGACAACGTCGTCTCGAACCGCGTCCCGAACGAGGACGGCCAGGGCTGTTACGCGCTCGTCCTCGAGCCACAGGGCGGGATCGAGGTCGAGCTGTACGTCTACAACGCCGGCGAACGGCTCCTGTTGTTCGTCCCGCCCGAGATGGCCGAGCCGCTGGCAGAGGAGTGGTCGGAGAAGGTCTTTATCCAGGACGTCGAGATTCGCGTCGCAACCGACGACTACGCGATCTTCGGGATTCACGGCCCGCAGGCGACCGAGAAAGTCGCGAGCGTCCTCAACGGGGCGGCCTCGCCCGAGGAGCGGCTGTCGTTCGTCCGCGGTTCGATGGGCGACGCCGGCGTCACCGTCGTGCGTACCGACGCGCTGACCGGTGAGGAAAGCTACGAGGTGATCTGTTCGGCCGCGGACGCCGAGGGGGTTTACGACGTGCTCCTGAACCAGGGACTCAACGCCGCCCCGTTTGGCTACCGGACGTGGGACGGGCTCTGTCTCGAGGCCGGCTCGCCGCTGTTCGAGACGGAACTCGAGGGCGAGATTCCGAACGTGCTCGGGTTGCGCAACGCTTTGGACTTCGAGAAGGGGTGTTACGTCGGCCAGGAGGTCGTCTCCCGCGTCGAGAACCGTGGACAGCCGAGCCGACAGTTGATCGGGCTGACGCTCTCTCCCGGGGAGCGGGAGGGCCACTCCCCGTCGATCCCCGACGCCGGCGCGGCCGTCTTCGACGGCGACGCCTCCGTCGGGGAAGTGACCCGAGCAGGCGAGAGCCCGCTGCTCGAGGACGTGATCGCGCTCGCGGTCGTCGACTACGGCCTCGAGAGCGACGACCTGACGGTTCGGGTCGGCGGCGAAGAGCTCCCGGCGACCCGGACGGAACTGCCGTTCTACGAGGGATCGGATCGGTCGGATCGGCTGCCGGCCTACGAGTGAACTGATCGACTCGAGTCGCCGAATCGAGCCATTTTATCACCGGTGCGGCCATCGTTCGGGCCGTGCGAACTCGATCGATTCGACTCCGGCTCGCTTCGGTGTGTGCCGGTCTCACCGTCTTCGTTCTCGCCGTCGACCTCTCGAGTACGAGCGCTACCGGACAGGTCCACGGACTCGACGGCGCGAGCGTCGCTACAAGCGCGTGGTATCTCGAGTCGCTTGCGGCCGCAGGGACGACGGCCGTGATCTGTGGGTGTCTGTTGCTCGTCGCCGAACCGGAGACGAGGACCGTCACCGACCGCGCCCTCGCTGATCCCGTCGTTTCGCTGCTGTTGGGGCTAAGTACCCTGGTCGCCGTCGTCGGTGCCGAACTCTTCGGCTTGCTTCCAGTCGTCGGAAGCGCGCTCGTCTGGCTGCTCCAGTTCGGGTACGGGGCTGCCCTGCTGATCGCTGCGGGAGTCGGGTTCCTCGCGGTCGGTCGACTCGCCGGCGAGGACTGGTGCGTCGCGTTCCCGGTCGCAGTCGTCGTCGCCGCGATTCTCCCCGCCGTGTCGCGGGGTGAGCTGGTCGTGCTCGTGATCGGGTTGCTCGGTGCGGGCGCGTTCGTCGTCCAGATCAGCCGCGGCGGCCGGCCCCTCTCGAGTCGGTAGTTCGGCCGGCGACGACCGTCGGAGTTCGAGTCGAACCGCCCGGAAGTCGCCGGGCCCACGCTGACAAGCCCACGCACTCGAACGGTGGTATGGCCCCGAGTACGACCATCGACGACGCCGACCTCGAGGAGTTGACCGACCGCGTCCGCACGCAGTCCGACGACGCTCCCGGCTCCGACACCGAGCGCGTGACGATCCGCTCGCTCGAGGCCGTCGACCCGGACACGCTGGCGACGCTGCGGGAAGCGTTCGAGACCGATACACCGACGACGGACCCTCCCGTGTTCGTACTCTCGTACCCTGTTGCACGCTTTCGAAATTAGGGCCAAAAACCAGATGATGTTGCAGGTTTCTCTGAACAGGGTTGGCTACTAATGCCCACATCCGGGTACCAAGCATCAACTAATTTTGCACATGCAACGGGCTATCTCGGAAGAAAACGCTGCCCGGCTCGCGGACGGCAGCGACGACCTGGAAGAGCTTACAGAACTCGAAGCCCATCTCGGCCGCTCGATCGAACCCCGTGAGGCGATGCCCGACGATACGATTTTGCTCCTGTCACCCGACGCCGTCGACGGCGCGGACCTGCTCGAGCCGGAGGGGATCGCTTGCGGGATCGTCGGGACCGAGAGCGGTCGCTAATCGGAGCCGTCGCGCCCGACCGACGGGGACGGTGACGGGGGCGGGGGCGGGGGCGGGGGCGGGGGCGGGGGCGGGGGNCCGCCGATTTCGTGTCTCGTCTTCGTACAGCGACGGTGCTCACCCCGACTCCGCCGACGGCCGATACTTCCGACTCACCGCCTTCCAGCGGCCGCGCCGGAACAGCCAGTAGTTGATCCCGCCGGGAACGTACGTCTCGAGCAGGAAGGCGAGATAGAGCCCGGCGACGTCGAGTGGCGTAACGAAGCCGAGCGCGGCCGCGGGAAGCGCGAAGACGTACCGGCCGACAAGCGAGGCGACGAACGGCAGTCGGGTATCGCCCGCGCCCAGCAACGCGCCAGCGGCAGTGCCGTCGAGCCCGAACCCGACGGCACTGATCGCACCGACGGCGACGAAGGCGGCGGCCTGGACGACCTCCTCGGGACCGGAGACGAACAGGCCGGCGATCGGCTCGGCGAAGACGACGACCACGGACGCGGCCGCGACGTAGATTACGACCGAGAGCCGAACGATCTCGGTCCCGTAAGCGCCGGCCTCGTCCTCGTCGTCCGCACCAAGTTGCTGGCCCACCAGCGAGCTCGCGGCAAGCCCCAGCCCCCAGTTGATGCTGTTGATGAGTGACCTGACCCGCCGTCCGACCTCGACCGCGGTGACGACGACCGGCCCGAACGCCGCGGCGATCCACAGCAAGGGAAACACGGTGATCCCCTGTGCGAGCCGGCGGCCGATCTCGGGTGCCGAAATTTCGACGAGCTGTTTCGCCAGTCCCAAGTCGAGCCACGGCCCCGACCGGGTGATCGGGACCGGGCTCGGCTCCATCCCCAATCGACCGTAGGAACGGCCGACCATCCCCCACGCGAGGACGACCGTAACGAACCCCGTCGAGAGGGTCGTTCCGAGCCCCGCGCCGGCGACGCCCATGTCGAAAGCAAAAATGAAGACCGCGCTGAGAACGACGTTCAACACCGCACCGCCCGCCCGGGCGACCATCTCCGTGAACGTGTCGCCGACGCCCGTATACGTGCGGCTGGCGATGAGGTTGAGGAGTTCGAAGAGGACGGCCGGAGCCACGTAGACGAGGTAGGTCGACCCGTGTTCGACCAACGCCGGATCGGAGTCGAACACCGCAATCAACGGCTCCGAAAACAGGAGAAAGGTCGCGACCAGCGGAAGCGCGATAGCCGTCGCGAGCAGAACGCTCTGGGTGACGACCAGCGACGCACGCTCGGTCTCCTCGCCGCCGTAGTTCTGCGAGACGAGACTGACCGTCCCACCGGCCAGCCCGAGCCCCAGCATCGTCACGATCTCCCAGTAGGCCAGCGCGAAGGCCATCCCACCCGTCCCCGCGATTCCGACGGCCATCCCGACCATCGCCAGGTCGGCCGTCTGCTTGGACATGATCGCGAACCCGGTGACGATCCGAGGCCAGGCCAGCTCCATCGTCGGGCGGAACCGCTCGCTCGAGATGATACGCAGGCGCTCGAGGGCGTCCGCAACGCGGTCCACCGCGGCCTCGGCTGGACTGGGACTCCGACCGTCCGTCATCGACCGTCCGTTTCCTCACGGCGGCCTTCGGTCTGTCGGCTCACACTCGAGCGAAGCCACGGAGTCGAACCGAGAGCGATCCACGATTGACAGCCTCCACCCGTCAGGGGGAAGAGAATGTCAATACTCCAAGCGATGTCGGATCGAGACCGGCGGTATCCCGCGCCAGGAATCAAATGTGAGGACGGTGGTGTCTACCTCGAGCAACAGACGTTCGAACGCACAGACCGAACCGTGCTGATCGACGAACGCGAGGAGGGCGACTCATGACAACCGACACCGTCGACGAAGCCGAACGACGCCTCGAGCAATTTGCCGAGACTCCGACCGCCTACGACGACCCGCTCGTCACGAGTAGCGAGTGCCGAGTGGCGCTTCGCTACCGGAACGCCCGGGAGACCATCGCCCGGACGTGGTCCCGCGAGAGGAGAGATGTCGGCCGGTCCATGTGGACGCCGATCTTCCCCGAGAGAGCACGCAGTCCGACCCGCTGGATCGGCTCCGGCAACGAGTAGGCTCGCCGGAGCCAGTGACCGATCGACTGTTCGCGCTCGAGGTCCGCGCGCCAGGCACGTTCGTATGCCGCGAGCGTCGTCGGTCGGTCGGGATCGATCTCGCGAGCGGCGTAGTCGGCCGCGGTCATCCCGTAGAGAATGCCGCCGCCGGTAAACGGCTTCGTCTGGGCGGCCGCGTCGCCGAGCAAGAACGCACGCCGAGTGGTCACTCGCGCCGGCGGTTCGATGGGGATCGCGCCCGAACAGCGGTGGGAAACGTCGATCTCGTAGCCGTCGATCAGTTCCTCGAAGTGTTTGGTGACCTGGACGCCCGGCGGGGCCGCCAGCCCGTACTCGACGCCGGCCTCACCCCGCGGGATACGCCACGCGAAGAACGTCGGCGCGGTCAGGTGGACGTCGACGAAGTCCTGGTGGTCCGCCTCGTCAGAGAACGCGAGCACCCCGTGGAGGAGTTCGTCGGGAGCCGGCAGATCGAGTTCGTCCCGTACCCGGGATCGCGGGCCGTCACAGCCCGCGAGCATCTTCGCCTCGAACGTGTGCGACTCGTCCGGACCGCTGGCGACGACTTCGACGCGGTCGCGGTGCTCGCGAACCTCGGTGACGGTGTGTTTCTCGCGGACGTCCGCGCCGGCCTCCCGTGCGAGAGCAGCGAGGTGTCGATCGAGGCCGACCCGATCGATGACGTTGGACGCGACCTCGTCCTTGTAGAACGGATAGGCATCGCTGCCGGGGCCCCCGACGTGAAACCGCGCGCCGTATATCTCGTTCTGAAAGAGCTCCGAGCGGGCGTTCGGGCCAGTAAACTCCCAGATATCGGTACTCACGTGACCCGAACAGGCGAGTGGCGTGCCGACCGTTCCCTTCTCGAGGGCGAGCACGTCGTACCCCGCCTCGGCGGCCCGCCGGGAGAACCGTGCGCCGGCGGGACCGACGCCGACGACGACGAAATCGTACATGTCAGTCACGTGTACGCGGGTCGATAAATATCCTATCGAACGGTGCGCTACAGAATCCCTGGCCTCGGTTCACTCGAGCAACGTCCAGAACCGCTCGCGGTCACCGTCGAACCGATCGAGCAGGTCCCGGATGTCGTCGCGGATTTCGTCGGTTACGCGAACGTGGACCATCCCCTCACCGGGTTGGCCGTAGACGACGCTCGCGCCGTCCGGCGCAGCGACGATCGCCGGCAAGGCCAGCAGATCCTCCTCGCCGTCGACGCGGATCGTCGTCGGCTCTCGTCGCTCGAGGGCTTCACAAAGGGCCCAGACGGCGTCTTCGGTGATTTCGGCTGGCGGGTTCACGGCCTCGAGGTTCGTACTCTCGGTGACGGCCTCGCGTATCTCCTCGTCGACGGTTTCGCGCTCGGTTCGCTCGTCGACGAGCGCGACGTCGGGTCGGCGGTCGGCCTCGAGCAGGTGGTAGGTGACGACGTCTCCGACCGCGATCAGCGTGTCGTCGACCTCGGCGAGCAAGGCATCAGGATCGGTTTCGATCGGGCCCAGCGGTTCTTTGAGCTCGCTCCGGAGATCGGTCGGCAACACGAGTAGCTGATCGGCCGGGTCCGAGACGGCGTCGGAATTCCCCGGACCGGAGACATCGGACGCGTTGCCGTCGCGATCACCGTTACCGCCGGCGTCGAAATCGTCGTCCGTCACGGCTGCTTAGCGGACTTTCAGCGCGTACGCGCCCGGTTCGGTGATCTGCATCTCCGTCGCGATCTCGCTGTCCTCGGGGTGGGCGATGACGACGTAGCCTGCCCAGTCTTCGGTTAGCGAGGAGGAGTTACACGCATCGCAGGTCTCGTTGTCCGGTTCGTTGACGCGGTGACACTCGCGACAGACGAGACGATCGGATGCCATAGTTATTCACCTTCGGTCGCGGTTGCTTCCCGCTTCTCGTGTTCTTGCTCGAGCCAGCCGTGTTTGCCCAGCCCGGGCTGTTTCGCGGTGAGCCCGATCTTCGAGTCACGCGGGTTGCGCTCGTCGATGCTCTTGGTAACGATACGGGCCCGGACAGCGTCGTCGACCGCAAGCGTCCGGTTGGACTCGTTGGAGGCGAGTTGCTGGTTTTCGCCGTCGAAGGCGAGATACTCGTCGCTGATCTGGGAGACGTGTAACAGCCCGTCGACCGGGCCGATACCGATGAACGCGCCGAACTCGACGACCTCGACGACAGTGCCGTCGACGACCTCCTGCATCTGGGGGTCGAAGGTGACGGCATCGAAGTCGGCCTCGTAGTAGACGCCGGGTTCGTTGGGCAGGACCGTCCCCTCACCGATGTCGTGGACTTCGGTGATGGAGACGACGCTTCCAACCTCTTCGTCCATACGTCCCTCGAGTTTGTCCTGCAGCAGTCGCTTCACGAGGTCCGGCGAGACGTCGCCGAGCTCCTCGGGCGGTACTTCTACCGTGTCCTTTAGTCTGACCCGTTTGTACATTCTATGGTTGAGTGATCGCTAACTTGTTTCTCCCGCGTAATGCAATTACCGGTACGTTCGCTTCTAGCACTCGGTCGCGCAGCGGGCGGTCGTTCGTGACGACGTAGTCGATCCCGCCCTCGCTGGCGAGTTCGACCAGGGCGTCGTCGGCGTACGATGCTTCCGTGTCGACGATGAGACAGCGCTCGGTGACGAGGTCGTGGCCGACGTTCGCGGCCGTCCCTTCGGTGCCTCCTTTCTCGGAGAGTCGACGCAACTCCTCGACGACGGCCTGGGGTGCCATCGGCTCGTAGCCCGCTGTTTGGGGCTGTTCACCGGTTGCCGTCTCCGGGCTGGCTCGTGTGCCCCCGAGGAGTCGCTCGAGTTCGTCGAACAGTCGCACGTCGAGTTCGACCGGCATCATCAGCGCGCTCGTATCGAGTGCGACCCGCGTTCGACCCTGCGTGCTCATTCGTCGTTGTCCGTCGTAGTGTTACTCCTTGAGCGTTCCGAGGCCGATCAGTCGCCAGCGTGCGCCGATCCGGCGATTGATCGCGATCTTCGCGCCGGGTTCGGCCGCGACGGGTCGTTTGAGATTGACCTCACACTCGCCTTCGCGGGCGCTGGTGACCGCGCCGACGGTCGTCGCCGTCCCGACGGTCATCATCAGCGGTTCGCCCGTGCTGATCTCCTCGATCTCGCCTTCCTCGCCGTCGGTGCCGACGACGCGCTCGAGCAGGTCGACGTCCATCGTAAAGCCGTCCCAGGTCGGCGGCAGCGAGCCTGCGGGGCCGGCCATCCGACCTGCAAGCGCGTCACCTTTGGTCAGCGACGGATCGAGGCCGGTTCCGACGCCCAGCAGACCACCGGGAGTCGCGGCATCGACATCCTCGCCGCCGGCCTGCAGCGACCGGATCGTCGTCTCGATCGGGACGTACTCGCTTTGACCACCTTCCTCGACCTCGCGGCCGGGCCGGATCTCGATCTCCTGGCCGACCTCGAGTTCGCCCTGGACGAGGCTGCCGCCGAGAACGCCGCCGGCGAGTTCGTCGGCCGTCGTCCCGGGCTTGTTGATGTCGAAGCTCCGGGCGACGTGCATCAGCGGGTCGTCTTCGGGGTCCCGCTCCGGGGTGGGAATCTCCTCCTCGATCGCCTGCATCAGCAGGTCGAGGTTGACTTCCTGGCCCGCCGAAATCGGGACGACGGGGGCGTCTTCGGCGACGGTCCCCTCGACGAACTCCTGGATTTCCTCGTAGTTCTGCCGAGCCTGATCGCTGCCGACGAGGTCGACCTTGTTCTGAGCGATGACGATGTTGTCGATGCCGATGATATCGAGCGCCATCAGATGCTCTTCGGTCTGGGGCTGGGGAACGGGTTCGTTGGCGCTGATGACCAGCACTGCCCCGTCCATCAACGACGCACCGGACAGCATCGTCGCCATCAGAGTCTCGTGACCAGGGGCGTCGACGAACGATACGGTCCGCAGCGGCTCACTCGGCGAGCCGTCCGGACACTCCTCGGCGACGGTGTAACACTCGGGCTCCTCGAGGCCCTCGCAGTGACGGAACGTAGCGTCCGCGTAACCGAGCCTGATGGAGATGCCGCGTTTCATCTCCTCGCTGTGCTGGTCGGTCCACGAACCGCTCAACGCTTGGACCAGCGTGGTCTTGCCGTGGTCGACGTGACCGACGAGCCCGATGTTCACCTCCGGTTGTTGATTTCCTGCCATAAGACGATGAGTAATCTTGGGAATAGCTTCCCTCGTGCGCTTGATAAACCTACTGTTCTGCAGGCGGTCCAAGCGGGGGTCGGACCCGCAACCTCTCACCCGTCCGGACGGACTCGAGACGAGCGTAGGCGGTTCGTCTCGGCCCGGTTTCGTCCCCTCATCTCTCGAACGTCGGGTGCCACGAAACCACGAAACGACGTGAACGCCCGCAGTCGGACATCGGCAAGACCGACGCCGAATGCTGGAGCCGACGGTTGTCGGACTACGGCTCGAGGATAAATTCGTCCTTGAGCAACTCGTAGTTCTGGAGGTACCGATGTGAAGTACCCCGGGGTCAAGTGGTTCGAGAGGCTTCGCGTCTCGTCATCACGGAAGACAACGTCTTCCGCACGACCCCGAGGCACTCTCGCTGTATCTCTGTAGAACGTCTCGCTTCGAGCGGCGACCGCATCGTCGATGTCGTCCCAGTCGCCGGCCCGAACGTAACAACCTGATCCGTGAGGAGGCGCAAGGAGATACCAGAGAGCCTCCTCTATCAGTAATAGCGAGTGGTTCTGAGCCGATCAAAAGTTCACGGATTCCATCGCGGGATTCGACCACCGCGGTGGCGAATGGACTCGCGTGACGGTCCGCTTTTGGTCGTTCGCCACCTCGAGTCCGGCGTGACCTTGCCGTGAGCGAGTTCGCGTTCGAACTCGAGCTGTGTGCCCACCTTGAGGCCCGTCGGGAGGCGCTCGTCGCCCGGCAACTCGGTGCGAGCGTCGCCGATCCGGGCGGCCGAATCCTCGACGTCGTTTGCCTCGAGCAAGGACCCGAGTTCGAGGACCGAACCGCGATCGCGAGCGAGACGATTCCGGACGCGGCCATCGCCGCCGACGTCGGTCCGGGACGCGCACGCTACTGGAAAGACGCCTTCGCCGAGTGCCACCCCGACCGCGCCCGCCGTGCGATGGATCGAGCCTGCGAGATCGGCTTCTTCGAACGCGAACGCCGGAACGGCCGCGAGTACGTCCGACAAGTCAGTCGCTATCCCGACTGGTACGATCGTATCGTCGGCATCGAGAACAAACCCGACCTCGAGCGACCCGGCGACCTGGAGTCACAGCTCCGGACCGACGCCAGCCTCGGGCTCGTCGACGAGGTCGTCCTCGCGACGGAGAGTTACGTCACACGGGCGCACCTGAACCGTATTCCCGAGGAAGTCGGGGTCTGGCGCGTCCACCGCGACGGCGCGAACACCGACGACTCGAGCGACACGGGGCTCGATCTCGAGGTGATCCGCGAACCGGCCACACTGGCAGTCGACGAACCGGGGATCGAACCTCTCGAGTCCCATCCCGGGCGGACGGACGTGGCCGTTGTCTCTCCGGACGCGAAAGCGCGTGCTCGGCGTCGCATCGCGGAGCGAGCCTACGGCAAGGGGTGGCGAACGTACGAGTTTCCGGGGTGTGGGACCTGCAGCACGAAACGAGCCGAGAACGCAACCCTGCCACACTGTGAGTGGCACGGACGGCTCGTCGACGCCACCCTCGAGTGTGGGCCATCGTGTCCGGAATACGAGTCCGAGTCGGCTCCGGAAGTCGATCTCGAGGGCGAACGCGACCGGGAGACGGCGTGGCAGGCGGAGCCGGACGGCAGGCAGCGACGGCAGTCGGGACTGGATCGGTTCCAGTAAATCCAGTGACCCTTACAAGACGTACTCTTCCCCGTCGACCGCCAGCGGCTCCTCGAAAGCTTCCTCGACCGGATAGTAGTGTGCGGCATGCACCAGCCGCGTCCGGTCGGCGTTCAGGTCGTCGGCCAGCGCGAGCGCGCCCTCTCGAGTCATGTGTTTGTGGCCGAACGTCCGAGGGACGCCGTCGGCGTCCTCGTGGCGGCCGCCCGCGGGGTGATACTCGCAGAAGTGAGCAGGCACGATGGCGTCGGCGATCAGGAGGTCCGGATCGACCAACACTTCCCGAGACTGGTCGGGAATGGCGTAGCTCGTATCGCCGGATATCGACAGCTTCGCGCCGGTTTCGCGATCTTCAATCGCGACCCCATAACACAGCAACGGCGGGTGCTCGACCGGCACCAGCGTCACGTCGAACCCGCAGGTCCGAACGGGGTCGAGCGGTGTCGTGGCGTGGACCTCGAGCGCCGAGAGGTAGTGGTAGTCCTCGGCGACCGTTTCGGCGACGCTCTGGCCGGTCTGGGGATCGGTCTCGCCGGAGGCATAGACTGTCAGCGAGTCGAGGACGCGGAAGACGTTGCCCAGCCCGTCGAGATGATCGAAGTGAACGTGCGTGACGACGCCGGCGTCGGGCGGCGCGACATCGTCGCGGAGAAACTGGTACCGGAAGTCCGGGCTGAAGTCGATCAGCAGAGCCTCGTCAGTGCGCTCGTTCTCGACGTGGATGGAGAACCGGGTACGCTCGAGCCCGCGCTCACGGGCGGCCTCGCAGGTCTCACAGTCACAGCCGACGGTCGGCGTCCCGGTCGTGTCGCCGGTGCCAAGCAGCGTAACCCGCATCGATACGGCTCAGACGTACGAGACGCCCTCCTCGAGCGCCTCTTCGACGAGTGGGTGGTCCTGCTGGTTCTCGTCCTCGAAGCGGTCGGCCGGGAGCACGTAGACCTCGACGACGAGTTCGTGTTCGATGCCGACCGTCTTGCCGAGACCCTCGAGTCGTTGCTCACGCTCCTCGAGCGTGGGCCCGTCGTCGACGTCGTCGTCCTCGAGAACGACGAGAAATTCGATCGACGAGTGAACGCCGCGGTCGTCGCCCCGCGTGGCATCACCGAACGCAACGAGTCGGCGGATCGAGTCGCCGTGCTCGCTTCGTGCGCGCTCGGCGAACGCTGTGGCAGCGTCACCGTCGTCGCCCTCGTCCGCCTGCTCGAGTCGTGTCTCCTCTCTCATCGTCACCCAATTCGTAGTCGACCCGTAAGGACGTTGCTACTGGCGGGTTGTGGGACGTTGTTCATCGGACGCTCGCCTTGGGTGCTGGACGCTCCGCGAGAGAGTGTCTACGGGCACTGGCTGGACCTTCGTCGCGAAGTGATGTGGAACGAATATTGTTCAGGGAGGCACTGTTTACTCAGAGTTACGTAGATGTACGAAATCGATACGAACGGCGGCGAGAGTCTAAAGATCGGTGCCAGCCTCTCTCTCGCAGTGCTCCTGTGGTATCTCCTACTCGTGGGACTCCGCTCACTGTTTGCCGGTGAGCTTACGGGTCCATACGAAGGACCGTTCTTCGTCGCCCTCTACGGCAGCGTTCCGCTCGTCGCAGGCTGGGCTGGATTTACGGATAAAACGCTTCTCACCCCCGCTGTCGTCGCACTCGTCCCACTGGCAGTCCTCCTTACAGTTGGACTGGTCGGCACCGTACTCGAGCCACTCGGCGGCGAACAGGAGCCGTACGCTCCCCTGCTTGCCTCTCTGTTTGCCTCCCAACTCGTGGCCAGCGTCCTACTCAGCGGAATCGGATACGGGATCGGATCGTATCTCGGGTGATCTCCGCTCGAGTCCGAACTGACGTGTTCTGTACCGATTTATTCGAGTTCGTCGTTATCACCGGGTTCGTACTCGTACTCCCGGAGCAGATCCGGCTCCACGTCACGCAACACCGCCTCGTGGGTCGCCTCGAGCACGACCGGCGGCGCACAGCCGGCTTCTTCGGCCTCGATCCAGCGGCCGAGACAGAGACACCAGCGATCACCCGGCTCGAGGCCGGGAAAGTCGAACTCGGGTTTGGAGGAGACGAGGTCGTTCCCCTGGGCCCGGCTGAACTCGAGGAACTCCGCGGTCATCACGGCACAGATTTCGTGGCGGCCCCGATCCGACTCGACGCGACGGCAACAGCCGTCCCGCAGATAGCCGGTCATGGGGTCGGTGCTACAGGGCTGGAGTTCGGTTCCGTAGACGTTTCGGTCGCCCCGATCGTCCCGTTCGTTCCGGATTGGGGGTTCGTCATCGGTCCCGCTCGTGTCGTTCTCGTTCCCGTTCCCGTTCCCGTTCTCGTTCCCGTTCGTCCCGGTCGTTTCGGTTTCCCCGTTCGACTCGCCACTGCGAGCGTTCCCGTCACGGTCGGCCCGCTCCCCCGACTCGTCCGACATACCCTCGGTATCGAACCCCGAAGGCGAAAAGAGTGGTGCTGGGGTATCGTGTTGCCGGCATTTCATACGGTCCCGACGCGTCCGTCACACCCGTGATCTTATTCCGGCCCGGTGCCAACCCGCGACCGAGACGGAGAGATATGGACGGCGAAATTTCACCCGACGACGTCAAGGACCTCCTCGAGAACGACGACGATGACGATGACGACGACACCGACACCGACGTTCGGATCGTCGACATTCGCGACGAACGGAACTTTCGGAGGAGTCACATCCCAGGCAGCGAAAACGTCCCGTTTCACGAACTCACGGGTCGCGTCGACGAGTTCGCGGACGCCGACCACATCGTCACCGTCTGTCCCCACGGCGAGGCCAGCGTCCAGGCCGCGCGACTGATCGGCTCTTACGAGGGCATCGGCGACGCTCGCGTCGAGAGCATGGCCGGCGGCCTCGAGAAGTACGGGCTGAAGTTCGGGCTCGCCCGCGAGGACGACGACGGGCGAGGAGACGACGAGGGACCGACGGATGTCGGGTCACCGTTCTGACGCCGGTCCTTCGATTCACCGATCCGGGTCGAGGGAAGAGAACGGTACTGCGAGCCAGTCGCGT
Source organism: Halobiforma nitratireducens JCM 10879 (assembly GCF_000337895.1). Lineage (GTDB taxonomy): Archaea > Halobacteriota > Halobacteria > Halobacteriales > Natrialbaceae > Natronobacterium > Natronobacterium nitratireducens. The sequence goes on from NZ_AOMA01000142.1 coordinate 39,243, forward strand.
AGCTCGCGAGCACGGAAAGGCGGTGAGAAGACGATGCGGCGGACCGCCGCGGATTCGGAAGTCGTCTCAGATCATCGCGGGCTCATGCGACGTTGAAGCCGCGGTCCCGAAGGAACTCTTCGATGCGGCCGGTGTGGTTGCCCTGTAGTTCGATCTGGCCGTCTTCGACTGTGCCACCACAGGCGAATTTGGACTTGAGATCCGACGAGAGACTGTCCAGATCGACGTCCTTCGGATCGAATCCTTCGACGATCGTTACCTCTTTACCGTATCTGCGCTCGTCAATGCGGATGTTGAGTTGCTGTTGCCCCTTGGCCACGTCCTCGCAGACGCAGAGTTCCTCGGGGAGCCCGCACGTCGAGCAGACTTCCGACATTACGTTCGTCCGTACGAAATGACCATATTAAACACTATCGGGACCCGCATGCCGTCTGGTGGTTCTTTTTTAGGGGTCGATAGGTCAATTTCCGTCACGACGGACGATTGGCAGGCGATTCCGGGTGATTTCGTCGACGATTTCGATCGTCTCGTCGGCTTCCGCGCGGTCGACGCCGGAGCCGTACACCGCCCGTTCGTACCGCTCGAGGACGCGTTCGACCCGCGGATCGAGGTCCGCGTTCTGGCGCTCGAGGGCTGTCACGTAGCTTCGGGCCGACTCGGCTGCTCCTCGCGGCCGATGGTCGCGTGCGAGCGCGCCCTCGAGACGGTGGAACGCGCGCTCGGCGTCCCGGTCGGGGTCGTCACTGGGGCGTTGCCAGTAGAGCCCGATCAGTTGGCGAGCCTGCACAGTCGCGCCCGTCCGGTGAACCCCTGCGAGGAGGCCGGCGAAGAGGACGGACGCGACGACGACGAGTTCCCGCGTGATCGGAACGGGAGTGGTGAGTCCGTCGTCGGCAGTGGTCGGAGCGCTCCCGTTTGGATCGTCGCCGGTGTCCGACGATCCGGGTTCGTCGGCTTCGGGAGCCGTCTCGTTCTCCGCGGACGGATCGTCTTCCCCGGCTTCTCCGGGGGCATCGGTACCGTCGGGATTGTGGGCCGGCGCGTCGGGGTCGTCGTCGCCGTCGGTCTCGTCTTCGTCGTCCGCGTCGGGGGTGTCCTCTATCCCGGTTTGAATCGCTTCGTCCTCGATACGTTCCTCCTGTGCGTCGAGGAGGCGTTCGCTGTGTTCTGCCTCGCGGGGCTGTGGCGGCGTCGGCTCGAACTCGACCCAGCCGTGGTCGGGGAAGTACACCCCGACCCAGGCGTGGGCATCGGTGCCGCGGACGACGTACTCGTCGTCGGAAATCTGCTCGCCGCTCGTGTACCCGGTCACGTACCTCGCCGGGATTCCCTCCGCACGGAGCATCTGCGTCATCGTCGTCGCGAAGTAGACGCAGTACCCTTCGTCCATCTCGAGCAGGAACTCCTCGGCGGCGTCGCCTTCGGGCTGGTCGACCTCCAGGGAGTAGTCCTTCGAGGTGCGGAGATACCGTTCGATCGCGACGGCAGTCTCGAACGGCGTTTCCGTCCTCTCGGTTACTTCAGCGGTCCGCGCTTCGAACTCCCCGGAGATACTCTCCGGCATCTGGAGGTAGTGCTCCTCGATCTCCTCGGGGTAGTCCGTGCCGGCGTCGTGTAACGCGATCGGTGCGGGCTCGACGACGGCGCTTTCGACCGCGTACGTGTCGCCTTCGATCAGCGTCGTTGCCGGCCGTATCTGCCCGTGGGCCGACACTTCGGTGTAGTCGCCGATCCCGCCCTCGACCTCGAGTGGGTGTGCCGCGGCGGGCATGACGCCCAGTTCCGTCCGGACGGTGACGGTCTGTCGCATCGTCTCCGTCGCTCCCGCCGGCTTCTCGAGGGCACGCTCCGCGTACGGTTGGGACTGGCCGGTCCGGACCCACTCGTCGCCGGTGTACCGGTCGTAGACCCCGGTTCGCCAGTAGGCCTCCTCGTCGGCCTCGACGACGAACCGAATTTCCGGCGAGAGGTCGACCTCGCCGGCGATCCCCGACCGCTCGGAGGCCGAGTCGATCGTCGCCTCGAGCGTGCCGTCGCTCGCGCCGGCGGTCGTCGGGTTTGCCGTCCCTGCGCCTCCAGGAACGAACGTCACCGACAGTGAGAGGGCGACGATGATCGCAAACAGCACCGCGATGGCGTCGGCCTGCGCGACCGAGCCGCCTCGTCGCTCGAGGTCGCCGAAGGCGACGGCTCCGAGCGCGGCGAGGACGCCGAGCAACGTCACGGCGGAGCCAGCATCGCCGGTCAAGACCAGAAAGAGCAACGCGAACCCGCCGGGAACGACGCTCAACCCGTACCGACCCCGAACGGCGAGATACCACGAGAGAAAGACCGGTCCGGGTGCGAACGCGAGCGTCCAGACCCCTGCTTCGACGACCCGGAGCAACTCGAGGCCGGTCGCGAGCGTCACGGCGTCGGCGACGATCGATTCCCCAGCCGAGAAGACGACCGCCGCGCCGACGCCGCTTCGCTCGAAGTAGTAGATGAACCCCGTGACGGCGACCAGGGCGGTGAGAACGAGCGCCGTTCCCGGTCGGATCAGCCGGGCGAGAATCGTCGCCGCGAGCAGGGTCGCGACGACAAGCGCTAGCAGCGTCCGGGTCCCGCCGACGACCTGGGTGACGTTTTGTAATACGCTCACGTACGCAGTTGTCAGGAGCAACACGCACCCGAGCGCGAGGACGCGGAAGGCATCGGGACCGATCGTCCCGTCAGCCTCGAGCGAGAGTGTTCGATCGCGGTCGCCGCGACCGAGCGTCGGCCACCGTGAACCGGCACTCATCCGACCACCCCCGATCCGGATCGTGAACGGATCCCCTCGACGATCGTGTCCGTGCCGCCGGCACTCCGGAGGGTGGAGCGTTGCACGTCGTCGATATCGACGAGCCGCTGGAACGGAATCGTTCGACCGTCGACGACGACTCTCGTCCCCTCGTCGTCCGCGACGACGAGCACGTCGGCGTCGGCGTTGGCATCGGTCTCCGGCGGTCGATGCGATCGATCGTCGGCCTCGAGAACCGAAAGCGACCGCAGGAGAGTCAGGCGGTGCTCCCGTCCCGCATCGGGCTGGTAGCACCTGTCGGAATCAGCACCGAGTTGGAGACCGACCCGCAACTCCGACTCGAGGAGGTACTCGATCACGCTGGCGGCGGCCGTCGCGAGTTCGTCGGCGGAACCGTGCTCGAAGTCTACAGCGATGGTGACGGCGTCGTCGTGTGTCGGCGTCGCGTACTCCGTGACGACGAGTTCGTCGTCTGGACGCTTGGCGGCCGATTTCCAGTGGACGTCCCGCAGCGAGTCGCCCCGACGGTACTCCCGCAGGTGATCGAACTCGTCGCGGTCCGCCTGGGAGGTGGCAACACCGGGCGCGCCGCCCGCCGACTCGACGAGTGCGCGGAACTCACGAACGCCGTCGCCCCGCAGCGAGATCGGACGAGGATAGACGTTCACGCGGCCCCTCGTGCCATCTCCCGCTCCGTACTCGAACCGGCGCGCGACGAGGCCGAACGTATCCTGAACGATGACAGAGAGCGGACCGACCTCGTGAACGCCACGCTCGAGGAGCGACAACTCGTACTCGACTCTCGTCTCGCCGGACTCGAGGGCCGTCTCCGTGAAGAACGCGTCGCGTCCCGTCCCGGACCCACCTTCGTCGACGACCGCGACGCCGTCGCCGGCGGCGTCACGGATCGTCACCGGCACCGACCGGTCGGACTCGAGAACGATCGTGACCGTCCGGCTGGCACCGACGGGCCCGTCCGCGATCGGCTGTCGCTGTACCCCTGGCGGATCGAGCCGTATCGCCGCGACTGTCGCTGCGACGAGAACGACGGCAAGCGGCGTGACGACGGCGTCCAGGGCCCGCGGCCCGTACCGCAGGCTCATCGCAACCGAGAAGGCGATCACCGCAAGCGCCGTCCACCCTCTACGTGTGGGTCTCATGTGCCGTTCTCAGGGATCGATCGGAACCCGCTCGAGCGCCTCGGCGACGATAGCGTCGCCATCGCCGTCGCGGTCGCGGTCGCGCTCGCGGTCGGCAGTCTCGATCCGGTGGCCCAACACCGTCGGAGCCTCCGTCTGAACGTCGTCGGGGACGACGTACTCCCGGTCGTCGAGGACGGCACGGGCCTGGGCCGCCTGCAACAGCGATATCGTCCCCCGCGGGCTGGCTCCGATACGGGCGTGCTCGCGGGTGTAACCGACCAGACGCGTCGCGTACTCCCTGATCGGCTCCTCGACCCGGACGTTCGCGACCGTCTCGCGGGCCCGAACCAGCGCCTCGCGGTCGGTCACCGGCTCGAGGGACTCGATTGGATGACGACCGACGGTTCGGCCGAGCAGTTCGGCCTCCTCCGCCGGGTCGGGGTAGCCGAGCCGGAGTTTCTTCATAAAACGGTCGAGTTCCGCGAACGGGAGTTCGTAGGTCCGGTCGCGTTCGACTGCGTTTTGCGTTGCGATGACGGTAAACGGGTCCGGCAGTGGTCGGGTCTCGCCGTCGACGGTCACCTGTTCTTCCTCCATCGCTTCCAGCAGCGCGGACTGGGTCTTCGGCGGCGCACGGTTGATCTCGTCGCCGAGCACGACGTTGCCAAAGACTGGGCCGGGCTGGAACTCGAACTCGCGAGTCTGCTGGTTGAAGACGTTGACCCCGGTGACATCGGTCGGCAGGAGATCAGGGGTAAACTGGATTCGACGGAAGTCACAGTCGACCGAGGTCGCGATCGACCGCGCAAGCATCGTCTTGCCGACGCCGGGCACGTCCTCGAGGAGGACGTGTCCCCGAGCCAGCAGCGCCACGACGGCGTGTTCGATCGCCTCCTGGTGGCCGACGATCACCCGCGAGACGTTGTCGACGACGTCGTTACAGAGCGTCGCAACCGCAGAGACCGGCAGCGTTTCGGGCCGGTCGGCGGCGGTCGCACTCGGGCTCGAGGTGGTGTTCTCTTCCGGTGCCGTGTTGGGTTTCGAGTTTGGATTCGAGTCCGAGTTGGAGTCCGTGTCCGTGTTCGGCCTCTCAGTCATAGCTCGAGTGACAACGGGACGTGCTGAACGCGAACGGAGTAGCGACCTGGCGACGTTCCATGGGTGTTTATCACATCTCAGGGACAGCGGGGCATATGCTTTGTGTCGAATTTATTACCTCTGTCCGATCGTCCGGGCCGCTCCCTACCGGGTTGCGCCGGGGCTCCCGGCGGCGGTAGCGGCCCCACTGGGTCACCGCGGCAGTCGGCACCGATCGCCCGTTCGTCTCCCGGGCTTCTCGGCGGACAGACTACTCTCTCGGTCGGTTCGGTTACGGGACGGCAGGACGAAGCAGTCGCTGCGAACGGTTGCAATCGGAAAACGATACACCTGACCGAACAGCTTACAGCCGTTCGAGATTCGTCGCGCGCGGGCCTTTATCGGCCTGCTCGATCTCGAATTCGACTTCCTGCCCTTCTTCGAGGTCGGGACCGCCAACGTCCTCCATGTGGAAGAAAACGTCCTCGTCCGCGTCCTCAGTCTCGATGAAACCGTAGCCGCCAGTATCGTTGAAGAATGCGACCGTACCTTGCGCCATTGCAACTCTACAAAACCACGACTGGGATATAAATGTTCGGGCGTTGCTCCCGACAGGCCGTCACTCCTCCCCCGAGTCGACCGGCTCGTCAGTGACACCCTCGAGGTGATTGCTCCCCGCCGTAGGGCCCCCGTCTGCTGCCGTCTCGAACGTCGCGAGCAACGTCTCGAGTCGGTCCGCTCGCTCGTGGAGGTCCGTCGCACTCTCGGCGACGGTCGAAATCACGGCCGTCTGTGCCGTCGCGCGTTCGAGAATCTCGTCGGCCTCGGTCGCGGTCGTCTCGCTCAGTTCGGTCACGTCGTCGGCCATCGAGACGAGTTCCGCGGCGGAATCGGCAATCGCGTCGGTCGCCTCGTCGATGTCCTGAACGCCTTCGTCGGCCCGCCGGACATCTGATTCGATCTCACGGAAGGCGGCGACCGAGCGATCGATAGTCTCGGTCCCTTCGGCGACGCGCTCGCGCATCGCAGCCATCTCCGCCGCGGTGGCATCGGTCCGTTCCTGAACGGTCCCGATAAGGTCCTCGATTTCGCCTGCGGCAGTCTTCGTCTCAGCTGCGAGCCCTTTGACCTCCTCAGCGACCGTCGCGAACCCGTCGCCGGCCGGTCCGCCGTCTCCACTGCCCGCGTGGGCGGCCTCGATCGAGGCGTTCAACGCGAGAATGCTCGTCTGGTCGGCGATGTCCGTCACCGCTCCGACGATCTCGTCGATCCGGTCGACCGCCTCCTCAAGTCGGCGGATTTCCTCAAGGGCGGCCTCCGACCGCGCTTCGATCGCCGCCATTTCGTCGACGACCTCCTCGGCTGCATCTATCCCCTCGCCGGCGCGCTCGGCGGCCTGTTGAGAGGTTTCCGCGACCGAGTTCGCCGTCGAAGCGATCTCTTCGACGGTCGCCGACGTGTCCTGTATCTCGGTCGACATCGAACCCATACGATCGTTTTGACGCTGGACGGTCGCCGTGATCTCGCGGACCGAAGCCTCGACGTCGTCGCCGGCCGCCTCGAGGTCGACGCACTCCCCTCGCACATCGTCGCTGGTCTCGGCAACCGCTTCGGCGAACGTTGCGATGGTCGCGACGGTTCGCTCGAGGTCGGCGACCGTCTCGTTGAACGTCCGTGCGATCTCGGCCATGGCCTCGCTCTCTGTGTCGGGCTCGAGCCGGCGAGTCAGGTCGCCGTCGGCACAGGCCGCCATCACCTCACAGTACTCGGTGGCCGTCAGCTCGAGATGCTCGGTCTGCTCTTGGGCCTCGCGACGGGCACGTTCGGCGCGTTCCGTCGCCGCCTCGGCTTGCTCGCGAGCCTCGTTTGCCTGCTCTTTGGCCGCTTGGGCTTGCTCGCGGGCCCGCTCGGACTCCTCGAGTTGTGTGACCAACGAGTCGCGCATGTCGTCGATTGTCCGGTAGAGATCACCGATCTCGTCGGTCCGGGTGGTCTCGAGTTCGACATCGTAATCACCATCACGGATCGCGCCGGCTCGGTCGGAGAGCCGTCGAATCGAGGTTGCGGTGTTGCGTCCCAGAACGACGCCGAGGACGCCGATCAGGGCGACCCCAACGACGGTCAGCAAGTAGCCAAACTGGTTGACCGTGTGGACGAACCCGAAGGCGTCTGCCTCACCAGTGTGGACGAGCACGGCCCAGTCGTCCGCGGTAGTGTGATAGCCGACGACGTAGCCGTCCGGCGCGAACTCGTATGGGTGGTCCTGCAGCGCCGCACTCGGCTGACCATCGACCCTGATCGCGCCCGGGCCGTCGGATCGTGCGAGTTCCTGAAACCGGTCCGTGTCCTCGTACACGCGGAGGAAACTCGTATTTGTCTCGTAGTCACCGTAGCCGAGTTGGCGGTCATCTGCGACGATCCTGCCCTCGTCGTCGAGGATCGTGACGACGGTGTCGCCACCGGTGGTGTAGTCGATCAACCGTTCCGAGAGAGCAAACGTGTAGACGAGCGCGCGGCTCCCTTCCTCACCTTCACTCTCGCTGCCGACGCCCACGTAGTAGGAGACGACCGGATGCTCTTCGACGGCCAGCCCGAGTGCGTCCGGCATCGCATAGGGGTCCGTCCGCTGGACTTCGTGTTCGGAGAGATCACTCGAGAGAGCATCCGTATTCGGGAACTCCAGTTCCTCGAGCGTCTCGGCGTCGGAGTCCGCACCGGCGAGGATCTCCCCGGTGTCGGTGTCGACGTAGAGTGCGTGCATCCGCTCGTCCGGCAGATCGTAGTAGACGTCTTGCAGATAGTCCTCGATCAGTTCGTCCTCACCAGATTCGACGACCGGCGCACCGGCCGAGGCGATTACGAAGTTCTCGTTTCGCTCGTTCCAGTCGTCGAAGGCCACTGCTTCACGCACCGCCGCGTCTTCTTGTTCCTCGAGAGCCGAGTCTGCGACGCTGCCGGTGATCGCCTCTGTCGCGGCGATCCCGATGCCACCGATCGAGAGCCCCATTAGCAACAATACGATTCCGAACTTGAGCGCGTACCGCCGCCTGACAGCCGACGGGACGAGCCGCCGGACGGAAGCCCACCGCGAAGGGTTCGATTTTGCCACAATATATTACGAAATAATACATCATAGATATATTATTTGTGGCCAGAAGGGCCACTTGGGGAGGGGAAACAGAACTGGAACTCGGGGCAGTCGAAACGGACCAGCAGCTACCACTCCTTGCAGTCGGGACAGACGAGGCGACCTTCCCCGTCGCGCCAGACGCGCTCGCTTCCGTCGCCACAGCTCACACAGTCGTAATCGCCCCACGCGTACGTCGAACGCGCGGGGTCGGCCGTGGGTTCGGTCTCGAGATCGGTTCCCGAACCGGCCCCGGAGTCGCTCGTCGACTCGGACTCCGACTCGGGATCGGGGGCGTGATCGGAGTCGGTCGACAGTTCACCACCCGATTCGGTGGGAGAACTCGAGGAAGCGGTCACGCCTCGATCACCGTCTGCGTCTGCGTCGGGGTCGGGGTCGGGGTCGGAGTCACCCTCGGCTCCAGTATCACTCTCGCCGTCTTCGGCAAAATCCGAAAGCGTCGCGTCGTCGGTCACGCGTCGGCCTACGGTCGGTTCCGGCTTAGTGGCTCCGACTCCGGTCCGGACCCGCCTGCGGGTTCCAGCCGCTTCCACGGACCAACGAGAGAGCACCCACAACGAAGGCCAGACCCCTCGAGTCCGCCGGTTGGTCGCCACCAGACGACGACGGACCGGCACCGCCAAGTACCATCGCTGACAACCCCCACGCATGGAACCCACAGCGTTGAACGTCATCGTTGACAACGTCGTCGAAATGACCGAGCACTTCGGCGAACTCGCCACCGGCGAAGGGCTCGCACCGCTGCTCGTGCTGGTCGGTACCCTGCTGATCGTCGCCTCGCTCGGCGTCTTCGGCGTGTTGACGCTCGGTGCGGTCGCCAGCCTCTTCTCCTCGGACTGAGCCGGCCTCGAGGTGTCGACAACGCTCCAACCTGATCGGATCAGCCGTCCGTCGCCAGCGCAAGCGCCTCGCTTGCACGCTCGACGGCATCCTCGAGGTCCGGGCCGAGCGGCGACCCCACGACGATCCCATCGACGTGCTCCAAGGCCGCCTCGAACCGATCGGCGAGAGTCTCGGTCGTCCCCGCGATACAGAACGCGTCGATCATCGCGGGAGTCACGTGGCCGAACGCCTCCGTAAGGTCGCCCCGCTCGAGCGCGTCACTGACGGCCGTCGCCGCTTCGCGATCGATGTCGTGGCGCTCGAGCACCGGTTCTGCCGCGCCACCGACGATGAAGGCGACGGGCGGGCGGGCGGCCTCGCGGGCGGCGTCCGCCTCGGCGGCGACGCTGACGCTCGCGAACGCGAGCGACTCGAATTCGCCGTGGTCGTCGGGCCGCTCCGCGAGCCCCTGTTCGATCTGTTCTGCCGACCACTCGAGGTCCCGCGGATGGGAGGCGTTTATCAACACGCCGTCAGCGTGTTTCGCGCTCATCCGGAGCATGTGCGGACCCTGCGCGCCGACGTAAATCGGAATCTCGGTCGGCTCGAGGTTGAGCGACGCGTCTTCCGCCGTAAACGTCCCGTCGTGAGAGACGGTCTCGCCGTCCCAGAGGTCACGGGCCACGTCGAACGTCTCGAGGACGCGCCGCAACGGCCGTTCGCGTTCGATGCCGAGGTTCGACAGCGAGGAGCGGTCGCCAGCGCCGACGCCGAAGACGGCCCGGCCGTCGCTGACCTCGTCGATCGTCGCGACCCGTCCGGCGAGCGTGACCGGGTGGCTCTCGTAGGGGTTGACGACGCCGGGTCCGAGTCGGAGTTCGTCGGTTGCCTCGGCCATCCGCGAGAGGGTGACGAACGGATCGCGATTGAAGTAGTGACAGCTCGTGAAGGCGACGTCGAACCCCTCGTCCTCCGCGAGCCCCGCCAGCGAGGCGATCCGCTCCGGCGGATGTTCGGGGGTGAGTTCGATCCCCCAGGTCGGTGCTGTAGCGTCAGTCATGGCTCAAACCTCCACTCCCGAAGCGCCTGCCGAACCAGATCGTCCTCGACCGATCGGTACAGTTCGTCGCTCCCCTCGAGGTCGCCGAACTCCCAGTCCCGAACGACGACGGCGGGGTTTCCGTCGGCCCCCTCGCCGGTGACGAGGTTCGCGGCGGCGGCGAGTTCGTCGACTACGGACTGGACGGTGACGCCGAGTTCGCGCCCGTCGCGGTCGCGTTCGCCCCGCCAGTCCCGGCTCGCGGGCATTCCGGCCCAGCCGAGCGCGACCCCGCGCTGACCGTGCCGGAACGGTCGGCCACTGGTGTCGGTGACGATGACGCTCACGTCCTCGTGGCCCCGATCCTCGAGTCCCTGGCGAATTCGCTCGGCGCTCTCGGACGGCCGTTTCGGGAGCAAGAGGAGGTCGTGCTCGGGCACGTTCGACCGGTCGATCCCCGCGTTGACGGTGATGTGGCCGAATCGCGTCTCGGTCAGCAGGAACGGCGCTTCGACGAGCAGTTCCGTGCTCTCCTCGAGAACGGCCTGTGCGAACCGGGGGTCTTTCTCCTCGCCCGCAACGTCCTCGATGTGAGCGGCGATCTCCTCGGCCCGGGCGCTGACGGGGTACTCCTCGAGGTCGGCGGTTCGGCCTTCGGCTTTCGAGACGACCGTACTGGCGACGGTGAGGACGGTCCCCTCGAGGTCGTCGGCCCGATCGGCGATCAACTCGGCGAGGTCGTCGCCGGGACGGACCTCGGGCAGGTCCGTCACTGGCGTCAGTTCCATACCGGAGGGTGGGGAAGCGGCGTCAAAAGCGCACCGTCACCGGAGAATGGAGTCGCCGCTGGAAAAGGAGAGCCGAACACGGCCTGGTGAACGACCGCGCGGGCGGCCGGCTGTCGTTCCACGTACAACACTCGAGTCGCCGCCACCCCAACCAAAGTGCAGTTAGTAGGTGGCTCTCGCCGCGAAAAGGGTGATCACGACGCTCACGGTCGGCACGCGGCTACTGCTGTTCGTCGTCAGCCATCTTCCCGGCGCGTCGATCGGCCTCGAGCGCGTCCTCGTCCCGTTTCTCTGGATCACCGTGGCCGCCGCCACCGGGCGTCCGCACGGTGACGGTCGTTCCGGCCTCGACGTCGACGGTCGTCTTCGCCGGCACCGACTCGCCGTCAAGCAGGTTCTCGCCGGTCGCGCCGTCTTCGCCGCCGGCGACGCCCGCAGGGGCGTGGCGGCGACGCTCGGTCAGCAGCGAGACCGTCGCGTCTTGCTCGACAGTCACGGTGCGCTCGAGGCCGAGGCCGCCGCGGTACCGTCCCTCGCCGCCGCTGTCGGGTCGCAGGGCGTAGCGGTCGATCCGCAGTGGATACTCCGTCTCGATGGACTCGACGGGCGTGTTCAGCGTGTTGGTCATCCCGACCTGCACGCCGTCCATGCCGTCCCGGTCCGGGCGTGCGCCGAACCCGCCGCCGATCGTCTCGTAGTAGGTGAACGACCCGTCCCGCGCGCCGATGGTCAGGTTGTTCATCGTCCCCTGGCCCTGCGCAGGCACGCGATCCGGCGCGGCCTGAGCCAAGGCCGTGAAGACCACGTCGGTCACGCGTTGACTGGTCTCGACGTTGCCGCCGACGACGGCTGCGGGCGGGTCGGGGTTGAGCAGCGTTCCTTCGGGTGCGTGGACGCTGACCGGCTCGTAACAGCCGTGGTTCGGCGGAATGTCGGGATCGGTTACGCAACGCACGACGAAGTAGACCGCGCTCGTGGCGACCGCAAGCGGGGCGTTGAGATTGCCCGCGAGCTGGTCGTCGGTGCCGGTAAAGTCGACGGCGATCTCCGCACCGTCGATCGTCACCGTCGCTGCGATCCGGACGTCGTCGGCCGTGAGGCCATCACCCTCGAGCCGGTCGGTCGCCTCGTAGGTGCCGTCCGGCAGTTCGGCGATCTCGTCGACGAGCCGCTCACGGGAGTAGTCGATGACGGCGTCGAAGCCCTCGAGGACCGTCTCGCGACCGTGTTCGGCGAACAGCGCGCCGAGTCGTTCCGCTGCGCGTTCGTTCGCGGCGAGTTGGGCCCGCAGATCGGCACGGCGCTCGCGTGGGTTGCGAACGTTTGCGAGCACGAGCGAGCGGACATCCTCGCGTGGCTCGCCGCCCTCGACGAGTCGCGTCGGAGGGAGCCGAAGCCCCTCCTGGTAGATCTCCGCTGCGCCCGCTGGCATGCTTCCGGGAGTCATCCCGCCCACGTCGGCGTGGTGGGCACGCGAGACGGCGTAGCCGACGATATCGTCCCCTTTCGCGTCCGCCGCCGACCGGTTCGGCGCGAGCGTCGACACCATCGTCACGTCGGGCAAGTGTGTCCCGCCGGTAAAGGGGTCGTTGAGCACGAACACGTCGCCTGGCTCGGGGTCCCGTTCGCGCACGGCCTCGACGGCCGCCGGCATCGCCCCCAGGTGGACCGGGATGTGCTCGGCCTGGGCGACCATCCGTCCGTCAGCGTCGAACAGTGCCGTCGAGCAGTCCCGCCGTTCCTTGATGTTCGGCGAGTACGCCCCACGGATCAACGTCTGTCCCATCTCCTCGGCGACGCTCTCGAGTTGGTTCCGGACGACCTCGAGAGTCACCGGGTCGATGTCCGTCCCGTCACGTTCCGTCCCACTCATCGGTCGGTCACCCCCTCGTGGTCCGTTCGCGTTCGAGTCATCGCGAGCGCGCCGTCGGAGAGTACGTCACCCTCCCACGTCGGCGGGACGACGGTCGTACTCTCGGCCTGTTCGAGGATGGCAGGACCCGAAACGGTCGTTCCGGACTCGAGTCGGTCGCGATCGTAGACGGTCGTCTCCCACGGATCGCTCGCGGCGTCGGGGACGGGGAAGTACGCCTCGCGCGTGCCGACGACGGCGTCGGTGTCGGCGTCGCCACCACCGCCTTCGTGGCGGACAGTCGGTTCCCTACCGGGAACCGTCGCCGTCGCGCGCAGATTGACGATCTCGATCCCCTCGTCCATCGCGTAGCCGTAGGCCCGTTCGTGGGCGTCGTGGAACCGCTCGGCGACGGCCTCGGCGTCGAACGCCTCGTCGATGCCGACGGTGAGTTCGAAGCTCTGGCCCGCGTACCGGCAGTCCGCAGCGCGTTCGACTCGTGCTCTGTCCGGGTCGGAAGCGTCCCCGAGCACGGCAGCGACGAGGTCGTCGTACACCGACTCGAGTGTCGCCGGATCGGCGTCCGCGAGATCGACACCGACCGTCCGCACCGCGTCGTAGCTCTCGTCGGCCGCGAGCAGCCCGAACGCCGACAGCACCCCCGACGGCCGGGGAACGACGACGCGGTCGGTCTCGAGTGCGTCGGCAAGCGCCGCGGCGTGCATCGGCCCCGCGCCGCCGAACGCGACCAGGGCGAATTCGCGGGGATCGTGTCCCCGTTCGACGGTCACCGAGCGGACAGTACGGGTCATCGTCGCGTTCGCGACGCGGTAGACGCCGCGTGCGGCCTCGAGCGGGCTGTCCAGCTCAGCCTCGTCGGCCAGTCCCTCGAGCGCCCGGCGGGCAGCCCCGGCATCCAGCGTCATCTCGCCGCCGAGCGCGGTTTCTGGGCCGATGTAGCCCAGCACGACGTTCGCGTCGGTGACGGTCGGCTCCGTTCCGCCCTTCCCGTAACAGGCAGGGCCAGGGTCGGCACCCGAGGATCGGGGACCGACGCGGAGCGCGCCGCCGGCGTCGACCCAGGCGATCGACCCCCCGCCAGCGCCGACGGTGTTGACGTCGACCATCGGCGTGCGGATCGGCAGGCCGGCGATCTCTGCGTCGGTGGTTCGTTCGGCCTGGCCGTCGCGGACGAGACTCACGTCGCTCGAGGTGCCGCCCATGTCGAACGTGACGAGTCCGGAGACGGCGTCGTCGCCGACGGTCGCGGCCGCACCGACGACGCCCGCTGCGGGGCCCGACAGCACCGTCGTCACCGCACGTTCGCGGACGGTTTCCGGATCGGCGATGCCGCCGTTGGCCTGCATGATGCTCGGTGCCGGGATACCGGCGTCCTCGGCTTCGTCGACCAGCCGGCCGACGTAGTCGTCGATCGCCGGCCGGACGTAGGCATCGACCGCCGTCGTCGACGTACGCTCGAACTCCCGGAACTCCGCGAGCACTTCGTGGGAGGCCGAGATCGGTACCGCGAGTTCCTCGCGTAGCGTCTCGGCGACGACGCGTTCGTTCTCTGTGTCTGCGTAGGCGTGCAGCAGGCAGACGGCGACGGCCTCGACGTCGTGCTCGCGTAGGGTCCCCGCCAGGTCGCGGACCTCGTCCGGATCGACGACTCGTTCGATCCCGTCGGGCGTCACTCGCTCGTCGATCTCGAACCGCAGCCCTCGGGGAACGAGGGGGTCGGGTTTCTCGGCCTCGAGGTCGTACAGCGCCGGCCGGTCCTGCCGGCCGATCTCGAGCACGTCCCGGAACCCTTCGGTCGTCACGAGCGCCGTCTTCGCGCCGCCACGCTCGAGCAGGGCGTTGACCGAGACGGTCATCGCGTGGGCGAAGTCGTCGATCTCGGCGGGCACAACACCGGCGTGCTGGCAGGCCTTGTCGATCCCCTCGAGGACGCCGACGTGCTGTGGGTCGGTCGTCGGGACTTTCGTAGTGACGAGTCGGTCGTCGACCGAGAGTGCGATGTCGGTGAAGGTGCCGCCGACGTCGACGCCGACGCGGGTTCGGTCGGCTGCTTCGGTTTCGGACTCGGTCTCGGTCTCGGCCTCACCCGTCCTTGAGTCAGTCATCGTTCTTCAAGCAGGAAACCGCGCCGTTTACCGCGTGGGGGAATCTGATCGCCTCCGGCAGGGAAGACACGTTCCCACCGGCTCGGGGGGAAAGTCCTCGTCGATCTCGTCGTCCAGTACGCATTTACGGACATTCCCCTCTCGCCGGCGGCAAAAAGGCTGTTAAGAGTGGAACCGAACGGGCAGGTGCGTAGCCGCAGTCGGTATGAACGGTTGTGAGGTCGTATGCAGTCGTCGTCGCTCGAGCCGCGGGGGTCTCACTCGAGTCGTTCGGTGACGATCGCCTTCGAGACCCCTCGATCGATGTCGATTTCGGTCGGCAACCCGGCGATGCTGCGCTCGAGGAACCGGGTCATAAACCAGCGAACCGCTTGCGAAGGAAAGACCACGTGGTAGACACGCTCGTCGCCGCACTCGCGTCCGCCGTCGTCCTCCTGGCGGACCTCGAGGAACCCACAGAAGGAGAGCCACTCGAGCAACTCGCCGGCCGACGCGAACCTGTCGGCGTACTCGCGGCCGTGGTAGTCCGCCACCCGGTCGGCCGCCGCGACGAATTCGGGATCGGGATCGCCACCGGCGTAGCAGTGCTCGAGGAAGGCATGCAGGAAGTCGACGTCGAGCAGGACGTGCTCGCCGGAGGAGAGCATCCGGTAGTAGCGCGCGAGGGTCTCGTCGGAGTCGCTCGCGTCTCTGTTCCCCGTTGCGGCCTCGAGGTTCGCCGCGTAGAAGGTCAGCGCGCGTCGTGTGACCTCGCTCTGTCCCTCACCGGTTTCGGCAAGCAACGTCTCGAGGGCCGCTTCGGAGTCGTCGTCGAGCGACACCGTGACGCGTCGGGTCATGCTCTCGGAGACGGACGGGAGACTGGTATAGTTCACGACCCGGCGTAACCGGCGGGCTACGCCGTCAGCAGGACGACCTCGTACTCACCGTCCTCGACCGTCGCGACGTACATCGTCGCCCGCTCCGCCGGACTGGCTCCAGTCTCGCTGCCGGGGTTGAGCACCCGAACACCGGCGACCGTCTCGTCGACTCGCCCGTGGGTGTGGCCCGCGGCCACGATCGGATCGACTCCGGTATCGGCCTCCGAGCGCGCCGTCTCGAGCACTCGATCGCGCCAGCCGTCGGGCGACCCCGTCCCGTGGGTGACGACGAAGGTGACCACCTCGATCACCCGGGTTGCCGCCACCGGGCCTCGAGCGTCGCGGAATCTGCGTTGCCGCGGGCACAGGTCAGGTCGCCGTCGGCGAGGTCCTCGATCCGGTGGTACGCGCGTTTCGAGTCGAAATCGCCGGCGTGGGTCGCACAGTCGCCACGCCGGGGTTCGTCCGCGATCCAGTCCCGAAAGCGATTCCCTCCCCGCCGCCCTTGCGCCGGTATGAGCGATCCCGACGAGACCGACGCCGACCACGTCGTCACCGCCTTTCTCCGCCACCGGGGACGGGTCCTCCTGTTGCGCCGCAGCGACGCCGTCGGAACCTACGAGGGCGCGTGGGGCGGCGTCTCCGGCTTCGCCGAGGGCGATCCCGACGAACAGGTCCGAGTCGAGGTCCGCGAGGAAACCGGCCTCGAGGACGACGACGTGTCGTTCGTCCGGTCCGGCCGTCCGGTCGAGTTCGTCGACGACGACCGCGAGCGAGGCCGGGACTGGGTCGTCCACCCGTACCTGTTCGACCTCGATGGAGACGACGAGCAGGGGAGCGACACGGAGTCGGCGACCGAAACCGAACTCCAACTCGGCGAGGAACACGACGAGTACGCCTGGGTTCCACCGACGACGGCACTCGAGCACGTCGGCGACGACCTCGAGACGGTACCGAAGCTGTGGGCCGCCTACGAGCGCGTCGCGCCGACGGTGCGCTCGATCGCCGCCGACGACGAGCACGGTGCGGCCTGGCTCTCCGTTCGCGCGCTCGAGGTTCTTCGCGACCGCGCGGGACTGCTCGTCCACGAACGCGCCGCGTTCGGTGCCGATCCCGAGGACGAACGCGACGAGCTGGCGGAACTCGGTCGCCGATTGCTCGAGGCCCGTCCCTCGATGGCGGTTCTGCGAAACCGGGTGAATCGAACGCTGTCGGCGGCCGACTCCGGCTCAGACTCCGAACCCGACACCGGCGGGGGTGCACCGGCAGTCCTCGAGGCCACACTCGAGGGGCTCGAGCGCGCGCTCGCCGCCGACGACGAGGCCGCCGCGACCGCGGGCGAGCACATCGACGGCACCGTGTTGACGCTCTCGCGATCCGGCACCGTCCGGGAGGCGCTGCGCCGTGGCGACCCTTCGCGCGTGTTCGTCGCCGAATCCCGGCCAGCACGGGAGGGGATCGACGTGGCCGAAACGCTGGCCACCGACGAGACGGTCGCCTGTCCCGTGACGGTCCACACTGACGCGGCCGCAGCACACGTCCTCGCTCGCGAGGACGTGGACCGCGTGGTTGTCGGTGCCGACACGATCCGGGCCGACGGCGCGGTCGTGAACAAGACCGGCACGCGGGCAGTCGCCATCGCGGCGAGCCACGAGGGCGTGCCCGTGACCGTCGTCGCGGCCACCGACAAGGTCTCGACCCGCGAGGAGGTCAACCTCGAGTCCGGCGACCGCGATGCTGTCTACGACGGCGACGGCTCGCTCGATGTCGTCAACCCGACGTTCGACGTGACGCCGGCCGACTGCATCGACGAGATCGCGACCGAGGGCGGCTCGCTCGAGCCCGACGGGATCGACGCCGTCGCAGCGGAGTTGCGCGACCTCGAGTCGTGGCGGCCGGGGGCGGAAGCGACAGACGGAAACCTCTCGACGGAGTAGGGTTCGCCGGCGGCTGTGACGAGAGGTTACCCCCACTGAGCCCCTTGTGACGAGGGTTTTCCCCGAGCCGCCGTTTGCGAACCGGGGCGCTAGGTGCTGTTCTGGACGAGGATTGAACCGTGAGTTAGCCGTACTCCTGGTTATGACACCGGAGTCCGATCGCGAACTCGAGCGTCTCGGCGTCCACGACTCCGTCGCGACCGTGTTCCCGCCGGCGAAGTTGGGTCGATACCTCGAGGGAGTCCCGGTCGATGTCGCCATCGTCGACGACAAAGACATCGGGGACTGTGCTGCCGTCGTTTCCCTCGAGCGCCGTGAGACGTTTCCCTCGAGCACCGTGAGACGTTTCCCTCGAGCACCGTGAGACGTTTCCCGAGACCGACCAGTTCACTCGATCCAGGCCGGCGTCGATCGGTTTCCGTTCTACGAACACGTCGTCGACGTCGGTCGAGGCTCCGTGTTCGACGAGTCGGCGCTGATCGATGCCCTCGAGTCGGACGCCATCACCGGTGCGGCCCTGGACGTCTTCGAGACCGAGCCGCTACCCGAGGAGTCGCCGCTGTGGGTGATGGACGAAGTCATCGTCATGCTCCACTGTGCAGCCTATACTGCCAGATACTACTGTGACGTGGGTAAGATCGTCCGAGAGAACGTCGAACGACTCGAGCGCGGCGAGTCGCTCACAACAGGGTCGTGTAGTGGATCGCCCGCAGAATCGATCTCGATCGTCGGCAATCGCCGGCGTCCGTACGGCCACAGCTCGCGGCCGTCCTCTGGGCCGTCCTTGCGGAGTCGGAAGTCACGATCCGTTTCGGCGTGCAGCTACCGACATCGGTGAAACCGTCGGTTCTGACACTGATAAGCCTGGTTCCCAGTAGACGCACGCACGAGCACCGATGTAGACGGGTTAATTGCCGTCCGTATTCGGCGATTCCTCACGTCATTCTGCTACCCAAGCCTCTTTCACGATGGGGTGGTCTCTTTCGACGTGCGGCGTTGTTTAGGCCCACCAAAATCAAAACAATCATATTATTTTAGGCCAACCTAAAAGTATGCGACAGGACGCGATGGCGGTCCGTTCGGTGGCGGGCGGGTCGCTCCCGCTCTCGAGCGGGCAGGGAGTCGACGTGCGACCAGTATGGGAACGGGGGGTGACCGTCGGTGAGTGACGCGCATTCGAAGACCGCGTCCTCCCACGCGGACCGTCAGAATGCGTTCGTCGACTCGAAACTACTCTCGGTCTGTCTCGGGGGCTCCGCGATCATCGTCGTCAGCGGACTTGTCCAGCTCAGCTTCGGTGCGTATTCGATGTCGGTTGGACAGGCCTGGCGGGCGCTGTTCGATCCGGCCGTCGTCACGGACTACCGATGGCTGCTCAACTTCTTTTTCGGCGAGGACGTTCTCCACGCGCTCACCGGGTACCGGACCGAGGACCTGCCCGAACTCTCGACGGCAACTCACATCGTCTGGAACATCCGGTTGCCACGGGTTCTCGCGGCGGTGGTCGTCGGAATGAACCTCGCTATCTCCGGTGCGATCTTCCAGGCGGTTACCCGAAACGAACTCGCGAGCCCGTTCATCCTCGGGGTCTCTTCGGGAGCTGGGCTGATGATCCTGCTCGTATTGACGGCCTTCAGTGGTTTGACCGCGTTCCTGCCGCTTATCGCCGCCGCGGGCGGAGCGCTCGCGTTCCTCGTCGTCTACGCGATCGCGTGGAACAACGGGACAAGCCCCGTTCGACTCGTGCTGGCAGGGGTCATCGTCGGCACCGTCTTCGGCTCGGTCCAGACCGCGATGTTCGTCTTCACCGACGATATCGCGGTCGTCCAGCAGGCGATCTCCTGGCTCAACGGCTCGCTAACCGGTGTCAGCTGGGAACACGTCCGTATCGCTCTGCCGTGGTCCGCCGTTACCGTCGGTCTAGCGTACCTCAGCTCTCGTCAGTTGGATGTCCTGCTGCTGGGCGAAGAGACGGCCTCGTCGCTCGGGATGTCCGTCGAGCGGATTCGATTCGCATTGTCCGGCGTGGCCGTCCTCGCGGCCGCCGTCAGTATCGCCGTCGCTGGCATCGTCAGTTTCGTCGGTTTGATCGTCCCGCACGTGGTCCGCAACGTCGTCGGAAGCGATCACAAACAGCTGATGATCGGCTGTCTGTTCGTCGGTCCGGCCCTGATGATCTCGGCCGATGTCGGCGCTCGGCTCGCGCTCAACCCCGTCCAGCTCCCCGTCGGGATCGTCACGGGGCTGATCGGTGGTCCCTACTTCCTCTACCTGATGCGCAAGAAACAGCAACTCGGCGAGCTCTGATGACTATCTCCGAACGGCACAGCACCACGAACCGAGCCCGAACCACCCAACGACCCGATACGATGGCGACGAACACTTCCACCGAGACCCAGCAGAATCGCCCGGAATCGACCTCCCAGAACGCTTCCGAACCGGCCGAGCGAAAAGTAACCGCCACCGGTCTCCGAATCGGCTACCCGTCGGCCGACGAGCCGGTAATCGACGGCGAGTCGATCGCAGTCCCCGACGGCGAAGTGACCGCCCTCATCGGCCCCAACGGCAGCGGCAAGAGCACGCTGCTCAAAGGGATCGCCAGGCAGGTCTCGCTCGAGACCGGCTCCGTGCTGTTAGACGGCGATGACATCCACGACCTCGAAAAAAAGGAGTTTGCACGACGGATCGGCCATCTCTCTCAGGAAAACGTCTCTCCTGGGAGCCTGACGGTCGAGGATCTCGTCTATTACGGTCGATATCCCCATCGAGGCTTTTTCGAATCCGTTACCGCGGAAGACGAGGCTGCCGTGGATCGCGCGATCTCGCTGGCCGGGATCGAACACTTGCGAGGTCGCGAACTGGACAGCCTGAGCGGCGGACAGAAGCAACTGGTCTGGATCGCGATGGCGCTTGCCCAAGAGACCGAAGTCCTGTTGCTCGACGAACCGACCACCTTCCTCGACATCCACCACCAACTCGAGGTCATGGAGATCGTCGAAACGCTGCGCGATCACAGCGCGGTGACCGTCGTCCTCGTTCTTCACGACATCGAACAGGCGGCCCGCTACGCTGATCATCTGGTCGCGTTACGGGACGGCTCGATCTACGCACACGGCCCACCGACGGACGTTCTCACGGAAGCGTTGCTCGCCGATGTCTTCCGCATCGAGGCACACGTCGAATACGATACGGACCACGGCGAGCCGAAGATCACCCCGCTGGGACCGATTCACAGGGGCTCGAGCGGCGACGCTAGTCACGACGCGTAACGACCTCTTTTTTCGTGATCTGGCTCTCGAGGCCATAGGCTGGTGTGCCCACTCTGTTTTAGGCTGGCCAAAATCAATTGGTTTTAATCTTTTAGGATAGCCTAAACAAGTATGGCACACAGACGCCGCATACTCGCATCGAGTGCAAGCGTCCTCGCAGCCGGTGTCGCCGGCTGTCTGGGCGGGGGAGACGATTCGGGAGCCGACGAGAGCGAGACTGGGAGCACCGGCGGGACCAATGGGGGAAGCAGTGCAGACACTCCGTACGATGTCTGTATCGAGCCAGCAGGCTGTCATACCTTCGAGGCGGTACCGGAGACGTTTTTCACCATCCCAGGCACGGCGGAGGACATGGCGATGTCGCTCGGAATCCAAGCCAACGCCCACGCCTACCCCGAGCGCAAGCCCTACAAATTCTACGACCAACTGCCGGGCGTCGAACACAACCCAGACGAGATCCTCCAGTACGGAGAGGGGGAGTCAGCCCGTAACTACGATAAGGAAATCTTCTACGAGGTCGATCCCGACGTTATCCTCGCGGACCCGCGGATGCTGCAGTTCTACTCGAACTGGACCGACGAGGATATGACCGAGATCGAGCAGGCCGTCGCGCCGGTCCTCGGGTCGTACATCCGCAACGACTTCGAAGGCGAGGACCCACACTACACGCTGTACGAATTGTTCGAGAGGATCGCCGAGGTCTTCCAGCGCCAGGCCCAGTACGAGGCGTGGGTCGACCTCCACGACGCGTTCATGGACGAGATCGAGTCGAACCTTCCGGACGGTGAAGGACCCACCGTCGCCGTCTCCTGGCGTGGGATTACCCCCGAATCCGGCGAGTTCTTCCCGGCACCGATCCACCGGAAGCGAAACGACGCCCGGAGCTTCCGCGATCTCGGCTTCCGTGATGCCTTCGCCGAAGCAGGACTCGAGCCCGAGGGAACGGTCGGCTACGAGACGCTGCTGGAAGTCGACCCCGACTACATCGCCGCCTTCACCCTCTCGTCGATGACCGGCAACGAGTGGCAGTCCCAAGTCGTCGAGCCACTCGAGGACCACCCCTCGGGAAGCCGTCTCTCGGCGGTCCAGAACGACAACGTCGTCCGCTCGGCCGGCCAATTCATGGGACCGATTACGCACCTGTTCTCGACGGAGGCCCTCGCCAAACAAGTCTACCCGGACCGCTTCGGCGAGTGGCCCGGCGACTCCGTGGACATTCCCGAAGACGAACAACTGTTCGACCGCCAGCGAGTCGCCGACATCGTCAACAGAAATCCGTAACTGCCGGAGCTCCGAGAGGGTCGTCCTCGCAGCCGAAGCGTCATGCCGTGCGGTGGTCGGCCGTATACGATTCGGCCCGACCTCTTCGTTCGGCAGCTCGGTGGAACCTCTCGCTATCGCCGGTTCGAGGAGAAAATCGTCATCCTGTGAAAGTCAGTTGTTAGTTGTCAGTTGTCAGACCTCTGCTCCGGCTTCAGCGAGTTCTTCGATGTCCGCCGTCAGCTCCGCGAGCAACTCGTCGGCCTGTTCCTGGTCGTAGTCGGTGTGATACTCCTTGGGAACCCCCATCGTCGCGAGATTGTAGTGGCGGTCGGGCGAGACGTCGTGATTGTCGAGACAGGCTTTGGTACACTCGAGCGGACAGCCGTCGATGGCGACGATCGGTCGATCGTCGGTCGCGGCCTCGACCAGCGGGCCGACATCACCGCCGACGCCGGCGATACAGGACATCTCGGCTACTTCGTTGCGATCCAGCGAGACGGCCAGGTCGTTCGCCATCTGGGCTGCGCTCGAGCAGCCCGAACAGGAATAGACCAGCGGAAGCTCGTCGTAATCGGTCATGCAGGTGCCCCCTGCCAGTCCAATACGTTAATCGTGGCCCCGAACATGTAACCGGCAACCGGCTCGAGTCCAGAGCGGCGATCCAGCCGTGGTACCGATCGACCGGGGACGACGGGACCACAACGTGTCGGACGACCGGGAACACGACCTCGTCGTACTCGAGCAGCGAGAACGAGCGGGCGAAAGGAGGAACGCTTTCGGTTCTAGAAGAACTTGAACAGGTCGTCGCGCTGTTGTTCGTGGAGGTGCTCGCGGACGGCCTCGTTCAGTGGTTCGATCCGTCCTTTCTTGGCCGTGATCGGCGCGATCGTCTCTTGCCACTGCTTCCAGGGTGGGTAGAGTCCGAGACGATCACAGAGCTCGTCGAGCCGCTCGTCTTTGTCGTCGACCTTGTCCATCTTGTTGACCGCGACGACCGTCGGAACGTCCAGTTCCCGCAGGAAGTGAAACATCTCCACGTCGTAGGGAATCTCGTCGGGACCGGAGTGACGATCGATGATGTCGACGACGCTCTTGCCGTCGACGACCAGGATCGCGACGAGGATGTTTTCGGCGTACTCCTCGAGGTAGTGGACGATGTTCGTCTTGATCTGCTCGCGTCGGTCCTCGTCGACGCCGCTCATGAATCCGAAGCCGGGGAGGTCGGTGATGACGAAGTCTTCGGGGGCCCAGTCGTAGTGATTCGGTGCGCGGGTGACGCCGGGGTTGCCGCCGGTGTCGAAGTCGTGGCCGGTCAACTCGCGCATGAGCGTGGACTTGCCCACGTTCGAGCGACCGACGAGGGCGACTTCGGCCTCGCGGTCGGGACGTGTATCGAACATACCGGGCCCTACGGGCGTCGCGGGTATATATACCCTGATGCGGATCGTGGATTCGGATCGTGGTTCGTTTCCGTTTCTCGTCGCCGGTGGTCGTTCGCCAGTCGCTGGTCACAGGTCGTGACTCGATAGCCGATACTCGATACTCGATATTCCATACCTTGCCCCTCGAGTTCCCGACACGTTCGGCTCGTTCCCGCGTTTGACGCACGTACGACGGTAGGCGACCGGGCTCGAGCGAGGAGAGAGCGAGGAGAGAGCGAGGAGAGAGCGAGGAGAGAGCGAGGAGAGAGCGAGGAGAGAGCGAGGAGAGAGCGAGGAGAGAGCGAGGAGAGAGCGAGGAGAGAGCGAGGAGAGAGCGAGGAGAGAGCGAGGAGAGAGCGAGGAGAGAGCGAGGAGAGAGCGAGGAGAGAGCGAGGAGAGGACGAACAGAGACCAAGCAGAGAACCAGCCGGCACCGGAGCAGCGAGATGTGCAGATCGAAGCGAAGCGCCCCAAATTATGACCCCCCGGATTCTCATCCCCCGACGTGCGTCTCGTACAGTTGACGGTGCCGACGGGAAAGCGGGAGACGGTCCTCGGCGCACTCGAGGACCGCGGCATCGACTACGTCGTGACCGACGAGGAGAGCAGACGGGAGTACACCGCGGTCGTCTACTTTCCGCTGCCGTCGCCGGCCGTCGAGCCGGTGCTGGACGAACTACAAGAGGCGGGGATCGACGAGGACGCCTACACCGTCGTCGTCGACGCGGAGACGGTCGTCTCCCGTCGGTTCGAGGCGCTCCGCGAGGAGTACGAGAACGGCGACGTCGAGACCGACCGAATCTCCCGGCAGGAGCTACAGGCCGAAGCCGAGTCGCTGACGCCGACGTTCAGCGTCTACACCGTGATGACGGTCATCAGCGCCGTGGTCGCGACTGCGGGCCTGCTGCTCGACTCGCCAGCGGTGGTCGTCGGGTCGATGGTGATCGCGCCGCTGATCGGCCCGGCGCTCGGCGCGAGCGTCGGTTCGGTAATCGACGACGAGGAACTGTTCACCGAGAGCGTCTTCTACCAGATCGTCGGAGTCGCGGTCGCTATCGCAGCGGCGGCAGTGTTCGCGTGGCTGGTCCGGATGACAAACGTCGTGCCACCGGGGCTCGACATCACGGCCGTCGGGGAGATTTCGGAGCGGCTCGCGCCGGACTTGCTCTCACTGGCCATCGCGCTGGGGGCGGGCATCGCGGGAATCATCAGCATCGCTACCGGCACCTCGGTCGCGCTGGTCGGTGTGATGATCGCCGCGGCGTTGATCCCGCCGGCGGCGGCAGCGGGGATCGCCATCGCGTGGGGTCAACCGACGGCCGCGATCGGCTCGACGGCGCTCGTGCTGGTCAACGTCCTCTCGGTGAACCTCGCCGGACTGCTCACGCTGTGGTACGTCGGCTACCGCCCCGAAAACCTGTTCTCGCTTGGCGAGACCGAACAGCGCGTGCGCCGACGGATCGTCGGCCTCGCCGCGATCGTGTTCGTCTTCGCGCTGTTTCTCGGCGGGATCACCTACGCCTCCTACGTCAGTGCGACGTTCGAGGAGAACGCCCGCGAGGAGGTCGAACTCGTCCTCTCGGAAGAGGAGTTCGCCCAGTACCAGCTGCTCGAGTTCGAGGTCGTGATGGACGACGAGTACCCGTTCGTCAGTCCGGAACAGGTCGTCGTGACGATCGGTGGCCCACCGGACGAAGCCCCGCCGGCGCTGGCCGATACGTTACGCGAGCGGATCAACCAACACAGCGACGACCAGGTTGCGGTCGAAGTCAGGTACGTCAACGTGATCGAAGGCAACGGGGAAGCGTCTCGAGACGGCTGACTCGGGACGGTTTTAGCGGTCGCGTCGTCGCCGGACGCGCTCGAGCAGGCTCGTGTCGACCTCGGGTTGGAGGTTCGATTCGGGTTCAGTTTCAGGTTCGGATTCCCGTTCGGGTTCGTGCTCGGATTCGGAGTGGGGGTCGGGGTTGGGGTCGGAGTCGGAGTCGGAACGAGAACTGCAGTCGGCGTGGGAGTCGGACTCGGACTCGGACTCGGAACCCAACACCAACCGAGACATGCGACCGATCGTGCTCGGTTTCTGCCCCATTTTGTCTTCGTCGTCTTCGTCGTCTTCGTCGCCCTCCCCATCCCCGTTCCCCTCCGTCGATCCACGACCGAGTCGCCGTCGCACCCAGGCCCGAGGCCCACCGATCCGATTGATAAAGTACGTCGGCAGGTACAGCGCGATAGCACCCAACGCGATGAAGCCAAGCCCTCTGGGGAGCTGTCCCGCTCCGAGATTCGAGAGACCGATATAGAACATCGGCCAGGCCATCGAGAGCCCGGCTGCCGTCTGGAGCATCCAGAGGATTCCGGGCCCTTTCATATCACTCCTCGAACGGTAACTCGGGCTCGTAGTCGACCGCGTCGACGGCTGCATCGAGAACGCCCGTGACGTTCTCGTCGGTCTCGACGCTCATCTCGAGGTCGGCGTCCATACCCTCGAGGTCGGCGTTCCAGACCTCCTCGCGGTCGGTTTTGTTCGCCACCGTGAGCACGGGGACCGAGTCGAACCGATCGGCAATCGCATCCCGGAGCTCGAGTTGTGACTCGATCGGGTAGCCACACTCGCCGCTGGGGTCGACCAGTACGAGCATACAGTCCGCGAGGTGTTCGATGGCACTGACGGCCTGGGATTCGATCTCGTTTCGCTCCTCCGGCGGGCGGTCGAGCAGGCCGGGGGTGTCGACGATCTGGTACCGGATGTGGTCGCGCTCGAAGTGGCCGACGCCGATCCCTTTCGTGGTGAACGGGTAGGAAGCGGTCTCACCGCGGGCGCTCGTGACGTCGTTGACGAGCGAGGATTTGCCGACGTTGGGGTAGCCAGCGACGACGATCGTCGGTTCATCGGGGTCGATGTCGGGCAGGTCCCGGAGATCGTTGCGCGCCTCGTTGATCCGCAGGAGGTGGGCGTCGATCTGTTCGACGATGTCCGCCAGACGGGCAAACGCCTGCTTGCGGTGTTTTCGGGCGGTGTCGACGTCCGTTTTCCGCAGGCGGGGCTGGTACTCCTCGTGGATCTCGCGGGCCTTCCGGCTGGCCCACATCACTTCCGAGAGGCTCTGACGGAGCTCGTCGACGTCGACGATCGCGTCCGCCAACTCGTAGTAGAACGGGTGAGCGTCGTACTCGAAGTCCGGCCACGCCGTGACCACGTTCTCGAGGTTGTCCGAGATGATGTTCGCTGCGGTCTGGAGCATCGACTGCTGGGCCTCGAGGCCGCCTTTGGCCTTGCCGGCCCGTGCCGCCCGCGAAAACGCCTTGTCGATCAACTCTTCCGACGTGGGCGTCGTCGGAAGGTCTTCGAAAATCATAGCGAGAGCTAGAACGCGCGGTCTTATAAGGTCGTTCGTTACGCGGCGAGGGGTTATCTTCGCCGACCCGCTACTCCCCGTATGACCAATTGGCGGGCGGTTCTCGTCGGCTTTCTCGTCGCCGCGGGACTCGGGTTCATCGGACTCACACTCCCGGGACTCGGGCAGTTGGCGGCCGGCCTGATCGGGGGGTTCGTCGCCGGATACCTCGCGGGTGGCGGGTTCGTTCGGGGCTTCTGGCACGGCCTGCTCGCGGGCGCGCTGGGTGGCATCGTCGGGGGCCTGCTGATCGCGCTGTTGGTCGCCGTCGCCGGCTGGGCCGCCGGCCCCGCAGGCGGGCTACTGACCGGTCTCGCAGGAGCCGGAATCTTCGTCGTCGCGCTTCTCGTCGCGTCCGTGATGGCCCTCGAGAGCGCCATCGCAGGGGCGATCGGCGGCGCACTCAATCCGGACTCGGACTCGGACTCGGACTCGGACCCGGACCCGGAATCGACGCGTTCGACGGGCCAGCGACGAGAGCACTATTGACGGTGACAGTGGCCGACAGTCGGCCGATAGTCGTCGGCTGTTGCAAGCACCGACGACCATACCCGTGGACGACGAAGGGAGAAGAGACCGGACATCGCCGCACTGAACGATGAGTGATGTGTGATGTGTGATAAGTTATAAGTGATGAACGAGTAGCGATGAACCGTCGCTACCTCTTGCTCCTGGGGCTGGTCGTCCTCGCCGCCAGCTACCTCGTCGCCGGGGGTGTGATCGACCCGCTCGGGGAGCCCGCCGAGCCGGAGACTCTCGAGCGAGACCGGCTGATCCAGCCGGCGGAAAACGGCAGCTACATCTGGCCCTACACCAGTCGGGAGCGATCGGCCGACGAGCGGACCCTCGCGATCAACCTCGTCGTCCACGGCGAGGACGAGCGCGTCCGGCAGGCGCTGGTCGCCCAGGAGGAACTCGAGTGGGAGGAGCTCGATCCCGAGACGGCGGCGGAGCCGGAGGTCTACGACGAGGCCGACGACCGTATCCAGTGGGACGACGCCCACGGTTCGACGCGGTACACGTACGTCGACGCCGGTCCCCACGACGCGGAGACCGTCTGGGTCGACGAGTCGTACCAGCTCCACACGGGAACGTATCTCGGCAGCCGGTACCACATCCGTGCGTACACGACCGAGTACGACGACTGGACGGCGATCCAGGTCCACCAGGAGTACTTCGATTTCTTCCGACTTCGCCACTCGGTCACCGACATTCAGGACTCTCAAGTGGCTCTCGAGACGGAGTTCCTCGAGGAGCCGTACGTCGACGAAGTGCGCCGGGAATACCACGGGACACACGGCGGCTGGAACGACGGCTGGCTCTCGGTCGTCGAACTGGCCGTGCTCGCCCCGATCGTGAACGGGGTCGTACTGGGAGTACTCGGCCTCTTCGGACTGACCGGCAGTCAGTCCGAAACCGTCCGCGGGCTCGTCCGCGGAACCCGGACCCTGCTCGGGTGGGCGTACCGTAACGTCCGCGGGTTCGTCCTCGCGGGTGCGCTCGCAGCGATCGTCCTCGGCGCGCGAAGCGCCGGGTTAGCTGTGGAGGCGGCAGTCCCCTGGCTCACGCCACAGGCGTTCGTCGTCGTCCCGTACGCGATGCTGGCGGCCGGGCTGCCGATCACGGCGATCGTGTTCACCCAGCCTCTCGAGCGTGCCAGCCGGTTCCTCCGATTGCAACGCGTCGCGAGCCTCCTGGGGGACCCCCCGTCTCCACAGGCGGCCTTCTCGTTCGCGGTCGTCGGTCTCGGCGTCGGGTTCGTCGCGGACTTCGTCGGGATCGGAATCACGGCGCTGCCACTCGAGTTGCTCGTCCACCGGCTCGGACTGCTGATCGCGCTCGGGCTGCTCGCTGCGGGAGCGGCCCGCAGCGACGCGGAGGGGGCCGCGCTCTTCGGTCTCGGACTGGTCGGCTGGGCCGTCGGTCTCGCGATGCCTCTGGTCGGCTACCTGTGAGAACCGGCGGTCCCGGCAGTCGGCTACCGACTACCGTCGCCCACCTGCTGTATCCCGTAACGACTCGAGCGTCCGCTCGATGTCCCACTCGCGCTCGAGTTCGGCGAGCCGGTCGTCGATCTCGTCGGGGTCGTCGGCGTAGTACCGGAGTCGATCGGCCAGTTCCCGCCTGCTCTCCGCGTTGATCGCGTCGGCGGTACTGGACGGAACGCGTTCGGCGGTCCCCAGTAGCGAGGGGGCGTTCGCCATCGATCAGGCCGACGCCATCTCCCGGCAGCTTTCGGCACAACGGGGCAGAATCTCGGCACAGGCCTGGCAGTGCTCGTGCTCGTGTTGCTCACACTCCTCGGCACACGCCTCGCAGAGATCGGCACAGAGTTCGCCCAACTCCTCGTGGGAGCCCGAATCGCGAGCCATCAACCGGGCGTGAAGCGAGGCGACGTCGGCCACGTCCCGACAGAGCCGGATACACCGGCCCATTCCTTCCTCGTCCGCACAGGCATCGACACACCACTCACAGACCTGGGCCGCCTCGAGGCAGTTGTCGATACACTCCTGCATGTGGTCGTCCGCGTGGTCGATCCGTTGGAGCGCCATCACGGATCGATCGCCACCGATCACGATAATCAACGTATGCTGGGCGAATGCAGGCTCCCCACCTGCGTACGAATCGATCCTGGCCCAGTCAGGACTCGAAAGGCGGCACCGAAAGCGACACGGCAAACGGGTACGCCGAAGCGTCGGTACTGCCGTCCGACCCCTCGAGGTCGCCACCCCATTCGACCGACAGCGCGTCCTCGAGGCGGTAGCGGCCGCCTTCGAAGCCCCACTCCGGACGGAGCTCGTAGGTCTCGGTGACCGTGTCGCCGGGCTCGAGGTGGGTGGTGATCCCGATGTCGTTGACGCTGATCGTGGGCCCGCCGTCGTACTCGCCGACGTGGACGTGGCCGTCGTCCTCGTAGGTGTCGGTCCAGAGGATCGCCCGTCCGTCGGTCGCGTCGGCGTCGCCGTCCGCGACCGGATACGCATCGAGGACGCCGAACGGGTCCGGCGCGTCGCCGAACAGCGCCACCGGTTCGTCGTCGGCGGACAGCTCGAGCGTGAACGTCCGGTCGTCCGGCTCGACCGCGGTGATCTCGAGGTCGATCGGCACTGCGTCGTGATCGACGGTCTCGAGAGTGGGGTCGTAGACATCGTCGTCGATTCGAACGTAGGCGTCGCCCTCGAGTGCCGCGCCGATGCCGTCGGGTCGCTCGTCGGTGTAAAGGGGGCGGCGCTCGGCCGCGGCGCGGAGCGTGGCGGCGGCCGGTTCCGCGTAGCTCCCGACATCGACGACGGGTCGACCGTACCGCTGCTTTTCGGTGACTTCCGTCGCCGAGACGGTGTAAGGCGGTCCGGGGTCCTCGTGGGCCAGTTCGAGTTCGACGTACCCCTCCGGCTCGGGACCGACCTCGCCGTCGCTTGGGTAGGCGACGTAGTCGTACTCCTCGAGGAATTCGTCGAGGTGCTGGTCCAATATGGGTGCCCGGTAGTCGTTCCCGGTTGCCCCGCCCTCCGCGTCCGGGCCGCGGGCAGGTTCGAGGACGGTGTTGACGGCGCTGACGATCTCCTGGTTGTCGACGCCCAGGACGCGGATCGTGTCGTCCATCCCGGATATCGTCCGGTCGTGATCGACCTCGCTCTCGGGCACGTCCGCTCCCGAAACGACGTGCTCGGGCACCTCGTATTCGACGTCGTAGACCGTCCCATCGCGCTCGACGTACTGGAGGCCGAACAGCCCCTCGAGCAGGGCGTCGTCGGCCTCGTCGGTCTCGTACTCGCCGTCGGCGATCGCCGTCTCGACGGCGTCGGCCACCGGCTTCTGGAGGTCAGCGAACGCAGTGATCTGGTTGGACCGTGCCTCGTCGGCGTGCTGGCCGGCCACCGACAACACGTATTCGGGAGACGAGAGCGTCGCGTCGAAGGCCGGTGGCTCGTTGTCGCTGTCCGGGTCGTCCGTGGCCGGGTCATCCGTGGCCGGATCGGCAGATTCGGAGGGATCGGCGGGGTCGGAGAGACAGCCTGGCAACGGCCGCGAGGCCGGCCGTCGCGAGGACCGTTCGTCTACGCATACCGCCTCGTTCGTGCCACTCGATAATGTGTTTTGTGTGACTAAAGTACCGCTGCAAGTCAGTGCGCACCTGCTCGCCAGAAGCTCGGCGATCGGTGTGCAAACCGTTGCAGTTGTTACTATAGAAGTCGGGCGTGAAACGTCGGACGCGTCGATCAGCGACGCGCCTCGAGTTCCGCCTCGAGGTCCTCGAGGTCCATCTCCTTCATCGAGAGCAGGACGAGGAGGTGGTAGACGATATCGGCAGCCTCGTAGGCGACCTCGTCGCGGTCGTCGTCTTTCGCTGCGAGGACGAGTTCCGTCGTCTCCTCGCCGAGTTTCTCGAGCACCGCGTTCTCGCCTTTCTCGTGGGTGAACAGCGACGCGGTGTAGGAGTCCTCGGGCAGCGTTTCCTTGCGATCCTCGATCACGGCAAACAGCTCTGTCAGGGTGTCGTCCATCTACATCTCACCGGAGACGTCGCGGATATCTTGCAGTTCCTGAAACTTCTCGCTGTCGTCTCGCCCGTTCTCGAAGACGTCTTCGGTTACTTCGATCGGAGCGTTGGTCCGGGCCGCAAGCGCCAGGGAGTCGCTGGGACGGGCATCGACGACCGTCTCCCCGCGGGGTGTCTCGAGGTGGAGGTCGGCGATGTAGGTGCCGCCCTGGCCGCCGTCGCGCTGTTCGATTTCGTTGACGACGACGCGGTCGATCCGGCTGCCGAGTTCCTCCATCACGTCGAGCAACAGATCGTGGGTCAGCGGCCGCCCGATATCGTCGGCCTCGAGGCCGCGGGCGATGCTGGTCGCCTCCTCGAATCCGATGAAAATGGGGACGACGTCGTCCTCGCCGTCGACCGCGAGGACGACCACTGGAACCGGCCCCTGGGGCGTCCCTGCGACGCGGACCGCGTCGATGGATGCTTGCATATCAGTACTGATGGGAGCAAGGGAGAAAAACGTGTCCGGTCGCGAATGCATGCAAAACGGGCCGACCGCCGAGCGGTCGGTGTGATACTGATTGCTACTATGTACCGCCGCTCGCCAGAACGGGGTCGCGACCGGCGGTAATTGACTACTATAGTAACAACTGCAACGATTTGCACACTGATCGCCGACCTTTCTGGCGAGCAGGTGCGCACTGACTTGCAGTAGCTACTATAGGGAGTCATAGAACAGTCACACACCCCATTCGCCACTACTCTCTGCCAGGCAGTACAGGGGACCGATGGACAACGAGAGAGCGGAATCTACTCGAGGCTGTCAGAAATTCCGTGCTGAAAACAGGGTGCGAACTTTTTCCGCGTCGGGTTCGCCTCCGGCGAACCACTCGCGCAAAAACTTCGATGAAAAAGGCGGGCGGCTCGGCCTTCGGCCTCGCCGCCCGGGAACCGCGCTCGCTTCGCTCGCGCGGAGGCTGATGATGAATCTACCCTCTATATTCAGCACGCCACTCAGAACAGCTACCAGAACTGGCAGAATCGCTGGCAGTTGAACCCTCGCTCGACCGAGCGGTTATCTGCGGTCATTCAACGCGGGAGCAACCGCCCGTGTCAAGAGTTCTATGACATCCTCGACTACAGTAAACCGTCAGAGCCCCCGGCCATCGCGACAGTCCAGTCAAGGCGGGATTACCGTTCGGCTTTGGTCTCGGTTCTCGTTCCGGATTCCGAGGAATCAGCCCCGCTGCCGGCCGCGGAGACCGATGCCGCATCGTTCTCGAAAAACGCCAGCCCGTGGAACCGACTATCGGGCGTCAACTCGGGGTGAAACGCGGTCCCGACAACCGGCCCCTGCCTGACCGCGACGGGACGCCCGTCCCAGGACGCAAGCACCTCGGCGTCCCCGCTCTCGACGTCGTCGATCGCCGGTGCGCGAATAAACACCGCGGGATACGGGTCGTCTCCGCTCAGTCCCTCGACCTCGAGGGGGGCCTCGAAGCTGTCTTTCTGCCGGCCGAAGGCGTTGCGTTCGACGGTGACATCGAGCAGGCCGAGCTCGTCGACCCGGTCGTCGTTCGGGTCGCTCGAGGCGACGATCAACCCCGCACAGGTGGCAAGTAACGGTTTTCCGGCCTCGACGTGGGCCCGGATTTCGGGGGCGATACCCTCGCCGTGGATCAGTCGGGAGATGGTCGTCGACTCGCCGCCGGGCATCGCCAGCAGATCGCATTCGGGGACGATTCCGGACTCGCGGATTTCGTGGACCGTCACCTCGCGACCCCGCGTCTTGGCGGCGCGTTCGATGGCGGCTGCGTGTTCCTCGACGTCGCCCTGGACGGCGACGACGCCTGCCTCGAGTGTCATGCCCCCCGGTAGGGAGAGTGCAGTGAAAAATGGCGCGCCTCCGGGTCCGGACCGATCCGGGGACGCCGACGGGAGACGACCCGCTCGAGGGGAAACTGCGAGGGAAAACGGTCGAAGGCGAACGGTTACGCGACGAACGTCAGCAGCTGGACGAGCACGCCCAGCATGATCCCGGTCGCGATGACCGTCTTCGGATTGATGAGAATCGCGTTCGAGTCCTCCGCGTCGAAGTACCGGACGAGCCCGGCACTGGACATCAGTCCGCCGGTGTTCTGTCCTCTGTCCATACCCGTTCCTACGCCCCCGCCGAACTAAATCTTTCGACACGCACGGCCGATCCCCGCCGCTCACGACTCGATTACGAATCGGGGCTAGGTACAATCAAGTAGTTGGATGGTCAACACGAGTGTAATGGGCGAGTCACTCGACGAACGCGACGTGCGGATCATGTTCGCCATCGCCGACGAAGAAACGTTCAACACCGAAACGATCCACGAAGTGACGGGGATTCCCAAATCGACCGTCCACTACCGCATTCAGAGTCTGAAGGAAGCGGGGATCATCACGAACGATCTGTTCGATATCGATCGCGAGAAGTTCGGCCTCGAGATCACTGTCATCTCCGAAGTCTGGGCCGAGTTCGGCGAGGGGTATCACGAAGCTGTCGGGCGCAAACTCGCCGATATCGAGGGTGTAAACCAGGTGTACTTCACGATGGGCGATACGGACTTTATCGTCATCGCACGACTGACCTCGCGGGACATGGTCGAGGAACTCGTCGAAGACTACGAGGCCATCGACGAGATTCGGCGAACGAGTTCGAAGTTCGCCATCTCGACGATCAAAGAGGAGGTCGGGATCAGCATGCTCGGGGATTACGATCCGGAGGCCCTGATGGCGAGACGGGGAATCGGAGAGAAAGCGTCTTCGGAGTAGCGGCCGTCCCCGTCGTCACTGCGAGGCCTGTCGGTTCTGTGCTCGCTGCCTCTCGTTATCGTCCGCCGGTCTCGGTCTCGATCGCTTCGCAGATCACGTCCGCACCGATTCGGGCCTGTTCCTCTGTCAGCACGAGCGGCGGAATCAGTCGCAACACGTGGCCGTGACGGCCTGCGCTCCAGACGAGTACGCCGTTCTCGTAACAGCGGCGCTGAATCGCCTCGACGAGATCCGCGCTCGGCGTGTCGTCCTCGTGGAACTCGAGACCGACGAACAGCCCTCTTCCGCGAACTTCGACCAGTTCCGGCGTCGTTTCCGCGATCTCGCGGAACCGGTCTCGCAAGTAGGTACCGACCTCGCTCGCGTGAGCGAGGAGGTCGTGGGACTCGATGTAGTCGATGGCACGAACGCCGCCGATCATCGCGGGGACGTTCCCGCGGAACGTCCCGACGTGACCACCGGGCCCCCAGGTGTCGTACTCCTCGTGGTACAACATCGCCCCGATGGGGAGCCCCGTTCCGCCCAAGGCCTTGGCCATCGTGATCGCGTCGGGCGTGACGTCGAAGTGGTCGGATGCGAACCACTCGCCGGTCCGGCCGAGGCCGGTCTGGATCTCGTCGACGATCAGCAACGCGTCGTTGTCGTCGGCGATGTCACGCAGTCCCTGCAGAAAGCCTGCGGGCGGAACCACAACGCCACCTTCGCCCTGAATCGGCTCGACCCAGATGCCGGCAGGCGTCCCGTGACCGCCGTACGGGTCCTCGAACTTCCGTTTGACCGTTTCGAGAGCCTGCGAAAGCGAGATATCGTCGCCGGTCGCGGAAGGATACGGCGCGTGGACGGCGTCGGGCAACAGCGGACCGTACCCGTCCTTGTACTTTTTGCCCGCAGTGAGGCTGAGCGCGCCCGCGGTCGTCCCGTGATACGACCCCTCGAAGGCGAGCAATCCGTGGCGGCCGGTGTTGTGCTTGGCGAGTTTGATCGACCCTTCGATCGCGTCGCTTCCGCTTGGCCCGCCGAAGACGACGTTGCTCGAGCCCTGCAGACCGCCAGGAGCGATCTCGCGCAGCCGCTCGATGAGTTCGAGTCGCGGCTCCGTCGGGAAGTCGATCGTGTGTGCGACCGACTCGAGTTGCTCCTGGACCGCCTCGAGGACGTACGGGTTAGAGTGACCGACGTTGAGCACGCCGATACCGGCGAAGAAATCCAGAAACGTGTTCCCGTCGGCGTCGCGAACGGTCGCACCACTGGCCTCCTCGATCGCGATCGGAATCCGGCGCGGATAGGCGACGGCGTTGCTGTCGATCTCGCGTTGTTTCTCGATCAGGCGCTCGGAGTTTTGCCCCGGCACGTCGTCGACCGACGGCGCGTCGGAAAAGTGGAGTTCGTCGGGTGCTGGATCTGCGGCCATACCGTGAAACCATCTCGGTGAGAGATATATTTTGCCCTATACTCAACACGAGGGTTAATTATTGGCTTAAATCCAACAGATAGCCGTTCGGTTCCGGCGACCGTGGAACGCGACGGAGAGAGTCGCGTTACTCACCGGTCACGTTGGCGATCCGTGTCGCCCCCGTCGCTCGAGAGATATGTACGTTGTACGATTGATCGACGGTTCCGACGCTGACGATCCAGTAGCCCCCCATCTCGTGGGGGTCGTCCGCGAGTTCGGCTTCGCTCGCGTCGATCCCCTCGGCGTCCTCGAGTGCCTCGCGGGCCGCCTCGATCGCGGCCGCGGCGTCGGCGACCGGTTCGTCGTCGGGATCGGCGCGGGTGACGAGAACGGAGCAGTCGGCGTTTCGCGTGACGTGTTCGGTGACGCTTCCGAGTAAGAGTCTGTCGATGCCCCGGCGGCCGTGGGTACCCATGACGACGACGTCGATCCCGTTCTCGTCGGTGTACTCGAGAATTACTTCGCGGGGGTCTCCCTCGGGGACCGACGTGACCACGTCGACGGAGTCGGGTGCTCGTTCGGCGACGCCCTCGACCAGTCCGCTGCCGTGCTCGCGGACGGTCTCGGTCGTCCGGCTCTCCGAAAGGTCCCAGGGGGTTCGCTCGTCGACGTCGACGGCGAACAGGACGTGGAGGGTCGCGTCGAAGCGATCCGCGAGTTCGATTCCCTGTTCGACCGCCCGCGAAGCGGGGTCGCTACCGTCGGTGGGTACCAGTACGTCGCGGTACATAGTTTCGGGTTCGACGGAGACACATAAAGAACCGCGGCGAATCGTCGGTCAGTGGGAACCGACGCCGCCGACGGTGGCTCCCGGGTCTGTAGTACCAACTGCAACGATTTGCACACTGATCGCCGACCCATCTGGCGAGCAGGTGTGCACTGACTTGCAGTAGCCACGATAGCGGGCCCCGACAATCCAACGGCCGATCCGGTCGACGTTGCCGCTTCTCGAGACCGCCGAGAGCGCGACTGGGAAACCCTTATGCGCGGCCGGTAGCAACGTAGCGGTGACCGCATGACTGTCACGCTCAAGGACTTCTACGCGGACTGGTGTGGCCCCTGCAAGACCCAGGACCCGATCCTCGAGGAGCTCGAGGAGGACTGGGAGGGCCGCTTCGAGGTCGAGAAGGTAAACGTCGACGAACAGCAGGACGTCGCCAACGAGTACCAGGTTCGATCGCTGCCGACGCTGATCATCGAGAACGACGACGGCATCGTCGAACGGTTCGTCGGCGTCACCCAGCGGGAAGACCTCGAGGACGCGCTCGAGGAAGCCGGTGCCTGAATACGGGCGCTACCGTCCGCGCCGGCGACCCTGAACCCACGCGCCGTCCCGTGGGTTCCCGGTCGTCGGGACGGGAGATGGTCGTGGATAGCAGCCAACTCGTTTTTCGGCGGCCGACGGCTCATCGGTTTCGTCCTCGGCCCCGTTCGTCCGATCTTCCTGAATAGCGTCGCCTCGAGCGCTCGAGGGGCACGGGGAACGGGATCGTCGCTCGTGAACTGGCTCGGGGCTTGACCCCGAGGCACTCGGCCTGCTCAGCCTGTAGATCGGTCGGCAGGTACGTCAAGGGACGGTTACCGATCGTTCAAACCCACTTCGCGCCGACGTCCTCGAGCTCGTCGTTGTACCGGGCGATATTGATGACAAGCGGCGTCACGCTCTCGACCTCGGCCGCGTTCGCCAGCGGGCCGGCATCGAGCGCACGCAGCCCCTCTATCTCCGCCGTTAGCTGTCTGACGGTCGTTTTCGCGTCCTCGTTGTCGGCGACGACCAGCGTATCGAGATCGAATTCGACCTCGAGGTCGGCGAGTTTGCCCGCCGCGAGGTTGTGGTACGCACCGACGACCGGGACCTCGTCGGGAGCACGCTGGGCGACCAGTTCGGTGACGCTGCCGGTCCCCGGCGGATGGTAGTGCATCCCGTCCTCGTCGCCTTGCATTCCGACTGCGGGAGTGACCAGAATCGTGTCCTCGTCGAGGCTGTCCGCGACCGCTTCGACCGTATCGCCGGCATAATACGGCGGCACCGAGAGAACGACGACGTCGGCCCGGTCGGCTGCCATCTCGTTTGCGAAGCCGTTCAGGTCCGGGTCCCCCTCGCCGTGCTCGGCGAGGGTCTCCTCGTACTCCTCGACTGCGTCCCGTGCCTTCTCCGGATCGCGGGAGCCGACGAGGACCTCGTGGTCGGTATCTCGAGCGAAGCGCAGCGCGAGCCCTTCGCCGATGTCGCCAGTGCCACCGAGTAGTGCGATTCGCATGATGACAACTGGGGACGGCACCCGAATAAAAGGGTGGGGGTTCGGCCGAACTCGCCGGGACCGGCCAGCGGGCGACGCGAGCGGCTACGCGTCGGCGAGTTCGATCCCGCGAGCAACGACGTGTATCAGGACGATCGCACTGCCGACGGCCAGAACGAACTGTGAGAGCAACGTGAACACGAGCGCGTCGGACGTGACCGCGATCAGGAGCGGAACGGCCGCGACCGCGCCGAACAGCGCGACGAGGATCGCGATCGGGACCAGTTCGGCGATCAACCGCTCGTCGTCGAGCGTTCCGTTCGTATCGAAGAAAGGACCGGAGTAGGACATGGATCATCGATCGCTCAGCCGACGCATTAGCGTTCCGGAACGTTTCGGACGGAGCGCCCGCGATCGGGCTACCGGACAGAAATCAACGAAGAGAATTCACCGAGCGAGCGACGAATTCTCACGATAGTTTTGTCCGACAGTTTCAGGCCACAACCTCGACGGTCGTCTCCGCCTCGTCGTCCGATCCGACGACCCGCACCGGGAACCGCTGCTCCCGTCGCACCGGGTACGTCTCGAACTCGAGCGTGGCGGCTCCGGTCTCGCCACCCTCGAGCGACACCGGTTGCGTGTCCACGAGTTCGGGGTCGTCCCCGACGATCAACTCGAGTACGTCCTCCCGATACGTCG
Organism: Halobiforma nitratireducens JCM 10879; assembly: GCF_000337895.1. Taxonomy (GTDB): domain Archaea; phylum Halobacteriota; class Halobacteria; order Halobacteriales; family Natrialbaceae; genus Natronobacterium; species Natronobacterium nitratireducens. The sequence continues at coordinate 77,841 of NZ_AOMA01000142.1, forward strand.
TCCCGCCGTTCTCGAGGTCGACGATTACCTCGAGAGTCTCGCCGGCCGGGACGGGCGAGTTCGTCGTCCGGATCGAGATCGTCATCGGGCCGCCAGGCTGCTCGTCCCCGTCTCCGATCTCGTCGACGATCCAGGCCGACTCCGTGCTCGCGACGGTGCCGTCCTCACAGATCACCCAGGGATACACCCGGCAGGTGTGACAGAACGAGTCCGTCGAGAACCGTGCGGTGGCAGTTTCGCCCTCGAGTTCCGTAACCCCGAGGATCGTATCGGCCTGGGTGAGCCACCAGACGACCCGGTCGAGATCACCACCTTCGTGGGTCGCCTCGAGTTCGAACTCGACGGCCTCGCCTTGCGTGACGACAATTCGGTCCTCGGCCGGGCGCAAGGGGTCGACTGTCGGAGACCCGAGCCCGTCGTCGGAGACCTCGACCTGCCAGCGGGCGGCGTAGGTCTCGTCGGTCCCGTCCTCCGGGACGACGGCCGCGGCTACCTCGTGGCTGCCGGGCTCCGCGAACGTCTCTCGGTGGTAGTGGGCGTCGAACGCCGCGTAGTAGGTCGATACCCAGGGTCCGCCGACCGGACCGCTCACCCGCTCGCCGTCGACCCACCAGACGGTCGTCTGTCGCTCGCCGGGCTCGAGCGCGCCGGCCTCGAACAGGAGTTCCGTCCCCTCGCGGATCGAAAGCTCGGGTCCGGGACGGGCGGTCGGGAGTTCGGAGGCACCGACCACGCTGGCGGTCGTCCGTGCGGCGTCGCCTTCGATCGCGACGCCTACGGGAAACTCGTCGTCGCTGGGCACCGGATAGGTGTAGAAGTCGAACCTGGCGGTTCGGCTCTCGCCGGCCTCGACCGGCATCTCGCGCCGCCCGACGCGTTCGCCGTCGTGGCCGACCAGGAATTCGACACGTGTCCGTCCGCCCGTGGCTCCGCGGTTCGTGATCTCGGCGACGACCCGCAGTCGGTCGCCCGCGCCCACCGGCGACGAGGTCTCGACGATCGAGACCGCGAAATCGGGCGTCGATCCGTCGGGCTCGATCGGGTCGAACGCGTCGCCAGTGGTCGCGGTACGGGACTGCTCGCGGCCCCACCGTCCCCCAACGAGCACGGCACCGCCACTGACGCTCGAGAGTCCACACAGTACCCGTCGTCGGCTCGGTTCCATAATGAACGCTTAGCGACGATCGGAGCAAGAATCGGCGCGACTGTTTCGGGAAGAAAGGCCCGATTGTGACAGCAGCCACGATCGACGTCCCGACAGCCGCGTTCGGAGCGCCCTGTACGGCGTGCTTACTGCCTCGAGCAGCCGGCCCCGACGTCACGATGTCAGGGGGCGTCGTCCTCTTCCGGGTTCATCGCCGCACCCAGTTCGCCCTGGTACGCGTCACGGTTCTGTACTTCGCGGATGCGCTGATCGAGCCGGTCCGCGAGTTCCGATCGCCGGGTTTCGTCGACGCCGGGGTCGTTGTTCAGCGACGCCAAGTCCTCGCGAGCGGTTCGGAGAACGGCGACGGCCTCCTCGGTCTCGAGCCTCGTCGCCCGATCGAGCCTCTCCTCGACGTCCTCGAGAGTGAGATCGGTCACGGGCGAGTTCCGTTCCCCAGCCGGTTCAAGCGAGTGCTGGCAATCGAAACCCGACCGACTCGATCAGAACCCGTCTAAACGCGTCTGTCCGCCGTCGCTCCCATCCGCGCCAGCAAGCTCCGCCGCGCGTTCGATCGTCTCGGCGAACGTCTCCTCCTGGCTGCGGTCGTACAGGGTCGCCGCCGGGTGAACGCAGATCAACAGCCGGTACGGGGCCCCTTCGATTCGAACGTCCTCGACCGAGCCCGCCTCCGCGGTGACCGCGACCGACCGCCCCAGAAGATGCTCGCTGGGCACTTTCCCGAGCGTGACGATGACCTCGGGATCGAGGCGATCGATCTCGGTCTCGAGGTACTCCCGGCAGTTCTCGAGTTCCTCGGCGGTCGGATCGCGGTTCTCCGGCGGGCGACACCGCACGCAGTTGGTGATCCGGACTGTCTCGCGGTCGAGACCGGCGATACGAAGCTGGTCGTCGAGAACCGAGCCGCTTCGGCCGACGAACGGTTCGCCTTGCTCGTCCTCGTTTGCCCCCGGCCCTTCGCCGACGAAGAGGACATCGGCGTCTTCGGGGCCCGTCCCGTTGACGATCCGGCTACGACACTCGACGAGTTTCGAACACTGCGTGCACTCGGTGACCCGGAGGTCCTCCATCGTTCCCATGGTGGTGGCTCGACCGAGGCCCTACTACGCTTTTCGGGTTTCGAGATCGAGCGAGCGGAGTTCGGACGGCAATCGTGCAGGCCCCGAGCACACGACCGAACGATTGATTTCGTCGGCGGTTCCAGAACGGCGCATGCGTCGCCGCCTCCTCACCGCCTGTACGGTCGTCGCGGCAGTCGCGACCGTCGGGAGCCTCTACTTCAGCGAAATCGCGGGATACCCGCCCTGCGAGCTGTGCTGGTACCAGCGAGTGTTCATGTACCCGCTCGTACTCGTCCTCGGCGTCGCCGCCGTCGAGGACCGTGCCGAAATCTGGACGACTGCGCTGGCGCTCTCCGGGCTCGGGCTCGTCACTGCGGCGTACCACGTCGGCATCCAGACGACCGGATCGTCAGGCGTCACCTGCAGCGTCGGGGCCGGATGCGGAGCCGTCTACTGGCAGGGGGTCGGTGTCCTCACGATTCCCCGTCTCTCCCTGCTCGCCTTCGCTCTCGTGACCGCCGGTATCGTCGCAGTGGCGGTCCTCGAGCGACGGTCGTAGCGAGGGCCGAAGGCGACCCGAGAGGACAGGTCACCGACGAGGGCTAGTCGTTCGACACATCGTTCGAGCCCTGCCCCTGTCCCGCCGACCCGGCGAACGTCTCGCCTGCCCGCGCCGCGAGTCGAGCGACTCGGATCGGCTCCGGGCGTCCACCCTCGGGCGTGAACCCTCGGACCACCTCGTCGACTCGCTCGGCTTCGAGGCCGCAGGCCCGGACGTACACCGTCTCGGTCCCCCCGTCGACCGACAGTTCGCGACGGTCCGGAAGCGCTCGGTACCGCTCGAGACGCTCCCGGCGGTCGGTCCCGGCAAACGCGTCCCGGATACTGGCCTCGAGACCGTCGCTTTCCTCGAAGGTGACGGCGACCACGGGACGGTCGAGCGCCTCGTGGAGTCGCGACAGCTCGAGGAGATTGTACCACGCCGGGGCGACAGCGCCGAGCAACACGTACCGTGCGTCGGGACGGCCGAGGTCAGTCACCAGTGAGACGACGGCGTCGGTCGCGTCGGTTCCGCCGACGGTACAGGAGCCGTACGCGAGGCCGTCGACGACGCGGTCGGCGCGGACGACGGCCGCCGCGAGCGTGCTCCGTTCGGCACCGCCGCGATACGACTCCGCGACGCCCAGCGCCCGCACCCCGGGTTTCATCGATGCGAACGGTCTGCCATCACGTCAGGAATCGTCGTCGTCCTTGATCTCCTTGAGACGATCGAGGAGTTCGTCGCTCGAGGCCCCGTTCTCGAACTCGATCGTTCCGTTGTGGTCGGTTTCCGATGACTGGACGGCGTCGTCGTCGTCAAAATCAGCGTCGACCTCCTGTTGTTCGGATTCGTCGTAACTCCCGAATCCCATACAGATAGACGTAAGCGATTGGCGGTGAAAAGTTCCATGGTTGTAGCTCATTTGGCTGTCGGCAGTCGGCTCGGCGGCCGCCTGTCACGCTCCGGCGAGCCGACGGCAGGATTTTACTCACGGGCGACGAGTCGTCCGGTATGGACGTCCACCACGCCACCGAAGGAGCCGACACGTTCACCTGCAACGCCTTCCTCGCCGTCGGCGACGACGGCACGGCGACGCTCGTCGACGCCGGTGCGTACGAGGGGATCGTCGACGTGATCGATGCACACGTCGACGACCTCGACGCCGTCGTGATGACCCACCAACACGGTGACCACGTCGCCCAACTCGAGGCCGTCGTCGAGGCCTTCGACCCGGACGTCTACGCCTACGACGACCACCCCACACGTACGCACGGTCTCGAGGACGGCGATACAGTTCGGATCGGCGACGAGCACTGTGACGTCGTGTATACGCCGGGCCACGCCGACGATCACGTCTCGTTCGTCTCCGAAGCCTCGCTGTTCTCCGGCGATGTCGTCGTCCACGACGACGGCGCGTTCGACTACGGGAGCTTCGGCCGCACCGACATGGCCGGGCAGTCCCGCGACCGGCTCGTCGAGAGCCTCCAGGAGTTGCTCGATCGTCTGCCCGACGGGGTCGAACACATGTACGCCGGTCACGGGAGCGTCTTCCACGGAGACGTACGGGACGTGGTCGAGACGGCCCTCGGACGGGCCGAGAAACGCGAGCCGAAATACCCCGACGAGAACTGAGACTACTGGACAACAGTCAGGACACACCCGATCGCGTCTCGAGTGCGATCGGTGTGTGCAGTAGTTCGGTCGACAGTATGAGTCGCCGTGGCGGTTCTCGTGAACCGGCCCCGACGGACCTGCTCGCGTCAGTCGTCGCCAGTCACGGCGTTCGCTTCTTCGGCGGCGTCACGCGTTTGCTCGAACCAGTCGTCGATGTTCTCGGCGACGTAGTCCTTTCCGCCCCAGCCGACGGCGATGCCGACCGCGAGCGCAGCGGCGAGGCCGAGACCGTACGCGAACGCCTGGCCGAACGTGTGGAGAATCCCCGCGTCGATCGGCATCGTCTCGAGGCCGATCACGAGGACCAGGAAGTACAGGATCGTCTTCGTCGCACCCGCGAGAACCGGCGTAAACCCGAGTTGCTCCGCTGCGGGTGAAGCACGGACCTGCTCGGTCGCCCAATTGGCCAGGTAGAAACCGACGAACAGGATCACGATGCCGATGACGATCGGCGGAACGTACGCCAGCAGATCCTGTCCCCAGGTCGAGACGAGCCACGTCGACGACATCGCGGTCCGTGCGGCGAACCACTCGATCGCGGCGAACACCCCGATCAACGCGATGTAGTACTTGAGAAAGACTGCGAACGTCCGGGAGACGGCGTCCGATCCGTCGGGGAACAGGGCTCCGAAGGGAGTCGCCCGGACCGTTTCGTCGAGTCCGACCCGGTGGCCGGCATCCGTCACCTTCGGCTGCAGTTTCCGACCGAGGAACACGCCGAGGTAGACGATCAGCGCAGCACCGACGATCGTCGGAAGGAAATCGACGAGTCCGACGAGGTTGGCTTCGATCGACGCTCGGATGCTGGTGGTAAGCATCGGTCCCGTCATCGGAGATCACCCGCGGACGGTCGTCGGTCGGAAGCCTGTGCAACGACGTTGGGACAACGAATCATACTCTATGGTTCTGATAATACTGGTTATTCTTTTTGATTTAGAATGGTTATATCCAACTAGATTGTATCTGATTTCACCTGGCACAGTCAGTAAAGTGGAGGTCGACGCCCGCTGCCACAATAACAACTTACCGAGAAAAACGACGTACCAAAAGGGACTGACAGTACACACTACTGGACGATGTTCCGACCGCCACCGTTCGTCGGTGACGGTTCGTTGCCCCACGACGGCTACGAACGACTTCCCGGCGGCCGGACGAGGGAACGGACGGGTCCGGAGCGTCTCCGCTGAAGCAAAAGAGATCGGAGAACGACCGGGAAACTCGATTAGGCTGCGCGCGGTTCTTTGGCCTTGGGTCGAAGGTTGCCGTAGCCGCACTTACGGCAGGTGTCGGCTCGCTCCGGGTTACGAGCGTTACAGCGCATGCAGATCATCTTCTCGAGCGTACGGTTCTCGGCGGCGTCGAAGCTTGGCATACCGCCCCGTTGGGGGGACGCGCATATAACCGCTGTGATTGCGCGAGCCTCCCGGCCGTGGCTACCCGGACGGCGTTTCTTGGCCGTCTCGGTTGCTCTCCGGGTCGTGATCGGCCCCTTCCTCGGTTTCGTCCGCCAGGTACTCCTCCTGGACGGCGACGACCTCACTCGAGTCGACACAGTCGGCGTACCGTCGCAGTGGCTCCTCGTTGAGGGTCAGAAAGGTCTCGCCCCAGCGGAACGGCTCGAGCAGCGCTTCGGCACGGTCCCGGTCGCCGAAAATGCAACACGCGCCCGCGAGGGCCTCGACTGTCGTCAGTTGGAAGGGGCGGCCGTAGTTGACCGGGTTCGCCGCTACGAGAAACGGGAGCGCACGGTGGACGCCGTTCATCCTGAAGGCGGCTTCCTCCGCGGATTCCCACGAACAGTCGAGCGCGACGAGCGTACCGAGCCCCGCCTCGGCGTCGGCCGGGGACAGCGCCCGCTCGGCGTGGGGGTTGAGGACGACGCCGTAGGGCACCTGGTCCATGTTCCGGTAGAGTATCGCCTCGTCGAACTTCTCGAGCCGTCTCGCGGTGCATTTCTCGGGGTCGTCGTCACCCTCGTAGTAGACGTGACACTCCACGTCTCTCCGGAGGTACTCTAGTATAAAAATACTTTGTTTAGAGTAATTACCACAACTCGCATACTGTATATTAAGTAACTGTTATCGATGGACGGAATGGGGGAGAAAAATATCCGGGTAATATGTTATTATGTGTGTTGTTCACACCTTACATAGGTTTTATATACCATGGGTTAGAGTACCACGTATGGAAATGCCAGAAGATAGCACGACTCGAAGGACGGTGCTGAAGGGTGCCGGGATGGCTGGCGTCACTGGACTCACTGCCAGCCTGGCCGGGTGTACCGGTGGGGAAAACGGTACCGATGTCGACGGAGCGGACGAACTCGCAGACGAGGTGCCGGAGATTCATCTCGTTGCACCGACCGCCGGGGCCAACCCCTTCCGAAACGAACTCGCGTCAGCGATCGAGGAGAACTGGGAGGAGATCGGATTCGAGGTCAACCTCGAGAACTTACAGTTCAACGCACACGTCGACACGGTCGTCGTCGAGCAGGATTACGACGCATCGCTGCTCGGGTGGGGTGGCACGCCCGAGCGGATCGACCCACATACGTTTATTTACGACATGCACCACTCCGACAACACCCAGCAGGGTGGTCGAAACACGCCGGGGTGGGAACACGACGAGTACGACGAACTGGCCGAGCTACAGGTGACTCAGCCGGACAGAGAAGAACGACAACAGACCGTTTACGACGCCCAGGAGATCATCGCCGAGAACCAGCCACGAACCTACATCGCGAACGAAGGTGGATACCACCCCTACGCGAGCGCTCGGGTTGAGAACGTCGATCCGACCCTCGGTGAGGGGCTCAACTCGTTCTGGAACATGATCTCGGCAACGCCGATCGACGACGACGACACGGTTCGGTTCGGCTACCCGTCCGAAATCATCTCGCTGAACCCGATGCAGGACCTGGCGACTCCCGACCGCCAGTTCGTCCGCCTGATCTACGATCAGCTGTTCCGAATCGGCCGGGACGGAATTCCGGAGCCATGGCTCGTCACGGGTGAGCCCGAAATCGAGGACGGGGGAATGACCTACACCGTCGAGCTTCGGGACGACCTCACGTTCCACGACGGCGAGGATCTCACGGTCGACGACGTCGAGTTTACGTACGAACTATACGCCGACTCGCCGACCTACGGTGGGCTCGTCGAGGTCATCGACGAAGTCGACACCGCCGGCAACGAGATCACGTTCCACCTCGAGGAGGAGTTCGCGCCGTTCACGGCGAACGTGCTCGGGCAGGTGTACATCTTTCCCGAACACGTCTGGGGCGACGTCGAGCCGGAAGAGCTCACGGACTTCGAGGACGAGAACTGGACCGGGAGTGGTCCGTTCCAGTTCCGCGACTGGGAACGCCAGGCCGAACTCCAGCTCGAGGCGTTCGACGATCACTTCGAGACGCCAAACGCAGATCAGTTCATCCGGATTCCCGGCGAGGACACGTCCCAGCTCGTCAACGACCTCGAGGCTGGCCAGATCGACATGGTCGGTGCCGTTCCGCAACCGACCGCGGTCGATCGAGCCAGAGACGACGACGACCTCGATCTCGCCGAGTTCAACGCGGTCGGTTACGCGATGATCGAGTACAACACGCGCCGCGAACCGTTCGACGACGTGGCCGTTCGTCGGGCGCTGTCGTACGGCGTTCCCAAGGAGGAGTACGTCGAGTTCATCCGCGACGGGATGGGAACGGTAACGCACACGACGATCTCGGAGCACAACGAGTTCTGGCACAACCCCGATGTCGAGGAGTTCACCGAGGATCTCGACGCGGCTCGTGAGGAGCTCGCCGACGCGGGCTACGGCTGGGACGACGACAATCGGCTCCACTACGGCGCGGAGTAACGGGCGAAGCTGCGGTGAACCCCCATTACCGATTTCGGTTACCAAATACGATACCAATTCGCATACGATACATGATACTAGCTAGCAACGTGAGGTGGAGCGAGCGATGGGGCTGAGAGCGTACGTCGTCAGACGGGTCCTCCAGCTTATCGTGACCTTCTGGGCGTTTTTCACGCTCCTGTTCGTGCTCTTTCGGATGATGCCCGGCGATCCAACGTCGATGTTCATCATGGACGGAATGACGCCGGAGCAACGAGAACAGCGAATAGCAGAGCTCGGGTTGGACCAGCCGTTGTACGTCCAGTACGTCGAGTACCTGCAACAGCTGCTAACCGGGGACTTCGGTCAGTCGTTCATTTACAACGATCCCGTCATCGACATCATCACCGTCCGGTTTATGAACACGATCGTCCTGATGGGGACGGCGCTGGTTATCGCCTACGTCATCGGGATCGCGTTCGGCGCACTGATGGGATGGTGGCGTGACTCGAGGTTCGAACGTGGCGGTATCATCGTGACGCTGATGGCCCGCTCCTCGCCGGAGTTCTGGGTCGGCATCGTCCTCCTGTCGGTGTTCGTCTTCTGGCTCGGCTGGTTCCCCTCGAGTGGGATGCGGACGACCGGGGGCGAACTCGGCGGCGGTTTCGTCGCCAGATACGGCTCGCTCGACTTCCTGCATCACCTGTTCCTTCCGGCGTTGACCGGCGCAATCGTCTATCTGGCGACGCCGACGCTGCTGATGCGGTCGACGATGCTCGACGTGTTGAACGCCGATTTCATCGAGATCAAGAAAGCGGAGGGACTCCCCGAGCGAACGGTGCTGTACAAACACGCCGCACGGAACTCGATCCTGCCGATCGTGACGGTCGCCGCGATCGCGACCGGCGCAGCGATGGGCGGCTCCGTCGTCATCGAGACGGTGTTCAACTGGCCCGGCATGGGCCGAGAGATGGTAAGCGCGGTCAACCAGAACGACTACCCGCTTGCCATGGCGGCGTTCTTCCTCATGGGATCGGTCGTGATAATCATGAACTTCGTCGCTGACCTGCTGTACGTCTACCTCGATCCGAGGGTGGAGTACGAATGAGTACTGAACGAACCTCTCCAGTCGACGCCGCAACCGGCACCATCGGCAACGGCGTCAGCTACCTCCGGACGAAACTCGAAATCTTCGAGGGAGACCGCCTCGGCCAGATCGGACTGGCCATCCTGGCGGTGTTTCTCTTCGTCGGTATCTTCGCACGGCCGTACACGATCGAGTTCCTGAACGTGACGATCCCGGGACTTGCCCCCTACGATCCGACCGAGCGAGCGGTCGGCGGCCGGCTCGAGGGACCGTCGGTAGCCCATCCGCTCGGAACGACCGACATGGGCCGGGACGTGCTCTCGCAGTTGATCGCGGGAACCCGCGTGACGCTGCTCGTCGGAAGCCTCGCGGCCTTCATGGCCGTCTTCATCGGGACGAACGTCGGCCTGATCAGCGCCTACTTCGGCGGCTGGGTCGACGACACGCTGATGCGGATTACCGACGTCGTCTACGGCGTCCCGTTCCTGCCCTTTGCCATCGTTCTCGTGGCGATCCTGGGCAGCAGTCTCGTCAACATCATCATCGCCATCGTGTTGATCCTGTGGCGCTCGACGGCGCGGGTGATCCGTTCGCAGGTGTTGAGTCACAAACAGCGACCGTACGTCGAGAGCGCACAGGCGATCGGGGCCGGCCACGTACGGATCATGTACCGGCACATCCTGCCGAACGTCCTGCCGCTTACGTTCCTGTATGCGGCCTTCGCGGTCGCGTGGGCGGTCATCGCCGAGGCGAGCCTCTCGTTTCTCGGCTTCGGTGACCCCAACATGCTCTCGTGGGGTGAGATGATCTACAACGTCTACACCGCGAACGCGATCCGCGAAGCCTGGTGGTGGGTCTTCCCGCCTGGCATCGCCATCATGCTGTTCGTGATGTCGGTGTTCTTCATCGGTCGCACGCTCGAGAAAGAGGTCAATCCGGAGCTCAAACATCAATAATGACGCTACTCGATATCGACGGACTGAAGACGTATTATCGGGCCGACGACGGCTGGGTTCGCGCAACCGACGACGCGTCGCTGTCGATCGAACGCGGCGAGACCGTCGGCCTGGTCGGCGAAAGCGGCAGCGGCAAGACCACCCTCGCGAAGTCGATCATCCGGCTGTTGCCGGACAACGCCGAGATTAAAGACGGCTCGATGGATTTCGACGGGACGGAGATCACCGAGCTGTCCGACCGGGAGCTACGAAAGCAGATTCGCTGGTCGGAAGTGTCGATGATCCCACAGAACGCGATGAACGGGTTCGACCCCGTCTACACCGTCGGCGACCAGATCGTCGAGGTCGTCACCTACCACGAGGACACGTCGAAAGACGAGGCGTACGAACGCGCCCGCGAGTTGTTCGACGACCTCGGTATCGATCCGGACCGCGTCGACGACTATCCCCACCAGTTCTCTGGGGGGATGGCCCAGCGGGCGATGATCGCGCTCGCACTCGCGCTGTCGCCGTCGCTCGTGCTCGCCGACGAGCCGACGACGGCACTCGACGTCGTGATCCAGGATCGCATTCTGGACACGATCAAGGAGATGCAAGCAGAGATCGACAGCGCGATGATCATGATTACCCACGACATGTCGGTCGTCAGCGAAACCTGCGACCGCATCGCCGTGGTCTACGGCCTGTCTCTTATACACATCNCGCCATCCCTACACGCTCGGGCTCCGGAACGCCTTCCCCGATATCAGTGACGATGACCAGGAGCTTATCTCGATCCCCGGCACGCCGCCGGACCTGGTCGATCCCGGTGAAGGCTGTCGGTTCGCACCGCGATGTCCGTTCGCCGAGGAGGAGTGTTGGACCGTAACGCCGGAGACCGAATCCTACGGCGACGGCCACCGCGTCGAGTGCCACCGAGCCGACGAGATCGACTACCTCCAGGAGGAAGCCGGCAAGAAGTCCACCTGGTACGACCAGGACATCGGCCGTTCGGGCGACATCGCACCCGAAGCCGGGACGAACGAAGAGCACGAACAGGAGGTGCAACTCGATGACTGACTCCCTCGAGACGGCCCGTGAGCCGGATCGCGTCGACGAGGACGACAAGCTCCGTGTCGAGAACCTCGAGAAGCACTTCCCCGTCAACACCGGGCTCGTCTCCCGCATCCTGCGGGGGGAGAGCGACGACGCAGTCAGGGCCGTCGACGGCGTCTCCCTGTCGATCCGGGAAGGCGAAGCGTTCGGGCTGGCCGGCGAATCCGGCTGTGGCAAGACGACGCTTGGCAAAAGCGCCATCAGGCTGCTCGAGCCGACCGGCGGCGAGATTTACTTCGACGGGAAGGAGATCACCGACGTCGGCGGCCAGGAACTCAACGAGTTCCGTCGTGAGGCCCAGATTATCCACCAGGACCCGTACAAATCGCTCAACCCGCGCTTTACGGTCTACGAGTGGGTCAAAGAGCCCCTGGACGTCCACGACATCGGAACCGCGGAGGAACGCGACGCCCGCGTCTACGAGACGATCGAGCAGGCGGGCCTCGAGCCTGCCGAGGCCTACGCCCACGAGTATCCGAGCGAACTCAGCGGCGGGGAGCGCCAGCGCGTCGGCATCGCCCGGGCGCTGGCGCTCGAGCCGTCGTTCCTGCTGGCCGACGAGCCGGCGAGCATGCTCGACGTCTCGATCCGGGCGAGCATCCTCGATCTGTTCAAGCGCCTGCAGTCGGAGCTCGGGCTAACTGCGGTCTACATCAGCCACGACCTCTCCCTGCTCAAGCACATGTGCGATCGGATCGGGATCATGTACCTCGGCGAGCTTGTCGAGGTCGGCCCGGCCAACGAGATCATCAACGATCCGAAACACCCCTACACGCAGGCGCTGGTCTCGTCGGTCCCCCGGATCGATCCCGACGAGGACCGCAAGCGGATCGAACTCGTCGGCGAGGTGCCCGATCCCGTCGACGTGCCGAGCGGCTGTCGGTTCCACCCGCGCTGTCCGAAACTCGTCCAGCCCGGGGGCTACGAGTTCGAGCAGGACGACTGGCGCGCGGTCGCGAACCTCCGACACGATCTGTTGCAGGGCGAGCTCAGCCTGACGGACGACCACGACGAAGAGACCCCCGACGCGATCCGTGAGTCGTACGCCGTGCCCTCACAACTGTCGGACCCCGATGCCGAGCGAGTCCTCTCGGAGGCGCTCGAGACGGCCATCGCTGGCGACCGGGACATCGCTCGCGAACGCCTCGAGACCGAGTTCGCCACGCCGTGTGAGCGCGACGGACTCGAGACTCACCAGGTCACGCCCGAGCAGACCGCCAAGTGCGTCCGGTACGACGACGACCCGCGCTACGGTCCCGAAGGCGGCGGGAATTACGACCCGAACTGACGGCCGTTCGCTCGGGTCAGGGCCCGTTCCGTCCGTCTCCGTCTCACGAATCGCTCTCGTGTAGCTGCTCACCACGATCGAGTCGCATCGCGATCGAAAACGTCTGTTCTGCCTCCCGGCGCGTCGGGAAATGGGCGGCCATGTACCGGGCGGTCGTGATCAGCGGGATGCGACGGCGGTGCTCGAGGTCGTCGATCACGTTGGCCATGCAACCGAGGATCGTGAGGCCGGGCCCCAGCCGGACTCGCGGTACCAGGTGCCGAACTCGAGGGCCTGTGCCGTCGGCTCGCGGTGATCGACGCCCGCGTTCAGGAGCCCGACTGTCGACTTCGCGACGACGAGCCGCAGGTTCTCCTCGAAGGCCGCGAGCGAGACTGTTTCGACGAATTCGCCGCGTTCGCTGACGCTGATATGTGTCAGTACACGGCATAGCCCGGTGTAAGCGTTCGCTAAAATCGATTGTTGTTCAACTTTTGACTGATATGCCGCAAGAAGGAAGCGACTCGAGCCGGGTACCACCCTTTTGGCGCTGGGGTCGGAACCTCCAACCATGGATTCGGTTGCCCTCGTTCGGCGGTACTACGACGCGCTCGACGATCACGACTACGCCGCACTCGAGGAGATACTCTCGACGGAGTTCTTCCAGCGGCGTCCGGATCGAACCTTCGAGGACCGGGACGCGTTCGTCCGGTTCATGCGCGAAAAGCGACCGAATCCCGAGACGAGCCACGAACTGATCTCGATCGTCGCGAACGGCGGAGCCGAGCACTCCAACGGTGACGGCTCGAGCGACGTGGCCGCTCGAGGGCGCGTACTCGACGGCGGGGTGGGACCCGACGGAGAATCGGCCGTCGACTCCGGACGCGAACTGTTCGAGTTCGCCGACTTCTTCGAACTCGACCTCGAGAACGGACGGATCGTCCGTCTCGAGACCTATTCGCGGTAATCAGGCCGAGCAGTTGTTCGGCCCCAACTCGAGTTCGACCCGCTCTTCGGGTTCGATCTCGAGTGTCCCCAGGTTGTAGTCGATGATCTCTTCGTAGTTGGCCGGCTTCGTTCCGGCGTCGGCCATCCGGTCGACGAACGCCTCGCGCTCGAGGCCGAGCAGATCGATTTCCGTTCGGGCGCTCCGGATCGTCGTCGCGATCGGTTCGCCGGGCGAGCCGTGGGCGAACTCGCCGTCGGACGTGACCGTGACGTGACCCGGCAGAACGGCGACGGATTCGGGTTCTGCGAGAATCGTTCGATGGAGAGTCTCGTAGAGCATCGTCGCGCCCTCCTCGCCCTCGTCGTCGCTGAACTCGAGTTCCGTGCGGCCAGTCGAGTCGGCGTGCAGCGTATCGGCGGTCAGCAGCGCCCGATCGTCGATCAGCAGGGTGATCATGTCGCTGGTGTGGCCGGGCGCGTACAGCACCTTGCACTCGCGGTCGCCGACCGCGAGCACCTCGTTTCGCTCGAGCGGCGTGAACTCGAGTTCGACACCGCGGTCGGCTGCCCGTTCGCCGAGGTAGTAAGGGACCTCGAGGTCGTCGGCGAGGTCGCGGCCGCCGGAGACGTGGTCCGCGTGAACGTGGGTGTCGATCACGCCGACGATCGACAGCCCAGCCTCCTCGGCAGCGATGACGAACTCCGCCGTGTCCGCCGTCGGATCGACGACGACCGCCTCCCCCGTGTGATCGCAGCCGACGACGTAGCCGAGACAGCCCTTCGCGCGACGCTGGATCTGTACGATCGTGAGACCGTCACCGGCGTCGACCGGCGCGTGGTCGTAGACGCCGCTCCAGCCTTTCATTCCGCGGTCGACTGCCTGTACCTCGAACTCGCCCGTCGCGGACTCGAGTTGTGTCGCCAGGTTCCCCGAGGAGATGCCTTTCGCACAGATCGTGACGACGCGGTCGGCGTCGCCGACGGTCTCGCGTAACTGCTCGAGTCGACCGTCGGTCTCGAGGGATTCCTCGGGCCCGAACTGGAAGTGGCTGGCTCCAGGGACGTGCCAGGCCTCGTAGCTGTCCGCCGGTCGCGTATCGACGAGCGCGAAGTCGGCGTCCTCGTCGATTAGTTCCGCGAGTCGCTCGGCGGAAATCGTGGTGACCATAGCCCGAATACGGCAAGCGAACGTAAGTATCGTCCCGTGCAGCCGACGGCATAAATCAGACGAACATGTTACCCGCCATTCTCAGTTGCTCGGAGGAAATCCTGGGTGGCGAGAACTGTATTTCGGGTTCAAGTAAACATCTCACCAACGTATACCTGTAAGAGGTGACCTACGATGTCTACCACAACTCCAAACCGGCTCGAAAGTCGTCTCGGTGGAATTACACTCACCGGCGAGCCCCACGCACTGTCGGCGTGGTTCGTCGTCGCTCTGCGGTTCGTGATGGGCGGAATGATGCTGTTTGCGGGACTGGGGAAGTTCGCGTTCGTGAGCGGCGAGCCGTTCGANCTGTCGGCGTGGTTCGTCGTCGCTCTGCGGTTCGTGATGGGCGGAATGATGCTGTTTGCGGGACTGGGGAAGTTCGCGTTCGTGAGCGGCGAGCCGTTCGACGCCAGCGGCTTCCTGGTCCACGGCGTCGATCCGGTCAGCCCCGTCAGCGGTCTCTACGCTGCTATGGCCGGCAACGCCGCCCTCCTCGAGGTTATCAACGTCGTGGTCCCGGTCACGCAAGTGTTGATCGGCGTCGCGCTGATCGCCGGCGCGTTCGTCCGCCTGGCCGCACTGGGTGGTGCGATCCAGATGATCGCGTTCTACCTCGGNGTGTTGATCGGCGTCGCGCTGATCGCCGGCGCGTTCGTCCGCCTGGCCGCACTGGGTGGTGCGATCCAGATGATCGCGTTCTACCTCGGTGGCTGGGAAGGCCAGTGGCTCGCGCTGTTCGACTCGACGCTGATCTACGCCGTCGTCTTCCTGGCGCTCGGTGCCTTCGCGGCGGGCCGCATCGCCGGCCTCGACCGCTACATCGAGCAACTCGAGGTCGGCGGTCAGACGGTGATCGAGCGGTTCCCCAAGCTCCGATACGTTCTGGGCTAACGCTGTCTCTTATACACATCTCTGAGNGACTCGACGCTGATCTACGCCGTCGTCTTCCTGGCGCTCGGTGCCTTCGCGGCGGGCCGCATCGCCGGCCTCGACCGCTACATCGAGCAACTCGAGGTCGGCGGTCAGACAGTGATCGAGCGGTTCCCCAAGCTCCGGTACCTCCTGGGCTGAGCCCGGGACACTACCGGCACACCACCGACGCACCGTCGCGTCACCGGCCGACCCGGTACCGAACCGCCCTCACACCGCGAGCCGACCGAACACCGCCTTTCTCTCCGCGTTCCTACAGGCGAGCACCGCCGCCCATCGAGCGACCGGTCGGCGACGGACCGGGGAAGCTTTCATCCCGTAGCCCGCAAATACTCGGTATGAACGACCGAGTCCGAGCGGACTCGAGGGGGGTCGACAGCCGAAGCCACGGTCGTACTCGAGCCTGCGACCGATTTCGGTCCGGGCTCCGTCGGGGTTCCGGTCCGGTAGCACGAGGTGACTGCCGTGCTCGATGAGGTCGACGAACTGCTCGACGATATCGGGTTCGAGCCCGACTCGAGCGTTCTCACCTACCGGCAGGCCCAGGTACTCGCGTTGCGTGAACGAGACATTTCTCAGGCCGATATCGCGGCGGAGCTTGGCACGTCACGGGCGAACGTCTCCTCGATCGAAGCCAGCGCCCGCGAGAACCTCGAGAAAGCGCGCGAGACGGTCGCGTTCGCGGAGGCGCTTCGTGCACCGGTCCGGGTTCGCGTTCCCGAGGGGACCGACCTCTACGACGTGCCGAACCAGGTCTACGAAGCCTGCGACGAGGCCGGCGTCAAGGTCGATTACACTGCACCCGATCTGATGAAAGCCGTCAGCGACGCGGCCGGCTCCGCGATCACGGGCCGAGAAGTGTCGACGCCGTTGATCGTCGGCGTGACGTCGGACGGGATGGTCCGGGTTCGCCATCAGGAGTAGTCGAGGAACGGTCCGCTGCCCGCTCTCCGACCCGGTGTAGCCGATCCCGTGTCGTCGGGTCCGGGCCGAGGAGATGGCCATGCGGCCCTGAACGAATTATGGCTATTATTTAGCATGTTTCGGTGTGCGGTCCCGACCCGGCCGTCGGTTCGGACGATGACTGCAAACGGCACGATCCCGTGGCGTTAATCCGCCGAAATTTCACAACTCCCTTCGTAGCTGACGTCCCTGACCGACTCGATCTCGGGATTCTCCCCACAGACTGGACAGGCAGGATTCGACACGATATCGACCGTCTCGAAACTCATGTCCATCGCATCGTACATGAGAAGACGACCCTCGAGGGAGTCGCCTTTTCCGAGGAGGTACTTGACGACCTCGGTAGCCTGAATGCAGCCGACGGTGCCGGGAAGTACGCCGAGGACGCCGGTCGTCGCACAGTCGGGGACGGTTCCCGGTTCGGGTGCCTCGGGGAAGATACAGCGATAACACGGCGGGTCGTCCTCGCCGGTACGTTCGTTCGTGAACATCGTTACCTGGCCCTCGAAGCGGTAGATCGCACCGTGTGACAGCGGCGTCTCGGTGAGCACGCAGTGGTCGTTGAGCAGGTACCGGGTAGCGAAGTTGTCGCTGGCGTCTAGGACAACGTCGTAGTCGGCCACGAGGTCGCCGACGTTGTCGGGTGTGAGCCGCATCTCGTGGGTCTCGACATCGACGTCGGGGTTCAACGCGTCCACGTAGTCCGCCGCGCTCTCGACTTTCGGTCGGTCGATGTCGGCGTCCCCGTGGACGATTTGCCGCTGTAGGTTCGACCGTTCGACGACATCGTCGTCGACGATTCCCAGTCGGCCGACGCCAGCCGCCGCGAGGTACTGGATCGCCGGCGACCCCAGCCCGCCCGCCCCCACGACCAGTACCGACCCCTCGAGCAGCCGTTTTTGCCCTTCGGGGCCGACCTCGTCCATGATCACGTGTCTCGAGTAGCGGTCGAGTTGTGTCGCGTCGAGGCTGAGATCAGTCATAGACGTACGTTCGAGCGAGACCGGGAAAAACTCGAGGGTCGGGCCTCGCCGACTACCCCAGAGTCGAGCACCGTGGCATCCGCCTCGTCCCACCTGAGCCGGCGTCTCCGTTCGATTCGAGTCCAGACGGATTCGATCGATTACCTGTCGAAAACGCTGCGGAAGGATATACGGCCACCCAATGATTTAATACCTTGGTGGTCGATGACACACCTATGGGTACCTCACCCAACGACGCCGGTGACGACGTTTTCGATCAGTTCCTCACTGACCGCGGTCACACGGTCGAACGAGTAGGGTGGGAACAGGAGTATAACAAAAAGCAGTGTCCGGAGTGTGGCGGGATTCACGAGCGGTCGGCGAACTCCTGTACAGTTTGTGGTTGGGAGCCGACGGTGTAGGCGACCGTCGATCCCCGTTTCGGTTCTTCTCGTCTCGTCCCGATCAGCGGTAGCCCTCCAATTTCCAGCCTAGTCATCCGACATAACTATAGTGTATTAATTCCAAACAGTAGTGCTGAGGAGATATGCCGGAATGCCAGAACTGCGGCTCGTTCGTAACCGAAGCGTATGCGCGGGTGTTCACGCCACGAGGCGTCGACGATCCGCGCGTCTGTCCCGACTGTCAGGATAAGATTCGGGACGGAGCCGACGTTCGAACCGCCCGCTCACCCCGAAACCCCTGATGCGGATTGCTGTACCGATGTCCCGGTGCAACCGTTCGGCTCGCGGTTGCAGGGGAACTGACTTACAGTAAACCGTATGAAGCCGTCGAACCGCCCGCTAACGCTGACGCCCCGAACTACCCGTCAACGGTCCGTTTTCGTCGTCGAAAACCCACGTGACTTATGAGTATCGCGCTCTTGAATAGCTACAATGGCTACCACGGAGACGAAGGTGACCCGGCTGTTCGGTGGTCCGGGAAGCGGGAAGACGACCGCACTGTTGGACCACGTCGAAGAAATCCTCGAACAGGACGGCGTCACGTTCCGGGATATCCTCGTCGTCTCGTACACGCGAGCGGCAGCCCAGGAGGTTCGCGAACGACTCGCAGACCGGCTCGGCGAGAGCCCCCGTGCGCTGCAGGGCAACGTCTGTACGATGCACGCCAAGGCGTACGATCTGCTGGACCTCTCCCGCAGCGACGTCATCGGCGAAACCGAGAAAGAGGAGTTCTGCGAACAGTTCGGCCTCGAGTTCGAGGACGAGTACAGCGGTGCCGGTCGTCGTACGGCACGGTCGACCACCATCGGGAACAAGATCATCGCGACGAGCCAGTGGCTCCAGCGGACCAGCCGCGATGTCGCCGACTGGTACGACGTTCCGTTCCAGTGGGACGAAGAGGAAGTCCGGCTGCCACCGGAGATCGACCCCAACGCACAGGAAGGCAACAAGTACACCCCGACCTGGCCCAGTGACGACGACCGGATCGACGTCCCCGAAGCCATCCGCGCCTGGCGCTCCTACAAGGGCGAGGAGGGCAAGATCGGCTTCGCGGACATGCTAGAGCGGGTCAAACAGCGGTCCCTGCTCCCGAGCGTCGACTACCTGGTGATCGACGAGTTCCAGGACATTACCACGCTCCAGTACGACGTCTACGACGAGTGGAAACCCCACATGGAGCAGGTGCTGATCGCCGGCGACGACGACCAGGTCGTCTACTCCTGGCAGGGGGCCGATCCCGCGCTCTTGCTCGAGGAGGCCGTCGACGAGGACATCATTCTGCCGAACTCCTACCGTCTGCCGTCGAACGTCCTCAATGCGGTCAACAAGGAGATTCGCCACATCGAGAAACGCCAGGACAAGGACCTCAAGCCGCGCAAGGAAGGCGGGGCGGTCGAGGCCCGCGCGAACGCCTCGATGCTCGACGTCGTTCGGATGGTCCGGCGAACGCTGGTCGAGGACCCCGACGGGACGGTCATGGTCCTGTTCCGGGCCCGTTACCAGATGTTCCAGTTCATCGACGAGTTCATCACCGAAGGAATTCCATTCACGTCGCTGACCGACCAGCGGATGTGGACCGACCGGCTGACCCAGTACGTCCGGGCGATCGAGGCCATCGACGCAGGCGAGGACGTTACCGGCCTGCAGGCCCGACGGCTCGCCGACATGCTCCAGGAGTCGGCGTTCGGGACCGAAGAGCGCGACGACCTCTTCGACACGATCGACGAACGCCAGGAGGAAGCCGGCATCGACGACCTGCAGGAGCTGCTGATCCCCGCCGAGATCGTCGAGGATCACGTCCCGTTCATGCCCGACTCGGCCTCGGCGGCCGACATGGTACGAAAGGTGACTAACTTCCAGAAAAAGAGCATCCGGTCGTACTTCAGCATCGGCGAGTACGTCGGGATGGAAACCGATCGCGTCCGGGTCGGCACGATCCACTCCGCGAAGGGTCGTGAGGCCGACCACGTCATCGTCGGCACCGACCTGACAGAGAAAGTCGTCGAACAGATGGTCGCGACCGTCGACGATCCCGAGGACGTGCCCGGCGTCGAGGAGTTCACCAAGTCGACGTCGCCCGTCCCGGTACTCACGGACAACGAACGCCGCGTCTTCTACGTCGGCATGTCTCGAGCCCGCGAACGACTCGTTCTCCTCGAGAACCTGGTCGACGGTGCCCCGACGTTGCCGATCGACGTTCTGCTGGAGGGACACCTCACCGACTCGACCCTCGAGGAACTGGTCGCGGAGGCCCAAGAGCCGTTGCCAGGGGACGGCGACGACGACAGTGAGGACGCCGACGAACTCGAGGCCGGCGCGGAAGCGACGTAACCGTGAGTGGGGGCGAGAGCAACGGCGGAACCGAAAGTGACGGTGAGAGAGTGGATGAGAAGGGGCAAACCCCCCGATCGGACGCCGGTTCTACGGGGGATTTCGAGGTCGGGAGTGGGAGTGGGATCGAGGCCAAGACCGAGACCGAGACCGAACCCGAACCCGAACCCGAACCCGAACCCGAACCCGAACCCGAACCCGAAACGACCGAGACTCACAGTACGCTCGAATCCACCCTCGAGGATGCGCTCGCCGCCCGCGAGGCGGCGGCGTTCGTCCACGCCGGCACCGCTCGAGACCCGGGCATTCGGTATCTCCTGTCGGAGGCCGCCGGTGGCCCGTTCGCGGTCGCCTACGACGGCGACGAGTGGCTAGTTCGGGCGAGCGATCGATCCGGGCACGCTGCGGATCGGCTCGCCGACACACTGGACGACGCGGGCAGAGTACTGACTCCGGCCCGGATTCCCCACGACGCCGCGCTCTACCTCGAGAGCGAGGGGTTCGACCTCGCGTCGTCGGACGTACTCGAGCGCGCCCGAGCGACCAAGGCCAGCGCGGAGCGCGACCGGATCGAACGAGCCCAGCGAACTGCTCGAGCAGGCATTTATAGGGGCGTCGAGCGACTCGCGGAAGCGTCGGTCGCGGACGGTCGGCTCGTCGGTGACGGTGCGAACGAAACAGTCACGCTGACGGCTGAGCGACTCCGGATCGCGGTCGACACGGGAATCATCGCCGCCGGCGGCTTCCCCGCGGGAAACACCGAGATCACCGCACCCGGGGACGACCTCCGGCCGGGTGAGCCGATCGCGATCTCGGTCGCTCCGCACGGGCCAGACGGCTACTACGGCGGTCTCGCGCGAACCGTCGTCGTCGACGGCGACGGCGGCCGGGAGCGACGGACCCACGTCGCGCTCACGCAGGCGCTCAAGTCGAACCGGGCGATGCTCTCGTCCGGCCCGGAATCCGTCGCGGCCGTCGAAGGGGACCTCGAGGCCGAGATCCGGGCGTTCGGCGAGGACGACGCGATCGAGACGCGAGTCGCCGGCGTCGGTCTCGAGCCGGTAGAACGACCCCTCGAGCCGGGAACGGAGATCGAGCCGGGTGCGGTCGTCCGGATCGACGCAACCGTGGCGGTCGGCGACGCCAGGCTCCGGATCGCGGATATACTTACGACGCCGGAAAGGGACGACGAGAGACCGGCAGAGTGGCTCGTCGCGCCGTCACGGTCGCTCGAGCCAGGGAGTCTCCTCGAGTCGTAGACCTCTACTTCCACTTCCCGCCACCCACCTCGAGACGGGACCCAGAAGCCGCTTACGACCGGGAGTCGTCGTTTTTCGCGTTCGTCGTTCCGTCGTCGGCCGACTCGCCGTCGCCGAGCACTGCAGTACCGAGCCGTCGCGCGACGATCCCTGGCGCGTCGCCGGGCGTCGTCAGCCGCTGCTGGACGACCACGAGTCCGCCGGCAAGGCCGAGTAAAACCGAACCCGGGAGGAGCCGCCCACGGAGGAACAGCAACTCGAGGCCCGCAAGCGCCGCGGGGATCGCGAGGACGAGGACGCTCGCGAGCTTGATCGTGTCGAGAAAGCCTGCCATCTGCCGTCGGCTACTCGGGGAGTGGACAAAAGCGCAGCGACACGTGTCCCGAGCGACAGGTCCGATCCGATTCGACCAGTTCTCCGTCGAGCACTCGAGCGCCGAATCGACCCCGGTCCGGCAACCAAGACGAGTGCGTCAGTCGGCGGCCTCTATCGTCGAGGGCTGCTCCGCAGTCGCGGAGTCGACGACCGTGCGGTCAGGCAGGTCCGGCTCGGGTTCCCGGCCGACGGTAAAGAAGCGCTCGGTTCGGGTGAGCTCCTCCGTCGCCGGGCTCGGCTTCGTGAACTGTTCGAACTCGACGGCGACGGCATCCCGATCCCCGTCTCCGCTCGACGCGGGCGCGATCCGAACCGCCGCCAACTGGTAGGACGGGTAGAACACCGGCGGCAGGATGCCGATGATACCGTCTCGCCGGTGGAGTCGTTTGAGCCAGGTCCCGCTGTTGACCATGATCCCACCCTCGAGATCGCGGATCGTCGGTCGGTGGGTGTGGCCGTAACAGAAGATCGTCGTCTCCGGGTTCTCGTCGAAGACCTGCTGTGCGGCCTCCTCGTAGGGGCCTTCCGGATCGACGGTCAGTTCCGTCTCGAAGACGCCGAATCGGTCGACCGTTTTCCGGATATCCCGGCGAATGAAATACAGCGGGACGCCGACGAGAGCGAGCAGCCCGGCGACGGTCACGTTGAGCGCGAGGAAGAACCAGGCGGCGGTTCCGGCGGGACCGAACTGGGAGAGAAACGCCTCCGTGCGATCGACCGGCATCTCCCAGATGCTGAGTAGATCCAGGCCAGTCAGCACCGCAAGGAGGAGACTGATGTTGAACAAGAGGAGAAACGGGATCAGCGAGTACCGGATGAGCGGGTTCATCTCCCGGTAGAAGTACTTCGAGAAGAGCCAGATCGGCATCCGCTCGGTCGGCGTGACCGCCTGAACGTCTTTCAGCCAGTTGTACCGACCGCGATCCGAGAGCTGTCCTGCACGGCTCGTGACGAGAGTGTTGTAGTAGTAGCCAAGCGGCGTCGCGTGGGGGTTGCCCCAGTCCTCGATCCGGTTGTTGTCGTCACGCTGGTGGCCGTGCTCGAAGTGGATCGCCTGCTCTCCGATGGTCCGGGAGATCGACTGCTCCGGGACGAGATCGACGTTGTACTCGTCGAACCGCTCGACGTACTCGTCGTAGGCCGCGAGTTCGTGGTCGTGGTTGCCCGGGATCAGGGTGATCCGGACAGTTTCGCCCGTCGCGCGGAACTGTTCGAACAGCTCCGGGTACGTCTCCTCGAGTACCTCGAACTTCTCGATACCGTCGACCTGGGTAAACTCCCAGAGTCCGAACGCGTCGCCGTTGATGATCAGCTCCGCGTTCTCGTCGGTCGTTTCGAGGCGCTCGAGGAAGGCGAGCAGTTCGTCGAGAAACGGCACCTCCTCGAGTTGCTCGTCGCCGCCGATGTGGAGGTCGCTGATGACGTAGTAGACCGGCTCGTCGGCGTCACCATCACCATCGCCATCGCCATCGCGGCCGGAGTCGGCAGCCGCACCGACCCCGGGCTCGAGGTCGCGGCCAGGGTCGGCGTTCGGGTCGGTGTCCGCATCCGCGTCCATTGAGTCCAAGCTTCGCCCCCACCCAAAAAGGTGTTGTGCTCCGGGTCGGCAGGACAGGGACCGGAGCCGAGCCGGACGCTGGTCGGCGATCGGCCGGACGAGGCGACGCCGGTACCGTCTCGACCCGGAACGGCTTTCCCCCGAGCGTTCCACGTTCACCTACGAGCATGTTCACGGGAATCGTCGAGGAGACCGGCGAGATCGTCGGCCGGGAGCGAACCGAGGACGGGCTCCGTCTCCGGATTGGGGCCGACGAGGTCGCGACCGACCTCGAGCACGGACAGAGTATCAGCGTCAGCGGCGCGTGTCTCACCGTCGAACGGTACGAAGACGGCGATTGGTTCGAACTCTTCCTCGCATCCGAGACCGTCGAACGAACGTACCTCGGCGAACTCGAGGTGGGCGACCGGGTCAACCTCGAGCGGGCGATGCCCGCGGAGGGACGGTTCGACGGCCACGTCGTACAGGGCCACGTCGACGCGGTCGCAACGGTGACGGGCGTCGAGTCCGTCGAGGAGGACTGGTATTTCGAGTTCGAACTTCCCGAGGGGTACGAACGCTACGTCGTCGAGAAGGGGTCGATCACCCTCGACGGGATCAGCCTCACCGTCGCGTCGTTCGATCCCGAGGCGGGAACGGTCACCGTCGCGATCATCCCGACGACCTACGAGCTCACGACGCTATCCGAGAAGGAGCCGGGTGACCCGGTACATCTCGAGGTCGACGTGCTGGCGAAGTACGTCGAGCGGCTGCTCGAAGCGCGGTTCGACTAGTCAGACGCCGGGGACACCGAACGCGCCGATGGAGACGCCGGGAACGACGTTGACCAGGAGGAGGATGACCACCGCGGCGACCCAGGCGACACCGCCGACGATGGCGGCGTCGATCCAGCCGCCGGGATACCGCCAGTTGATCACCCAGATCCAGGCTACCAGCGCGACGAACGGCCCGAGAAGCGGTATCCACGCTGTCAGTGCCCACGCGATCGCGCCGAACAGGGCCGTCCAGACGGCATGCGAGTAATCCTCGGAACCGACGACGACCGACGCACCGAGGTAGATCGCCAGCCCACCGACGAGCAGTGCAACGACGAACGCAACGAGTGACCCGATGACTGAGACCATCGTCGGCGCTAACCGGTCCAGCTACTTACAGGTTCCGTCGATCACGGGGAGTCAGCCTCGAGGAGACTGCGACAACGCTCGAGCAACGATATCTGCCGTTCGAGCAGCGCCGCGATCCGATCGTCTCGACGGGCACGTCCGTTCTCTCGATCGATCACGGACTGGTGGAGCTCACGGAGTTCCGGCAGTTGAGTCGCGAACTCCTCGGCGAGCGTGTCGTCCTGGGACGACGTTCCCGCAGCGTGTGGGAGATCGGTTCCGACAGGGCGACGGGGACGCTCTCGTCCGCGAGCCGTCGTTTCCGAGGAGTCGCCGTCACCGGACGTGGCTGCATCCGTCATCGCCCCGGCGGCGGTCAGGTAGCCCCGTCCTGCCGCGGTCGCGATCCCGAGCGTTCCTTTCTGGATCGCCAGCGCACTCCGGACGCTTGCACGGATGGCGGCACGCTGGGCGGACAGTTGTCGTTCGACTGCGGTCGGGCCGTTCGATCGACTACGAGATCGGCCTCGAGACCGACCGTGATCGGTTCGAGTACCAGCCGTACTCGACGGCTCGTCGATCGACGACGCCTCGTCTTCGGGAATCGCACGTCGCGTCTCGGGTCCGGAAGCGGTGTCCCTGTCCTCGCTCCCCGCTGGCGGTTCCCCGACGATCGTCGCCGGGTCGGTCTCGAGGCCCGTTTCGGTCACGGTCTCCCGCTCGAGTTGGGATGTCGCGACCGAAGCGGCGTCGATGCCGAGGTCGAGCGTCGCCGCCGAGTCCGTGTCGGTGGAGTCGGAGCCGAATTCGGCATCGCTTCCAGTTCCGGCAGCCGAGCCGGTGGACCCTTCCTCCCCCTCGGAGTCCACGACGGATTCGATATCGACGCCGGTCTCGAGTTCCGCCGCGGCGTCGGTCGATCGGGTGTCGGACTCTCGAGCACTGTCCGCCGTGTCCGAGCCGGTGCCGGTCTCGGATGCCGTCCCAGCCTCGCTCCCGCCGAAAGCCGATTGAATGTCGGGTCCAGGATCGATCGCCGCCGCAGCCGGCTCGTCCGCGTCGCGCTCACCGTCGAGACGTTCGCTCTCGGTTCCGCCGACCGCTTCGAGCGAGTCGTCGTCGATGCCGAGCGACAGCTCGTCGGCGAGGTCCGTCTCGTCGGTGTCGTCGGCCCCACTCGAGTGGTAGTCTTCGTCGTCCCTCGCCTCCGGGCTCTCCGCGTCCGGAGCCGGGCCCGGGTCCGCTCGAGTGGAGTGGAGTTTTCCGTCTGTGTCGGTGTCGGTGTCGGTGTCGCTATCGGTGCCAGTGGCAATCGTCTCCCCCGGGCCAGTCACGTCGTCGTCCGACTGCAGTCGTTCCGGCCGCTCCGTCTCGAGGTCCGTTCGGCGTCGCTCGGTCTCTGGACCACCGTTCGGGTCAGTAGCGGCATCGCCGTCAGGTGGCGACGGCTCGCGCGTGGAGTCGGCCGGCTCGCCATCGGGTACCCCGTACTCGTCTCGAGCGACCGGCGCTTCGGCTTCAGTCGACGGCTCCGCGGGAACGTCGCTCGGAGCCACCCCGTCAGCCGGCGGCTCGTCCGATTCGGGTGGTGGCCCCTCGGGGTCCACGATCGGCTCTCCGTCGAGGAGAACCGCATCGGCCGTGATCTCGTCGACGGTACGTGCACGGATCGACACCGTCTCCGACGGTGTCTCCCGCCAGTTCAGCACCGCTTTGATCGAATCGACCACCCCGGGGCGCGGTTCGACGAGGGCCGTCTCACCCGTAACCTCCGTGACGGTACCGATCACCTCGCCGTTGGCGTTCTCGACCCGCTTCTCGAGGTCGGCCTCGGTGAACGTTTGCATGGGTTATCGTGGTCCCCTGCCGTGCAAGGCGGTGGTGCCTGCACCAGCGTGCGGGCCGATTTCGCGCTCGAACCGGCGGTGAGCGTGTGGTTAGCGCCGTGGCGGGTCGAACTCCGTCAGCTCCGACGACGGCGAGTCCGGAACCGCAGCGTCGACCTCGCGGTACCGGCGTCGGTACCGTGCGATCTTTCGGTAGAGGTAGTAGCCGATGACGCCGTTGAACAGGATCACGTAGCTGACGAACGCGGCGTCGGGTCTGAGGCCGGTGAGTTCGGCGACCATCCCTGGAACGATTCCGACGGTCGTGTTGTAGGTAGCGTGGACGAACGCAGCGACGAGCAGTCCCTTGACGACCAGCGGGCCGGCATGTCGCGGGTTGAACTTCGCGAGCCCGAGGTAGTAGCCCGCGATCGCCGAGTAGATGACGTGTCCGGGGCCGACGAGCGCACGAACGGTCGCGATTCCCGTCGCCGCCGTAAACAGCCCGGTTTCGGTACCGACCTGGGCGACCGTCCCGGAGATGTAGATCGCGTTCTCGATCGCGGCAAAGCCCAGCCCGGCGACCGCGCCGTAGACCGCCCCGTCGATGACCGCGTCGAACGAGTCGCTTCGATAGGCGAAAAACCGGACCGCGAGCAGTTTCACGACCTCTTCGACGGGGCCGACGATCAGGTAGAAAAACAACGCCGTCCCGACGAGCGGCACCAGCTGGAACCACGGGCGGAAAAAGGAGTTGACGACTGCCGCGAACGTCGCGAACAGGACCGCCAGCACGAACGTCGCGACGAGCAGGCCCAGGGGTTCGTTCGTCGTGATGTCGGTGTACCAGATGAAAGCCGCAAGCAGCGCCGCAGGAACGACCGAGAGGCCGAAGAAGACGCCGAGAAACGGATCCTCGGCAACGAGTACCGCCGGCTGGACGAGCAACAGGAGCGTGATCGCAAACGCGACCGCGAGAACGATCGAACGCAATCCGTAGGTGAGAGCGCCGTAAACGGCATACGAGAACCGATCGAGCGCCGATCGGGGTTCCCACGTCGACACGTCGTAGAGATCGGTCGAGCCGTCGTCGGCTCGCTCGACCGGGTCGCGCCTGCGTTTCATACCATCACTTGCCGCTCCGTCCCGGTAAGCGTTCGGCGATAGCGCCCAGCGTCAGGCGTCGCTGCCAGTCGTCGAGCGTCGGCGAAACTCGGAATTCACAAAGCCCCGGTGTCCGAACCGGAGCACACGAGCGACGGGCCACACGCCCGCGGTCGGTGTCGCGTCGATACCCGGCAGAAGCCGATCGCGGCGACCGGCCGACGTAGCTACCACGAAACCCCGACTTTCCACACATGAGCCGAACCACTGTACGCGTCCGCGGCATCTACACGACGGCGATCACGAAACGTCTCGAGGAAGCGACGACAGACGAGGAAGGCGACGAGCCCGAACTCGAGGTCGTCCAGGCTTCCGACCCGATCGAGGAGCGGTTCGACGACCCGTTCGACGCCGTCCCGGCCGACGTCCGGATCGAGACGAGCCGCGACAGGCAGGGCGTCGAAGTCTCCGGCGCGCCGGAAGACGTCGACGCGGTACTGGCCCGCCTGGAGTCCGTCGGTATCGACACGTTCCGCTGGGAGGACGATACCCCTCGGGGCGGGGTCTTCGACGCCGAGGTGCTCGAGGCCGGCGGCGGGAGCGGCGCAGTCGTCGACCTGGGCGACGGCCGACGAGGGTATCTCCCGTACGACGACGTCGACGGCTACGTCGGCGAGGGCAACCGCTACCGGGTACAGGTCCGGGAGCCGACGCCACCCTGGGACGACGACGACCCTCGAGTCGGGCCATCCCTCGAAGTCGACGGCGGGCTCTGTACGCTCTCCAGAAATCTGTCGGGCGTCTCGGCGCTCCCGAGCGGCGAGGCAGGCACCGAGCTCGTGGGCATGACCGACCTGCTTTCGGCGTCGATCCCAGAGGGGTGGGGCCTGCGCTGGAAACGGGCGGCGACCGACGCCAACCTCGAGGCGATGGAGGCTGCGATCGAACGGGCCGTCGGTCGCGCCGACGATCTCGCGTCGGCGATCGCCGACGCGCCCGACGAGCCGGGCGAACCCACACGTCTCGCCACGCCACGCCGGACCGCGTGGTGCTGGTTCGGCCGTGAGTCGCGGGTCGCACTGGACGGGGACCGTCGTGCGGTCGAGACGACGATGCCGGGCCACCACCGAATCAAGGCCGCCGATCGAGCCGCGAGCGCGGCCGTCGACTTCGCGGAAGCAGTCTGTGACTCGTCCGACGGTGACGACGAGTTCCCGTTCGACGCCGTCTCCCGCCAGTTCGGTCCGACGATGGGTGACCGCCTCGAGATCGGCCACGGGAAACCAGACGGCCGTCGTATCTCGCTTGGCTACGGCGAGGTCACCGCGTGGGACGGCGACGGATCGATCACCCTCGAGCGATCGATACACGGCGGCGGCAGTTACGACGCCCTGGGAACGCCCAAAGAGAAAGGGGACGTAGCGGTAACGAAGTTCCGAGAGGGTCGGTGGTGGTATCCGACGACCTACAAGAGCGCGGACGGCGACTCGAAAGGCACCTACGTCAACGTCTGCACTCCAGTGGAACTCTTCCCCGACGCGGTGCGGTACGTCGATCTCTACGTCGACGTCATCAAGACGCCGGACGGGACTGTCGAAATCGTCGACGCCGACGAACTCGAGGGCGCGGTCGCGGACGGGCTGGTTTCAGCGGAGCTAGCGGAGAAGGCCCGAAGCGTGGCCGACGCAGTCGAGCGCGCACTCTCGAAGTAGCCGGCTTCTGTGAGAGCGGACGGCGCGTCTCGTCGTCGATTCGGGCGACGGGCGGTGACGACTGGCGGCGACTGGCGGCGACGGGCCGTGACGACTGGCGATGAAGAACCACGAAAGCGACCAAACCGCGTGACGATCAACAGCGGTTCAGTCCGACGCCGTCGCCACGCCGCTGCTTCCGTCGATCGGCAGAAGGTGCAGGTAGTCGTCGAGATCGAGGGCGAACTCGCGGCCGACCGGCGGCTCCACCCAGTACAGATCGAACTCCGACCCGTGTTCGTCTCCGCCGTCGGTCACGGTATGAGTCCAGCAGTCCCGGGGCTCGTGGACCGTCGCGTGGAAGAAGTGACGCACGTACCGCTTCGGAGGGGACTCCCGGCGCGTCCAGACGTCGGTCGTCAGGCGTTGGGTCGCGTTGAGGGTTCCGAGGCCGCTCTCCTCCATCACTTCCCTGAACAGCGCCTCTCGTGGGGACTCACCGGGTTCGAGGGTTCCTTTCGGAATCTGGAGGCCGTCGTGGCCTGGTCCCTCGAACACGAGCAACTCACCGGTAGCGCGGGTGATGTACGCACACGCTTTGGGGACGTACTCGATATCGATATCAGTCACGATGAGTGTTACCACGCGACAGTACTTGAGTGGTTCTACAAGGGAATCAAAGGACTCTAGGGGCAGTTCAATTCGGTGTCCCAAGGTAAAATTCGACGGCGCTGGCAGCAGTTTGACCGTCGTAGCTCGTATTGCTGTCCAGATAGTGGTGATTCGATTTCCAGTCCGGGTCGTCGAAACGCTGTAATCGTGGAACCGGGAACCGGGAACCCGCGGATCGAGCCTGGCAGTACTACGCGGTCGCCTTCCCGCCTTCGACTGTAGCCCCGCAGACGGGACAGCCGTGGCGCAACGTCGCTTCGAGCATCGCCTCGGTCACGGGAATCGCTCGACCGCAGTCGGAACAGGTGAACTCGTGTTCGTGGGGCGTCATAGTGGGGTACCTCCTACCTAGAACGTAGGCGGCTATCGGCAAAGGGAGGCGACCCAGATATAGAGGGGCTTATATACAGTCGTCCGCTCGGCCACGCTCGAGGCGTCGAGAGGCGGGGTTCGGTGAGTCGACTGGTCTCGTTGGGACGACGGGGCGAGTGGAGTCGAACCTTCTTTACCGACCCCCGAAAAGTACCCGTATGGTCGATGATCGTGGCCGCGATCCGGCCCGACTCCTGCTCGCGATCGTGGTGGGCGTCGTCGTCGCCCTGCCGATCGCGGTCACCCAACTCGAGGTCAGCCCACATCACGTTACCACCGGGACGGTGGTCGTGACCGCGTTGCTACTGCTCGGTGCCCTTGCACTGCCAGCGCTCATCGTCGCGGAGTGGGACGCCGCTGGACCGAACGATCGAAACCGATCACCGTGACTGCACTACACTTCCAGTCCCAGTCCCACTCCCAGTCCCACAGGTGGCAACTCCCGGCTCACCGCCCGAGAGCCGGCGAAGCGGACGGACAACCGAACCCCTATCAACTCCGCGGGCAATATCTCGGGATATGACAAAGCGGGACGTCTCGCTTCCGGAGCAAGCGGAGGCGGGGATGCGCGAGTTCATCGACGAGGTCGACCGCCGGCTCTCGAGCGACGAGGACACCTGCTCGGTCGTCGAGGACGTGCTGATCGATCTCTCGGGCGACCGCGAGGCCTACGAACGGTGGCAAAACGGGGCGTCGGTATCGGCCGCCGAACGCGTGCGATTACAGAGCTACGACCCCTGTAACACGACCCTCGAGAGCGAGTATTACGCGGAGAAAGACGAAGAACGGTTCCGCCAGTCGAAACACCTGCAGTGGCTCTGGCGGCAGTTCGACAGTCTGCCGATCGCGGACAACGTCGAGTTCGCGCTACGATTCCGGCGGATGCTCGCGGACCACCTCTTCGAGGAGTGTGGCGACGACTGCCGGTTCTTCAAGGGTATCTCGTTTACTTACGGTCACAACATCACGGTGGGGGACAACACGGTGATCCACGACGACGTTCACTTAGACGACCGCGGGAAGCTCACCATCGGCGATCGCGTCTCGATCTCCGACGGGGTTCACGTCTACAGCCACGACCACGACGTCGTCGATCAGACCGACGTGCGCAACTACCACACGATAATCGAAGACGACGTTCGCCTCACCTACGACTCAATGGTGCGTGCGGGCAACGAGGTCGGCGAGAACGCCATCGTCGGTGCCCGTGGCGTCGTCCAGCACGACGTTCCGGCCCACCACATCGCGGTCGGCATGCCTGCAAAGAGCGTCAAAATCAAGCCCGGCTGGGAGGACGTCGCAACCCCCGTGGACGAAGCGGGCGTCAACCGACAGGAACGACGCCGCATCGAGTACGACCTTCCCGACGACCTCGACCCCTTCGACGAGTTCCAGCGAGACCTCCAACCGCCCGAGTAACAGCCTTCGTCCACGCTCGCATCCTCAATTTCGCCGCGTCCCTTCGTCCGTCGTACCCCAGTGAACCCCCAGTGAACCGCCTCGGGGGCAAGTGGTTCGAGACGGCTTCGGCGTCTCGTCATCACGGAAGACACGTCTTCCGTACGACCCCCAGCCACTCGGCCTGCTCCGCCTGTAGAACTGAACGGGTCTTCGTCACGACGACCGTTCAGCCACAGTGACAGTCCGTCCGCGGTGATGCGGGGAATATCCAAGTACGTTGAGAACGTATGCCATGCTGATGGAGCTCTGGGGCTGGCTCATCGGCTATCTGTTGCTGTTTGCCCTCTTGCACCTGATACTGTACTACGTCTACGTGCGCCGCGACGACGGCAACAGTAACGGCGACGGCACGGGGTCTCCGTCCTTCGCCGACCCGAACCGCGCGAGTTCTCCCTCCTCACCGGGTCCAGACGGCTACCCGAACTCGCGGGAGTACGACGACCGCGATCCTCCCGACGACGAGCGTGATCTCGAGGGAGAGACGATCAGGTGCCCACACTGCGGTGCGCGCAACGCCGCGGACCAGACGTACACGTACTGCTGGCACTGCGTTTCGACGCTCCGTCGGTAACGCTCCCTCAGTTGTGTATCCTGTTCTGTCCGCACTTGGCATCCGATCGACGCCACCACCAACGGGGATGGACAGCTATCGTAGCCACTGCAAGTCAATGCGCACTGATCGCCAGACGGATCGGCGGTCAGTGTGTAAATCGTTGCAGT
Source organism: Halobiforma nitratireducens JCM 10879 (assembly GCF_000337895.1). Taxonomy (GTDB): domain Archaea; phylum Halobacteriota; class Halobacteria; order Halobacteriales; family Natrialbaceae; genus Natronobacterium; species Natronobacterium nitratireducens. The sequence goes on from NZ_AOMA01000142.1 coordinate 110,470, forward strand.
CGGCACTGTATTCCTCGACAGCATACAAATGAAAAAGACAGTCACTACTACTTACCGAATCCAACTACTGTTGTAGATATCGAGGAGAAAGTTTTTATTAATCAAGTATGGAGTAGTGGTAGCGAACGATCATGCACAAGCGCTCATCCCCATCTCCCAAGACAGGTCGCCCGTCCGCTCCCTACCGCGTCGTTCACGACCCTGACGGACCGGCGACGCTCAGCACGACAGTTGTTCACGCGCTGGCCGACTGCATGGGGGTCGATCCGACGGACGGACGCATCACTCTCTACGATATCGTCGATCCGGACGCCCTCGACTCGCTCTTTCGGCCGCAGTACGACGGCACGCCTCGAGCCGGTGGTCGAGTCTCGTTCGTCGTCGACGATTATCGGGTGACGATCGACGGCGGGAGAGAAGTCGTGATCGAACCGCCGACGAACGGTCCGGCTGCAAGTACCGGCCATCGGTCGACCCCTACGCGGACTGACCGTCGCTGATCGGGAACGCACACTTCTCCCCGTCACGAGCGCTCGACCAGTCGATGCTCCTGCCCGCATCGGCCTGGTAATCAGTCGGCGTCGCAGCGATCCGTCACCGATCCAGCTCGTCGGCGAGTCGCTCGAGGTGGTCGATCCCGACGACGGCAACGACATCGCCCGCGTCGCGTCGGAGTTGCTCGAGTCGATCGATCATACACTCCTCGCGGGTGTCGTCCCTGTATGCGAGCGCGCTCTGGTCGCCGTCAGCATCGATACCGCCCAGAAGCGCGTGGACGCCCGCGACGTGTGATCGCTCGTGAGAGGCCTGGCGCTCCGGCGGGTCGTCGTGGGTACAGTCGTACTCGATCGGCTCGTGATCGTCGTGGGCGATCGTCATCGACGTCGCGTTCGTCAGGGTCGCAGCCACCCGGCAAGTGACGGCCTCCCGCGACGCCGCGCCGACACTCGAGACGACCCGGCGGGCCGTCCGTGCCGACGCCCGGTCGGCGACCAGCCGCGTCAGCACCCGTCGGAGGAACGACCAGTTCGGCGCGTCGATGCCGACGATGTTGGCGTCCGGTGCCGCGCGGATCGCCGCGCTCATTTCGCCGCCGAACCGCGGCGGGTGCGTGTCGGCGTCACGGGCGTAGGCTTCGTATAACGGGGTCGCGGCGGGCGGTAACTCGAGTGCGACCGTTTCGGGACCGGGATCGACGGCCTCGAGCACGCGCTCGACGCGGCCGACGCTTGCGGGGTGGTCGTGGACGACCCCGAGGAGGAGCAGGTCACCGTCCGCGCCGGGGAGCCGGCGGCAAAACCGGTCGGTAACACGAGGGTCGTCGATCGAAGCGGGGAACTCGCGCGAGTCCATTGATCGCCTGGTAATACGTGACTACCGGTATAACCCTTCCGTTGTGAGCAGGTAGAACGTGATTACCGAGCGTGCGACCGGAGCGGTAAACCGAGAGCAACGGGCTCGTCGTTTTGCGGTCGTGTAACACATCAGTATGGCCGTACAACGGTTTCGGTCGTTTATGAGGGACGAATCCTATCGGCCGGTACCGCTCCGCGGGCACTCGGGGCGGAGCCACCCTGCCATGACCCGGAAACGGCTCACGAAAGACGACGAAGGGAAACGGGTTCTAAACAACGATGGGACCGAGATCGGCCGACTCGTCGAGGTCAATAACGGGCGGGGGTACGTCGACTCCGATCCCGGCATCACGGGGACGATCAAGGCCAAATTGGGGTGGGGAGACGCCGACGAGGGGGCACATCCCCTCGACGAGGGCAGTGTCGAACGCATCACCGACGACGCGATCTACCTCCGCGGGATGCTCTGATGCGTGGGGAGCCGCCGGCCGATCTCGGTCGTCG
>NZ_AOMA01000143.1 GCF_000337895.1 Halobiforma nitratireducens JCM 10879
GCTCAGAGATGTGTATAAGAGACAGGGTCGAACGTGAGTCCCGAAACCCACACGGGAGCAGAGCGGCGAGGAGAGCCAGGAGGAAGGCCGGGCCCGTTAGACGCCCGTCGAGTACCGCAAAATACCGGCGAACCCGCCGAACGCGTTGTACAGCTGTTCGCCCTTCTCGAAGTCGGTCGAGATGAACTTCGTCTCGGTGCCACGCTGTTCGGCGATCTCGATGAGGTGGTCGATCGCGTCCTCGCGGTCGTCTTCGGTTGCCTCGATCTCGGTGCCACAGTCCCTACAGGAGTGGTCCGGCGTCGCCTTGCGTCGGTCGATGACCTCACGATCGGTGTTGCCACACTCCTCACAGTCGTAGGTGACGACGTCTTTCCGGAGGTCCTCGCTGATTAGCAGACGGTCGACTGCGCCCATCATCAGGTTCTGTCGGGTCTGCTCGAACCCGTAGGTCGCGAGGTCGCCAGCGTTGAGTTCCTGGAAGAACTCCTCCATCTGCTTTTTGTCTTTCATCACCTCGGCGTCGGCCAGTGCGTCCTCGGCGTTGTCGACGAGGTCGTACAGCCCCGATTCGTCGGTGTAGGCGACGTCGAACTTGCCGATTACGTTGTCCTGAATCTCGTGATGGAGATAGTCGCCGTCCAGAAACTCGTCTTTGGTCGGCGAGGGACCACCCACGAGGATCCCATCGAGTTCGTGGCGCTTGGCGACGAACAGGTCGTTCGCCATGCCGGCGACTTCCTGGTAGAAGTTGTCGATCGCCTCGAGTCGCAGGCGGGCGAATCGCTGGGCAGACTGGCCACCTTTGCGCTGCTTGCCCGGGACCAGCGAGGACGCGGACTTGACGGGTTCGACGCGTTTGCCCTTCAGCCAGCCGACGTTGGCCTCGCGCCGGTCGAGGACGATCAGGCCGTAGAGGCCCTTGTCCGCCATCATCTCTTCGAGTGGCTCCGTCAGGAAGTCCGAGTCGCAGTGATACCGGAACGACTGGACGGGTTGGGGCGGACTCTCGAGGACGCGGGTGACCATCTCGGTGCGGCCGCCTCCGGAGTCGACGGCACCGGAGAAAAGCACCATCCCGTTCTCTGGTGGGTAGGTGTCGTAGTACCGAAGCCGATCCTTGATGCTGGTAAGCGCGTCCTGAACGGCCGTTCGCGTCTGTTTGGATTTGATGTTGGCCGCCTCGCTGTGCTCCTGAGTGACGTGTTGGACGACGTCGCTGACCTGTCTATCTTCAGGAACGTAGATCGAAACGAGTTGCGTACCGGACCCTTCGTAGTCCTTGAGATCCTCGATAACCTTCCGGAACTCGTACTTTTTCCGGTCGGAATGCTCTTGTTCGCCCTCCTGGCTCATTGGGCGTACAAAACGGTGCTGCGGCTAAGTATTCTTTGACACGCCGACGAGCGCGTAACAGTCCGTGACGGCAACCGGATCGACTCGACTTGTTTTCCCAATCGTCTCCTCCGGACGCGAGGTGACGATTTAAGGTGTTGCCGTTCGTCGGTTCGGACAGTAACTGAGTATGTCTCAAGAGACGGTGTACGCCATCGCGAGCGGGAAGGGCGGCGTCGGGAAGACGACGACGACGGTGAACCTCGGCACAGCACTCGCTCAAGCGGGCGAGCGCGTCGCCGTCGTCGACGTCGATCTCGGCATGGCGAACCTCGCCGGGTTCGTGAGTCTCTCGCCCGACGCGACGACGTTACACGACGTGTTGACCAACGATGCATCGATCGAAGACGCTACCTACCGACTGGCGGACAACATCGTCGCCGTCCCCAGCGGGACGGGACTGGACGACTACGCGAAGGCCTCCCCCGAAGGGCTTCGTGACGTAGTCGCCGAACTGCGGGACGCCTACGATTTCGTCTTTCTCGACGTGGGCGCAGGCATCAGCCACGAAACCGTGCTCCCCCTCGGGCTCGCCGACGGGGTCCTGATCGTCTCGACTCCCGAACCCGCGGCGGTCCAGGACTCCCGGAAGACGATCGAGCTGACCGACCGCGCCGGCGGCGCGGTCGAGGGACTGATCGTCACCCGCACGCACGCGGACAGCGACGTTTCCTACGAAGAAATCGCCGCCCAGCTCGACATCCCGCTGATGGGCGCTGTCCCCAACGACTCCTCGGCGCGTGAGAGCGTCTACGCCGGCACCCCGCTGGTCGTCTACGATCCCGAGGGCCCGGCCGCGACTGCCTACCGACGGATCGCCGCCGATCTTGCCGGTATCGATCTCGAGGAGCGAGCCCGTCGCCGGAGCGAGAGCGACAGCGACAGCGAACGCGAAGACGACGGAGCGACAGGCGACGACCAGGATGGGACTCACGATCGCGAAGCGGCACACGACGAGGTCTCGAGCGCGATCACGGAAGCCGAATCCGACTCTTGAATTCGGTCTCCTCACGACTGGTCTCATACGGATTGCTGTACCGATGTCCCGGTGAACTCAAGTCCGAGTCGCGGTTGCACCGGAACTGACGGACAGGAAACCGTCTCAGTATCTCCCCTCGACGGCGACCGTCGTCGGTTCGCTGAATAGGCACTGCCTGTAACGGACTGTTCGGCCCTCGAGATACCGAAACTGGTCGAAAGCCATGGCTACCACCCGTTCCGGACGGTCGACCTATCGGGACCGTACGCCGACGTGACTGGTAAGCGTTCGTGAACGAGCTGTGAACCGTTCCGATCGTCACCTCATATCCCATAATACTGCTCGTTATGGCTTCTCCTCCGCAGAGGGAGCGTTCGTCAGCGACGATGACAGTACGAGCTAATTACTAATCCCGAAGTCTCTCGACCGCTCGAGCATGGAGCGACGTAAGATCCTCCTCGGCAGTGGAGCCGCGCTCGCAACCGCGCTTGCGGGCTGCTCAAGCACCGAAACCGGCGACGAAGACCCCGACGACGGCGACGACGGGTACGACGACGATGACGGCGGCTACGATGACGACGGGTACGACGACGATGACGACGATGACGACGATGACGACCACGACGAGGTCCCCGGCTTCGACGACGACCTCGAGGCGGACAGCGACGTGATGTCGATCATGGACATCGATCGCGACGACGACCGCCTCTACGTCGTCACCCAGACCGACACGACCGATCCTGACGTCCTCTCGAAGGAACTCGAGACGGTCGGATACGACATCGCGGCCGCGGTGAGCGATACAGACCACTTCAAAGCCGAGATCAGCGAGATCGAGTGGGTCCTCGAGCACGACGACAACCACGTGCTCGCCGTATTCATCGACGTGCAATGGGTCGTCGACTTTATCGAAGACGAACTCACCGACGACGAGTTCGTCAAGAAAGTCCTCGAGTCGAAAGACCAGTAATCCCGCCTCGCGGGCTCGCGACTCGGTCCCACGAGAGCGGAGAACTGTCGGACGACATCGTTTTCGTCTTTGTTTTTCGACGGCTGTCGGGTGTCGTGTGTCGTGTGTCGTCCGTCGCCGTCGACTTGCATCCGCTCGGGGTAGTTCCTCGTTCCAATGGTGGCCTCGAAAGAGAAGAGTGGAGGGGAAGAGAGGGGAAGAGAGGGGAAGAGAGTGGGAAGAGAGGGGAAGAGAGGGGAAGAGAGGGGAAGAGAGGGGAAGAGAGGGGGAAGAGAGGGGAAGAGAGGGGAAGAGAGTGGGAAGAGAGGAGAGTGGGAGGAGAGCAGAAAAAAGAGGGGAAAGGAGTGAAACACACAAAACGAGGAAACGCAGCGGCGTCGACGGCAGCGACGCTACATCGAGCGCGGTGCCGCTACGCCGAGGATCGACAGCGCGTTCGCGACTGTGTACTTCGAGGCCGCAACCAACGCGAGTCGGGCCTCCCGCAGTTCCGGATCGACACCATCGGCCAGCACCGGACACTCACGGTAAAAGGCATTGAATCGGTCCGCGAACTCCCGAGTGAACGTCGCGATCTGGTGTGGCTCGAGGTCGTCGGCAGCTTCGTCGACGACGGCGGGGAACCGACCGATCGTCTCGAGCAGACCCTGTTCTGCCTCCGTCCCGAGCAGGTCCGCGTCGAGGTCGCTGGCGACGTTGATCTCGCCGGCAGCGATCGCGTCGGGTTCGAAGCCGGCTTCCTCGAGGATGCCACAGCATCGCGCGTGCACGTACTGGACGTACGGAGCCGACTGGGCCTCGAAGTCGAGCGCGCGATCCCACTCGAAGGTGATCGCTTTCGTCGGCTGTTTCGAGACGACATCGTATCGAACCGCGCCGATGCCGACCTGATGGGCGATGCGTTCGACATCCTCGTCGTCCAGATCATCGTCGCGAATCCGGTCGTCCAGCCGATCCTCGACCTCCTGTCGAGCACGGTCGATCGCTTCGTCTAACAGGTCGTCCAGGTCGACGCCGGTCCCGCGCCGCGTGCTCATTTTCCCCTCCGGCAGGTTGACGTACGAATAGAGGACCTGTTCGAGCGGCTTCGTGTCGTTGCCCAGTAACTCGAGGGCGGTCCGAAGCTGGCGGGCCTGCAGTTTGTGGTCTTCCCCCAACACCGTCACCGCGCGGTCGTAGTTGTCGAACTTCCACTCGTGGTGGGCCAGGTCGCGGGTCGCGTACAGGGAGGTGCCGTCCGAGCGCAGGAAGACGAGGTTCTTGTCGATGCCGTGCTCGTCGAGGTCGAGTTGCCAGGCGTCTTCCTCGTAGACTGCCTCATCGAGGTCTTTGAGCCGTCCGACCAGCTCCTCGGTGTCGCCGTTTCGCATAAACCGGGTCTCCTTGACGAACTCGTCGAACACAGCGGGCAGACGTTCGAGACACTCCCGCATCCCCGACAAGACCTGATCGACGACCTCGCTGACCCGCTCGTAGGTCTCGTCGTCGCCTTCCTCTAGGCCCTGCATGATCGACTCGATCTCGGCTTCGGCCTCGGCGACCTCCTCGTCGGGGCCGTTCTCGAGGAAGGCGTTGCCTTTCCGGTAGTACCGGACGAGGTCGTACTCGACGCGGTCGCGTTCGGGACCGTCCTCGAGGTCGTCCTCGTCGAAGGTCTCGTAGGCCCACGTGAAGACGGCCATCTGCCGGCCGGCGTCGTTGACGTAGTAGTGCCGGTCGACATCGTACCCCGCGTAATCGAGCAGGTTCGCGACGGCGTCGCCGATGATCGGGTTCCGCGCGCGGCCGACGTGGACCGGACCCGTCGGATTCGCGCTGGTGTGCTCGACGACGACCGAGGTATCCCGATCAGGGAGTGCGCCGTAGGCGTCGTCGGTCGCGGTCTCGAGAGTCTCGGCGAGGTAGGCCCCGCTGGGCAGGAAATTGAGGTACGGCCCCTGTGTCTGTACCTCGGCGACGTAGGTCAGCTCGTCGGCATCGATCTCGTTTGCCAGCTGGCCGGCGACCTGCGGCGGCGGCGCGCCCGCTTCGCTGGCGAGTCGGAACGCCACACTCGAGGCAAGGACGCTGTCGACGTCGTCCGGCGGTTCTTCGATCCCGAGGTCGTCGGTGGGGAAGTCGAGTTCGGAGAGCGCCCCCTCGAGGGCGTCCTCGACCTCCGCGCGTAGGGAGAGGAACATACCCGCTCGTATTCAGGGCGGGAGTAAAGGAATGTCGGGTTTCGTTTTGTTGCCGTCCGGACACACGGCGTCGGCGGTGCTGTCGTCCACCTCGTGCTACTGTAGGAACAACTGCAACGATTTGCACACTGATCGCCGATCCGTCTGGCGGTCAGGTGCGCACTGACGTGCAGTGGCTGCTATAGCGTCGCGTGCAGTTGTCCCTCCCACCCCATCGGTTCCGCTGTTAGGAGGGGACGGTGTTCCACCCTCGAGAGGGTGGTTGGATCAGTGACGAACGTGCTACGGTTTCGGTTTTCACCACCAACAGTTAAACTTACTCGTTTATAGTAAGCACTAGAACAGTAGTAGACCACGGTACAGCAGAACTACAGTAGTAACAAAAGGCTATTTTGGCTCTACTGAAAATGGACGACAGCGTCGAGGTTAACCGATGATCTTTTCTCAAAAGTGAAACCGAGGAGACAGATATGGCAATCGACCTCCTTAACTTCGTTCAGAACGCACTACACGCAGCTAAACAAGCGTTGGGAAAACGAGCGGGGAAGCTCGCCTGACTCGGGCTTCCCCGCGAGACTCATATCGTCGTTCACTGCATCCGGAAAGAAGAGGGACACACATTCACAGGTTCCATGCCTTGTGAAGCGGTGTGAACTCACGATGCTTGATTAGTGGACGAATCTCGTGTTGACGGGCAAGCCGTCTGATTTTCTGGTCGTCGTAGCCTTTGTCCCCGAGCGAGATGTCGATTGCCTCGGGGTTCCGTTTGATCAACGACGGAGCGATCTGGCTATCGTGTTTTCGCTTCGTCGTCACGTGTAAATCAAGGACTGCGTTCACTTTGGAAGCGACGAGCAGTGTTACTTTGAGTTGCTGAATCGTGAGTTCGGCGCGTTTCGTGTAGTGTTTTGAGGCGTGGCTGCGGTCGAATCCCGAAGCATCGATTCCCGCAACGCCGTTGGTCGGGAACAGTGAAATAGAGAGATTGAGCAGCACTCGCAGACAGCCATATCGAGTCTATCGAACGCTTTGCACAGTGTTGATGGGGCTGGCAGTTCAGTGAGATTGATTGCGTTCCGGATATGGGGCATCTCGATGAGCTCGTCGAGGAGTGTACGATAGGTCGTGTTCTTCCGAACCTTGAGACAGAGGAGAACGATGTGCTGATGGAGCGTGTAGCGCTGTTTCGAGAACTTCGAGGAGTATCGAGCTACGGCACGTTTCGCTAACTGAAATGCTTCCTCAACAAATCGGAGCAACCGAGACTTTGGGAGGGTCTGCATCTACTCAAACTACTGACTGAACCTGTAACTCACTAAGGATTTCAACAGAGCCGCTATTTTCTAACATAACGAAGACACGGTACGGTAACAGCGGACGGGAACAGTACGATGACAGCCGACGGGAACAGTACGATGACAGCCGACGGGAACAGTACGATGACAGCCGACGGGAACAGTACGGTAACACGGGAACAGTACGGTAACAGCGGAACTGGTGGGGTCCGTCCGCAGTAACTACGGCCACCGACGACAGACACTCACCCAGTAACAGCGGAAGTGGTGGGGTGGGACGGGGTAAATCACTTGGAATAGAGCAGGGCGAGTGTTGGATATGAGGAGATGGTGATTGAGTACAAACAGGTCGATCCCCCAGTAACAGCGGAAGCGGTGGGGTAAGCTCCACGACGAGACCTACGGCGAGGTACCGATCAACTCTTCCAGTCCCGCTTTGACACTCGAGAGCGACTGGTTCAGCTCGTGTTCCTTGTACTTGCCGCCGCTTTTGCCGCGATTGTGCTGTGTCGAGTTAGTAATCCCGAGCGTCTCCAGTTCGGCCAGATACTCCCGCACCGCGCGATCGGACACTGGATCGGTCGCCCGCTGTGTGCACAACTCCTCGTAGGGATCGCGGATTTCCCTCGTTCGGGCGGGGGTCTCTCCTCGTTCCTCGAGCAAACACAGTGCCCAGAGCACGAGTTGACCGTGTCGCGAGTAGTTGCTGATCCCTTCTATCACCTGGTTCGTTTGCAGCCGTTCGCGAGCGCGGCTGACGTGGTCTTCGGTGACACGGTCGACGTTTTCCTCCCGAGCAATATCGCCGCTCTCGAGCAGCAGATCGAGTGCCTGTCGGGCGTCACCGGAGTCTTTGGCCCCGTACGCCGCACACATCTCGATGACGCCGTCCGCGAGGACGTCGTCTCGGAACGCGACTGACTCCCGCTGCCGGAGGACTTCGATTAGTTCCGGGGCGTCGTACGCGCTGAACGAGACTTCTTTTTCACAGAGACTCGAGCGGACTTTCGAGCTGAGGTGGTTCCGAAAGCTGAGATCGTTCGAGATGCCGATAACGCCGAGTCGCGCACGTTCGATGTCCCCGTTCGAGCGGGCTCGGGGCAGCTTGTAGAGGAGGCTGTCGTCTTCGATGTGATCGACCTCGTCGAGGACGATCAGGATAGTTCCGCCGAGGTCGTCGATCTCGTCGAACAAGAACTGGTAGACCGAGGCCTGCGGGTACCCCGTGTTGGAGATCTGGTCTGCGGGGTCCCGGAGCTCGTTGACGAGGGCGACCGCGGTCTGATAGCTCGAGTTGAGGCCATCGCAGTTGATCTCGACGGTGTGGAGGTCGAGCCCGTCGACGTCCTCGGCACTTTCCTCGAGCCGACCGAGCAGAAATCGCGTGGCTGCGGTCTTTCCGACGCCACTCTTTCCATACAGAAAGATGTTCGACGGAGTTTCACCCTCGATGACGGGTTGTAACGCGGCGTGGTACTGCTTGAGTTCCTGGTCGCGACCGACGAGTTTCTCTGGCGTCCACTCCTCGAGTAACGCTTCCCGCTCCGCGAATATTTTCCCCGTAGGCTCGAAGGTGAATTCGCTCATTAGGTTGCCTGTATCAGGCGAACGACTTAACCCTTCTTTCCGATGTTTCCGCTGCCGGCGATCGTTTATAATCGTCGAACCCCGTCACTTCCGCTGTTTGTCAACGAGTCTCGAGACCCGTCTCCGGGCCTGATACACCACCGCAGATGACTCACCTACTCCGGGCGACACAACACCGCAGACGGCCAAACCGTTCCGGAACGACGACCGAGCGACTGCCGTCCGGGACGGGTTCGGACGACGACCGGCTGAGAGGGACTCCAGCGGCTGCCGGCAGCCCCGACCCTTGACGGCTCAAAGCGTCTTCAACCCGCTGCCCGTCAGCGGTACGACCACGTCGTCGTCTTGGTCGACGACACCTGCCTCCCGGTAGCGAGACAGCGCAGCGGTGGCGACCGCGCTCGTCGGCTCGACGTAAAACCCGCCGCGGTGGAGTCGATCGATCGCCGTCTCGATCTCGTCGTCGTTCAGGGCGATCGCATCCCCGCCGGTTGCCTCGATAGCCTCGAGGATTTCGGTGTCGCGGGCGGGCTCGGTAATCTGGATACCGTCCGCGATGTCGCTTGGGTCGCCGTCACGGTCGGAGTCGGTGTCGGAGTCGGAGTCGGAATCGATACCACCCTCGAACTCCTCGACGATCGGCGCGTACCCCTGTGCCTGGCCGGCCAGCAGTTTCGGCATCCCGTCGACGATACCGGCCTGGTTGAGTCGGGCAAAGCCCTGGTAGGCACCGAGAAAGAGGGTCCCGTGACCCACCGGAAGCACGACCGCGTCGGGAACCGTCCAGTTTCGCTGGGCGGCGACCTCGAACGCGAAAGTCATCGTCCCCGCGTAGAAGGCGGGGTTCCAGGCGTGGCTGGCGTACCAACCCTCGCCGTTTTCGACGGCCTCGATGCAGGCGTCCGTGACGGCCTCCCGGGTCCCCTCGATTCGGACCGGCCGGGCATCGGCCCGCTGGATAGTCATCAGTTTCGACTGTTTGACATCCGCCGGAACGTAGATATCGGCATCGATGCCCGCACGGGCCGCGTAGGTCGCGATCGCCGCGCCGGCGTTGCCCGAGGAGTCCTCGATGACTTTCTCGACGCCGAGTTCGACTGCTCGCGAGAGCGTCGTCGTCGCGCCTCGGTCCTTGAACGAGCCCGTCGGGAAGACGTACTCGAGTTTGAACTGTGCGTCCCACTCGGGGGCATCGACCAGCGGCGTGAACCCTTCGTGGAAGGTGACGTGGGGTTCGATCGGGAGGAACTCGAAGAACGTCCACAGGCCGTCGCTGGTGTCGAGCTGTGACAGCGGAAGCGGATCGCCTGCTGGGAGCGGTTGTTCCGTGAACTGGAGGGCGCGACCGCACTCGCAGCGCCACGGTTCGTCCGGGCCGCTGGCGTACGTGTTTCCGCAGTCGGGGCAGGTAAGATCGGCAGTCATGTCAGTATGGTCAGTATGAGTCGAGGTCGGTCCCGAGCGAGCAGACGTACTCCCCGGTGGCGACCTGCGGGAGTCGCCGCGTTCGCCAGAGGAGACCGTCGCTGTCGGCGGTGACGGTCTCTTTCGTCTCGCCGAACGGCGTCGTGATACGATACAGCGTCTCGCCTCGGGCGACCTCGTCGCCCAGCTCTTTCTCGAAGTCGACCAGGCCGCCACAGGAGGCACCGTACTGTTCGAACCCGTTTGCACGGGTCTGTCGCTCGAGTTCGATCGGTTCCTCGAGGAAGTCGTAGTAGCTGAGGACGTTGAAGACGCCGTCGACGCCTTTCCGGATGCTCTCTTCGTCCCAGCCGACGGCACCGCCGAGCTCGGGGTCGACGGTCGGGATTCCTTCGTCCGGGGCCGCACGCGCGAGTTGGCCGTCCGGTCCTTTCTGATCGAGCACGTAGCCACAGCCGAAGGCTTTCGCGAGTTCGAGGCAGTCGTCGTGGAGCCGGTGGCGCTTGCCACAGCGGACGCGAACTTCGTCGATCATCCGACTCGTCGAGCCCTGGTGGAGATCGAGAATCAGGTCGGCTCGCGTCGCCGCGTCGAACGTCGCCGCGGCGATGCGCTCGCTCGAGGTGCCGTTCTCCGAGCCGGGGTAGGCCCGGTTCATTTTCGTGTCGTCGATGGGATTGCGGTGTTCGGCGACTTGGAACGCGTGGTAGTTGACGATCCCGACGAACAGGATCGTCCCTGCGATCTCGGCGGGATCGAGTTGCGGGACGACGCGTTGCACGACGCCGACGCCGTGGAGTTCGTCACCGTCGCTGACCGCCTGTACGTAGAGCGTCTTCCCCGGCTTCGCACCGTTTACGACGGCGACGGGGAGGCCGAACGGGGAGCCGTCTCTGGTTTCGCCAACCTCGAGACGGCCCGTATCGACCTCGCCGGGCCCCGCACTCGCCGTTCCGAGCCTCGTCGTCATGTCAGCTACGACGGACCCGTCGGCCTTTATTGGTTCGGTCTGGGCGCACGACAAGAACGGAGCCGTCCGGCAAACACGTCGAATTTCGCCGGAGACAAACATGTCGAATTTCGCCCGATAGTCGGAACGTCGCCGTTAGAGGAACGGCTGATAGTAGTACGGGCTGACGAACCCTTCGATGAACGCTGCAATCGCAAGCAAGACACCGACCCCGATCAACACCCAGAAGGCCTGTTCGAGGCGATCGGCGAACGCGACTCGGCCGGTCCGTCCCCGTACCACCCGCCAGAAGACGACGCCGAGTCGGATGCCGAGTGCGCTCGCGATCAGGATCGCGGGAATCTCGAAGAGTCCGTGGGGAACTACGAACGCGAGAAACTCCATCGGCTCGACCTCGAGGCGTCCGTACACGCCGATGAAGATACCGTTGAACAGCAGGGAGACGATCGCCGGAACCGCAAGCGCGAGGCCGCCTACTGCCGTCGTCAACGCGACCATCCAGTTGTTGCCGAAGAACTCGAGTGCCGCGGCGGGCGGGACGTGTCCCTCGAGACGAGCCGCGATCGATGCCTCGAGCCCTTCGACGCCGACAAGCGGCGCAGCGGCCCGCCAGCCGGCCCAGAAGCTCCCGACCGCGAGGACGATCACCACGGCGTGGGTAACCGGCGTCGAACGCACGAACGACAGCATCTCGGCCCAGCCGCGGCCGACGCCGCGGCTGAACTGCTCCCGGAGCGAGCGTTCCGGCGGCGCGGGCGGGGTCAGTCGGCCGCGATGATCGCAGTAGATCGCCGTCTTCAACAGGTCGAGTGCGGGCAACAGGAGGAACACAGAGACCACCGCCACGATGGAAGCGGCCTCGAGCAGTGCGAGCAGTCCCGTGAGCAAAGAGAGTGCAACCGTCGAGACGACGGCGACGACGTAGTAGAATCCAGCCCCGACCGGCTGTGCGCGGATGAACGACGTCGTCGCGGACAGCGAGCCGAAAACGCCCGCATCGTCGACGACGACGGCGACCGGCGCGAACGCGAACAGCGCCCGAACAGCCGCGAGCACGCCCACGGCGAGCAGTCCGACGAGCAGTGCCGCCAGCACGCCGGCCAGCGGCAAACCCGCAAGCGAGAAGACACCGACGAGCGCGCCGAGAACGGCACCAAATCCGACGATGACGAAGATCCAGAGGACGAACTCGAGAATGTACAGCGCGAGGAACCGTCCGGCGTATCGTCGCGAGCCCGCGATACCCGCGACGAGACCGCGTTCGTCACGCAGCCGACCGTAGCAGGCCGACAGCTGCGCCGCGGAGACGAGCGGGAAGAGGACGATCAACAGGAGAACGAACAGGAGGACCGATACGACGGTGAGTGTGACTGTCGGAACCGTCAGCAACTGTTCGGCGACCGGGACGAACTCCTCGACCCACGCCTCGAACGCGTCGGGGTCGGCCTCCGGGTCCGGTGGTGACATCTCGATACCAGCTAGTTCCTCCCGCGCCGCCTCGAGTCGGCCCGTCGTCTCGAGGTAGAGGTAGCCAACGGCGGCGGCGAGAAACGGAACGGCGCGGGCAATGGCCGGTATCGCGGCCCCGAGCACGTACAGCGGCAGGATATCTCCGGGCCGACGACGAAATACGGCGACGACCGCACTGATCGTGTCCGAAAGGGAACGGGACATGGTTGTCTGTCGACTCGTTGCGCGGTAAAGGAAATCGTTCCGGTACCGGCGACGAAACGAGGGGTTGGGATGGGGCGAAAACGAGCGGTTTCGACGGGCCAAAGGAGAAACGAAGAACGAGAAACGAGAAACGAAGGCGAGTCGTCAGTTGAACGTCCGGTCGTCGAACCCGCCGGCGTCTTGTTCGTCGCCGCTACCGCCGGAGAGTCGGGGCGTGAACCCGCCGGTGAGGATGACCGCGACGACGATAAGCGCCGCAGAGAGGACGACGTAGTTCGCGCTCGGTTCGTAGCCGGCGAGCCCAGCGCCGGTCGAGACCACGAAGATCGTGACGGTGAAGACGATGGTCGCGATCACTCCAATGACGACGATCCCGACGACGCTGGCGAAGAGCCCGCCGAGGAGACGACGAATCCGTGACATAGGGGGTCGCGTTCGGGTTCGTAGCGAGCGTACGTAGTCGTTGCGTCATCGCGTCATCGACCTCACGCGGGCCCTGGCGGGGGAGACGAGTTCGGAGACACGGGACTGGTAAAGACTGACTCAAGGACGTGAGACAGGCGGAGACGTGGAACGAAACGCGAAATCCGGGTCCGCAACGGAACGCAAAGACGACGCTGCGGGACCGCAATCGTGACTGTCCGCTGGGAACCTTAGGAGCCCCAGAAGTTCTCGCGGCTGCCGAGCCGTTCGCGGGCGTTGTCGGGACCGTCTTCCGTCTCTTCTTCCGCTTCCGCTCCCGACTCGTCGTCGCCGTCGTCGGCTGTACTGTCTTCCTCGTCGGAGTCGTCGATATCTTCCTCGCCGTCCATTGGAAGCCGCTCGACTTCCTCGGCACGGGCGTGGTTGCTGTGGACTTCCGTGATCTCGACCCTGGCGCGGACCTCCGGGAGGAGGCCGTCGACCATCACGATGAAACCGTCGTCGGTTCGACCGACGCCAGCGCCGCTCTCGTGCATGTCGACGACGTCGATGACGACCTCTTCGCCGGATTTGACAGGCTGAGTTTTCAGGTCCTCGATCGGTTGGTTGTAGTGGTTACACCACTCTTTGCCACCCCTGTCGCCGTAGTGTTGACATCCCATTCCCGAGATCCGTTCGGAGAAACTCGGACAATCGTCGGCGAGCGGACAGTCTGCCATGGCCCGTACTACCGCCGGCGGCGTTAAACCGTTTCCGTCTTTCTCCGGGCCGTCCCCACGCCAACGGCCGCTCGAGGGCGAGAGGCGACGATCCACGAACTGTCGAACACATCGAAAACGCGGGGAACAGATAAATGAACGACGACTCCGCAAAGTAGTGTTTCGAAAACGTTTACGGGTGGGCCGTGTGAGTGATACACGATGAAAATCCTCGTTACGGTCAAAGAGGTCGCGACCGTCGAAGACGAGTTCGAGATCGAGGGTACTGAAATCGCGGATCAGTACCTCGGTGCCGACCTCAACGAGTGGGACGACTACGCCGTCGAAGAAGCCGTCCAGCTCCAGGAGGCCGGCATCGCCGACGAAGTCGTCACGGTCACTATCGGCCCCGAAGACTGCGAACAGACCATCCGACAGGCGCTGGCCAAAGGCGCTGACCGCGCCGTCCGCGTCTGGGACGACGCCCTCGAGGACGTCGACCTGCTCGACGTGGAGGCAAAGACCGAGATCCTGCGTGGCGTCGTCGAGGAAGAAGACCCCGACCTCGTCCTCTCGGGCGTCCAGTCCGGCGACGACAGCTGGGGTGCCACCGGCGTTTCGCTGGCCGAAGAGCTCGGGTTCGAGTGGGCCGCCGTCGTCAACCACCTCGAGCACGACCTCGATGACGGCATCGCCTCCGTCCGCCGCGAACTCGAGGGCGGTGTCGAGGAGCTGACCGACGTCGAGCTGCCGGCCGTACTGACGATCCAGACCGGGATCAACGAGCCACGATACGCGAGTCTGCGTGGTATCCGACAGGCCCAGCGCAAGCCACTCGACGTACAGACGCTCGCCGATGTCGGCGTCGACGAAACCGTCGTCGACTCGGATCTCGAACTGACGGACATGTACGAACCCGAAAGCGAAAGCGACGTTACCGTTTGGGAGGGAAGCGCCGAAGAAACCGCCGGAGAGCTCGCTGATCTCCTCGAGGAGAAGGGGGTGGCACCATGAGTGACGTACTGGCAGTGGCGGACCACCGCCGCGGCGACCTGCGCGATGTCAGCTACGAGATCATTACCGCCGGCCGTGAGCTCGCCGACGAGACCGGCGGCGACCTCCACCTGGCGGTCATCAGCGGCACCGTCGACGAGTTCGCCGAGAAGCTCGACCGCGAGGGCGTCGATGCCATCCACACCGTCGACTACGGCGAGGAGTTCAACCACGGCGTCTACGCCCAGACGGTCACCCAGCTGTACGACGACCTCGCCCCGCAGTACGTGTTGACACCCAACAGCGTCAACGGGCTCGACTACGCCCCCGCAGTCGCGAACGAACTCGGCCTCCCGCTGGTTACCGACACCGTCGGCCTCGAGACCGACGGCGACACGCTGACCGCCACCCGTGAGATGTACGGCGGCAAGGTCGAGACGACGACCGAACTCGAGGGCCAGGCTGTCGTCACGATCCGCGGTGCCGAGTGGCCGGCTGCGGACGGAACCGGCGACGCCACAATCGAGGCCTTCGATGTCGACGTCGACGAGGACGCGCTGGGCACGACGGTCAACGGGTTCGAAGAGGTCGGCGGTGGCGACGTCGACATCGGCGAAGCCGACGTGCTCGTCTCGGTCGGCCGTGGTATCGAAGAGGAGGAGAACCTCGAGATCATCGAGGAGCTGGCGGACGCGCTGGATGCGACCGTCTCGGCCTCGCGCCCGATCGTCGACAACGGCTGGCTCCCGAAGAACCGGCAGGTCGGCCAGTCCGGAAAGGTCGTCACGCCGGACGTCTACGTCGCGATCGGTATCTCCGGCGCGGTCCAGCACGTCGCCGGGATGAAAGGCTCCGATACGATCGTCGCGATCAACACGGACCCGAACGCCCCGATCATGGACATCGCCGACTACGCGATCACGGACGACCTGTTCGACGTAGTGCCGGCGCTGACCGAACGGTTCCAGTAGTCGGATCGGTCGGGCTCAGGCCCGGATTCCGCCGACTCGAAAACGAGTTTCACTTTCAGACCGCGTTCAGTTCGAGAGTACCGACCACGAACTGGAAACCGTGATCCGTTAGCTACTTTTTCACCCCTTCCTAAGCCCGGGTAATGGAACTTCTCGAGCGCCGTCGGGCGCTGATCGAAGAGCGCCTCACCGAAGTCGTCGACGGACTCGAGCCCGAGACGCTCAACGAGGAAGTTCGCCACGTTACCCTCTCCGGTGGGAAACGCGTCCGGCCGATAGTGACGCTACTGGCTTGCGAAACCGTCGGCGGCAACGCCGAGGACGCGGTCGAGTTCGGCGTCGGTGTCGAACTCGTCCACAACGCGTCGCTGGTCGTCGACGACATCATCGACCGATCGGAGCTCCGGCGAGGAACCACGAGCGCCTGGGCCGAGTTCGGCCACGGACCGGCGATCATCACGAGTGATGGGCTACTCGGCGAGGCGTTCGACCTCTTCTCCGCTGATCCTCGAGCCATGCAGGTCGTCGCCGAAGCGATGGTCGAACTCGGCATCGGCGAGGCGACCGAGCTGTCCGCCAAGCCGGAAAACGAGGAGGAGTATATGACTCTCGCACGACGGAAGACGGGTGCACTGTTCCGCGCCGCCGCCGAACTCGGCGCGATCGCTGCCGATTCGGACCCCTTCACCGTCGAAGCCCTCGGCGAGTACGCCGAACGGGTCGGCGTTGCCTTCCAGATTCGGGACGACGTGTTGGACGCCGTCGCCGATTCCGAGGAACTCGGGAAACCGACGGGACACGACGCCGCCATGGAACGACCGTCGGTCGTACAGGTAACTGACCTCACGCCAGCGGAGGCAAACGCCCGCGCCAGATCGGAGGCCGATCGGGCGATCGATGCCCTCGAACGGGTCGATGTCGCCGATCCCGAAGCGAAAGCGTATCTGCTCGAGTTAGCCGAGTTCGTGGTCGAACGGGAACGGTAGCGAGACGAAAGCGAAGGCGAAGCGAGGGGCGTTCCGACGACGAGACAGTGGGCTACGAACTCGTCCCTTCTGCAGGCGGTCGGCCGTCGGTTTCCGACTCGGTGTCGCGGTCGTGGTCACGGTTCCGGTTCCGGTTCCGGTTCCGGTTGTGGGCTCTTTCTCGGTCACCGCTTCTGTCACGGTCCCGACTCCGCCGTCTCTCCCGTCCTCGAGTCCCCTGTTCCGAGTCGGAAAACCGCGACTCCGCGACCGCGAACGCGAGCGTACTCACGATCCCAAGCAGCGTCCCCGCAGTCAGCGCCGTCGCGAGGTAGCTGATCCCGACCTCGCCGAGGAAGTACGCACTGACCGCATGAAGGACGATCGCGATCGAGACGACGTAGAACGGGGCGTTGAGGTAGCGCCACTCGAGGGAGCCGGCGATGTACTCGTCGGTGATCTGGCCCAGACTGGTCGTGACTCCCGCAGCGGCGAGCCACTGGATCGAGCCGTAAACCAGCGCCGAGAGCATGACCGGAACGCCGACATCGCCGGCCGTCGTCTCCTGGATGCCCTCGAGTTCGTTCACGCCGCTGACCCCGCCGAGGACGAACAGTGTAGCGGCCACGACGTAGGCAAGCAGGGTCGTCCGACCCGCATACAGCGACCGACGAGCGCGTTCGGCGGCGGTATCGAGTCGATCCCCGAGCCCCAGACCCCGGGAGATGAGATACAGCCCGAGCAACGCCGAGGTCGTCCCCAGCACGAATCCCGGCATCTCGAGGGCGCTCCCGATCAACGCGAGCGGGTAGATCAACAGGAGGATACCAAGCGGGATGAGGACCGTCCCGCGTGTCTCCGGGTCGTTCAACACCTGTTTGATCGTGTAGTACATCGACTCGAGGTTCTGGGCCTGCCTGACGACGACCCGGCGGACGCCGTCGATTGGGACCCGCGAGCGGATGATGGGGATCACCGACTCGTCCTGTGCGCCGTCGGTGATGACCAGGGCGGTGACGTCCTCGGCGGTC
Source organism: Halobiforma nitratireducens JCM 10879 (assembly GCF_000337895.1). GTDB lineage: Archaea > Halobacteriota > Halobacteria > Halobacteriales > Natrialbaceae > Natronobacterium > Natronobacterium nitratireducens. Next base: position 17,557 of record NZ_AOMA01000143.1, read on the forward strand.
GAGAGGCTCGCGAGGACCGTGTCGACCTCGTCGCCGACTTCGCGGTTGGCGGCGACATCGCCCTCGTCGTTGCCGGTGACGACCGCAACCTCGACGCTCTCGTCGCGGTCGACGAAATCGTCGTAGACGTGCAACCCCTGGAAGATGACGTTGACGTCGGAGTCCTCCGGGTCCGCGGTCGCGAGAGCGATCGCAGCCTCCTCGACGGAGTCTCGACCGATAACCGGCGTCGAGAACTCGGTCTTCCGACCGAGGTCGTCGTCGAGGTCGACACAGAGGACAAGCAGCATCGGTTCGTCGTTGGACGGCGTGGTATTTCCCTTTTCTGGACCAGCGAATCCGTGCGACCCGACCCCGCATTCGGCGGGTCGTTTCGCACATCTTTTGTGGCTCGGACGGATAGGAACGGTCGAATGATCTCGAAGGGGTGTGAACAGTGCGCCAAGGGCGGCAAGATGGTGCTTTTCGTCTACGGCTACTGCGATCAGCGCGATTGCTTCTACTGTCCGCTTGGCGAGAATCGCAAGAACGTCACCGACGTCTACGCCAACGAGCGACGCGTCGAGAGCGACGAGGACGTTCTCGAGGAAGCACACCGAATGGACGCGCTTGGCACGTCGATCACCGGCGGCGAACCCCAGGAGGCGCTGGATCGAACCTGCCACTACCTCGAACTCGTCAAAGACGAGTTCGGCGAGGACCATCACACCCACCTCTACACCGGCATCACCGGCGGCCGCGAAAACATGCGCCGCCTCTCGGAAGCGGGCCTCGACGAGATTCGCTTCCACCCGCCGTACGAACAGTGGGGTGAGCTCCACGGCACCGAGTGGGAGGACATCCTCTATATCGCCCGCGAAGAAGGCCTGACCCCTGCCTTCGAAATCCCCGGCATCCGCGCCGAAGCGGAGTTCCTCGAGTTCCTCGACGAAGGTGCTGCCGAGTTCTGTAACGTCAACGAGTTCGAGATGTCCCAAGGTAACTACCGCCGGATGCAGGAACAGGGGTACGAACTCAAGGAAGACCACATGAGCGCCGTCGACGGCTCCCGCGAGGAGATCCTCGACGTGATGGGCGACCACGAGCAGGTCTACTTCTGTACGTCCGTGTTCAAAGACGCCGCCCAGCACCGCCGACGACTGAAGCGCATGGCCCGCAACGTCCGCCGGGAGTTCGACGACGTCACCGACGATGGGACCCTCGTCTACGGGAAAACCCACGCCGATCCCGAGCGATTCGAGACACTGGGTGTCCCCGAAGAGTTCTACACCGTCAAATCGAACCACGTCGAAGTCGCCTGGTGGCTGCTCGAGGAGATGATCGAGGAAGGCGACCTCGAGGACGGGGAGATCGTCGAGCAGTACCCGAACTACGAGGGACAGGTCGTCGAACGAACGCCGCTTGCGTAGCGACACCGGAGGAGATTCGTATCGCCGGTTTGTGGCTTCAGATACTCCCGTAGCTCCTACCGCACTGAACACGACGGGTCAGCGGTGAGGTCCGAACGAAACCCGCGCAAGCGGAGAAAACGAGACTCACCATAACGAAGAGCCCGGACGATCCGCGACGATCGAGATCGGTCAGTCGATCTCCGTCGGATCGACATCGGGAAGCGTGATTAGATTCTCGCGGCCGATCCGGAGTTTCTCGATGTCGCCGTCTTCGTCCATCTGCGAGAGCAGTTGTGAGACTTTCGCGTTCGACCAGCCGGTCTCCGTGACGATGTTTGCCTGCTTCATTCGACCGCCGTTTTGCTTGAGAAGACGGAGGACACGTTCCTCGTCGGCTAACAGCTCGGGATCGATGTCTTCCTCGAACTCCTCTCGAAACTGCAACTGTTCGCGGGTTTCTCCGTCGGCGGACTCTGCACTACTGTCGTTGTCCCCACCAGTGGAATCAGTGACTCCAGCGGACGACGAGGACTCAGTACTAACGGCCTGATCGCTTCCCGATTCGGTCGTGCGGAAAAGCGGTATACGGGAAATGATAGGGTCGGCAGGCGAGTCGGTGCCGGTGTCAGTGTCGGTATCGGAGTCACGACTGGCATAATACCGGCTGTAAAGGGCGTAAGCGACGATTGCAGTGAGTAAAAAGGCGAGTGCACCGGAGAGATACCAGACGAGGCTAGACACGCCTACGGGACCACGAACGAATACGATTTCGAGCTCCCCTTCTTCGAATTGGTAGGGACCGTTCCAGACGAGATTCGTCGGCGTTTCGAGGGCGTAGCCGGGCGGCGCTTCGACGACGAGTCGCTGGTCTTCTGGAAGGGTCGGGAACCACGTTCCCTGTGGGGACTGGAAGGCATCGCCGAAGTAGATCCGATCGTCATCGACCGTGGCGAAGTTTTCCCAGACGAACGAATACGAGATCACGCCGACTCGGATGTCCGTGTCTTCGTTCTCGGTTACGCCCGCCAGATTCTCGGCCTCGGGGTCGTCGATCGGCTCGACTCGCCACTCTTCCCAGCCGGCGTCTTCGATCGCCATTTGACGGTCGGTCGCCGCTTCAGCCGCCTCGAGTTCGGAGTCAAAGCTCAGTTCTTCGTATCCTACCGAACGTTCTCCCGCGGTTACCGCTTCGGCAAACTCTTCGAACGTCTCTTCGTCCGCCTCGTCGGTGATCAAAAAGCGGCTCTCGAAGGACCAGTAGACATCGCCGCTCTCGGTGACGTTCAACCGGATTATCTGTTGGGGATCGGCCGGCTCGAGCAGGGATTGCTCCGCTGTCGGCGAAACCGCAGTTCGAAGTTCCGGATGGTGCTCGGTTAGACTCGGGTCAGAAGTGGACAACGGGAGGGGTTCCTCGTGGGACCGATCGTCGGTCGTCGTCGCCGGAGCGGTTGCCTGCTGTGAAGGAGCTGGCACCGAGGATGCCACAGCCACCGCCCCAAAAGCGGAGATAGCGAGGAGGACTGTCAGGGCAAGCGTAACGGCGGTGGATAACCGCATGCGTACCAACGGGTGGTTTCCCGGGGGAAAAAACACTTTCCATCGAAAATAAAACGTTATCTTCGGCCACAAACCGTCTCGCGGAGGCAGAACACGTTCGACTGGGATGGTAATACCGGATGAATCGGTTCGACTTCCTTTTATATCAGGAGCCCGTATAGGGGTTCGATGAAGAGCGCGATCCCCGCTTTCTTCGCGTTACTTCTCGTCTGTTCACTACCCGCAATAACCGTCGTTGCGGCCACTCCCGGAAGCGAAACCAGCGGTGAACTCGACGAGATCCCCCACCTCACCACTCAGGCTTCGATGCCAACCGAGGCCGAAAACACGACGAATCGGTTGGGACTCGAGGGAGAAGTGAGGAGTGAATACGCCGAGCACGAATCCGGCCTCGGATCGACGCTCGCTAGCGCTGACGATGCTCTCAGAGTGGACCATACCCAGTACGTCCTCTTAGAACGGGAGTTCAGCGAAGCGAACGCATCCGAGCGCGAAGAGATGCTCGATTCGGCACACGCACAACTGAAAGACCGGGCAGCCGCTCTCGAACAGCGAGAACGCGACGCGGTTCGCGCTCACGCGCAAGGTGATCGGTCGGACACCGAACTCCTCCAGACGCTACTACGAAATTATCACGAAGCAGAAGCGATCGGAAGCGCACTCGAGGATGTCGACGATAGAGCGGACACTGTTCCCGGATACTCCCTCCCTATCGACTCGGATATGAGACTGCTGGACTTCCATCGGACGCAGATCCTCTCGGGTCTCGCAGCCGAGGAGACTCTTACGGGGGAGCCGGACGAACTGTCGATTAAAACGTCGGAAACGGGCTACCAACTCTCGACGATCGAGGGCGGGACCTACGTCGTAGAGACGACTCGATTCGATCATCGGGATACGGACCAGGACGACCAGTTTAGCCGCTATGAACGCTCGGAGCGGTTCGATCGGACGATAGAAAACTACCCGTGGGCCGATGCGCTCGATGGTGGACGCGTCCTGTTCCACGAGTACGGTGCGGAGAACCTCTACTGGCTTCGAATCGATCACGAGGACGTAGATCTGGTAGCCAACTTCGACGGTGGCACAGGTGAGGTCCACCGGGAAGCACAGGAGCTCTCACTCAGTACGCTTCCCGTCTCGAACGAGAGGACGTACGTCGATGACGGTCTTGAGCTCACGCTCAACGAAACGCCTGCGAACGGGCCAGTCGAGCTAACCGTCGCCGATACAACAGTAGACGAACCGGTTGCTGCAACAGTCTCGATCGACGGAGTATCGATCGGACAGACTCGAGCTGACGGCTCCCTGTGGATCGTACCCCCCGCTGACGACTACGAACTGACCATCGAGTCCGAAACAGGAGCGATGGATGTCACCGTCCCAAACGAGAGCGGCGAGACCGCTGAAAGCGCGTGAGTTCGTCCTGATCCCGTTCGCTGATTATTTATATAGTATCGCGCGGCCAGGTCGGAGCGATGGAGAAACGACTGTTTTTGGCACTCAAATCCGGTATCGGGCGAGAACCGGGAATCAGCCCAGTCGTCGGCCTCTTGGTACTTATTGCGATCACCGTCTGCTTAGCTGTACTCCTCGCCGTCGGCGCGGCCTCGTGGGCCCTCGAGTCACCGGCACCCACAGCGGTGGTCGAACTATCCGTGGACGGTGATCGATCGCAGATCGTCCTCGAGCACGTCGCCGGCGACGCGATCGACGTACGCCAGCTGTCGCTGACGGTCGCGGTAGACGGGACGGAGCTTGCCCACCAGCCGCCGGTGCCGTTCGTCGGGGCGGAGGGGTTCGTCGGTGCACCTGGTGGTCCGTTCAACGGTGAATCGGGACCGTACTGGCGGACCGGGGAACGGGCGAGTCTATCAGTTGCCGGGACCAACGAGCCGTCGATCGAGTCCGGGGACACGGTTCGGGTGACAGTCGCTGCCGACGGCCGACTGCTCGCGGAACTCGAGGCGACGGCAACGTAAAACGAGAGGAGAAACGCGATTCGAAGCCAACTGAACGGGCCTACTCCGGCGCGCGACCGATCGTCGTGATCGCGACATCTGGCTCGTAGGACGGGCCCATGAAAGCGTGTTTCACGTCCTCGAAGCCGGCACGCTTGAACATCGCGTCGGCCTCGTACTCGTCGTAAAACAACATTATCGAGTCGGCGAGACGCTGTGCGAGGAAGCTATCCGGGTAGTTCGGGCCGACCACCAGTACTTGACCGCCAGGCTTCAAGACGCGGCGAAACTCCCGCAATGCGAGGATCGGGTTCGGCCAGTACTCGATCGAGCCCGACGACCAGACGACATCGAACGTGTCGGTCGCAAACGGGAGCCGCTCGGCGTCGCCGCGATGGAAGTGCACCGGCGGAGCGTGCTTGCCGAACTTCTCGTAGGCTTGCTCGAGTTGGTGGCGACTCTGGTCCAGTCCGTAGACCTCGTCGACGTGTTCGAGTAAGCCTTCGGTCGCGAACCCAGTCCCACAGCCGACGTCGAGAACGGTCATGTCGTCCTCGAACTCGAGTAATTCGAGGGCTTCGGCGCGCATCTCCTCGTTCCAGATGAAGGGATTGACCTGGTCGTACACCGTCGAGAGGTATTTGTAGAACAGCCGAGCCCGGGCCTTGTTCTCGAGGATTCCCATTAGTTCTCCATTCCAATCGGATCGGGATATGTCTACTGTTCCGGTCCGAACGGACCGTAGTCGTCGCTCGTGATTCCCGGCGAACGGGAGTCCCAACCGATACGGATCGGTGACGGAATCGTAGCCTGAAGAGCGGACGACCGATCGGAGTAAGAAGAGTATACCGCCACTGTGACGCTGCGAGTACCGAGGCGCTTTCGCAACTACCATATACGCGCTCTATCAAAGGTTCGTTTGCTTAGAGTATGCCGAGGCCAGAGGTTCTCGAACGAATTAAGTCGGCGGAACAAGAGGCCGACGAGATCGTCGCGGAAGCGGAAGACGATCGCGACGAGCGAATCGCCGAGGCCCGGGAACGTGCCGAGGAGATTCGCGCGGAGGCCCAGCAGGAGGCACAGGAGCTGAAAGAGCGCCGACTCGAGGAGGCGCGAGACGAAATCGACGCGGAGTGTGAACGCGTCCTCGAGGACGGCGAAGCGGAACGCGAAGAGCTTGCCGCACACGCCCAGGATCGGATCGACGAAGTGACTGACCACGTCGTCGAACTGTTCCAGGAGGACGTCCATGCTCAGACCTGAGCGGATGAGCAAGGTCTCGGTGACCGGCTCCAAGGGCGTCATGCCCGAAGTCATCGAGACGATCCACGGTCTGAACCTGGTTCATCTCTCGGACTACGACGGCTCCTGGGAGGGGTTCGATAACGGGAGCCCGATCGAAGGAGCCGAGGACGCGTCCGAGAAACTGGTGACAGTTCGGGCGCTCAAGAGTACGCTCGCCCTCTCGGAGGAAGATCTGGACTCGGACTGGCGCGCGCAGGCGGTGCAGATAGCCGCGCCAGTACCGAATCTGGACGAAGAGGGGACGCAATCGCGAGCAGGAGCGGAACAGATTCAAGAAGATTGGCGAGAGCGTCTCGACGAGGTTCGCACGCGAGTCAACGAACTCGACGACCAGCGCGACGACGCCCGTGACGAACTCCGACAGGTACAGGAGCGGATCGACCGCGTCGCCCCCTTCGCCGAGCTGGGGATCGACCTCGACCTGCTGTCGGGGTACGACACGGTCGACCTGCTCGTCGGCGAAGGCTCCCAGCGCGAGGTCGAAGAAGCGCTTGCGGAGTCCGACGACGTTCGGGCCTTCGAGACGTTCACCGGCGGCGACGTCGTCGCGATCGTCGCGGCTCCCGCGGGCGGCGTCGACGCCGACCCAGGCGGGATCATCGACGACTCGCTGGTCGGCGTCGACTTCCAGCGCCACGAGGTCCCCGAGACCGAGCGGGGCCCGCGCGCGTACGTCGGCGAACTGGAGGACAAGCAGACGCAACTCGAGTCCGAGATCGACGAGATCGACGCGGAACTCGAACGAATCAAGGCTGAAGAGGGGCCGTTCCTTCTCCGAGTCGAAGAGGAGCTGTCGGTCGAAGTTCAGCGCGCCGAGGCACCGCTGCAGTTCGCGACCAGCGAGCGTGCGTTCATCGCCGAGGGATGGATCCCGACCGAAGAGTACGACGACCTCGTCGCCGCGTTGCGCGATGCGGTCGGCGACAGCGTCGAGATCGAAGAACTCGAGCGAGCGAGCTACGACCGCCACGGGTCGACCCACACCGAAGACATCGCCCAGGGGACCCAGAAGGCACGAGCCGAGAAGGAAGACGACGAGGCCGCTGCGGAGGCCGAATCCGACGACCAACAGCAGAAGGCCGTCACCGACGGTGGAACGACGGTGACGATGGGCGACGAACCGCCGACGATCCAGAAGAACCCGAAAGGCGCGAAGTCGTTCGAGGCCCTGGTCAACGCGGTCAACCGTCCGAAGTACAACGAACTCGATCCGACGATCCTCCTGTTCCTGACGTTCCCGCTGTTTTTCGGTTTCATGATCAGCGACGTCGGGTACGGGCTGTTGTACGTGCTCGTCGGGTTCTACATGTTCCAGAGCTTCGAACGGCCGGGAATTACGAGTCTCGGCGGTGTCGCGATGTGGTGTGGCGCGTTTACGATCTTCTTCGGCATCCTGTTCGGAGAGTTCTTCGGGCTACACGAACTTGGCTACATGATCTTCGGCGAAGAAGGTGCCCCGATGGGCGACAAGGGGCTCTCCCCAGCGACGGCTGACTTCGTCTACGCGTGGCTGATCGTTGCAGTCGCGCTCGGCGTGCTCCACCTGAACATCGGCTGGATCGTCGACTTCGCCGAGAACATCCTCCACGGCCACGGTCTGTGGGGTGCAATCACCCACAGCGGCTCGTGGCTCCTGGTCCTCAACGGGATCTGGCTCTGGGTGTTCTCGGCTCAGGCAGCCGACGTCAAGCCCGAGTGGATCTACACCACCTTCGACGGACAGCCGTTCGCACTCGGCTTCGACGGCTTCGGGATGATGACGGTGTTTACCGTTCCAGGTGTCGTCGAAGCGATTCCTGCCATCGGCGGTGCCCTGGCTGGCTTCGACGTCACGTTCCCGCTGCTGATGATCCTCGCCGGCTTCGTGTTGCTCGGCATGGGCGATCCGGCCGAACTCGCCGAGTTCGTGATGCCGTTCGCACACGTCGTCTCGTACGCCCGGATCACGGCGGTGCTGCTCGCGAAGGGTGGGATGGCGTTCGTCGTCAACCTGCTTGCCTTCGGTGCCGTCGAGACCCAGGCCGGCGATCGCCCCTTCATCGCACCCTGGACCGGCGCTACTCCAGCCGACGGGCAGGTGATGTTCGAGGGTCTGTTCCACATGGGCCCAGCCGCCTTCGTCGCCGGCATTCTCGTGTTGATTGTCGGACATATAGTAGTCCTGTTACTTGGTGTCACAAGTGCCGGATTACAGGGTATCAGGCTCGAGTACGTCGAGTTCTTTAACAAGTTTTATGAGGGCGGTGGGAAGAAATACGAACCGTTCGGACACGATCGAAACAACAGTGAGGACTAATGACAATGGAACTTGCACTCGCAGAACTGGCCAGTAACGTACTACAGAACGGAGAGATCAACGAAGCACCCTTCCTCGAAGGAGACGCCGCTGCCGCACTGGCAGTCGGTCTGGCTGCGATCGCAGCCGGCTACGCGGAGCGCGGTATCGGTGCAGCCGCGATCGGCGCTATCGCCGAGGACGACGATCTGTTCGTCCCGGGTCTGATCATGACCGTCCTTCCTGAGACGATCGTGATCCTGGCTCTGGTCGTCGTCTTCGTCTAGATACCACCCCCTTCTCTTACCAATGAGTTTGGACACAGTCGTTGAAGACATACGGGAAGAGGCCCACGCGCGTGCGGAGGACATCCGCGACGAGGGCGAGTCCCGCGCCGAGGAGATCGAGTCGGCCGCCGAAGCCGACGCCGACGAGATCCTCGCCGAGGCCGAACGGGAGGTCGAGCGCGAGGTGGAACAGCTGCGCGAACAACGCCTCTCCAGTGCGAAGCTGGAAGCGAAACAGAAGCGTCTGGAGGCTCGCCGAGACGTCCTCACCGACGTTCGTGAGTCGGTGGAGTCGGAGCTGACCGACCTCGAGGGCGACGCTCGCGAGGAACTCACCCAGATCCTGATCGAGGCAGCAAGCGCGGAGTTCGACGAGGGCAACGATGTCAGCGTCTACGGCCGCGCCGACGACCAGGAGCTAATCGAGTCGCTCGTCGAAGACTACGACGGCTACGAGTTCGCCGGCGAGTACGACTGCCTCGGTGGCGTCGTCGTCGAGAGCGAACAGTCTCGCGTCCGAGTCAACAATACGTTCGACTCGGTGCTCGAGGACGTCTGGGAAGACAACCTCCAGGAGATCAGCAACAGACTCTTCGAGCAATGAAACTGGGCGCCTCGAACACGGAATACGTCAACGCTCGCGTTCGGTCGCGACGCGCCAAGCTGTTCGGCGACGAGGACTATCGAAAGCTGGTCCGGATGGGCCCGAGCGGTATCGCTCGGTTCATGGAAGAGTCCGAGTACGAACGCGAGATCAACGAGCTCGGGGCACGCTTTTCGGGAGTCGACCTGATCGAATACGCCTTGAACCGCAACCTCGCGAAACACTTCCAGGACCTCCTGGAGTGGTCCGAGGGACGGATCGAGGACCTCATCGGCCGGTATCTCCGCAAATTCGACGTCTGGAACCTGAAGACGATCATCCGCGGGATCTACACCGACACGCCGGGCGACCAGATTCGGACTGACCTCATCCGTGCCGGCGAGCTCGACGACCGGACTCTCGACCGGCTGCTCGAGGTCGACACGATCGAGGACGCTATCGAGATCCTCGAGGGGACGGTCTACTACGAGCCACTCGGTGACGGCCTCGAAGAGTTCGAGGAGACCGGCGCACTCGTTCCGCTCGAGAACGCCCTCGACCGGGAGTTCTACGAGCACCTGTTGGACGACCTCGGTCGACCACAGGAGGGGCCGGAAGCCAAGTACGTCGAGTTCCTACAGGCCGAGATCGACTTCCGAAACGCTCGCAACGCCTTGCGTCTCGCACGCAGCGGCGCAGACCTCGACCCCGCAGCGTACTACATCGAGGGAGGCGTGTTGTTCGAACAGGACGAGCTGAGTCGCCTCGTCACGGATTACGACGAGTTGGTTGATCACATCGCCGAAAACAAACGCTACGGCGACCGGCTCTCGGGAGCACTCCGTCGACTCCGAGAAGCTGACAGCCTTATCCAGTTCGAGCACGCACTAGACGCTGCGTTGCTCCAGTACTCCGATACGCTCTCGAGCATCTATCCAGTGTCGGTCTCGGCTGTGCTGTCGTACATCCTCGCGAAGGAGCGCGAGGTCGAAAACATCCGCGCGATCGCACGGGGTCGTGAGGTCGGGCTCGACGAAAGCGAAATCGAAGAGGAGTTGGTGATCCTATGAGCCAGGAAATCGCAGTCGTCGGCAGTCCGGAGTTTACGACCGGGTTCCGTCTCGCGGGCGTTCGACGGTTCGAGAACGTCCCGGACGACGAGAAAGACGACGAGTTAGACGACGCGGTAACCGACGTCCTCGAGGACGACGGCGTCGGTATCGTCGTCATGCACGACGACGACCTCGAGTACCTCTCTCGTGCCGTGCGCCAGGAAGCCGAGACGAGCGTCGAACCGGTCGTCGTGACTATCGGAAGCGGAGCCGGTGGCGGCGGACTGCGCGACCAGATCAAGCGAGCGATCGGGATCGACCTGATGGAAGAGGAAGAGGCGGAAGACACGGAAGACAGCGAGTAACCAACTATGAGCCAGGCAGACGAAACACAAACCGAGACCGTCAGCGAAGACGGTGTCATCGAAAGCGTGAGTGGTCCAGTCGTGACCGCCACGGACCTCGACGCCCGGATGAACGACGTCGTCTACGTCGGCGACGAAGGCCTGATGGGCGAGGTCATCGAGATCGAAGGGAACCTGACCACCATTCAGGTGTACGAAGAAACGTCCGGCGTCGGCCCGGGCGAGCCCGTCGAGAACACGGGCGAGCCCCTTTCCGTCGACCTCGGACCCGGCATGCTCGACTCCATTTACGACGGCGTCCAGCGGCCGCTGGACGTCCTCGAGGACAAGATGGGAACGGCGTTTCTCGACCGTGGCGTCGACGCGCCCGGTATCGACCTCGAGAAGCAGTGGGAGTTCGAACCCGAAGTCGAGGAAGGCGACGAGGTCGAGCCCGGCGATGTCGTCGGGACCGTCCCCGAAACGGTCACCATCGACCACAAGGTCATGGTCCCCCCGGACTACGAGGGCGGTGAGGTCACCGCGATCGAAAGCGGCGAGTTCACCGTCGAGGAGACCGTCGTCGAACTCTCCTCCGGCGAGGAGATACAGATGCACCAAGAGTGGCCGGTTCGTCAGGCCCGACCGGCCGAGAACAAGGAGACGCCGACCGAGCCGCTGGTCACCGGCCAGCGCGTGCAGGACGGCCTGTTCCCGCTCGCGAAGGGCGGAACGGCGGCCATTCCGGGCCCATTCGGCTCCGGAAAGACCGTCACCCAGCAACAGCTCGCGAAGTGGTCCGACGCGGACATCGTCGTCTACATCGGCTGTGGCGAGCGTGGCAACGAGATGACCGAGGTCATCGAGGACTTCCCGGAACTGCCGGACCCACAGACCGGCAACCCGCTGATGGCCCGGACCTGCCTCATCGCGAATACGTCGAACATGCCCGTCGCAGCCCGTGAGTCCTGTATCTACACGGGCATCACGATCGCCGAATACTACCGCGACATGGGCTACGACGTCGCGCTGATGGCCGACTCCACCTCCCGGTGGGCCGAGGCCATGCGCGAAATTTCGAGCCGACTCGAGGAGATGCCCGGCGAAGAGGGATACCCCGCCTATCTCGCCGCGCGTCTCTCGGAGTTCTACGAACGCGCCGGCCGATTCGAGCTGATCAACGGCGACGAAGGGACGATCTCGGTCGTCGGTGCAGTCTCGCCGCCGGGTGGGGACTTCTCCGAGCCGGTCACCCAGAACACGCTGCGTATCGTCAAGACGTTCTGGGCGCTCGACGCCGACCTCGCGGAGCGTCGACACTTCCCCTCGATCAACTGGAACGAGTCGTACTCGCTGTACAAGGACCAGCTCGACCCCTGGTGGACCAGCGAAATCGCCAGCGACTGGGCGGAGGTACGCCAGTGGGCCGTCGACGTGTTAGACGAGGAAGACGAACTCCAAGAGATCGTCCAGCTCGTCGGAAAGGACGCGCTGCCGGAAGACCAGCAGCTCACGCTCGAGGTCGCTCGCTACCTGCGTGAGGCCTGGCTCCAGCAGAACGCCCTGCACGACGTCGACACCTACTGCGAACCGGAGAAGACGTACCGGATGCTGACGGCGATCAAGACGTTCAACGACGAGGCCTTCGACGCGCTCGAGGCCGGTGTCCCGGTCGAGGAGATCCAGGATGTCGATGCGGCACCGCGACTCAACCGGATGGGAACCTCCGAGGACTGGGAGGCGTTCATCGACGAGATCGAAGCGGACCTCGAAGAACAACTGCGAGCACTGTACTAACGATGAAAGAGTACCAGACTATCACGGAAATCAGCGGACCGCTGGTGTTCGCCGAGGTCGACGAGCCCGTCGGCTACGACGAGATCGTCGAGATCGAGACGCCCCAGGGCGACACCCTTCGCGGACAGGTACTGGAATCGAGCGACGGACTCGTCTCGATCCAGGTGTTCGAAGGCACGGGCGGTATCGACCGCAACGCCTCCGTTCGCTTCCTGGGCGAGACGATGAAGATGCCCGTCACCGAGGATCTGCTCGGGCGGGTGCTCGACGGCTCCGGGAACCCGATCGACGACGGCCCGGAGATCGTCCCCGACGAGCGACGCGACATCGTCGGTGAAGCGATCAATCCCTTCTCCCGGGAGTACCCCGAGGAGTTCATCCAGACCGGCGTGTCGGCTATCGACGGCATGAACACGCTGGTTCGGGGTCAGAAGCTGCCGATCTTCTCCGGCTCGGGGCTGCCCCACAACGAACTCGCACTACAGATCGCCCGTCAGGCGACCGTTCCCGAAGAAGAAGAAGGAGACGAAGGCGACGGCTCGGAGTTCGCAGTCATCTTCGGCGCGATGGGGATCACCCAGGAAGAGGCAAACGAGTTCATGGACGACTTCGAGCGTACCGGCGCACTCGAGCGGTCGGTCGTCTTCATGAACCTCGCGGACGACCCGGCAGTCGAACGCCAGGTCACGCCGCGACTCGCCCTGACCACGGCCGAGTACCTCGCCTTCGAGAAGGACTACCACGTACTGGTCATCCTTACGGACATGACCAACTACTGTGAGGCGCTCCGTGAGATCGGTGCCGCACGTGAGGAGGTCCCTGGCCGACGTGGGTACCCCGGTTACATGTACACCGACCTGGCCCAGCTCTACGAGCGTGCCGGTCGAATCGAGGGCAAGGAAGGATCGGTCACCCAGATTCCGATTCTGACGATGCCCGGCGACGACGACACCCACCCGATCCCGGACCTGACTGGCTACATTACCGAGGGCCAGATCATGATGGACCGGGACCTGAACAGCCAGGGCGTCGAGCCGCCGATCAACGTCCTGCCCAGCCTGTCCCGGCTGATGGACGACGGTATCGGCGAAGGGCTCACCCGCGAGGACCACGGCGACGTCTCCGACCAGATGTACGCCGCCTACGCGGAGGGTGAGGACCTGCGTGACCTCGTGAACATCGTCGGTCGCGAAGCGCTCTCCGAGCGGGACAACAAGTTCCTCGACTTCGCCGACCGGTTCGAAGAGGAGTTCGTCCAGCAGGGGTACGACACCAACCGCTCGATCGACGAAACCCTGGAGATCGGCTGGGACCTCCTCTCGATGCTGCCCGAGGAGGAACTCAACCGTATCGACGAAGAGCTCATCGACGAGCACTACCGCGAGGAAGAGGTCGAGGCCGTCCAGGCCGACTGATCGCACCGCGTTCTTGCCGTTTTTCGAAGGCCACTCGAGCCGTGTGCAGGCTCCGTGGACGAATCTCCCCGCAGATACGTCCGGAGGGACGTCACGGCCCCATCGATTCTCGTGAACGATTGAAACGACTGTAGTGCCAGGGAGGCGGTTACTTCGGCACTGAGACCCGCGTCGTCTCCTGCGAACTGCGGCTACGCGGAGCTTTACAAGGGTCGCCAGACGAGCGACGTGGTCGATCTCTTTCTCGGCAGACATACCGTTCGTCGGGGCGTCGCGAACGGGCCGCCTTCGGGGCAAACAAAACTGTAAACAGTTATCCGACTGGGGGCGCAATCCCCCGACAAGATGGCCAAGGACGTAAAGCCCACCCGCAAGAACCTGATGGAGATCGAAGATCGGATCGAACTCTCCGAACGCGGGCACGGCACCCTCGAGAAGAAACGGGACGGGCTGATCATGGAATTCATGGACATCCTGGACAAGGCCCAGGACGTCCGTGGAGACCTCGCCGACGACTACGAGGACGCCCAAAAGAAAATCAATATGGCACGTGCCATGGAAGGCGATGTCGCGGTCCGGGGCGCTGCTGCAGCCCTGCAGGAACACCCCGAGATCACCACCGAATCGAAGAACATCATGGGCGTCGTCGTCCCACAGATCGAGTCCTCCCGAGTCTCCAAGAGCCTCGACGAACGCGGGTACGGCATCATGGGCACCTCGGCCCGTATTGACGAGGCCGCCGAAGCCTACGAGGACCTGCTCGAGAGCATCATCCTCGCCGCCGAGGTCGAGACGGCGATGAAGAAGATGCTCCGAGAGATCGAGACGACCAAGCGTCGCGTCAACGCCCTCGAGTTCAAGCTCCTGCCGGAGCTGTACGACAGCCAGGAGTACATCGAACAGAAACTCGAAGAGCAGGAACGCGAGGAGACGTTCCGCCTGAAGAAGATCAAGGAGAAGAAAGAAGCCGAAGAGGCCGAAGAAAAACGAAAAGCCGCCGAGGAGGGAGACGGTGAAGCTGCCGACGAGAGCCAGGAAGAACTCGACGACGTTCAGCCGGACACGGCTGCACAGTCACCGACGGGTAACTGACCTGCCGGCCGGTTCGCTCGGCTCGCATTTCTCCTCTCGTCTCGTCTCTCCCGGCCTCGTTTGCCGCCTCCATCGTGAGGTCGTCTCTCTGCGCGCGTTTCCGAGGCGTATCGACCGTACCTCTATACAACCCCCGCACCGACTGCGACCGAATCCATGACCTGTTCCGCCTGCGGTGACACCACGGTCCCGGTTTCCGTTCCCGAAGAGTACCGCGAGCATGCACCCGCGGAGTCGGCCCGCGTTTCGTGTTGTACCAACTGTCTTCGGGTAGCCCCGAACGAAGAGGCCGAAGCCGACGACGGTGAGGAGCCCGACTTCTCACGTATCAGCGACGCGTTTCCCACGGCATCGTCACGAGCGGTCCCGCTCGTACTCGCGATGCACCTGTGTTCGTCGCTCGCGACGAACAAACGTGCGATCGAGTCCCTGCTCCGAGAGGTGGAACGTGCCGGCACGGACCCGCTCCTCACGATCGATCGTCTCGCGGCCGACCCTGAACTCGAGCCGGCAATCGATCTCGATCGTCGTCGACACCAACTCGAGCAGCTACTATACTGAACTCGTCGAACCGTCTTCCCGGGTCGAATTCTCCGAGACACGAGTCCGGTGTGGTCGATCGAACTCACGGATTTCGCGGCCCGGCAAGGATGATTCTATCGGTCGAGGAACAGAACAGGCGTCGAGACCCAGATCGATACCAGCACGGAAGAGACAGCTAGCGGCGGCCACGTCCATCGGCAGATGGGTGTGACGTGATGTGACGTGACGTGACGTGACGTGCGGGCCTGACGGACGTGACGTGCTGCTATTTCGCCGTCGGCGTCACGTCGTTACTGATCGCCTGTTTGACCTGCAGTGCCGCCGTCGCGGCCAGCCCGCGTGCGACTTCGTCGCGCTCGTCGGCCGTAATGAGCTCTTCGGCGGGGTCCTCGAGGTCGGGGGTGAAGCCGGCGCTGACCGCGTGGCCGATCGGCGGGCGAACCGCGACGGTGACCTGCGGGCCGGTAGCGCCGGTCGAAACGTTGGCGTCGACGACGTATTCGTCGGGCAGGTACTCGCGCGTGCGCGCGGCGATCCGGGAGACGTCCCGGTTGAGGGTCCGTTTCTGCGTTCGCGAGAGGTCGGGAACGTCCGCCGCGGCGCGTTGACCTGCGGCTGTTTCACCCGGCAGCCCTGCGTACGGCGTATTTCCGTTCATGAGAAACGTATGCCTGACCAAAGAGCCCACAGGTCAAAAGCGTTCGCCTTCGCACACCAGCCAATACGGGTACGAACTCGGCTCTCGAGACCCGTCACAGAATAGAGTCGGACTCGCCGTAGACCGCGAGAACGACTGCCGTCGCGTACGTTCCGGACTCGGCTCGTTCGTTCTCGACCGCGACCGAAGCGTCGCCGAACTCCCACTCACGGAGGCCCTGTCCGGCTGCCAACCCTTCGCGAACGCGTCGTTCCACGTCGTTCGGATCGATCTCGCCGGCGGCCTCGTAAAAGAGGCCGGGGCCCGGTTCCGCGTCGTCGGCTGGCCGTGACTGTGACCACGAAAGCGCGGCGCTGACGCTTCCCGGTCCGGCGGTCGTCGCCTTCGCTTCGACGACGGTCAGTCGCTGGCCTGCAGGTCCGAGATCGGGTGCAGTCCCGACTGGTTCGACGTCGGTTCCGGCCGGGATCACCGAGGACACCGGGACGAGATTGTAGTTCTCGACGCCGGCGTCCGCGAGGGCGGCATCGTACGACGACATCGCCGTCGGGGCCGTCGCCGATCCCCAGACGATTCTGATCGTGCTCATACCGGTGCTCGGAGTCCCGCAGCGTAAGGGGTTGCGGTTCGGTTCCGATTCGTGCCGAATGGGTGTTCGGCGATAGGAACCACAAAAAGCGGTGGGCAAGCGACGCTGAATACCGAGAGAGGAGAGAGAAGCGTTCGAGAGTGCGCGATCCGGGTTGAGGTCGGGGCGGGTTCCGGGTCGGAGTCGGGGTCGAACTCGGTTCAGGTCGGTTACTGGTAGAAGTACCCCGCCGACGAGACCACGTCGCTCGAGTTCTCGTCCTCGAGTTTCTCGAGGGCCTCGAGGAAGTCCTGATGGGTGACTTCGTCGCGTTCGTTCCGGATGGCGAACATGCCGGCTTCGGTGGCGAGGCTCTCGATGTCGGCTCCGGAGTACTCCTCGGTTTCGTCGGCCAGTGCGGCGAAGTCGACGTCGTCGCTGACGTTCATGTCACGGGTGTGAATCTCGAGGATCTGCTCGCGGCCGTCGCGGTCGGGCTCGGGGACCTCGATGAGACGGTCGAATCGGCCGGGCCGGAGGATAGCGCGATCGAGCATATCGAAGCGGTTGGTCGCCGCGATGATCCGGATCTCACCGCGGGGTTCGAAGCCGTCCATCTCACTGAGTAGTTGCATCATCGTTCGCTGGACCTCGGCGTCGCCGGAGGTCTTCGACTCGGAGCGAGTGGTGGCGATGGCGTCGATTTCGTCGATGAAGATGATTGCGGGTTCACGCTCGCGGGCCATCTCGAAGAGGTCGCGCACGAGCCGCGAGCCCTCGCCGATGAACTTGCGCACGAGTTCGGAGCCGGCCATCTTGATGAAGGTCGCGTCGGTCTTGTTCGCGACGGCCTTCGCGAGCATCGTCTTCCCGGTCCCCGGCGGGCCGTACAGTAGGACGCCGCTCGGTGGGTCGATACCGACCTCTTCGAACCGTTCGGGCTCGGCGAGTGGCTGTTCGACGGCTTCGCGGACCTCGCGAACCTGCTCGTCGATGCCGCCGATGTCTTCGTAGCCGACATCGGGCCGTTCGGTGATCTCCATCGACTGTGCGCGGGCGTCGGTCTCGGCATCGAGAACCGTCTGGATCGCGAACGAATCGTTGACGGCGACGCGGTCGCCGGGATCGACCCGGTCGGCGACCCGCGGGGAGACCTCGGTAAGCACTTCCTGGTTGTTGCCGTGCTGCTTGACGACGACCTCGTCGTCGTCCATCACGTCCTCGACCGTCGCGATGTACAGCGACGAACTCTTGAGCGTCTCGTTCTCTCGCTCGACGCGGTCGACCTTCCCCCGGAGCCGCTGGCGGCGGTGCTCCGCTTCCTCGAGTTGCTCCGAGAGCTGGTCGTTCACGTCGACGAGATCCTCGAAATGGCCCCGCAGCGCCTCGAGTCGCTCGTCGTCGGGGAGCTCCGGATCGATATCGCGATGAGGTCGGTCGGGGATAGACGGGCTTCGAGACATCCTGACGTTCGCCGATACGGCCCCGACGATAAATGTGCCTTTGGGTCGCGGTCGGATTTCGGGAGAGGCGAGATGGCTTCCGGGACACCGACAGCTACCCACCGGTTCCAGTAGCGGGTTAGTCGCGGTCAGTCCGTTCCGCTTTCAACTGTCGAGCGATGTCTCGGACTCATTGTTCGTGCGGTGCCGACAGATCGGTTTGCTGGGCGCTCTCGAGTTGCGAATCGACGACTTCGTTGTCTCCGGTCCGTTGATGATTATAATTAAAACTGTTTGACTTGACTACGATCGGGTTCGACTCTCTTTTAGCCGACTTACGAAGTAAAGACAAATAGCTACAGTTGGGGTCGGGACAGCGCGTCAGTCCAGCAGCGACTCCATCTCCTCGAGTCGATCCCCGTACGTCTCGAGTGCGCGCTCGATCGGCTCCGAACTGCTCATGTCGACGCCAGCAGTTTGCAGCAACTCGAGCGGGTACTCGCGGGAGCCCTGTCGGAGGAACTCGAGGTAGTCTTCGGCTGCGGTCTCGCCGTCCTCGAAGATGCGGTCGGTGATCGCCAGGGCGGCGGAGATGCCGGTGGCGTACTGGTAGACGTAGAAGGCCCGGTAGAAGTGCGGGATGCGCATCCACTCGCGGGCGATGCGGTCGTCGACGACGGCGGGCTCGTAGTAGTCGGCCTTGAGCCCCTGATAGAGGTCGTCCAGCCGGTCCGCGGTCAGCGGTTCGCCCTCCTCCTCGAGTCGGTGGGCCTCGTGTTCGAACTCGGCGAACAGCGTCTGGCGATAGAGCGTCGAGCGTACCCGCTCGAGGAACTCGTTGAGGACGGCCTTGCGGAACTCGGGATCGTCGACGGTCTCGAGCAGGTGGTTCGTCAGCAACGCCTCGTTGACCGTGCTGGCGACTTCGGCCACGAAAATCTCGTAGCTCGAGTAGACGTAGGGCTGTTCGTCGGTGGTCAACTCGGAGTGCATCGAGTGGCCGAGTTCGTGGGCCAGCGTGTACATCGAGGCGACATCGTCCTGGTAGTTCATCAGGATGAACGGCTGGGTGTCGTAGGTGCCACCCGAGTACGCACCGGACTGCTTGCCCTCGTTCTCGTAGACGTCGACCCAGCGCGATTCCAGGCCCTCGGCGACGCGGGACTGGTACTCCTCGCCCAGTGGCTCGAGCGCGTCGACGACGTACTCGGCGGCCTGATCGTACTCCAGGTCCGGCCCTTCGTCACCCGTCAGGGGCATGTAGAGGTCCCACATCCGGAGGTCGTCGACATCGAGGGCCTCGCGTTTGAGTTCGGCGTGACGGTGGAGCTTGTCGTGGTTGTCACGGACGGTGTCGACGAGCGTGTCGTAGACGTCGACGGGGACGTTCGGTCCGTCGAGTGTGGCTTCGCGGGCGGTGTCGTAGTTGCGTGCCCGGGCCAGTTTCACGTCGGCCTTGACGCTGTTCTTGTAGGCCGTCGCGACGGTGTTTCGCATCGACTCCCACTCGTCGAAGTAGCCCTCGTAGACCTGCTGGCGGAACTCGCGGTCGGGACGTTTGAGCAGATTGGTGAAATTGCTCTGGGTGATCTCGACGGCGTCGCCGTCGGGGTCCTCGACGGTGGGGAACTCCATGTCCGCGTTCGAGAGCATGTTGTAGACGTCCCCGGTCGCGCCCGTGACCTCGCTCAACTCCGCGAGCAGTTCCTCGACCTCCGCCGACCGCGTGTGCGGTTTCATCCGGAGCACGTCGTCGACGTAGTGGTCGTACGTCTCGAGGTCTGGCTCCTCCTCGATCATCTCGTCGAACTCCTCGCGGGTCAACTCCTGGAGTTCGGGCTCGATGAACGACGCCGCGGACTGGGCGTCGGCCACGAGCGACTGTGAGCGGGCAGTCAGCGCCTGGTAGTGCTGATCCGTCGTATCCTCGTCGCGTCGCATCCGTGCGTAGGCTGCGACCATCTCGACGTCCCGCATGACCTCCTCGTATAGCTCGAACACCGACAGCAGCGTGTCGGCGTCCTCGGTGACCCGGCCCTCGTAGGACGCGAGGTCCTCGATCCGTTCCGAGACGGTCTCGTATGCCTCCTCCCAGTCGTCGTCGCTCGCGTAGATACTCTCGAGATCCCAGGTGTATTCCTCGTCGATCTCCGAGCGGTCAGGCACTGAACTCATACTGCGTGCTCGGAAACGGACGTGGTAAAGAATATCGAAGTCGGCTCCCGGACGTGTCGGCGGACCGGCGCGTCGGTTCCGCCGTCCGACGGCTTTTGTCGGTTCGTGGGTAACGGCGACACATGAGCGACGGCCACGACGACGCGACCGCGACCGATGACGACCCGCGAATCGACCAGTACGATCCGACCCTCGAGCGTGCGCTCGGCCGTGCCTGGCGAGACGACCTGTCCTGGGAACTACTGACCCAGTTGACGGAACTGCCACACCGGATGGGTGGCTCCGAACACGAACTGCAGGCCGCCGAGATCGTCGCCGAGACCTTCGAGGACGCGGGACTCGAGGGCGTCGAGCGCCGCGAATTCCCCATGCAGCGCTGGCAGCGGGGCCACGCCGAGTTCACGGTGTTGCGGTCGGACGGACCGAACCGCCCGTTCGCGGCGATCGCACTGCCGTACTCGCCGGCCGGGGACGTCGAGGGGCCGCTGGTCGACGTCGGCCACGGCACCCCCGAACAGATCGCCGAGGCTGGCGACGACCTCGAGGGAGCGATCGCCGTGGCGAGCACGACCACGCCGCCGGGCGAGCGGTTCGTCCACCGTATGGAGAAGTTCGGTCACGCCATCGACGCCGGGGCCGACGCGTTCGTCTTCGTCAATCACGTCGAAGGCCAACTGCCACCGACCGGCGCGCTCGAGTTCGCGGACGAGGCAGCGGCTCCGGGGATCGGCGTCAGCGCCGAGACCGGGGACTGGCTCGCCGAATACGCCGATCGCGGTACCCGCGCGCGCATCGCGGTCGAGGCGACGACGGAAGCGGCCACGAGTCGGAACGTCTCGGGCGTCGTCGGTCCGGAAACCGACGAGGAGGTCGTCGTCGTCGCACACTACGACAGTCACGACATCGCGGAGGGTGCGCTCGACAACGGGTGTGGGATCGCGACCGTCACCGGCGCGGCCTCGATCCTCGCGACCGTCGCGGACGACCTCGAACTCGACTGTCGCGTTCGCATCGTCGGCGTCGGCTGCGAGGAGATCGGCCTGCTCGGTGCGGAGGCGCTGGCCGCGGAACTCGACTTCGAGTCGGTCCGGGCCGTCGTCAACGTCGACGGTGCGGGTCGGTTCCGGAACCTGGTAGCGATGACCCACAGCTCCGACGAGCTCGGTGAACTGGCCGATCGCGTGACCGACGCCGCCGGACAGCCGGTCGTTCGCGACGACGACCCCCACCCGTTCAGCGATCACTGGCCGTTCCTCCGGGCCGGCATCCCCGCCCTGCAGTTACACAGCGACCCGCCCGAAGGCGGCGACAGGGGACGGGGGTGGGGCCATACCGCGGCCGACACCCGGGACAAGGTCGATCCGCGGAATCTGCGGGAACACGCCATGTTGACCGCGCTGCTGGTACTCGCAGCGACCGAAACGCCGATCGAGCGGATCGACGAGACGGCACTCCGCGAGGCGTTGCGTGCCCAGGAGTACGAACCCGGAATGCGAGCGGCGGACATCTGGCCGGCCGAGTGGGACGGCGAAGAAAGCAGCTGACGCTAGAACGGCGTGTCCGGCACGTCCCGCGACGTGCCCTCTGCCAGCCCGTCGAAGCCGGTGGTGACCGAGACGAGGTCGATCGACTCGAGTTCGGCGGGTAGTCGCCGCTGGATCGCCTCGGTCGTCATCGAACTGACGCCACAGCCGTTGCAGGCCCCCGTCAGATTGATCGACACCCGCCGTTCCTCGAGATCGATCTCGGTCACGGAGAAGTCCCCGCCGTGGCCCCGGATCTGTGGGAAGTTCCGCTCGAGGAACGCGGCGACGGCGTTTCGAATCTCGTCTTCCGTCGCCCGGTCGTCCGACCGACTGTCAGCATCGTCCATACGACCAGGGAGGGACTGGAGCGGGGTATGCCTATCGTCTACCCGCGCATCTCGGCGTCGACGGCCGTCCGGACGACGCGGGCGACGCCGAGCATCGTGGCGAAACAGCCGGCAAAAACCAGCGCGGCGAGCAGGAAGACCCCGAGGCCGATCGCACCCGGATTGGGGTGGGCCAGCAGCGGCGAGGTGAGACGCACCGCGAGAAAGAGGATCAACACGCCTCCGGCGACTCGGATCGACGCACGCCAGTACGCACCGTACTCTTCCGGCGACAGTTCCATGCGCCGAACTGTGTCCCCCGACCTAAAAAGCTCTCCTCCCCGCGTCGCCGTACGCCGGCCGAGCCGTCACGGGGACGGTTACTCGCGGTCGTCGGGCTCCGACCTCGAGTCGACCCCCAACGGTGCTTCCGACCCGGACGCGGAAACCCCAGCTGCGAGCTGGCTTGCGACCCGCGAGCCCGTCTTCCGTTCGACAGACCGAGCGCCGAAGACGTTTCGGGCGCTTTCGGCCGCCGCCGGATCGACGCGGAACTCGAGGTCGTGATCCCCGTAGGTGACGTCGGTCAGGACGAGCGGCTCGGGCGGGGCAGGTCCGACCCCCGCCGGACCAGGGAGCGGATCGTCGGCGAGGACGCGGTCGAGCTTCTCGAGTGGCGACTCCCCGGTACCGATCTCGCGGACGAGGGCGACGAGCCGCCGGACGAGCTGCCGGGCGAAGCCGTCCGACTCGACACGACAGACGAGATAGTCGCCGTCGCGACTCACCGTGATCGTCAGCGAGCGCTCGGTACGGTTCGGGTCGTCGTCCGCGGAGAGGTTGTGGTAGTCGTGGTCCCCGGAGAGGGCACGACAAGCGGCCCGAACCCGGTCGTCGTCGACACGGGCGGCGTCGGTGGGTGGGACGGGCGGGGCCGGGCACTCGAGGTCGAAGGCGTCTGTGGTGTCCGATTCCCCATCTCCCTCGTGACCGGTGTCGTCGCCGTCGTCCTCGAGTCCCTCGGCCTCGAGTGGCGGCGCGTATAGCTGGTAGGTGTACTCCCGGCGAGTCGCGTGATGTGTGGCGTGGAACTCCGGGGGCGCGTCGGCGACGGCCCAGGCTCGCACGTCTGCCGGGAGATCGCTGTTGAGTGCTCGCGGCGTGAGCCAGTCGGGGGCCTCGAAGGCGATCGTCTGGGCGACGGCGGAGACGCCGCTGTCGGTCCGGCCAGCCGCAGCGTAGCCGTCGGGTCTGTTGGCATCGGTGTCGGTCGACTCCCGTTCGGGATCGAAGACCTCGAGCGATCGTAGCGCCGCGAAGATCGCGCCCTCGACGGTCGGGACCGACGGCTGGCGCTGGAACCCGTAGTAGTCGGTGCCGTCGTAGGCGATCCGGTAGGCCCGCAGCGATCTCGGCCCCGAACTCGAGGGGGTGTCACCGTCGCTATCGCCGTCCCCGTTGCACATGCTCGGTTCCGTCGACGCACGCCACGGTGTTAGAGTCGTCGAAGGGCCTCGAGAGCGAGACAGCGGTCGGAAGCAGTTACCAGTCTTCGTCGCCGTCGTCACCGTCGACCAGATCGTCGATCCAGCTCAGTGCCGCCATCGCTTGCGGGAATCCGACGGTCGGGATCGAGAGGATCGCGACCTGCCGCAGCGCTTCCGGGGACACGTCTTCGTCGAGGGCTCGCCGCACGTGGGAGTGAACCGCCCCTTCGGACTGGGCAGCGACGGCGAGCCCGAGCTTGACGAGACGTTTCGACTCGCCGTCGATGGGACCGCTCGCCGCACAGGCTTCGCCCAGATCGGCGTACTGTTCCCAGACATCGGGGTACTCGTCCGCGAACTCGCCGGCAGTCGATGGCAGTTCGTCCGTATCGTCGACTTCGTCGGCCATAGCAGTCGCATCAACGCCGACCGTGTTAACCGTCGGGGGCAATCCTCACTCCGGCGGCGCGTCACGATATCGTGAAACACCTGCATAGGCCGGGTGGGTGGCCTTCTCCGTGAGTGGTGGAGTGGGCTGTAGCACCGATGTCGGACTCCAACGGACGTGACCTCGAGTCACATGATACCGTCGAGAACGTGGTACTGGTCGTCCTCGATACGGCTCGTGCCGAGAGTATCGGGGAACGAACGACGCCGACCCTGCGGCGACTCGCCAAGGAGGGCGTCGCCTTCGAAAACGCCTTCGCTCCAGCGCCGTGGACGTTGCCGTCCCACGCCTCGATGTTCACCGGGACCTACCCCTCGGAACACGGCGCTCACGGCGGTCACCCCTATCTCGAGGCCGATCTTCGGACGCTGCCGGAAGCGTTCGCCGACGCCGGCTTTCGGACGGTCGGCGTCTCGAACAACACCTGGCTCACCGAGGAGTTCGGCTTTCACCGTGGGTTCGACGAGTTGCGGAAAGGGTGGCAGTACATCCAGTCCGACACCGACATGGGCGCGGTCGTTCGCGGCGAGGATCGCCGGGAGAAGCTGCAGGCTGCCCGTGATCGTCTGTTCGACGGGAACCCGTTGATCAATGCGGCCAACGTCCTCTACAGCGAGTTCCTCCAGCCGGCAGGCGACGACGGCGCTGATCGGTCGACGACCTGGATCGCCGACTGGCTCACCAGCCGGGACAGTGATCGCCCGTTCTTCCTGTTCTGTAACTTCATCGAACCCCACGTCGAGTACGATCCGCCCCGGGAGTACGCCGAGCAGTTCCTCCCAGAGGGGACGAACTACGCGGACGCGACCGGTATCCGACAGGACCCCCGGGCCTACGACTGTGACCAGTACGAGCTCTCCGAACGCGAGTTCGCGGCCCTTCGTGGACTGTACCGAGCGGAACTCGCCTACGTCGACGACCAGTTGGCCGCACTCCGGGACGCCCTCGAGGTGGCCGACAAGTGGGAGGACACGCTGCTCGTCGTCTGTGCCGACCACGGCGAACACATCGGCGAGCGGGGCTTTTTCGGCCACCAGTACAACCTCTACGACACGCTACTCAACGTCCCGCTGGTCGCCCACGGCGGACCCTTCACCGGGGTTGGCTCGCGAACCGATCTCGTCCAGTTGCTCGACCTCCCGATGACGCTACTCGAGACTGCGGGTATCGACGACCCGGCGCTTCGCGACCAGGGGTCCGGGCGGTCGATGCTGCCGGCCGTAACCGGAGCCGACGAGGGGGACGACGCGACGGTCCGTGACGCCGCGTTCGCGGAGTACGTCGCCCCACAGCCGTCGATCGAGCGTCTCGAGGCGCGTTTCGGGGAAGACGAGATTCCGGAGCACGTCCGGGCGTTCGACCGTCGGCTCAGAGCGGTCCGGACGTCCGAGTACAAGTACGTCCAGGGCAGCGACGGCTCCGAACGGTTACACCGCGTCCGGAGCGATCCCGCCGAGCGAACCGATCGACGCGACGACGAACCCGAACGCGTCCGTGAGCTTCGTGCCCGACTCGAGGAGCGGTTCGGACCGCTTGAGGGTGTCGACGCCGGAGACGACGAGGGCGTCGCGATGGAGGCGGGGACGAAAGAGCGGCTGGCGGATCTGGGGTATCTCTGACCGTCTCGATCCGCTACGATGGCAGGTGCCGATCGGTGTCTACTCGGGTCGGATGCTCCCTGCAGTAGCCTTTTGCCGGCCGCGCCGATAGCGGGAGCGCCGCGGATCGCTGTGCCTGCCCGGTCCAACCACGACTCGGGGCAGGCTGGCTCGTACCGGAACGCACCACAGCAGCCGGTCCGCCGTGGCGATCGTCCGGGTCGCTGGGGCTGCCAGTCTCGAGGTACCGAGCTAACGGGAAACGGGAAGATCATGGCAACACACGACACTCGAATCGAAGAGCCGGGGTTCGTCCCGTTCTTTCGTTCGTACACCCGAACGTGGGTCCACGCCGTCGCGACGGCCGGGTTGACGGCGTTTGGCACCCTCACGTTCGTCGATCACTGGTTCGCCGTGCTCGCGATCGCGTCGTACGTCGTGCCGCCGATCGCACTGTACGTCCGAACCTTGCGAGAACACGAGCGCAACGCGGTGGGGCGGTCGGCCGACGGTCACGACCGCCCGACGGCGGCCGCCTCGAGGGGAGAGCGGGGTTGGTCGTCCGAGACGAGTCCCCGCCGGGGAAGCGACGCGCCACTGCACTCCACCGCATCCGCGACGGCGACCGGAAAGGAGGGGGACTCCGCGCCAGCGTCCGAAACCAGTTCCGTGGCCGAGTCCGGCGTCCACGACGAACACACTCGAGGCGAAGGCAGGGACACCGCCGGAGATCGAGGGGATGACTACGACGACTACGACGAGGGAACCGACCACTCGGACGAGGGACCACCCCCGAGCTGGACCCCGCTCGAGACGCCCGTCCCGGACGACGCCTCGCTCGTGGACGTCGTCGTGGCTGGGTCGGACGCGGTCTATGCCGTCGGAAGCGGGGGACTGGTCGCCGCCGAGGTCGGAGGGGAGTGGACGACACCCCTCGAGACCGGCCCGGGGGCACAGGGGAACGACCTTCGAGGTATCGACGCGACGGACGACGGTGGGGCCGTCTGGATCGCGGGCGAGGGCGGAGCAGTCGGCCGCATCGATACCGAGACGGGACGGCACGTCGATTACACGGCACCCGCAGGCCGGACCGACACCCTGCTGGATATCGCCGTCGGCGGATCGGTCGGGGACGAGACCGTCCTCCTTGGCAACGGCTCCGGGGAAATACTCCGCGGTCGGTACGTCGACGGCGACCTCTCGTGGGACGACCCCACGACGCCGGGAAGCGGCTCGAGTCTGGCAGCGCTCGTCCTCGTCGACGCGTCGCTTGGCTACTGCTGTGACACGAACGACGGCGTCTTCGAGACTGACGACGGCGGCGAGTCGTTCACACGGGTCGGACTCGAGGGGGCCGACGGAACCCTCGAAGGGGTCGCGACCGCATCGGCGTCGGCCTCCGAACGCGGGTGTCTTGTTACCGCCGACGACGGGGTCGTCCACCGCTACGACGGTGGGACCTGGACCCCGGAACGAGTTACCGACGCCGCGCTGACGGGGATCGACTGCTCGGCCGAGCGAGCGATCGTCTCTGCTGGCGACGGAACGATCCACGAACGGACGGGGACGGGACCCTCGGGCTGGAGCGCGTTCGAAACCGACGCATCCGGACCGCTGCATGCAGTCTCGGTCGGTGACGACCGAGCGGTCGCCGTCGCGGATGGGACGGTACTCGAGCGGTCGTGACCGAACCGTTGCGATCCCCTGGCACGGGCCTCACTCGACGGACGTTCTCGAGCCACAGTCCGGACACTCGAGGCCACCGTCCTCGTCCCCGTCCCTGTCCTGGTCGTCAGCATCGGTGTCGGCGTCGTCCCCAGCCGAGACGATACGCATAGTGTCGCGTCCACAGTCCGGGCACGCGACTGCTGCGTCGAGCACCGGGATGCGGTCGATCAACACGTCGCCGGTCTCCCGGGGAGCACCCAGCGCCAGCGCGACGAGACGGTCGTCGCCATCGTTCCACCCCGTCTGGAACTCCCCGGGTGCGAACCGTAGCGCCTCGTTCTCCTCAATCGTCACTCGCTGAGGCCCGTCGTCGTCTGCCGCCCGCCCGACCTCGAACGTCGCCTCGCCCTCGAGGACGACGAACACCTCTTCCTGGTCCGGGTGGGCGTGGGCCGCGCCGCTGAACCGTTCGCCCGGTTCGAGGGTGTACTGGACCATCGAGACGCCCTCGAGCGACAGCGGCTCCGTCAGCTCCCGACGGTCGGTGTGGAGGTTTTCGTCGTACGGTTCGGCGGGCAGGTCGCCGATCGAAATTCGTTCCATTACCCTGTTGCACGTTCAAGATTAGTTCGCCGGACGGGACGGGCAGACCAGAAACTGACCACCTATCGGCAGTGCTGACCCAATGAT
>NZ_AOMA01000144.1 GCF_000337895.1 Halobiforma nitratireducens JCM 10879
CCGTACTCCGAGAGTTGTTCCTGCGGGAGTCGCTCCAGAGCGTCGTAAGGACTGTCGATTTCCTCGCCATGTTCCTCGAACAGCTCTTTGATTCCCTCCTTGATCGTCGCTAACGGCGACGATCTGCGGGGATTAATCGACGTCAGCAACGGACAATCGAGGCAGTCTTGGCAGAACTCACGGTTGTCCTGACTGTCGAAGCCGGCATCAGCCAGTGCAGCCTGGAGNCTCCATCGTGATGGCGACCGGCAACTCGCTTGCGGCGTCAACGACGAGAAACACCTTATAGCCGTAGAACGAGCCTTCGTGTTTGCCCCAGCTCGCTCCTTCAACATCGCCGTTTTCGATCTCTTCACGTGTGTTTGCCCAGGCGGCAATGTGGGTTCCGTCGATGATGATGAACTCTCCAGCGTGGTCGTGATCATCGAGCAACTCGCCGCACATCGACTGGAGACAGTCGCGGAGTTCGTCCGGTTGGAGTTCGTTGAAGGCCCGCCAGAGGGATGTCCCGTCGGGGACATCCTCTGGCTCGACATAGTCCAGTGCCTCCCTGAAGGAATGGTTGCGCCGAAGGCGGCGTTCGAGGGCGTCGAACGAGTCGCCCTCGAACTGCCGCAAGACAAGTGCAGCTGCTCGTTCGGGAGCAATAGAG
>NZ_AOMA01000145.1 GCF_000337895.1 Halobiforma nitratireducens JCM 10879
CTTCTAGTCTAGTTAAAGTGACTATTTTAGACGCTAGTGACTACACCGCGATAGGTCGGAGCTAATTTCGAAAGCGTGCAACGGGCTATTCCATGGACGGATTCAGTCCGGCTGACACAAATACTTCCCCGCAACCTCGCCGCCAACGTTTATCTTGGCCACTGGTGTCCGTCGCCTATGACGTCCTCACCGCGAACCAACGTGCTCCGTCGAACGCTCGAGTCCGGCGACGTCGCGCTGGGCATCCTCGAGAGCACCTACTCGCCGGCGCTGGTCGAACTGTACGGCGAACTCGGTCTCGATTTCGTCTGGATCGACCTCGAGCACGGCGGCCCGAGTCCCCGTGACGGCGACCGACTCGAGGAACTGCTGCGGGCTGCGGACGTCTCGGGGACGGAACTGCTCGTTCGCCTGCCCGATCCCGACCCCAGCGCGGTCCGGAAGGTCCTCGCGCCGGCGTCCGGAACCTGTTCGTCTCGCGGATCGAGACGGCCGACGACGTCCAGCAGGCGGTTCAGGCAGCCCGATTCGAGTACGACGGCGAGCCAGGTCGTCGCGGATTCGCGAACCCCCGCGCGAGCCGGTGGGGAACGACGAACGAGTACGCGACGACCGAGGACGAGGAAATCGTCGTCGGCGCGACGGTCGAACATCCGACCGCGGTCGAGAACCTCGAGGAGATTCTCGCGGTTCCGGAACTCGGCTTCGTCTTCGCCGGCCCGCTGGACCTCGCCGTCGCGACGGGCCACCCCGGCGAACCGGACCACGAGGACGTCGAAGAACTGGTCGAAGAGATACGGACGGAGGCGCTTGAGGCCGACGTTCCGCTCGGCGGCCTCGGCTTCGGGATGGACGACGTCAACGAGAAGGTCGACGCGGGCTACCAGATACTGAACCTCGGGAGTGCGACCGGCGCGTTGCAGGGGGTCGTCCGCTTGTGGTTCACCGAGTACGAGGGCGAACGCGAGTAGTCCGCGGCCATCGCAGCTGAAAACCCACGGCTTTAGCCGTCGGAGCCTGTCATCTTCCCGTATGTTTCACGGCGAGGAGTTCTGGCTCGTCCGGTTTCTCTTCCAGCGCGGGCTGGCTATCCTGTACCTGCTCGCGTTCCTCGTCGCAGCCTTCCAGTTCCGGGCGCTGGCCGGCGAGGACGGGCTCCTGCCGCTCGAGTGGTACGCCGAGGGAGCGTTTGAGTACTTGGTTTTTGAACGGTCCTTTACACCTCTTGCAGCGACGGCTGTTTCGGCTTTGTCACAGACAGCCTGGAGGTGTGCGTCGTTTTTTAGTCCGACGGGATTGGGATGCTCGGAGATAGCGCCTACGACATTCTTGACTGGCACGACCTCCTGCTGGACGCAGCGGCCGTGCCAGTCGCCTCGTACAATCCGTGCAACACTACCGGCTCGAAAGACATCGAGTACAGGGTTGAAGACCGTGTTGAGGAACATGGAGAAGACGCTCAGCTCAAGCAATTCATCTTAGACAAGACATACGACTGGCGCACAGGAGTCAAACGAACCCACGATGCCTGCAAGGACTGCGGCCTCGGCCACGTTCACGCACGAACAGAAGTGTTCGTTGCGCTGTGCCGCCGGATCGTGATTGGCACCCGAAGTTATCCGGTCTCGCAAAGAGTCTGCACAGGAGCGCCTCAATCGTCTCTCGACGAAGTTATCGGGTTGGGAATAACAGTGAGAGTAGTGCGATTCCATTATTCAGGATCATATCTGAAGCTGACCCAGGAGTCCGGCTACCATACGTGCGTATAATCAAATTAGATTCGAGCTGTAACGAAACTGAATCCGATTCTGTAAACAAGCAGATACGAGATGGCTATCACAATTGGAACTAATGGGAGATAATAGTAAATTAACGTGAACGGGTCGGGAGGTGAAATCATTCCTGCAATAATGATCGCGAGTGCGTTCGCTACAAGTAGTGTAAGTAGAAATTTCCCAAATTTCGTGTAATCCATGTTTGATAAATATAGGGGAGGCAGTATAGTTTTTATGATTTATTTCATAGTGATACAGTCTAGTTTAGAACCTCCGACAGCGTCCGGCCTTGGAAGATTGACGGGGTCATTGTGTGTCCCAGTAGTGTACAGAACCGTCTAAATAAGTGCCTCGGACGTAGACCGCCGTTTCAGAACCTGCTGCAGCGTATTCAATGAAGAAAATACATTCTCATACGTGAGAAGTGTGTCGAAGTAGTCGAATTTTCGCTTCTCGCGATTGAACATCTCCTAAATCAGTATAAAATGATTATGTTGCAGTTCCTTCACGCGCTCACCGGCCCCTCGTCTTATGGTTATCCTATACAATGGCATCTATCTAAAATAATGTCCAGTACGTCATTCGTGACTCTCCTCAGATTATAAACGTACGTCACTACCCGCATCATATTGACCTGTGACATATCAGCTACGTTCGGTTGAAGATACGGTATCCCGATACGAATATATTGCTTACAATCGAACTATGTACGTGTCCGTCTCAAACCAGTCCCTGGTGACCACAACCGTGACTTATGTCGGTACCGTGATCCTGATTGGTTTTCCGGTCGCGACAGTCCTCAACGTGATTCTCGGCACCGCAGCTGAAACCCTTAATCTGGAGTCCCTGACAACTGTCCCCGGTTCGATTCTCATCCCCGGAGTCTCACTCGTCATTGGGCTGCAACTAGCTATGGAAGCCGCTATAATTCAGTTGAGTGGGATCGACGCGCTGGGGCGGGGATCGGTGCGAATCGCAATCATACGACATCTGGTGTTCGCTGTGGCTGCTGCCAGTGTCCTCATAGGTACCATTTGGGCCGGCGCCACCCTCGTGCACGCAGAATCACAACCATCACAAATCGTCCTCGGCATGCTCGTCGCCCTCGCGGCATTCACCGTCCTATTTCGAGCCTCAAGGTCGTTTTTCGCCGGTATGCGATTAGGCAGGAACAAATAGGGACGAGGACATCTTGACGCACTCTCAAGAAAATGGTCACTACTCTGTGACCTCTATGACCTGTACTGACTCGATTGAAACGCTGCTATGCCATGAGAGCATGAACCAAGCATTGGACGCAGGAAATCCGACGGTCGCTCTGTGCCACAGGGTACGTTGTACTGCCGGCCCAAGTGCGTAGGAAGCGGAACCATAGGCGTGAGAGCCTGGACGCCGCTCCCAGCGACAGCCGGGACAGTCTGCAAAGGTGAGCAGGTCAAGTAAGATTGTTTCAACTGAACGTCCCTGCTGTCCTTTCGCGAGCGGCTGAGCCTGCTCTACTTATATCCTGACGTCCGGGTTGTCGGTCTGGCGGTCTGGAACGTTCGTCGTCCTGTCGGCGATGACGATCTTCACGGTGCCATACCGGAGTCGTAATCCAGGGCACGACGGACGAACGACCCGACGAGGACGCGAGTGGCGAACCTACCGGTTCGAGGGGAAACCGACCGATCCGAGCCGTCGACCGCCACAGATCGCCCCGTACCACTTGCGGCTCGACTGGCAACTCTGGTTCGCGGCTATGCGGCCGACGCCACGTCGTCAGCCGTGGTTCTACCGCCTGCTCGTGAAACTGCTCGAGCGTGACGCGCGAACGGAGTCGCTGCTCGCCGAGGTGCCGTTCGAGGACGGCGAACGGCCGACTCACGTCCGCGCGATCCGCTACCGGTACCGGTACACGACACCCGAAGAGCGCAAGGAGACGGGTGAGTGGTGGCACCGCGAGCGGGTCGGCACCTACGTCCATCCGGTGGGCCTCGCGGACCTCCGGACGCGAGCGCCGGCGGCGTAGCCGGGTTATCGATCGCTCGAACTCGAGTCGTCGTCCTCGCGGTCTCGCCGCACCGGTGGCGTCTTCGAGACGACCTGGCCCCACTGGGCGCGGTGGTCGGCGACTGACCGGTAGCCCCACTCGCGGAGGCGACCGTAGTCCTCGAAGTTCCTGAGAAACAGGACGCCGTCCCGGAGCGGTTTGGCAACGTCGGACCGGACGAACGCTTCCTCGATCGACGCGCCACAGGAGTAGACCCACTCGTCCGTGACCAGATGCGAACAGGCCTCGTAGTTCTCCGGCAGTCGCTCCCGTAGCTCGGGCGTCAGGTCGCTGAAGCCGACGATCCGGAGGGCGGTACGCTCGTCGAAGAACTCGGCCCACCAGGTGCAGAACCCGCAGTCGTCGTCGAAGACGAAGGTGTCCTGACTGTCTGTCACGAGGGAGACGACGACGCCTGGATACAAAATACGCCGCCCCAGTTGGTCCTCGCCCGTCGCGATGATAGAACCCGGAGCGAACGGCGGCAGACGCTACTCCCGCCCATCCCTGCTCGAGCGCTGATCCATCGCGGGCGGCTGGATGTCGTGTCGAAGGCCCGTCCAGTCCTCGATCAGGAACTCGTACGGTCGCGTCTCCTCGGTCTCGCTTGCGGTCTCGAGCAGTTCCGGCCGCCACGCCGGTGTCCGGGACTCGCTGAGCGTCGCTGAACCGTCCTCGTCGCCGGTCTCGCGTTCTCGAACCCGTCCGGTCAGGAGGACGCTGCGCCAGTGGAACATCTCGGCGTTATAAACGAGGAAGGTGGCCGCATCGGCAACGTCGGCGAGTTCCCGTTTCCGGCTCTCGGAGCCCACGAGAAAGTAGAAGTAGAGTCGATCCCCGCTGTCGTACCCGTACGACATGGGAAGGAGATAGGGTTCGGCGTCGGTCGGCAGGCCGAGCACTCCCTGGCTCTGCATTCCCAGGAACCGCTCGATGCCCTCGTCGTCCATTCGGTCGATTCCGTACGCGCCGAGTTCCTCCTGTCTCTTATACACATCTCTGAGCG
>NZ_AOMA01000146.1 GCF_000337895.1 Halobiforma nitratireducens JCM 10879
AGAGATGTGTATAAGAGACAGAACTACTGTTATGAGGGCGGGCTCGCATTCGGCCCGTATGAGCAGCACGGCCCGGTCGCTGGCCGAACCCCAGGTACTCGCCCGTGCCAAGCAGCGGCTCTTTCCGGGCGACGAGGACGGTCGGTCGTACGCGGTCACCGACACCCAGTTCTCCCAGGCGGAGTGGCGACCCGGACGACCGATCGATCCGGCAGTCCGGGACCTGCTGGCACCGTTCAACCACGTCCAGGTCGGGAGCGGCTACCCCGACCTGGTCGGGGTCCGTACCCTCGAGTCCGACCTGCTGGCGGTCGAGCGGATCGGCGACGAGCCGCCGCTGATCGCCGTCGAAGCGAAGGGGTACGCGAGCGGCGGCGTCGACACGGAACGCGGGATCGTTCAGGCCCACGACCGCCTCGGCGAGGCCAACGTCGCCTACGTCGCCACACCGGTCGGCGCGATCTCGGAACCGGACCGAACCCTCGCACGGGAGTTGAACGTCGGCGTCCTCGGGGTCGATCCCGCGGGCGGCGTCGAACCGCTCGAGGTCCCCCGCGTCGTCGGCAATCGGACGACGACGGCCGCGCGGGCGATCCGCTTCCAGGCCGGGGCCCAGGGGGTTGCCGACCAGTCGTTCGGCCTCAATCACCCGAAAAACTACCTCGGCTACCCGCTCGCACACTACGCGGACGGCGATACCGCGACGGTGCTGTCGGAATACGACGTCGTCGACGCGGTCGCGGAGGCCCGACGCGGGGCCGCGTTCCTCGGACTGATCGTCGCCGACGCCAGGGTCGAACTGACCCCGCTGGGCGAGGAGGTGGTCCGGTTCGCGAAGGCCCGGTACGGGAGCGTCGAAGGGGCCCTCGAGGAGTTCGCGGCGTGGCACGGCTCGCCGAAGCGGTTCGCCGACCTCGCGCCGGCGTGGGGACAACTGGCCCGCCGCGTGGTGTTCGACTACGAAGCGACGGAGTTGCTCGTCCGGGAACTCCAGGCCATGCACGACCACGGTATCCCGGAGCCGTCGCTGGTCGAGGTCGTCGACTGGCTCCACGAACTCTATCCCTCGTTCACTATCGAACTGTTCGTCCGGGGAGACGAAGCCGTCCGCGGACGGGTGCTCACGGAGGACGGGGACCTCCGGCTTGCTTCGCTCGAGGACGGCGAAATCTACCACTCGCCGACGGTCTTCCAGTTGAAGGCGATGCTGTACCACGCGGGCATCCTGACCGACCGGGGAAGCGAACCCAGCGACCTCGAGCCGACCGCTGATGTCTGGGCGCTTCGGGAGCCCGTGTAACGGTGTCAGTCGTCCTCGAGTTCGGTGGCGTCGAGGTTGCCTCGAGAGACTCGGCCACGATCCGACGGCCGGTAGGTCCCGCCAGTTTCGTCGTAGTACTCGAGGAGGTCGTGTTCACACAGCGTCATCGGTGTTCTCGGACGGTCTGTC
The DNA here is from genome assembly GCF_000337895.1 of Halobiforma nitratireducens JCM 10879. Classification (GTDB taxonomy): domain Archaea; phylum Halobacteriota; class Halobacteria; order Halobacteriales; family Natrialbaceae; genus Natronobacterium; species Natronobacterium nitratireducens. The sequence continues at coordinate 1,451 of NZ_AOMA01000146.1, forward strand.
GGCTCCAGCCCGTGTTCTCTGCGATCAGCCGAACTGACAGAACGAGTTCGTGAGCCCCCCCCTCGTTGGACAACAACTCGAGGACGTACCTGTCGACTGTCGTCATCCGGTCGGCTACCTTCGGACGCATCTTTTCGACGACGCTTTCTGTCCGTTTGACTGTTTTTATCCCTGTGTACAACCAGTGCTGTTTGTCACAGGAACGGCACGGGTATGTTCTCCGCCGGAAGCAGGGCGGTGCGGACGCTCGCTGTTCCAGCAAACAGCTATGACGACCGACGACTCACGGGGTCTCGACGGCTCGATCGACCGCCCGTACCGAACCGGCCCTCTCCCGACGGTGGTACCGCAGACGAATCCATTCACGACCGGCTCGAGGCGACGGATCGCCCCACTCGAGGCCGACTCGCGAAGCACCAAACTGCCGAACCCGCGAAACTGGAAGACGTAAGCGAGGCTACTCGTCGGGAAGCGAGACGACACGTCCGCGAAATACGGGCAGAAACGAGCTCCGTCGCCTGTTGTGTCGGCCTCGACGCAGCGATTCCGTATCGCCCGTCGAACTCGAGAGACGAGTCCGTGTGACAGGAACCATCGACCGAGTCCGAATCGGGCGGCCGTACCCCGAGAACTCCCCACCACGACGAACACTCGAGAACGGGAACGTCGACTCGGTGGCGAGGATCGTCAGTGAGCCGCTACAGCGAGGGCGACGAGCCAGCGTCGACGGTCGCCTGGCTGTCCTCGGCGGTGACGGTACCGTCAGCGAACGAAATCCGGAGGCTGCCGTCGGCATCTTCGATCTCGACCGTCCGCCCTTCGTACTCGAACTCGAGGGCAGCGAACCCGTCGGAGCGTAAAAGCGAGTCGAGGGCGTCCGGATCGACGGCGTCGTAGAGCGGGGACAGTTCGACGGCGTCGGTACCGGTTTCGCGGGCAACGAAGTCGACGATCGCCATACTGGGCCGTCGGTCGCCGTCTGCTACTACCGTCGCCGTCGGGTTCGAGGATGGGTTCATAGCACCCGATACACGAGCACCAGTAAAGTATATTCCTCAAAATTCCATCTCGAAACGCCAAGATAGAATGACGGTACGAGTCGTCGTATGGTTCCGTCTCCGATTCGAAATGGCTGCTTCAGACTCGAGAATGAGTCAAAACAGTTTCGACCGTCTCCGTTTCGTGGTTCGGTCGGCGGCGAATCCACAGTAATTTTTCGGACGCGACGAATTACCGCCGGGGCACCTCGTGTCGTCCGAACCCGTACCGGAGCCGGTTGGCGAGCCGTCGCGAGAACCGACCGTCCTCCGCGCGCGACCCGAACCGCTCGCCCAGGGCGGTGTAGATCAACGGGAGCGGGACCTCCTGCTCGAGTCCCTCCTGTACCGTCCAGGTGCCCGTCGAGCCACCCTCGACCCGGTCGGCGACGTCGCCGAGGTCCGACCCTTCCTCGTGGAACGCCTCCTCACAGAGCTCCAACAGCCACGATCGGATCACTGCGCCGTTGTTCCAGACCGAGGCGACCGACTCGAGATCGAGGTCGTACCGGCCCTCGTGGAGTAGTTCGAACCCTTCACCGTAGGCCTGCATCAGGGCGTACTCGACGCCGTTGTGGATCATCTTCACGTAGTGACCCGATCCTGCCGGTCCCATGCGTTCGTGCCCGTCCGGCCCCGTGGCAACCGCGTCGAATGCGGGCACGAGTTCCTCGTAGGCGTCTTCGGGACCGCCGATCATCAGCGAGAAGCCGAGTTCCGCACCCGCCGGCCCCCCCGAGGTTCCGCAATCGAGGTACCTGGCGGAACAGGACTCGGCCCGTCGAACGGAGTCCTCGAAGTAGGAGTTGCCCCCGTCGACGACCACGTCCGTGGGCTCGAGATGGGGGTCGAGTTCCTCGAGGGCGGCGTCGACGGCATCGCCGGCGGGAACCATCAGCCAGATGTGTTTGCCCTCGCCGTCTCCGGCCTCGAGCGTTTCGGCGAGGTCGGGAAGGGAGTCGGCCGGTTCCGCGCCGGCCTCCGCGGCCGCCGCGACGGCGTCGTCGTCGATGTCGAAGGCGACGACGTCGTGGTCAGCGGCGAGGAGTCGATCGACGACGATCCGGCCCATGCGTCCGAGTCCGATGACGCCCAGTTGCATGGCGGTAGCTCCGGGGGGAACCGAGGTAGTGGTTGTGATTCTGCGCGAGGAAGAGGACGGAGAAACTGGAGAACGAACGGCCGAACCGGAGAGTGACGACTCTCGCGAACCGCCGCGACTCAGTGTCCAGTGCCGACGAGCGTCCCCGTATCGTCCTCGGGGTCGGGGTCGGGACCGGAGTCAGGGTTCAGTGCCGGGGCTGCTCGAGTCGCGCCCAGCCGATCGCATCGAGCAACACGACGCGATCACCGTGGCGAACGTAGACCCCGTTGTACTCCGTCTCGCCGCCGTCGTAGTACGGCAGTGAGTTCCGAACGGCGTCGACGATCGACCAGGCACCGTCCCGGTCGAGCGTGACGTGGGCCCACTCCTCGCGGGCGTCGTTCCGAACCGCGCGGCCGATCGCGCGCCGCGCGCCGGGAATGTCCGCGAGCCGGTCGGACGAAGCGTCGACGATCGTCGCTCCGTGCGGAACGTTAGAGCGGTCGACGATCCGTGCGCCGAGGTTCGCCTTCGATCGTGACCCGCCGTCCTCGTCGCTCGAGCGTCGCGAACGGAGCACGTAGCCGGCAACCGCAGCCGTCCCGACCACCAGCAACGAGAGTGCCATGTCTTTCCCCCTAGCCATCATGCGGTGTACCTTACAGTAACTGACTAAGTATCTTTTGTAAGAATTTTCGTCACCTATCGAACCGTTCGGAACCGCGGGAACCCCGCTAGATGAGGGTGGCGACGTTCGTCGTGATCGCGCCGGAGACGACCAGCAGGGCGATCGCGACGACGGCGGCTGCCCGGTACAGCCCGAGCACATCGGCGGCCGGCTCACGCAGCTTCTTCCCGTTGAGCCCCGACTCGAACCGCTTCGAGCCAACCTCGACGAGCGCCGCCAGGATCAGCCAGAGTGCGACCATTACCAACACCAACTGGCCGTTGATCGTCCCGAATAGCGACTCCGACGTGTAGCGGGTCCCCGCCAGGTGACCGCCGGAGAGCAGGAGTACCAGCGCACTCACCCGCGAAATAGTCGTCAACTTCCCCGAGATCGTCTCGAGCGGTGCCGTGGTGTTGAACTGTCCGTCACGAGCCAGTGGGAGCACGACGAACGCGACGTAGAAGACGCTGCCCGCCCAGACCGATGCGAAGATCAGGTGGACGGTCTGCATGATAAACTGATCGACCATACCGGACGGGTTGGACGGAACTGGTATCAGCGTTCCGACTCGCGGCCGGCAGTCGCAAGCATCGGTGCCCGTCCGCGCCGCGTTACTCGAGTCGGTCACACTCTGCCGTCCAGGTGACCAGGCGACGACGAACCAGCGCATAGAGCAGCGAGATCGTGACGCCCGCGGCGACGACGGCAGCGAGCCACCCGTCGAAGACGACCAGGGACGGAGCCGCGAGAGCAACTGCGAGCGCCGCGTCTTCGGGTGCGCCGTCGTAGCGGACCCACCGTCGGGGACGAATCCAGCGCCCGCGCACGTGATTATATACAGCACGATCGCTGGGATCGGTCCACGGGTCCATCTCGGGGCCGCCACCGAAGGCGTCACTCACAGCGTGGAGCCAGGCCCCGACGGCGAAGGCGGCGACCGCGGCCGTGAGAGTCGAGGGTGCGACGACGGCAACCCCGACGGCGAAGGCGGCGACGACGAGGCCGCACACCGGGAAGTGAAGGGTTCGGCGATGCTCGAGGACGACATCGAAATCGGGAGCGATCCCGCCGAGAAGAGCGCCAACCGCCAGCGGGACTCGGAGTTCCGGGATCGCCGCGGCGACGGGCGCGACGGAAGCGAGCGCGACGAAAACGTGTGTGGTCGCCATCATCCGTGATCACCGCGCATACCCGTCGTTCGTCTCGAGCGGGGAAAAGTGATCCTCTCGATGCTCGACACGCATCAGGCGTCACCGGTGGCGACTCCCACGGGCGTTCCTCGGCGTACTCCACACGGCGTTCCAACCACAGCCGATCGTACCCGAGAAACCGATCGTGATCGTCGATCCGACCCCAGACCTCGAGGGCGTCGGCGGCGTGCTCGCCGGCTTCGCCGGCTTCGTCGGCGAAGTCGTAGAGCAACTCTGCGGTCGCGTGAGCGAGTGCGGGAACGGCCGGAATACGCCGCCGTCGCGTCCGAGCGTAGGTGATTCTTTCGGCAGCGTGCTGTAGACCGTCGTACAACCAGCCAGGGCGACCAGACTGCCGGCGTCGGTGTCAGCGAGGAGCCGACGACGGGAGAGCTGTGGAGAGGGATAAAAACGAGGATTTCATCACGAAACAAAAGAAGAGGTTTCCGAACCGACCGCGGCGTGAAGACTCACTCGAGGTTCTCTCCTTGATAACTTCCGTCGTAGACCTCCTCGTGGTCGGCTTCCGCGAACACGAGCTGGGCGATCCGGGCACCGCGTTCGATCTGGATGTCGTGATGGACCTGCAGCAGTCCCTCGCCGCGTCCCTCGTAGCCGGCATCCCAGACCGCCGTGTTGAGCATACACGAGTTGCGCATCAGCGACGAGCGCGGGTAGACAAAGCCGACGTGGTTTTCGGGAATCTCGATACGTTCGCTGTAACGTGCGATGTAGGCTCCCGCCGGAAGGTAGTACGTGTCGGGGTTTTTCTCCTCGAGTTCCTCCATCGGGCGGGCGACCCGGTCGCCGATCTGTTTGCCGTCCCGACCGAGATACCCTGGCTCGAGTTGTTCGAAAACGACGTCGAGGGTGAGGTCGACGCCGTTGGGTTGTACCTGCTCGTCTGTCGTCGGCGAGACGTGCTCGGCGACGAACGCACCGGACCGGAACATGTCCGTGTGTACCCGGGGAGCGAAAAAAGGGTATCCGTTCGGTTGCACCCCCCGGCCGCGCCGAGGACCAACCGGTCGGCCGACCCGCAATAATTGCGGGAAGGCTTGCTCACTGGTCGAAATCAACACGGTCGTTCCTCATGGAAACACGCTGGTTTTATCAGGCCGGACAGCCGAGATTCGGGTGCTATGGGACAAACTCTCACCGAAAAGGTTCTCGACGATCACCTCGTCGACGGCGAACTCGAGACCGGCGAGGAAATCGGTATCGAGATCGACCAGGTCCTCACTCAGGACACGACGGGGACGATGGTGTGGCTGCAGTTCGAGGCGATGGGACTGGACGAAGTCCAGACCGAAATCGCCGCCCAGTACTGTGACCACCAGACCTACCAGTTCGACTTTAAGAACACCGACGACCACCGCTTCCTGCGTTCTGCGGCCGGCAAATACGGTGCGTACTTCTCCCGACCCGGTAACGGTATCTGTCACAACGTCCACCGCGAGAACTTCGCGGCTCCCGGCAAGACGCTGCTCGGTTCCGACTCGCACACACCGACCCCCGGCGGCCTCGGTCAGCTCGCGATCGGTGCTGGCGGGATCGACGTGACCGTCGCCATGGGCGGTGCTCCCTACTACATCGAGATGCCCGAGATCGTCAACGTCCGCCTCGAGGGCGAGCTCCCCGAGTGGGCGACGGCGAAAGACGTCATCCTCGAGTTGTTGCGACGCCTGAGCGTCAAGGGCGGCGTCGGCAAGATTCTCGAGTACACCGGTCCCGGCGTCGAATCGCTCACCGCGCCCGAGCGTATGACTATCACCAACATGGGCACCGAGCTCGGCGCGACCTCCTCGATCTTCCCGACCGACGAGCAGACCGAAGACTACCTCGAGCGTGTCGGCCGCGGCGACGAGTACGTCGAGCTCCAGCCCGACGAGGACGCCGAGTACGACGACGAGATCGTCGTCGATCTCTCGGAGCTCGAGCCGCTGATCGCCCAGCCGTCGATGCCGGACAACGTCGTCCCCGTCCGCGAAGTCGCGGGCCAAGACGTCGACCAGGTCATCGTCGGCTCCTGTACCAACGGCGGCTACGAGGACATTCTCCCTGCCGCGAAGATGCTCGAGGACCGTGAGGTCAACCCGACTACGGAGATGATCGTCGCGCCCGGTAGCAAGCAGGCCTCCGAGATGCTCGCCCGCGAGGGCTGGGTCGCGGAGATGATGGCTGCCGGCGTCAACTTCTCCGAGGCGACCTGCGGAGCGTGTATCGGTATCGGTCACGTCCCCGCCAGCGACTCCGTCTCGCTGCGGACGTTCAACCGCAACTTCGAGGGTCGCTCCGGTATCGAAGACGACAACGTCTTCCTCTGTTCGCCGGAAGTCGCCGCCGCTGCGGCGATCAAAGGCGAAATCGTCGACCCCCGAGACCTCGCCGACGAACTCGGCGACCTCGAGGACCCAGGCATCGAGCTCCCCGACGAGTACGACGGCTCGAAGACGGACCTCATCACGCCCGACGAAGCCCCCGACGACGAGCTCGTCAAGGGCCCGAACATCGGCGACGTTCCGCTCCGGGACGAACTCGGATCGGACATCGAGGGTGATGCACTCCTGAAGATGGAAGACAACATCACGACCGACCACATCATCCCTGCGACCCAGGACATCCTGATGTACCGGTCGAACATCGAGAAGCTCTCCGAGTTTACTCTGAGCCGCGTCGACGACACCTTCGCCGAGCGCGCGAAGGAAGCCGACGGCGGCGTCCTCGTCGCCGGCGAGAACTACGGCCAGGGCTCCTCGCGTGAGCACGCCGCGATGTGTCCGATGTACCTCGGTATCGAGGCCGTCCTCGCCCAGAGCTTCGCCCGAATCCACCGCGCGAACCTCTTCAACTTCGGGATCGTCCCCCTGACGATCGACGAAGAGACCTACGAGGACATCGACCAGGGCGACGAGGTCGAAATCGTCGACGACGTCTACGACGCCGTCACCTCCGGTCAGGAAGAGTTCACGGTCCGTGTCGGTGACGAGGAGTACACCGCCACGCTCGACGCCTCCGAGCGTGAACGCGACATCCTCGCGGCCGGTGGCAAGCTCGCCTGGACGAAAGAGCAGGCCGAAGAGAGCGGAAGCGGCGCGACACCCGCCGACGACTGATCGGTTGCCGACTGCCGATTGACGACTGGCTGCTACCGGCTACTCGCCGTTCGATTCTCGTTTTCTTTCGGTTGTCTCCGAGCGCCTCGAGTGCCTCGAGCGAGTCGGTCGACTCGCCGACTCGCCGACTCGTCGACTCGTCGTCCCGGCCGCCCCGACCGTCTCGGCCGAATGCCGGTTCCGTCACCGTCATACCCCCACAGCGGATAGCTCGAGCGAATGCCGACTGCGAACGGCACCGGGGTAGACTGTGCGAACGCGGGGTATCGACGCCTCTTCGAGAGCGACGAACTGACGGTTGGCCTCGGTTTCCCCCTGACGGGAACGAGTCAGTCGACGCCCGACATCGACCGGGAACTCGAACTCGCTCGCCACGCCGAGTCGCTGGGATTCGACGGACTCTGGGCCCGCGACGTTCCGACCTACTGGCCGGCGTTCGGCGACGCAGGACAGACGTTCGACACCTGGCCGTGGCTCTCCCACGTCGCCGCCCATACCGACGAGCCAGCGCTGGGCACCGCGAGCGTCGTCCTCACGCTCCGGCATCCGATCCACGTCGCGAAATCGGCGGCCACCGTCGACCGCCTGTCGGATGGCCGGCTCGTGCTCGGCGTCGCGTCGGGCGACCGCGATCCGGAGTTTCCCGCCTTCGACATCGACCGCGAAGAGCGTGGGGAGCTGTTCCGCGAGCGATTCGAAGCCATCCGGACGCTCTGGACCGCAGAGAGCCCCGAACTCGAGGGGGAGTGGGGATCACTCGATGGCCAACTCGAGATCGTCCCGGAGCCGACGAGCGAATCGATTCCGATGCTTCCGACGGGGAACGCCCGGCAGTCACGGGAGTGGATCGCCGAGCACGGGGACGGCTGGCTGTTCTATCACCTGCCGGAGCGCACCCTCGAGGAGTACGTACAGCGGTGGCGGGCCGACGCCGGCGACGAGCCGTACGCGATGGCGGTCCGCGTGGAGGTGGCCGACGATCCCGCCACAGGCCCAGAACAGCTTCATCTGGGGTATCGGGCCGGCATCGAGTGGTTCCGGGACTACTTCGCTCGGCTGGACGCGTACGGCGTGGATCACGTGATCGTCTCGATCGAGAACGAGGACCCGGAGGCGGCGATGACGCGGTTCGCCGAAGCGATCGTTGCGGAGTAACAGTTACGGGTTCGATTTCCCGTCGTCGCCCGACTCGAGTTCGATATCGACCGTCTCGGTCCGTCGTGATTTCGCCGCAGTCCCGGGTGCTGTGCCGTTCGGGTCGACCTCGAGGACGGGGACGAGCGACCGGGACCGGTCGTCGTGGCTCGAGGGGGACTCGGGTTCGCCGTCGCTTTCGGGTTCGCTTTTCGCCCGCCCGTTGGCACCAGGACCGCTCTCGAGTTCGGTGTCGACCGTCACGGTCGGGGCTTTCGTGATCGCGTCCCGCAACTCCTCGTCGGACCGGGTGTCGGACGCGGATGGAGACTCGGTCGTGTTCCGATCGGGAGCGGATGGGTGGGCCGATCTCGGACCTCGATCGTCGACGGGGATCCGCGCGTCCGGAAACCGGAGTCGAAGCGTCGGGAGCGATCCGTAACTCGCGTCGATGGTCGCTTCGGTCCGCCGTTTGTCGCCGTCACAGGGGACGAGTTCGACGAGCAACGCGAGATAGGCATTCCCGTGTTCGTCCAGCTGGCGTCGTTTCCGAACGACGAGAATCTTGTTCCAGCCGAACCAGCGCAGATCGCACACGAGCAAGACGCCGGAGATCACCGTAAGGGTACGCACGGTGTCCATGTGGCTCGTCTCCCCGTCGGCGACGATCTCGATCGGCGTCGTGATCGGCTCGTCGAGACACGACCAGTCACAGTCGAGGTTCAGATCGATCCCGACGCCGATCTCCGTTCCGGGACGTAACTCCTCGACCTCGAGTCGGGTACCGTCGTCGGTTACGGTACCTGCCTCGGTTTCGAACCGGAGCGTGTCGTCCTCGAGCGCTAACGTGAGTTCGTGGATATCGTCCGGGAGTTGGTTGGCGACGTCGAACGTCGCGAGCGGCAACCGCTTGTCGTCGTCCCCGAACAGGAGATCGCTCGTTTCGACACCATCGTCGGAGTCGCCGGTCTCGACCAGCCCGAGGTACGCCTCTTCGTCCGCCACGGCGTCGATCTCGACGTCTCGCTCGGCCCCGGCGTTCGAGAGAGCCAGGGTATCGACGGCCAACAGTCCGCTCGAGCCGGCAAGCATGGCTAGTATGGTACGTCTCGTTCCTGTCATCGGTCGGTTTCGTTTCCGTGTCATGCGATCGTTCGGTTACGTTGGGCACGTTCCAGTTCGGTCGTGGTCGTGGTCGTCCATCGCGAACGGCCGACACGCCTCGAAGCCGACTCGAGAGGCCGGCCGTCCGTTCGCACTCGAGTTCGGAGCCGTGAGTCAGGCACCGTCATCGTCCCGGTACTCGAGAGCTACGTCCGGCGGGCCGTCCGTGATCCCCAGCCGATTTCGGCGGGCGTAGTAGCGGTGTGCGACGGCCGATACCCCGAAGGAGACGAGAACGAACGCGCCCCACTGGTACGGGGACAGCGCCGCGAGCGGCCCGGGACCGACCACAGAGACCGCGAGCAAAACTGCAGCCAGCGCAGTCAGTCCGAGGTAGTAATCGCTCCAGGGAATCTCGTGTCCTCGTACGACATCCATGTAGATTTCGACGTCCTCGAGGGCTGCCGTGGGCTCTACGGTCCCGCGGTCCCGGTTGAACTCGATAACGCCGGCCTCGTCCATCTTCGGGAGATGAGACTGGTGTAAGGCCGTGTAGACACGCTTGCGATCGCTGCTGGAAACCTCGTGAAGTTCGAGGCCGTCCTCGGAGGCGGCGATCTCTTCGGAGAGCGTCCCGATGTCGATCGCGTCCCCTTCGCGCATGAGTTCGTGGAGGACGTGGCGGCGACGCCGGTTCGAAAGAATCTCGAAGAGTTCGTCCTCGGTGAGCGCTTCGTCGGTCGGCTCGGTGGCTGGTGAACCCTCGGCATCGGCAGGGCCGACAGTGTCGGTGTCGGCCACCCCATCGGCCGTATCGTGATCCGATGTGTCGGTTTCCCCAGTAGAGCCTGCTTGCGTTACCCCCATGTCGGGTAGTCCATATTACGTTCACTGGTAAAATAGTTATGCAAGAAATAAGTATTTGGTTCCAATCGGTACGGAGCGGAATTCACAATCGACGTTTCAGACCGAGTCAACGAGTGGAATACTCGAACGGACGGGCGTCGGCCGACGGTCGACGGGCGAAAGCGATGTTCAAGACGCTATTAACGCCGAGTCAACGATCGATTCCGGCATCGACCGGCGTTTTCGAGTTCGGTGACCGTGAGTCAACTGGAACCGGAACCGCAAGTCGGAGTCGTTGGGTCCGACCTCTACCAGGTCAACGGATGGCCGACTCCAGTTCGGTTCAGTCAGTCGAGTGTTGACGATCGTTCTTCGGTAATTGAAATTAACTCCACGAGTGTATTACAATACCCCTTGGCAGGGTTGTCCGAGATGTAATCCCCGCGGTGGGGATCGGGCGAACGACGATATCGAGCTGGTCCGTGTGGATGGCAGCTGTGGTCGCCCGCGAACACGAGACGACAAGACGGAGCATCCAACTATGGAACGACGCAAATTCGTCATTGGAATGGGAGCACTGGCATCGGGAGCAGCGGCGGTCGTCGGTACGGGCGCGTTCTCGACCGTAGAAGCCGAGCGGTCGGTAGAGGTCGACGTCGAAGGCGACGCCCAGGCCTACCTCGAACTGACTGGCGACGAAGACTTCATCGCCAATCCCAACCCGACGGAGAGTGAACTCGAACTCGCGTTCGGCGTCGATGTGACGGCCGAAGGTGGTGGAACAGGCTTCAACGACGACGCTGTGACCGAAGTCGAAGGGATCGTCACGATCGCCAACCAGGGGACCGAGGACGACGTGCTGGTCGAATTCGGCGAAAACGGTGACGACGGAAACGAGACGGAAGTCCACCTCGAGGACGCTGACGTGACGCTAACGCTGCCCGAAGACGAGACGCTCAACCCTGGCGAGAGTGTCGACGTCGACGTCACCGTCGATACGACCGATCCCTCCGGTAGTGAGAGCGAGGGAGACGTCACGATTTACGCCGAGGCACAGTAACCCCGTCCTCGGGTACACTCATGAAACGGAGATCGTTTATCGTTGCAGCAGGTGGCGTAGCCGCCGGTGGGTTGACGCTCGGTACTGGTGCCTTCAGCACCGTTGAGGCCGAACGGACCGTCGAAGTCGAGATCGCCCACGACGCCGAGGCGTATCTCAGTATAGAGTTTGGTCCGGAGGTTTCCGAGATCAGTGAGCAATTCACGGAAGATGTCGGTAATCAGATCGCACTCGACATCAACTCTCTCGCAAACGTCGACGGAACCGGAGACGGTGCCAATATGGGTGCCGTGACCACGTTCGACGAACTGTTCCGGATTACGAACGCCGGATCGGATGGGGAGGACGTGTACTTCTGGGCCGAGTTCCCGGAGGACGACGACGAAACACTTCTGGAGGATATATTCCTCTATCCCGAATCCGACAACGGCTCACGGCTCGAGGGCGACGAGGAGCAACTCGAGCTAGCGACCGGCGAACAGGCATACATCGGGCTTGCGGTCGAGAAAGACTCGGGCGATACGACGCCCGCGTACGATCCTGACGACCCCGTCGTCTTGCACGCGGACACGGACGGACCAAGCTGATCGAGGACGGCCAGCCCGGACGTTCTTTGCCTTTCATACTATCGGACAAACCACTACACACACCGATCGTACTCGAGACGGGATCGGGTGTGTGCAGACTGTTGTCCAGTAGTATCGCCCCCGCCCACGGTGAGGCGGGGAATCCGCCTTGGTATCGATAGTAGTCACTGCACGTCAGTGCGTACCTGCTCGCCAGACTGACCGGCGGTCAGTGTGCAAATCGTTACAGGTAGGACTATCTTCGAGCAACGGGAGCATTCCGCCGTCTGCCCGCGGCGTCTCCGACGCCACGCTGTTCACGGCGTTCACAAGACCACTGATCTTGCACACACACCGGAACTCGTCGGGTTCCGGCGACGTTGACGAGAGCGAATCTCTCGTTGACCCGTAGCGGACACGAGTCAACGGCCGTATTACAATACGGGTAGCCGCGGTTCCCTCGAGCGGGAACGCGACGGTGAGCGAACCACCGGCCGCCTCGATAGCTTGGGGGCTCTCGAGGCAGGTGACGACGCGGCCGTGAGGAGTGCTCGAACGCCCGATCACCGATCACTCGTCATCCATCACCGATACTCTCACCCGTTCACCCGCTCGCATCGGCGGTCGCGTCGCCACGTCAGTGGTCACTCCGACGTGTCCACTGCCCGCCACACCCGATCGCCGGCGCGTTCCCGCCGACGGCTTTCGCCGTCGTCGCCGTCGTCGCCGTCGTCGAACGCAACGCTACCCCGACGAACGGCCGGCCGTCCGGACTGGAGAACCGGGGGATGGCAGTGAGTTACGCGAGTTCGAATACGAGAGCACACCGAATACGCATGTCGACGCGAGATCGTAGACGCCGTACGAGGAGGGGACCGACGGGCCGACGAGCGGTGGCGCTCGTACTCGCCGTGTTGTGTGTCCTGTTGCTGACCGTCGCCGCGACCGGCGGGAGCAGCCCTGGCGTGATAGAGGATCGTGACCGTGACCATGACCGTGACCGCGTCCTCGAGAACGTTACCATCGAGCCACACGACGGACCGAACGGGGCATACGCACACTTCGACGGGAACGACGAACTCGGAATCGATCTCACGGCCAGCAACGATGCCCTCGAGGGCGACGGCGTCCCGGCAGAGGCGACCACCGGCATCGACGACGTGTTCCGGCTCGACTACACCGGCGACGAGCGTGCCCGTATCTGGCTCGAACACGACTCCGCTAGCGTCAGCTTCTACCGTTCTGACGGGAGCCGGACGGCGATCGACGAGAAACACGACGGCACGACGCTCGAGCCCGAGCGTTCGCTCGATGTCGGTTTCACCGTCGACACCCGCGATCGGGAGACGATAGACCCGTTGATCGAAGGGATAAAAATTCGTGTCGAACGTCCGGACGCTTCCGACGGGACGGACATCTCCGACGGTGAGATCGGCGCATCCGCCGTATCGCCCTGCCCGGTCGGTCCGAGCGTAGCGGTCGAGACCCCGAAAAAGACGACTCGAGTGGTCTCGGTCACGAACGCCGGAGGTTGTGGCCCGGAGACGATCGACCTGCCAGGGATGGCGCTGACCGACGGCATCACTCTCGAGCGCGTCGTGATCGGACCCGCAGGCGAGGAGGGATCGGTCACCATCGGGACGAATCGATGGCCGACCGGAGACGAGCGCATCGAACAGCTCCGAAGGGACGCCGACACCGACGACGATCCAGTCGGCACGATCACACTCGAGGGAGACTCCGTGGCGGCGTTCGAGACCGTCGAGTACCGGCTAGTCGTCGATCGTGACCTGCACGAAGAGCCGAAACCGATCCTCGGAGACGACGACGATACGGACCCGATCGCCGTCTACCGCTACGACGAGAGTGGATGGACCGACGCTGCCCTCGAGCGCGTGAACGAAACGGAGCGGACACTCGAGTACGCGGTCCCCGTCGTCTCCGAGACCGACCACGTCGTGACCCTGGAGCGACGGGGAACTGTGAGCGCAAACGACGACACCGGTGACGCCGACTCGGACCCGGTCCGCGAGGGGGCCGGAACCGGTGACCGAAACCCCGGAGACGGAACTGACGACTCGGCCGACGTGGACCGAAGCGGCTTCGGGTCTGGCCACGGGACGGTAGCCACAGCCGTTGCAACGGTAAGCGGTGCTCTCACACTCGGAATCTTCGTCGGTCTGGCGGCCGTCCGTCTCGTGCGGACGTATCGCTGAGTCGTCCCTACGTTCGTAGAACAGTTCGAGCGTGCGCAAAATATTTCATGTCCCAAACCTTCAAATGATAGAACGTAATTGCCTCAACTGGGAATGATCCGACGGGGGGTGAGCCGGGGGCTCCAGGGGGTGGCGATCGTCGTTCTCGTGGCGTTGCTCGCTGGACAGTTGCTGGGCCAGCCGATCCTGCTGGGGTTCGTCGAAACCGGGAGTATGGAACCAACGATCGAGACCGGCGACGGGTTCGTCGCCGTCCCCAGCGAAGTCACCGACGACCCGGCGGTCGGCGATGTCGTCGTTTTCGACGCCCAGGAGATCGAAGGCGGGGGTCTGACGACCCACCGTGTCGTCGCCGAGACCGATCGGGGGTACGTCACCCAGGGAGACGCGAATCCCTTCACCGACCAGGACGGCGGTGAGCCCCCGGTTCAAGACGGCCAGATCGTCGCGGTCGCGCTCCAGGTAAACGACGACGTCGTCACGGTTCCGAACCTCGGAACCGCCGTCATGGCGATCGGCGAGGGACTCGAGTGGGGGCAACGATGGCTCGCGACGACGCTCGGTATTCGAGCGTTCCTCGATACGGCCGGAATCGCGTATCTCCTGTTGGGGCTGTCGCTGTTCCTGTACGCAGTCGAAACGCTCCGGGAGCGGCGTCGACCCACGGGACGGTCAGCACTCGCGTCCGAGCGGCCCGGACCGGCGGGAGACCGGGCGGAGTACGAGACGCTGGACCCGCGGCTGCTCGCCGGTATCCTCGCCCTGCTGGTAGTCGTCGCCGCCAGTGCGGCGATGATCGCGCCGGCAGGAACCCACTCCTACGACGTCATCAGCGCGGAGTTCGAGTCCGAGCGACCGATGGTGATCGAACAGGGAACGACCGACGAAATCTCCTACGAAGTGGACAACGGCGGAATCGTCCCTGTCGTCGCGTACCTGGAATCGGGAAGCGAAGGGGTCGACGCCGAGTCGGGGCCGACCACCGTCGGTTCGCGGTCCTCAGAAGCGGTGCCGGTCTCGATTACAGCGCCGGCGGAGACCGGCCACTATCCGGTCTACGTTACCGAGCACCGATACCTGTACGTGCTGCCGGCCCCCGTCCTGGACGCGCTGTACGACCTCCACCCGTGGGTGCCGGCGCTGACCATCCTCGCCATCCTCGGCGGTGGATTCTACTGGCTCGGTCGTCGCCTGCTCGGGCCGGCCGAACCTCGAGCGCAGCGTCGAACGGCCCGGCGGAGACGGACCGACCGACCGAACGGCGATCGACGGACGAGACGCTCGCGATAGATACGGAGTGAAACGCGACAATGGCAACCAACGACACCGACGACGCGAATGCGGAGCCGATCGGGACGGCCGAAACGGGATGGCTCGAGCTTCGCGCCCTGCTGGCGGAGTATCGGACGGCACTGGTGATCGCCTTCGTCGTCCTGCTCACGCTGGGGGCGTGGATGAGCTACGGTGCCTACGCCGAACCCGGCGTCGAGACCAACCAGCGGCTCGAGTCAGCCTGGACGGCGACGGGGGAACTCTCCCACCAGGCGACCGTCACCGAGTCGACCGAGGTGTTCCCGAACGGAACCGTCCTCGAGGATGAGCCACTCTACTACGCTGCGATCGCCCCCGAACTCGAGGGAGAGTTCGCCGCCGGCTACGAGGCCGATTCGGCACGGGACGTGGAGGTCACGGTGACGGTCGATCTCGTCTACAGCGCCGAGGACCCCGAAGCGGAGACCGTCTACTGGCACCAGGAAGAGCGGCTCGTGTCGGTAAACGAGTCGAGCGTCGAGCCGGGCGAGGCCGTCGACGCGGCGTTCGCCGTCGACGTCACCGAGGTCGGGGCCGCCATCGACGAGATCGAAAACGAGTTGGGGGCCAGCCCCGGCCAGACCGACATCCGCCTCGAGATAGAGCGGGAGATCGAAGGCGAGATCGAGGGCGAATATCGCAGAGCGGTCGATCCGTACGCGGTGTCGCTCGAGTACGACGGGAACACCTACGAACTCGAGGGTGCGGACACGTACGACGAAACCCACGACGAGGAGTACGAGACGGTGACGACGCCTGCGACCCCGGGTCCGCTCCGGTCGATCGGCGGCCCGGCGGTGCTGGGAGTCGGACTCGTCGGCCTGGTCGGAACGGCGGTCGCTTCTCGCCGACTGCCCGAGCCGACGCGGGCCGAACGCGAGTGGTTGGCCTACCGCGACCACCACGAGCAGTACGCAGGAGTGATTACCCGCGCCCGCCTGCCACCCTCGACGTGCGCCGACGAGTCTGAACGTCACGGCACCGTGACCGTCGAGAGCCTCGAGGAGCTGGCCGGGCTAGGGATCGACGTCGGAGCCGCGATCCTCTTCGATCGACGAACGGACCGGTACGTCGTCCGCCACGGCGGGACGACGTACGTCTACGATCCCCCGTCGCCGCCGACCGCCGTCACCGACGCCGGCGACCCCGTGGAGAGAGCGGGCGACACTGCAGACGAGGTGTCGGCGGGCCCGGCGTCCGCCCGAGGCCTCCTCTCGCGGATCAGTACTCGGCTCGGCTCCGTCCTCGGCGAGAGCGCGAGGGGGGACGAGGGCGAGGGCGAGGGCGAACGAGACGGTAGCGACAAAGCGGACGAACACCACGGCAGTACCACCGTGTGGGAACCAGGGAGGAGCGATACCGACGGGGTGAGGATATCGAGCGCCGACGGTGGGGCTGACGGTGCCGGTGGCCGTGACGGTGACGACCCGTGGCCCGGCGAAAACGAACCCACCCACACCGACGACTGGATGCTGGAGTTGGCAAACGACATCGGATCGGAAGAGGGGACGAACGACGATCCGACCGTGGCGAACGAATCCGACGCTCGAGAACTCGAGTCCGGCGTCGGCAACCGAGGATAACTTGTGGAGAAAGGCTCGGCGCTTCCGCTTCAGGTCGGCGTAGCGTTGGGCGACAGTCCTGCGCTGTTGTCCCCAATCGTTCGAGCCGTGTTTCTTCCGAGAGAGATCGCGTCGGACACGTTCCAACCGTTCGCGTTCGTCGGAGAGGTCTGGAAATCTGGCGACGTAACGGGGGTCCCGTCCGTATTATCTGCGTACTGCAGGATGCCAACGTGAATCCCGACGACTCGCTTTGGATTCTCCGGTTTCTCGGGTACGTCCTCGTCCGTGTCGATACCGAACGCGGCGAACCGCTCCCCGTGGGTTCTTACTCGACCGTGACCTGTTTGATTGTCGCGTTCTCGGGGATGGTTCGGTGGAGGTAAGTCGGACTCTCACCGGTTTTGCTCACCCACAACACGGGCCGACCACTCGTATTCTTGAGTTCGAAGCCGGACTGGTTGGAGGTGAGCGACCGCTACTCCTGAGGTGGGTTCTACTTAAAACCGGTCTAGCGAGAACATGTCCACGTCGTGGTCGGTCTCGCCCTCGAGGGCGAGATCGGCGAGAATCTCGCCGACGACGCTGGCGAACTTGAATCCATGTCCGGAGAAGCCAGCGCCGATCGCGACCTGCGGGTGGTCGGACAGGGTATCGAGCACGAAGTGTTCGTCCGGCGTGTTCGTAAACAGGCAACTCTCCATGCGCATCGTCGGCCCCGCGCCGGCCGGGAAGTACGCCTCAGCGAACTCCCGGAGAAGCCGTTCGTCTGCCTGGGTCGGCTCCCGTTCGAAGGCGTCGGGATCGACGATTTCCTCGCGATGGTGATACCTGCCGAATTTGAACCCGGGGAGGTCGTGGACCGGGAACCCGTAGTATCGGCCGTCGGGCGTCTCGAGGTTCCAGACCGGGAACCGATCCGGCTGGAACCGCGCCGGCTCCTCGGGCTGGAGCCAGGTTACGACCTGTCGCTCCGGCTCGAGGACGCCCGCGAGTTCGTCGACGAAGCGGGCGGCCCACGCACCCGCGGTGACGACGAGGGCGTCGGCCTCGTAGGCGTCGTGATCGGTCTCGACGCGGACGCCGTCGTCGGTCCCGGTCGGCGTCCAGTCGACGACCCGTTCCCGGGCACGGATCGTCGCGCCCGCGCGGTGGGCTCGGTCGACGTGGGCGACGATACACTTCTCGGGAGCGAGAAAGCCGCCGTCGGGCTGGAAGACCGCCTCGTACTCGTCGGGAAGCTCGTAGCCGGGATACCGTTCCGACAACTCCGCACTCGAGAGCCGTTCGTGCTCGAGGTCGTGTTCCTCGCAGGACCGGGCCGAGGTCGCGACGAAGTCGGAGTCGGCGGGCCCGGCGTCGATCGACCCGGTCCGGCACAGTAACTGCTCGTCGTGCTCGTCTTCTAACTCCATCCACAGCTCGTCGGCCCGCCGGAGCAGCGGAACGTACGCGGGGTCCTCGCCGTAGGCGAGCCGGAAGATACGGCTGCGGCCGTGCGAGGAGCCGTAGTCGTGGGGCACGTCGTACCGCTCGAGGCCGAGGACGTCGACGCCGCGGTCGGCGAGGTGGGCGACGGCGGCGCTTCCCATGCCGCCGACCCCGAGGACGATGGCGTCGTACCGTTCGGTCATAGACGGCGATACGGGAAGCGGTGCGAAAATACTTCTCACTCTCAGTCCCGCTTTCTCCCTCGCATCGCCCGAGGACTCCCGTCCCGACTACTCGGGTCCGTCGTCGGCTTCGTCTTCCCGGTCGGTCGCCGTACCGTCGGTCTCGACCTCGTGATCGGTAGCCGTATCGTCGGCTCCGCGTTCGCCCGCACGACCCCAGTCCGCACGTTCCCTGAGCTGGCGCTTGTGGCGGCGCTCGGTCACGTGGGGAACCCCGTCGGCCAGATCGTCCCTGATCGAACCCTCGAGGTCGTCGATCTCGTCGAGAAACTCGGCGGCGAACTCGTCGACGAGTTCGAACGTCCACCGATCGCCGATCGCGCCTGCCGGCAGGTGGTCGTCGTGTAACCGGTCGGCCCACTCCTCGTGGCCGGCCTCCCTGAGTTTCGCTTCCGCGTCGCTCATCCGATTCATCCCGCGACCGACGTGGTGGTGGAACTCGAGCAGGCAGCCGTACGCACGATAAATGTACTCGATTCCGAGTTGCATCTCGTGGAGAGCCTGCTCCTCGGCGTCCTCGAGTTCGACGTCGTCGTCCGGGGCAGGTTCGGCGTCGAACGGCCGACCGCGGTCGGAATCGGTCATACCGGCCGGACCACGAACCATCAAAAAGGCGTTGGCGGGGCGGCAACGGCTGCCGCTTTCGGGGGTGTGGTGGTCGGCAACTCGAGGACGGAAAGGCTAACCTCCGTCGACCTCTAGAAAACCGTGAACGAAATGGCCGTACTCGACGCGCTCTCGGGGTACGAGTTCGAGGACCTGATGGAGGACGTCTTCCGCCACCTCGGCTACGAGAACATCCGCCAGTCGGCACGGACGGCAGACGAGGGACGGGACATCCTGATGGAGGAGGTCGTCGACGGACGGCGTCGCGCCGTCGTCGTCGAGTGCAAACATACGGACACCGTGAGCCGGCCGGTCGTCCAGAAACTCCACTCGGCGGTCGCGACCTACGACTACGACGGTCCCGTTCGGGGGATGGTCGTCACCACAGGTCGGTTCACCGGACCTGCAGAAGAGTACGCTGCCGCGCTCGGGACCCGGACCCAGGGTGGCGTCGAGTTGCTCGACGGCAGGGACCTCCGGAAGATCGGCGAAGAGATCGGGATGGACCTCTACAACGGCCGAATCGAGATTCTCTGTGACGAGGCGCTTCGACCTACCCACCCCACTGCGGACAGGGACGCCCCAGTCTTCGACGCCGTCGCGGAAATCGAGGGGCTCGACCCTGCCACTCTGCCGACACCCGAAACACGACTCGTCCTCGAGCCGACCGTGACGGTCACTGCTCGAACGAGTGCGACCTTCGAGACCTCCGTCGGCGTCGTTCACAGCCTGGACGAGACGACCAACCTGGTGTTGCGTGCGGACCGGGAGTCTCCCCTGGTCCCGGGAACCGACGTCCAGTCGCTCGTGACAGACGCGGACGCAAGCGGGGCCAGGATCGACCTCGAGGAGCGATCTGACGACCTCGAGCGGACGTTCGACGACTTCGAGCACGAGCGATTCCGACAGACCGAGACCGAGTACAAGGAGTGGGCGATCGACCGACTGCGACAGGCACACACGACGACGGTCCACTACACCGGCGACAACAACGTCGACTACGAGAAGACCTGTACTCCCAACCGCTCGGACATCACCGTCCACGAGATCGATCCGGTCTACCTTCCCCACGTGCGCTCGCTGCTCTCGCTTGGCGAGTACGACTACCGCTTCGCGTACTACGCCGCTGGCCCCTCCCGAACGACGACGCGAAACGACCTGGGTGAGTGCGTCCACTGCGGAACCGCGGCCGACGACGAGCACGGCGAGGGACTGACCTACTGTCCGAACTGTGGGAGCATCAACTGCGACGAGCACGTTCGAACGGAACGGCTCGAGGACGACCCCGTCTGTACGGGCTGTGCGGTCACCGAGCGGTTCGCGCTGGAGACGAAGTACTTCTACGACGAGGAGAACCGCGAGGCGTTCCGTCGGGAGTACGAGGAGATGGCGCTGTACGAGAAGGCGATGGAGAACGTGCCACTCGCCGTCGGTGCCGTCCTCGCTGCAATACTCGCGGCAGCGTTCGTGGTGAGTGCAATCGGGTTCGTCTGACTCGAACACGCTCTCGGCGCGACCGTCCGGGCACTGCCGGGTATCAGTCCCCGTCGACCAGCGTCGCGAACTCCCGCGTGAACGATTCGACCGCCTCCCAGTCGGTGTACTCGTAGTCCCGAGAAGTGTCCGTATCCCCGCGTTCTTTGCCACCCAGTCGGCGCATCAGGAGCCGGGTGAACAGCCCGTACTCGCTGTACTTCAGCGCGCCCGCAACCGACAGCGTTCCGTCCGGGTCCCAGTCCGTTTTCTCGAGGAACCCATCGAGCAACTCGTCGGCCGTCCCCCGACGCTCGGCGTCGTCGGATGCGGCCGAGAGGCTGACCGAGACAAACGCAGTGGGCCGTCGGTTCAGCGTCTCCCGGTGGCTCCGGACGAACGACTCGACGTAGCGCTGGTGGGACCCCGCGTGGACCGAAGCACCGACAACGACGCCGTCGTAGACCGCCGGTTCGAGGGGCGACGGCGGGTGTTGCAGGTGGACCAGCGTCGCGTCACAGCCCTCCGTCTCGAGTATCTCGCCGATCCGCTCGGCGACCGCGGCGGTCTGTCCCTCGCTCGAGCCGTAGGCGACGAGGACACGGGTCATCGGCATCGAGGCTCACCTCGAGTCGATAGGGGCCACTCCAGCGGAGGTGAGTAACGACCGGGAGGTGTCATGCCCTCAACGACGGTGCCAACCAGTATCAAACTATCACTGTGAGGGGGAAACGGTCTGGGTCGCTACCAACAGTCATCAAATTCCGCCGTGTGGCTCTCGCTGAGCAGGTCTGCGAGCATTGATCCAAACTAACTCTACGACCTGCTCGTTTCGCAAACTGCGCTAACTAGACGGTGCCAAGCTGTCCGCTTGCTAACGATTCGAACCGATCCAGATACTGATGCTTACACCGATACCCGCTCCCCGAGTTCGGGCGCAGTCGCCGCGAACCCGTCGGCCTGCAGTTCCTCGGCGAACGCCACACAGCGGTCCCCGTGGTTGACCAGTATCTCGCTATCACGGTAGGACTCGAGGAACTCGAACAATCCCTCGCGGTCCGCGTGGGCCGAGAAGTCGTACTGTTCGACCTGCGCGCTGACCCGCATCATTCGGTCGTCGATCTCGGCACTCCCAGTCTCGAGCAGTTCGCGGCCGGGCGTCCCCTCGACCTGATGGCCGGTCATGGTGATCTTGTTCGCCGGGTGCGAACGAATCGCCGGCACGTAGGTCATCGCGGGGCCGCCGTGGAGCATCCCGCTGGTCGTGACGATCACCGTGTTCTGTTCGGCGATGCGCTTTCGCTGTCCGTCGCGACCGTCGACGAACCGGGCGTTGCCCTTCGCCCGCCGCAGGAGATCGGGATCGCGGAGAAACTCGCGGTTGCCCTCCCGCAGGAATATCTCGGTGACGCGTTGCCCCATCCCGTCGACGTAACACTCGAGGCCGTGTTCCTCGCAGAGACAGAGCATCTCCTGGGTACGTCCGATCGCGAACGCGGGGACGACGACCGTGCCGCCGCCCCAGATTGTCGCTTCGACGCTCTCGGCGAAGGCGGCCTCGATCTCCTCGCGGGGCGGCCTGGTGACGTCGGAGTAGGTACTCTCGCAGATGACGGCGTCAGCCTCGATGCGGGCGGTCGTTCCGGCGAGCAGCCGCTGTCGCTCGGTGTGGAAGTCGCCCGTATAGAGGAGTCGCGTCTCGCCGTCGTCGATCAGAACGTGGGCGCTGCCAGGGACGTGGCCGGCGTCGAAAAACGTGACCTCGTAGCCGGCGGCCTCGAACGGCTCGCGGTAGCCGTGGGTCTCCGAGACCTGGGCGAGGCGGGCGACTTCGGTCTCGGTGAACGGACAGTCGTAGGTCCCACCGTGCAAACGAAGCGTGTCCCGCGCGAGCACCCGCGTGAGTTCGCCCGTCGGCGGCGTCCAGTGAATCGTCGGCCGAGCGTCGCCCGACAGCAACGTCGGGATCGCTCCGACGTGATCGAGGTGGCCGTGACTGACCACGACCGCCTCGGGATCGAGGCCGTCGCCCTCGAGCGGAAACGAGGGGGGATTCCCAGAGTCCATCCCGAAATCGAGCAACAGCGCGTCGTCGACGAGGATCGCGCTCCGACCGATCTCGCGTGCCCCACCGAGAAACTCGACCTCCATGCCCGTCTGTTGTGACTCGAGGGGTTTGCGTCCGTCGGTTCGGTCGCCGCGACGGGTGTTCGAGACACCGTCAACGACGATCCCGGTCGAACTCGCGGGACCGATCGGTGCCGTCTCTCGGTCCAGTGTCGGCGTTCGTTCCCGTCCCGTCCTCGAGTAGCCTGTCCAGTTCGCGTTCGAACTCGGCCTCGCTCAGTTCGCCCGAGACGTACTGCTCCCGGAGCCGGGATTCCGGATCGCGGGGACGATCGGCGGTGGCGGTAGTGGTAGCATCGGACTCGCTCGAGCCCAGATTCGCGTCGAACCCCTCGAAGCGGTCAGTATCCGAGGAGTCGCCGAAAAGCGACAGTAACCCGAGGACCGCCAGGACGAACAGCCCCAGGACGGCAAGCGAGATGGCGATCGAAAAGGCCGTCACGACGATCGAGAACGCGATCCCGACCAGCGTCGCGATGGCGCTGAGGACGAGAAACGCGAGGACGAGAACGCCGACTCCCTTGAGCAAGAGCGTGCCGAGACGGCCCATACCAACTGTTCGTCTGGGAGCCACAAAAACCGCTCGATAAATCAATACAGCAACTACTACGGCAGTCACACTTCACCGAGCGCACAGTCGGCAGTCAGGAGCCGTTCGAACGTGGCTCCGCCGCCGCCGGCGACTCCGTTCGCTTCGCCAACCCGAGGAGATAGACATCGAGCAGGCAGACGATCAAGACGGCAAGCGGGAGGGCGACATTGGTGAACGCGACCTGTTCGAACTGCAACGCGGTGATGACGAACGGCTCGCCCGGCTCGAGTGCGCCCGAGATCGTCCGGGCGCTCAGGAACGCGAGCGCGAGCGCGTACAACAGGAACCAGCTCACCCCGCGTTTCCAGTGGCCGAGATAACAGTGTCCGAGGCCGGCGACGAACACCGAGAGCAGGTACGCAGGCCAGATCGGCCGGGTAAGCGAGGTCATAAGCTATCGTTGGACGTGAAACGGAATCCGTGTTGCCCTCTCGAGACGGACGAGCGGGGAGCGGTCCTCGGTCCCCCAGTGGGGACCGGAGTCGTCGTCGGACCCAGCGTCGGCGACGATATCCGAGGCGATCGCTCGCTCGAGGGTGCCTATCGCGTCGTGGGCCCGCTGAAGGTGGACTTCGACCGCGTCGGTCGGGACGGTTGCCGTACCCGCGGACGGCGACTCGTCGTTGGAATCGGCGAGGAAAATCCCGTCGGGTTGATCGCTCTCACCGGAGAGTTCGCGGACCGCCGTCGTCAGCAACTCCTCGTCGATCGGCCGCGGTACCCCCACACTCGAGCGGGAAGACCGAGCGACCAGCGCGGCGGCGAGCGACCGCCCGTAGGTCTCGAGCGACGAGCGGACGGTTTCGTTCGTCCCGACCACGGTCGCGCCGAGTTCGGCTGCGACGCCGACGACGGTGGCCATCGGGAACGGCGCGGTCTCGCTGTCGGCTGCGGTCCACTCTCCCGTCTCGGATGCGTTCGTCTCGTAACCCTCGGCGTCGGTACTGACGGGGCCCGTGTGCTCGTCACGACAGGCGGTCCGCTCGAGGAACTCGTGGGAGAGCGTCGTCGATCCGGCCGCGAGGATGCGGTACAACTCGAGTGATCGGCGGGCAGGAACCGGCGCTTCGCCGGCCGCTGCGTACGCCGCTGCGTGGAGGTAGTCGCTCGCTAAAACGGCAGCGTCGCGGTCGTTGGTGGACCCCTCGGTCCCAGTCTCGGTCCCGGTCTCGAGCCGTTCGGTACTGACTGACTCCTCGAGGCGGTCGTACCGGTCGGTGACGACCAGATCGCGCCTGATCCGGGCGTACCCCTCGAGGGAAGTGACTGCATCGATTACACAATCCGGAACCGGCGTTCGATTCCGTCCCGGAGACGGGTCAGAACGGGGTGACGGGGCCGGCGAGGAACCGGTCACCGCGGCGATTTCGCCCGCGACGACGCAAAGGGTCGCCGCCAGCGAGCGGTCGCGGTCTGGGACGGCCTCGAAGGCGACCGCCGCGACCGGCGATGCGAGACCAGTATCCGACCGGGCGGTCGACGTCGCGTCGTAAGAGGGTGTGCGTTCGCTCATGGGGGTGAAACTACTCGGTAGTGGTATCGGCGTCCGCAGGCGACGGGGCGTCGCCTCCGCGCGAGGACTCGGGAGCGAGGTCCGATCGGGAACGAATCTCGTCACCGGGGAACGATTCGGTTGGGAACGACGTGTCCTCGGCGAGCAGGTCCTCGAAGATGCGTGCGATCATCGCCGAGCGTACCTGCCCGAGATAGTCGTCCTGATCGAGCGTGAGTTGACGGATACGCGCGCCGTCGAGTGTCGCGATCAGCAGGGCAGCGGTCTCCTCGGGATCGTGATCGGTGAACTCGCCGGTTTCCATCCCCTCTCGCAGGATGCTCTCGACGATCTCGCGGAGGTGCTCGTCGCTCTTTCGTAACTGCTCGCGATACTGCTCGTTGTAGGGGGCTTGCGTCCGAATCTCGAGCATCGCCGTGTGAAACGACTGTCGCTCGTCGTCGTCGGCCGAGCCGTAGAGGAACCAGTCGACGAACGTCGCCAGTTGCTCTACCGGTGGTCGATCGTCCGTCTCGGCGAACCGCTCGTCGAACCAGTCGACGAGGTAGTCGACGAAGTCGGCGACGAGATCCTCCTTGGAGTCGTAGTGGTAGAACAGCAGCGACTTGCTCTTGTCTGTACGATCCGCGATGTCCTGTGCAGTCAGGTCGGTGTAGCCGTGCTCACACAGGGCATCGTACGTGGCCCTCATGATCGCGTCGCGGACGTCCGGATCGGTCACTACTGACTAATTGGTCAGGTGACCATAAAAGGCGTTTCGTTCCCTCACTCTTTGACATTAATTCCCCAACGAACTCGTAGCGTCCCCTCGCTACGTCTCACGGTCGCCGGCCGGGAATCGATCGATCCTGAACCGGGCGAACCCACCGTACGCGAGATCGAGCGAGCCGATCCACCAGTTCCAGCGATCCGCGGGGGTGCCGTAGGGTGCATCCGACAGCTCCGACACGACCAACGCCGTCGTCAGCGCCGTTCCGGCGTTCTCCCGGTACTGACTCGAGTCCGCGAGATCGACCGCCTGCCGAACCACCACCCGCCGCTCCTGGCTCGTGCCGCCGAACTCCTCTCGCAGGCGCGTCTCGAGTTCTTCCGGGTCGATGAACACGCTCGAGGGTACGCAGCCAATACACTTGACTGTTCGAGCCGACCCCAGCAGGCCATGCGTCCGGGCCCGACTCGAGCAACGTGGCCGGGAGCGGCCTCGCCACAGTCCGGCGAGGTCGCGACCAGGGGGAAGGCAGGCCTATGAACGAGCGACCGATGTGAGCGAGGTCGAAAGGACGAGCGAACGGACGGAAGACTGTCCTCGTGAACGAAGTAAACGAGGGCTTGGAAGGCGCTCGCGTCTTCCGGTGTTTTCGATCGAGATGGCGTCGGGCGACGCCACGACGTGTGCCTGCTTCACTGGTACCACCGTGCCAGAGCGTGGTCCGAGACGCTTTCGGCGTCTCGCCATCACGGGAAAACTTCACTCCCTCGAACGACAGCGTCACCTTTCGTTGTGAAACGATGTTCTTTTGAGCGACGACCGTCTTCCGTCGGACATGGCAAGTTTCACTGTCGTCGTCGGTGATCCCGACTCCGGGATGACCTACCAGCTCGAGGCCGAGGAACAGGATGCGAACCGCTTTATCGGCAAGTCGATCGGCGACGAAGTCGACGGCGGCGCGGTCGACCTCGACGGCTACACCCTCGAGATCACCGGCGGCTCCGACGAGGCGGGGCGACCCCTCAACGAGGATGTCGCAGGCGCGAACCTGAAGGAAGTCCTGATGAGCGAGCGACAGACCGGCTACCGACCGAACCGCGACGGCGAACGACGCCGCATCACGGTTCGTGGCCGAGAAGTTTCCGACGCGGTCGCCCAGATCAACGCCTCGATCGTCGATCGCGGAAGCACCGACGTCGACGAGCTGCTCGGCGACGGCGAAGACGAGTAACGATACCGATCCTGCTCGGTTCTCTTCGATCAGATACGACACTGAGCTAAGACCATGGTAGACAGAGTCGCGAGCGATCATCCGTCGGTTCGGACGGTTCGCTCGACGTGTACCGAGACTGCGACGGGCGTCCGGCTCGAGATTCCGGCGGACGACCGCGACGCCTTCCCGACCGACGAGGTCGTCCGGCTGGTCCTCGACGGCGACGAACTGTTCGCTCGCGTCGAACGGGCGCTGACCGGCGACGAGCTATCGATCCCCGGCGTCTACGAGACGCCCGATCTGGCCCGCGATCCAAGCGGTGCCACCGACCAGCTGTCCGCGTGGGCCGACGACCACGGGATTCCGACGGGTGGCTCCGTGCTCGTCGATGTCGTGGAACCGGAGTTTCTCTACGGACTACGGGAACCGGGCGAGACGGCGTACTACGACGCACACGAGCCGCCAAACGAGAGTCTGAGCGAGATCGCACGGAGCCTCGAGGACGGCGGAAACGACGAAAACCAGTAACCGAGGGGACGACCCATCGGGGCGGTGCGAACCGAAAAGAGCGAGACCCAGAGCTCGGACGGATGTCCGGACCAGCACAGCGACGATTCGTCCCGTATGAAACGGCGGTGTAGCGATAGTTACTGCCGCTCGAGAAACGCGTACAGTAGCAGTCCAAACGAGAGGTGCTGAACCATCGTCCGTTCGACCGTCTCGTGAACGTACTCCTCGTCCGCGATCGAGTACTCTTTCGTCTGGACCTTCGCGTGCATTGAGAGTACGTCCTCCTCCTCGAGGTCGTGGAGAGCGGGATAGACGGTCCCCGGACTGAGACTCGCATCGAAGCCGTGAGAAAGGTCCGCGAGGAGTTGTTTTCCGTGAGTCTCTCCGTGGAGTGCGATGAGTACGAGCAACACCTCGTCCAGGTTCGCCTTGATCAACGCTTCGTCGAACGAAACGTCGTCGTAGGGAAGGGTCTCCTCGACCCGTGCCAGTAGGTCGTCGAGTTCTGGTTCGATCCCTTCCGCGGTCGCGTTTTCGGTCGTGTTCGCGGTCGGACCGTCTTCTCTCCGTTCGAACTCGGAGCGATGTCCCTCGTCGCCACCCGATGTCGTCCGTTCGCGCGAGGCCGTCATTCGCGACAGCACCTCGAGAACGGACCTCGTACTGGTTGCGTTCTCTTCCATTCCCGATCACCGATTGGGGGTCAGTGGCTGGTGTCGGCCGGTTGCCGTCGGTCTACCCATCTCGTCTCCGTCCGAGCGCCACCTCCGACTACTCGACCACTGGAACTGATACGCCATAAACGACAGGGAACTGATCGTATCAACTATTGATATTTTAACATCGGCTTCTCGATATACTAATGCTGGTCGAAACAGTTTAGATTATTCTCTGCCTTCTCCCGGAAGAACGAAAACGCCTTTGCTTTTTTGTCTTATTCGTCGAACGATTGGTCACAGAATCAGCCCGAGGACCCGATACAATAATCTATTGGCCGACATGGCGGTGAAGGAAGGCGAACGTCACCCGACAGTCGCCTCTACAGAAAAGACAGGCCGAGTGCCTCGGAGCTTGACCCCGAGGCGGTTCACGCCGTCGGTTTGCCGAACACTCGGAGGACTGGAGTCGGGTCGGCCAGTGAAATTATATCTGCCAGTACAGGACGACCCGTATGGAACGGATCGCACTCGAGAACGGGTTCAGTATGCACGACTACCGTTCGAAACTGAAGTTACTGAAAGACGGAGGCGATCAACGCGTCCTCGAGAACCGCGACGGCGTCGGTTGTCCGGCCTGCGGACAGGCGTTCGACCGGTTATTCGTTAGCGAACGATCGACGAAGTCGTTCGAGACGCCGCCGGATCGACCGTTCTGTCTCGCCCGGACCGACGAGAAGATACTGCTGTTGACTCACTAGCGATCCACTTTCCACGCACCACTCGGCCGCCGAACGGGAACCCGCTGCCTCTCGAGTGCAGGAACACTCTCAAGAGTGGCTGTCGGGAAGCGCCAGTCGAAGCTCCGAAGACGGGCGACAATCGACCGAAGAAAGCCCTAATCCACGCTACAGCTCTCGGATCGTGATCCCTTCCGGCTGGAGGAGCACGCCGACCGTATCCGTTTCCTCGCCGAACGTCTCCTCGTGGGACGTGATGTCGTCGACGCCGGCCCCGACCTCGAATCGGTCGGCGTCGGGCAGACACTCGAACGTCCGACGCTCGTTTTCCGCAATCTCGAAGTCCTCGATGAAGACGACGTCGTTCCCGGATTTGACCCGAACCCGCACCAGCGACGCTCGAGGCAGATCGTTCCGTACGACGACCGTCCCCGACTCGCCGACCGGGACGGCCTCGAGGACGGTGTTACGCAGTTGGCGAACCTGAGCACGGACGGCGGCCGGATTCTCTCGGTACTTGAGCGCACCAGCGCCGATCGCGACGAGGCCCAGAACCGACGCGAGAACGGCAACGATACCGGTGAGGCCGACCGGGAGCGACGGGAGCGAAAGCGACGAGTCCGAGGCCATCTCGTCGGCCGTCGTCGTGTCACTGTACGTATCGTCGGCGGTGGTCGCACCGTAGG
This sequence comes from Halobiforma nitratireducens JCM 10879, assembly GCF_000337895.1. Lineage (GTDB taxonomy): Archaea > Halobacteriota > Halobacteria > Halobacteriales > Natrialbaceae > Natronobacterium > Natronobacterium nitratireducens. Next base: position 30,845 of record NZ_AOMA01000146.1, read on the forward strand.
CGTACGTCCCCGGATCGGCGGTCGGCACACCGGCCGACAGTGTCTCCGACTCGTCCGGCTCGAGCGTGAGCTCCTGGGTACGGATCGGGTCGCCATCGAACGTGAGCTCGACCGTCTGGGTCCCGGTCGCCCCACCTTCGTTGACGAGCGTGCCGATCACCCCGATCTCGGAGTCGGGATCGTCAGCCCCCTCGATACGGACATCTTCGACCGCGAACACGGGGACGTTGTCCCGTACTTCGACCGTCCTGGTCTCGGCCGCGTCACCGGTGCTCGCCCGGAGTTCGAGTCGAGGTGGGGCATCGTCGGTGAGGTCGAACGCGACAGTTTCGGTCGTCGACTCGCCACCCTCGAGAGAGATCGTTCGGTTCCGCGTCGCGTTGTCGGCAGCGACCGGGTTCACCGTTTCGATCGTCAAAGTGTCCTGTCCGGGCGTTTCACCGACATCTTCGACCGATACCGTCGTCTCGAGCGTATCGTTGCGCGCTGCCGGATCGGTAACGTCGACGAACTCGAGGTCGGTTCGGCGATCGAACACAACGGTCGCGTTCTCACCTGGCGTCGCGATGACGACATCCTGAATCGGCGGGTCGGTCTCGTTGCGGTCGAACACGAACGTCTCGTTCGTCGGCGACGGGTCCGTCACCGTCACGTTTCGCTGTTCTTCGACTGTACCGTCGATCGTGAAATTCGCCGGGAACGTGGTTTGGCCGGTCGGCGTCTCGCCGTCGTAGTCAAACGTTGCGTCGACCTCGAGTTCGCCGGTCAGGTTCAGCTGATCGACGTTCGTCTCGGTGATCGTTGCCTCGATGTTGTTCTCGTGTTCCTCTCGAGTGAGCAATGGGACATCGACAGTGTGCGTATCGGTACGGCTCGTCACCATCGCTTCGACTTCCGGCAGGTCGTCGCCGTCGGTTTCGTACCTGAACGTTTCGGTCGTCGAACTTCCCGGGGACAGCGACCGTACCTGCGTCTCCTGCTCTTCTCCGTCGACGAAGAAGCTGATCGGATAGCGCTGCTCTCCCGGTGGCTCAGCGCCGTACCGATCGATTTCGACATCGACGATGAGATCGCCGCCCTCCACTGGCCGATTCGTGTCGGTGATAGCGACGGCTACGCCCGCAGCACCGATATCCACGTCAGCGGTGTCCACGTCACCACTTCCATCGTGGTCGTCGAGAGAAAGTTCGACTTCGACTTCGTCGGCGAGGTAGTCTCCCGTCTTGGTTTCGTGGAAGAACGTCAGCGGGGTCCGATCGTTCCCGTCGACGCTGATGGTATCCTCCGACGTGGCTCGAACGTTGCCACTGGAATCCAGCAAGCGGAACGTGATAGTTTCACCGGACGCGTGGGCCCACATCGAGTTGGATACTTCGGCATCGACCGCCAGGGTTTCACCTTCCTCGACGTCGGTGACGTCAGTAATGTTTACGTCCAGATCGACAGTATTGTGTTTCGAATAGGTAACAGGATCGTCGCCGACGACGATCGGATCGCCGCTCCCGGCAGTCCGGACGATTCCATCGCCCCGATCTATCTCGAGTTCGTCCCGTACCGTGTTGTTCTCGCCGACGATGACGAGGTCCGGATCATTCTCGACGCGTTCGATGGGCCGATTGTCGATACTCGAATCTCCACTGTCGACCGTCGCAACGTCTCCGTTCGTCGTCTGTAGAACTCTGTGGTCGTAGTCGTCGTGTTCGTCGATGACGAGTTCATCACCTCCGGCGGAGACCGCCGGGTCTGGTGGAAGATTCTCGACGATCGAACCCGAAACGACGTGTTCGTCTTCGAACCGTACGACGGCGAGATCGTCTTCTGGCGGACCGATCGGGCTCTCGAGCGGACTCGCAACGGCTTCGTGTGTGGTTCTCTCTTCGGCCCCAATGGACGGGGAGTGGTGTCCATCCGTGGCGGAGAGAGCATGGGAGTGGTCGTCGTCGCTCGAAGGTCCAGGGTCGATACCGACGCTAGCCCCCGCGGCGAAAGAGGTTCCGAAGCCGACGAGGAAAACGAACACGAGAGCGAGGACGAGAAGAGTTACCGCCGTTCCGGTGGAGCGGTTACATTCCCCTTCAGTCGAAAGACGAGCTACCCGAATACGGGAGGGAACGAAACGACAGAGGGAGGCTCGCAAAGAGGACCCTACGGCGGAGATGGAAGTTACGTTCATCGAGGCGGCACCAGTCGTGTGTTCGCAACTGTTTGCAGGGGCCCGTAATATACTCTCTGGGCGATTGTGTAAACAGAGCTGATAGGATCGGAAGAACGGCCGACGCGCTTTTCACCCATTGGTGAGACGATACCGTAACGATGACTACGGGTCGCGGGCGTGCGATCGACGATACTGACACCACTACCGCCGACGAGCTCGAGGACGAGCGCCGACGCCGATCGGCGACATCTCGAGAGTCAGCCGGGCGATCGACGCTGAGCCGCCGACAGGCGCTGTCGGCCCTCGGATCGGTGTCGATCGCAGCGACGGCTGGCTGCCTGAGCTCGCCACTGAACGTCTTCAGCGACCAGACCGAAGTGACGCCGACCGAACCCGGCGAGAACCCGGACGGAACACCGGGCGAGTTCTACTTCCTGCTCGAGCAAAACGGAATCGGGGTCGACGAACTGTATCACAACCCCGAAGAAGGCGAACTCATCCTGTTCTACGAATCCGACGCCGACGATTTCCCCGAATCCGACGCCGAGATCGGAACGATCTACCAGGTGTTCAGCGGCGGTCTCATCGACCGCGGCTCGGACGTCGAGTACCTGTTTACCGAGGTCAAGGGCGGGTTCGACGGGCAGGTCGACGGCTGGCGGATCGAGCGGCGTTGGGTCGAACAACACCAAAACGGAGAGATCGACGAGCACGAACTGTGGGAGAACATCGTCGATCACAAAGTCTACGAGGGTGAGCACCGCTATCTGGACGAAGATCAACTCGAGGAAGCAGACGGTGCTGACGGAAACCGAGACGGAGACGGAAACGGAAACGGAACGGGCAGTGAAACCGACGCCGACAGCGATGATCACGCAGGTGACGACGGTGAGGACGAGGACGAGTGATTCCAGTACAGGATCGGCCATCGCTCTCGCTTCGACGATCGTACTCGGACGCGACGTCGGATTCGGTTCCAGTCCCGCACCCGAGATCGACATCGACCCCGACGACAGTCTCGAGTCCGAGAGCCCAGCCCAAGCCGACGACGGCAAGAACGTTGAATATTCACCGGTCGAACAGATACGAACGACAACGATAACGACGACGCCAGCGACGACCGACGATACCGACGCGACCACCGTACTCGCGGCGTACCGGTCCCGATCGATGGTGTGACGGTGATCTAGAAGATGTCCCTATTCGAACTCGAGCGCAACGCCGAATTCGAACGTCTCGTCGAGATCCTCGAGGAGAGTTCGAACGACGACGTGCGACGGCGAGCAGCGGAGATACTCGGGAGTCTGGAATCCGAAACCGACGACGCACGCTATCCGCGCGACGACGTCGTCGACGCGCTCGTCACCGCATCACAGGAAGACGACGGCGACGATGTCCGAGCGGCAGCCATCGACGCTCTCGATCAGTACGGCCAGGACGCACTCGAGACGTTCATCGGCGAGGTTTCGGGCCAGGAGATCGAGGGCGTCGCCGAGTGGAAGAAAGCGAAGGTACTGGCACAAGGGCTGACCGCCGACCGGCCCGAACTACGGATGGCAGCCGCAACCGGTCTCGGCCGGATCGGCGAGGACAACGTCGTCAAACCGCTGGTCGAACGTCTCGAGGACACGGACCCACGCGTCCGGACGCGGGTCGCGCGTGCGCTCGGTCGAATCGGGTCTCCCGAGTGCGTTCCAGCGCTCTCCAAGCGACTACACCAGGACCGGTACGGCGTTCGCGTCGAGGTCGCGTACGCGCTGGCCGACATCGGGACGAACAACGCTTTGCGGGAGTTGGTAGACGTTGCCGACGCGGACGACGAACGGCTGCGACGTATCGCCGTCGACGCGCTCGGACGGCTCGGCAGCGTCGAAGCCGTCGAAGTGCTCGCCGGAGCACTGCGAGACGAGTCCGAAAGCGTCCGTCGAACCGCGATGTTCTCGCTGGTCCAGTTGCTGTCCGAGGCACCGGCCGACGCGAGCCACAAAGTGCGAGAGAAGATCGTCGGCGAACTCGAGGCCGTCACCGAGAGCGAAGTCGTACAGCCGCTGATCGACATCCTCGATCGGAGCACGGAGACGGCCCAGCGTCGGAACGCGGCGTGGTTGCTGGGACGAATCGCGACCGACGAGTATCGTCGCGAGGCCCAGAACGCGTTGATCGAGACGTTGGCCGACGACGACGAGATGACCTCGAAGTTCGCCGCGACGAGTCTGTCGCTTTTGGACGGCGACAACCTCGAGAGGCGGCTGCTCGATCTGGTCGAAGACGACGCCCGGGACGAAGAGGCCCGCGTAAAGGCGCTGTTCGTCCTCGGAAAGATCGGCACCGAGACCTCACGAAACAGGCTCTCCGGGTTCGTCGATCGAACCGAAAGCGATCGGTTGCGGAAACGAGGCTTCTCCGCTCTCTCGAAACTCGGCGGCGCTGGGATGCCGAGTGGTGACTTCGCATGAGCAAGTCCGAACAGAAACTCGCGGACGTAACCGGTCAGTTCACACAGGTGATGCGGGACGGCCGGAAGCTTTCCGACACCGACTGGTCGAACGGCAGGATCATCCTGTCGAACAAGCGGATCGTCATCGCGAGCAACGATGGAAAGGCGACGATTCCGCTGTCGGAGATACAGTCGATCCGCGGTCGCTACGACGTCAACCAGACCGTCGCGAAGGTTTCAGACTACATCAGCATCAACTACGGAGCCGACGTCTACCTCGTCTCGATGGGCAACGTCGAGGAGTTCGAACTCCAGATACAGAAGGCCATTCTGGACGGGGAGATCGTCCTCATCAAACACCCCGCGGTGAAAGGCGGGGTCGTCCAGGACAGCTCCTGGGAGAAAGCTCGCGTGAAGATCAACGAGGGAGTCGCGAACTTCGCCGTCGAGTCCGGCTCGCTGGTCCAGATCGAGGTCGACGACGTCGGTACCGTCGAAAGCGAGGAGCGAACCGTCCGCTCGAAGGAACGACCCGTTATCGAAGCCGAACACACCGAAGACGGCTCGAGCGTCCAGACGTATCTGTCGGGTGGCTCCCAGAACTGCGCGATCCTGAAGTCGGTACTGGATCGTGGGGCCGAGAAAAACGCCTCCCAGATCGAGCTCTCGGGGAAAGAAGAGGAAGTGTTGATGGCGATCTATTCCGGTGTCTCGCCGTTCGAGGTCCCCGAGTTCCTCGACATGAACATCGACGAAGTCGAAGAAATCTACGAGCGACTGATCGAACTGGACGTCCTCGAGGAGGTACGGGTACGACGGGAAGTGGCGTTGAAGCCACGTGGACGGAACATCGCGAGCGAAGCGATGAACAGCAAGTGACGGATTCGGGTTTTGCGCGACAAAAACGCGAGCGTTAGTTTGCCCTCCTTGCGACTGTCGCAGGGTTGTTTCTCGTTTCGTGAGATCGGAGGGCATCCGAGTCTGTGCAACGAGAGACGAGGCCGTCCTCGCTGGTCGCAACTCGAAAGCGTTCTGTTGTGATCGTGACTACGGAACGCTGTGCCACCAAAGCGAGTATCAGTAAGACGGTCAGGGAGTCACAGATACGACTCCGATCGGTCAGGGCAACTCGAGACGCGAGGTCGCGAGAAAAACGATCCCAATGCGAGAGGAGGAGCTACTCGGTCGCCTTCGAATCCTGTTTGAGATAGCTGACGTCACGCTCGAGTTCGTACCCCTGGGGAACCCCCACCTTCTCGAGACAGTCGCCACAGATCGGCTTCGCGTAGGATCGGTTGTTAGTTTTGCCGAGGACGTTGGCGTCGTCAAGCGAGAGGAGTTCGTCACAGCGGCTACACTCTACCTTGTCGCCGTCGATGATTTCCATGCTACAGCAAGGGGAAAGCGACGGGATAAGTGCCACGGCCGTGGGTGAGGTCACGTGAACGAGGGTCAGCCCACGGCAAACGACGAGTCGGATTCGGTCGGCGAGGTCTCATACGGATTGCTGTAACTCTCTACTGCCGATGGCCGACCCGTTCTGGTGATCGACAGGAAGTGACTACAGGAACCCGTATCAGCAGGCTGGTCGGAGTCGAGCGGGGACGCCGAACGGTGGCTCGACTTTGGGGTGGTGGGGAAAGCGACGGGGGAAGTGGGAGAGAGAGAGAAGAGCTGAGACGAGACGGACCACTCGACTGCGTGGGACGGGACTCGAGCAACGCGATACGAGGACGACGTGTTGGTTGCCGGACCAGTGTGCCTACTTAGGGATGGGGGATTCGGCGAGTAGATATAAAAGTGAAGAGCGAAACTCGGCAAGTAGATTTATACGGTAGAGGCCGTGGCAAGTAGAATTAAGTGCGGTACGGGCGGCGAGTAGATTTAATACCGGACAATAAAAATCGACGGTCACGTTCCGGCGGCTACTGAACACGTGGTGTTCGGGGGAAGCCGGACGACCTAACAAACAATGTTCGAACGAGTAACAGACGAGGAAGAACGCGGTCAGGTGGGTATCGGTACCCTCATCGTGTTCATCGCGATGGTGCTTGTCGCAGCGATCGCGGCAGGGGTACTGATCAACACCGCGGGTCTCCTGCAGTCTCAGGCAGAGGCAACGGGTCAAGAGAGTACGGCACAGGTCTCCAACGTCGTCCAGATCGATTCAGCGACCGGGCAGGTTGCTGAGCTCTTCGATGAGGACGAGCAGTTCGACAACGTTGATATTACAGTAGTGGATGAACACGACGACGACATCGGAGATAGTGTAACAATCACTGCTGAGACAGGAGACACTGCGCAATTCGATCTCCAAGACGCTGAGGATAGTGAAGACTCCGACGAAATCAATGTTCTCGGTGTAGACGAACTCAACGTTGAGGTCGACGACACTGGTGACTTCACCACCACGGTCTCGGAAGACTTCACAGTCGGTGTCGTGAACGAAGCAGACGAAATCGAAATCACCATAACCGGGGACACTACCGACGAGTTCGACCTCGAGAGCCCCGACGAATACGAGGGCAACGAGTACGCCGTCTACGAGGCGTCGATGATGGTCTCGCTCGGCCCAGGCTCGGACCCGGTTGACCTCAGCTCGGCCACCTTCGAGTTCGTTGGCGACGACACCGAGCGCGGCACGGCCGCTGAGCTCGACGATCTCGACATCCACGAACTCGAGAACGGTGACGGCGGCACCCTCGGCGAAGACGGCGACTTCCAGGGTATCCTCGAGGCTGACAACCAGCTCGAGATCGAACTGCACCTGACTGGAGCCAACGACAACTTCTCCCCGCTTCAGTCCGGTGAGTCCGCAGAGTTCCTGATCACGACTGCTGACGGCTCTCAGACGGTCGAGATGCTGATGGCACCCTCGACGCTGACCGAGACGTCCGCAGTGACGCTGTAACCGGACGGACCGTCTTTCTTTTCGTCCTTCACAGTGCCGCGATAGTCACGTCAATCAGCTCGGTATTCTTTTCTAGAGGGACCCCCCAACGGACCGGGAAACCAGCGGCTATTATTGAAAGATGTATAACTTGTACCGGCGCATTAGCCGATACTGAACAGACAGTACGATCACATGATTCCGTATTAGAAGGGCTCCAGGGAACGTCGAGATGTGGTAATCGAGACGGAAGACATCGCCTATGCGCGCTTTCTGTGGAGTTGGCAAGTAGAGTTAAATACTGTCAAAACGGCGAACAGCCTTATTACACGGTAGTTAGAAACAGTTGATACGTTCCGGCAGTTTCCCGGCAACGACACGGGAGGGGAGATGTCGGACGCAAAACAACGCACAATCATGTTCGAACGAGTAACAGACGAGGAAGAACGCGGTCAGGTGGGGATCGGGACCCTCATCGTCTTCATCGCGATGGTGCTGGTCGCCGCGATCGCGGCNGTCCTGATCAACACCGCGGGGCTCTTGCAGTCCCAGGCAGAGGCAACGGGTCAAGAGAGTACGGCACAGGTCTCCAACGTCGTCCAGATCGATTCTGCGACGGGACAGGTTGGCGAAGTCCCAGTGAGTGAAGCACTCGAGGACGTCGATATTGAGTTCGTCGAAGGAGCAGACAACGTCGATGATAACCAATTAGAGGACGTGAATTTCGTAATCGAGTTGGCTGCAGATGAAGGAGACACAGAAGTGACCGAGGAGTTCAGTACTTCGGAAGACCTGGAAGACCTTGATGACGAATTCCTCGGGTTGGATCTTACAGATGGAGAGTACGAGGTTGAAGTGGACGACGAAGAGGGGACCAGCGAATCTGTAACTATCGAAGAAAGTGACGTGAATGAAGATGGAGTCATCACTATTGAAGTCGACGGTGAGAACGACGGTGGAGAGTTCGCTGCCCTCGACGTAGAAATAGAAGCACCTAGTGAAGAGTACGAGCCTGAGACGGAACTTCAGGTCTACGAAGCCTCGCTGATGGTCTCGCTTGGACCTGGCTCCGATCCGGTTGACCTCAGCGCTGCCACCTTCGAGTACGTCGGTGACGACACCGAGCGCGGTACCGTCGAAGAGCTCGACGACCTCGACATCAGAGAAGTCGACACGGGCGACGTCTACACCTCGAGTAACGACGTCGACGCGATTCTCGAGGCAGACTCGCAACTCGAGATCGAACTGGCACTCGACGGTGACAACGACCAGTTCTCGCCGATCGCCTCCGGAGAGTCCGCGGAGTTCCTGATCACGACTGCTGACGGCTCTCAGACGGTCGAGATGCTGATGGCACCCTCGACGCTGACCGAGACCTCTGCAGTGACGCTGTAGATCGGCAGCGAACTTTTTCTTTCTGTCACTTTGGTAGGTAGCAACTGGTATAGGTGCCCTCCTGGTCGGCAAGTAGAGTTAAGTAACAGATTATCTATCGGCCAAATTCTTTAATTGGGAGAAACGTCGGCAAGTAGAGTTAAATAGTGTCAGATCGGCGAATAGCCTTATTACGCGGTAGTTGAAAGGCGTTGATACGCTCCGGCAGTTGCGCAGCGACGCTACGGTCGTCAGGGCGGGTGCCGGACGCAAAACAACGCACAATCATGTTCGAACGAGTAACCGACGAGGAAGAACGCGGTCAGGTGGGGATCGGGACCCTCATCGTCTTCATCGCGATGGTGCTGGTCGCTGCAATCGCGGCCGGTGTCCTGATCAACACCGCGGGACTCTTGCAGTCCCAGGCAGAGGCAACGGGTCAAGAGAGTACAGCACAGGTCTCTAACGTCGTCCAGATCGACTCCGCGACTGGTGACGTAAACGAAATCGAGATCGATCCGCTCGAGGATGTCGATATCGAATTTAACAACGAAATAACCGAAGCGGGCGGAGAAGATATTGAAGATCTGGAGTACGTAGTCGAATTAGACGGGTCGGGTGCTGAAGAGGCAGAAGTCCAGGTTGGTGGGGACGAAACGCTTCGAGAAGCACTCGAAGACGAGTTCGAAGGTCTAGACCTGACTGACGAAGACGACTACGTCATCTCCGTCGACGACGAAAGCGGCGCGGATGCGGCTACGGACACGTTCGACTCTGATGACGTAATCGATGGGACGATCACTGTCGAGATTTCCGGAGAACAGGACGACACTGACACGGATGAATTCGATACACTCGCCGACGGTGACGTTACCATTGTTGACCAGGGCGAAGGCGAAGGCGTCACCACCGAACACGTCGTCACTGACGCCTCGCTGATGGTCTCGCTCGGTCCCGGTTCCGATCCGGTTGACCTGAGCGCAGCTACCTTCGAGTTCGTTGGCGATCACACCGAGCGCGGTACTGTCGACGAACTCGAGGATCTGGACATCAAAGAACTCGAGAACGGCGACTCCTACAACGCTGATCCGGGGAGCTTCGACCCGGTTCTGGAGTCCGACACGCAACTCGAGATCGAGCTCCACCTCGACGGCGACGATGACTTCTCGGTCATCCACTCCGGTGAGGACGCCGAGTTCCTGATCACGACGGCTGACGGTTCCCAGACCGTCGAACTGCTGATGGCACCGTCGACGCTGACGGAGACCTCCGCAGTCACGCTCTAACCGCCGGAATCACGACCCGAACGACGGTCAACCGAGCGGTTATTTTCACTTCTTTCAGATACCGATAATTTAGTTTCAGACATTATTGCGTTTCTATAAATTAGTCTGACAGCAAGTTTTGGGTTGTAAACCAGCCTTTCAGGCCCCTGGTCGGAAAAAAGAGTTATATAGTGTAAGGATGGCGAACAGACTTAAGAGAGATTAGTTAGAAGAGACTGATACGTTCCGGCGACTACCAGCGGGAGCCATGTGGTGTCACCTGCACTCGCCGGACGCAACAAACATATTCCAACCATGTTCGAACGAGTAACAGACGAGGAAGAACGCGGTCAGGTGGGGATCGGGACCCTCATCGTCTTCATCGCGATGGTGCTGGTCGCCGCGATCGCGGCNGTCCTGATCAACACCGCGGGGCTCTTGCAGTCCCAGGCAGAGGCAACGGGTCAAGAGAGTACGGCACAGGTCTCCAACGTCGTCCAGATCGATTCTGCAACGGGTAACGTTGCGGAACCAGACGATCACGGGACGCTAGAAGACAATGTTGTCATCACGATTGTCGACGACCACTCCCTAGATATCGAGGAAGTTAGCTTGGACAACAATAACGGCCTCGATGAAAACGTCGATACTAGTGGCAGTGACGGAGAGTCGAGTAGCGTCGATCTGTCTGACAACAACGAAGTCGAAATCGAAGTCGATGGAACGCCATCTGGAGACTTCGATGATGAGATCGTGTTACAGACAGAAGTAGAGATCACTGAAGAGAATATCGACGGTGACCAGGAGGTCGAAATTACGCTCGGCGGTGAAGAAAGCGACAACGTCGACTTAGAAGAGATCACCCTCCTCCAGACTGATCACCACGTCGATACCGCCTCGATGATGGTCTCGCTCGGACCCGGTTCCGACCCGGTCGACCTGAAAGCGGCGACCTTCGAGTTCGTCGGCGACGACACCGAGCGCGGCACTGCGGACGAGCTCGACGACCTCGACATCTACGAGCTGTCGAACGGAGAGAGCTACACGGACGACACCGACTTCGACGCGATCCTCGAGTCCGACACACAACTCGAGATCGAGCTCGACCTGACGGGTGACGACGACTTCTCCCCGATCCAGTCGGGTGAAGACGCCGAGTTCCTGATCACGACCGCGGACGGCTCCCAGACTGTCGAGTTGCTGATGGCTCCATCGACGCTGACGGAAACGTCTGCAGTCACCCTCTAAGTCGGTAAAAGTCGACCCCCCTTTTATCGATGAGCGCGACGAGCACCGACGAGGACGGGCACGAACGCGAGTCCGGACGGATGGGGTCCGGACCCGGACGGAGTGCCAACTCCGGTCTCGAGGCCGCTCGTGCGAGACACGACCTCGATTTCGAGTCCGAGACCGGCACGAATACAGAAGGCCCCGGACGCGACCGTGCCCAGGTCGGCATCGGGACCCTCATTCTCTTCGTCGCGATGGTACTCGTCGCGGCTATCGCCGCCGGCGTGCTGATCAACACTGCCGGCCAGCTACAGAATCAGGCTCAGGCCACCGGCGAGCAAAGTACCGCCGAGGTGGCGAACAACCTCGATATATACACCGCCGTCGGCGAAATCGACACGGCTGACGGCACCACCGTCGACACCGTCGAGGTCACCGTCGGCCTCGGGGCGGGCTCCGATCCGATCGACCTCGAGCGGTCCGTCCTCGATTTCGTCGGCCCGAACGGGCAGGCGTACCTCCAGGCCGACGGCGACGACAACGGCGTCACAGTTTCGGTCAACGGCGACGACGAACGGGCCGTCCTCGAGTCGGGCGACGACCACGGAACGATCCGGATCGACTTCGACGAGGCCGACGCGCTCGAGCACCTCGAGAGCGGTGACGACGCACAGGTGACGGTCGTGACCCAGGACAGCGCCCAGGTCGTGACGGAGTTACGAGTGCCGAGCGTCCTCGACGGCGACGACGGCGACACGGTGCGGTTGTGATCGGTGCTCGAGCCCCGACAGTCACGAAGTGACGGCTCATTTCTCGAGATCGAACCAGAACGGCCCACTCGAGCGGAGAGACTACCATCCGACTCGTAGCCTACCGGTCAAACCACCGCGGGTGGGACTGAAAGGGGCTGTCCCGGTCGATCCCTCCCGGGCGACGTAAGCACACGAGCGAAGCGAGCGCGCACAGCGAGCCCCGGAGGGTCGAGCGGGACAGGGGCTTTCGGAGTGTTGCTGTACTATTTCGAACCGCTACAGAACGACTCGAGCACGCCCACTCCACGAATCCGACCACCACCACGGAACACGTCAGCGCACACACAACCACGCCAACACGCAGTCACGTCGGCCGGAGCGTTTTTGCAGGTGGCTTACTTCGGGAGGAAATAATGGGGTTTAGTACGAGCGCTGCTGCTGCCGTCATGCTCATCGCGTTTCTCATCGCGGCGAGCGTGATCTTCCCCACTGTCTTTACCGCCGGCTCCGAAACCGGCGACGCCTTCGCCGCCCAGGCGGACCAGACCCGCGATCAGTTGAACACGGAGATCGGGATCGAATCGGTCGAACAGGAAGACACCGACGACGATGGCAACGGCGACGAAACCGTCGTCACCGCCGAGAATACCGGCACGCTCGCCCTCGATCTGCGCGATACCGACCTGCTGCTAAACGGGCAGTTCGTCGATCCCGACGACCTCGAGACCGTCGTGATCGACCACCAGCCCGACGGCGAGGAGGAACGACTCGAGGACACCGCGATCTGGCGACCAGGAACCGACCTCGAGGTGACGATCGACGAAGACAACGACACGCTTGAGACGGAGTACGGGTTCACACACGACGACCTCGAGCGCGTCAAACTCGTGACCGAAACAGGTGTTTCGGACGCCAAAGCCGTCGCTGAATCGGAGGGGAGCTAAATGGCGAGTGTCTCCGCCACCCACATCATCCTCTTCGTCGCGAGCATGATCGTCGCGGCCGGCATCGCTGGCACCGTAGTCATGGAGGTCAATCAGCTAAGCGACGCGGTCGAAACCAGAGGCTCGAACGTGGCCGAAGAAATCGAAACCGATATCGAGATTACGAGCGACGCGGGCCACGTCGACGCACTGTACGAGGAAGACGAAGAAACGGGAGAGGTCACCGAACTCACCATCCTCGTCAAAAACATCGGTTCCGGGAGTCTCGACGCCACCACTTCGGAGGTCGATATTCTCGTCGACGGTCGCTACGTCTCGAGTGACTACCTCGAGGTTCAGCGTGTCGACGTCGAAGACGACTCCTGGCGACCGGGCGGGGTCGTCGAGGTGACAGTCGACATCGAGAACAAAGGCGACGTAACTGTCAGCGGCGACACGCGAGTGACCGCAATCGTGAACGGCAACGAGGACAGCATCGATTTCCACGTTCCAACCGAGGACGGGAGCGAATAGCGCAACGAACTTCGACCACACAACCATGAGCATACTCGACGACGGCGACGACGAACCGGACGAAGCGGACGGCGGGGACGCCGATGACCTGTTGGGCGGTGCCGACGACGGCCTGATGGGCGACGACTCGCTGTTCGAAGACGGCGAAGACGACGAAGACGATGAGCAGGAACTCAACTATCGGCTCGACGAGGTCGAGAAGGAGATCGACTCACTCGAGGGACAGGTCGAAGCCGTTCGCGGGGAAAACGAGAAGATCAGCGACTCGGTCGACACCGTCGAACAGAACGTCGAGAAGCTGGTGGAGATGTACGAGATCGTCACGCAGGGGATCAACCCCTTCGTCGGCGATCAAGAGATCGGCAACGCCTTCGAGAGCGCCACGGAAGGGGCCTTCGGAACCCAGGAGGACGACATCGACGACGAGCTTGCAGAGGCGGAAGCCGAAGACTTCCTGAACGACGATTTCGACGACTCCGAGGACGACGATGACGACTTCGTAGACGACGTTGCCCTCGAGGAAGAAGAGGAGGAAGTCGAACTCGAAGACGAAGACGAAGACGAAGACGAANACTCCGAGGACGACGATGACGACTTCGTAGACGACGTTGCCCTCGAGGAAGAAGAGGAGGAAGTCGAACTCGAAGACGAAGACGAAGACGAAGACGAAGACGAAGACGGAAACGACGATCTCGAAGCGTTCGACGACGGAATCGAGGACGAGACCGACGATCCGCTGGCCGACGAGTTCGACGAAGACGAAAACGACGATCTCGAGACCGACCCCCTCGAGGACGAACCCGACGATGACACGTTCGACGACCGAGAGGAGGATGCGCCACTCGACGGTGGCCGCGAAGAAGGCGAGGACGAGCCGGCGGAGTTGGAATCGCTCGAGGAGGACGGCACTTCCGACGGCGAATCCGACGTTGTGGACCACGACGATACCGACGATACGCCCGCCAATGGCGACCTCGACGAACCGCCGTACCTGGTCGAAATCCCCTCTCGCAACGACGCCGAGTTGCTGACCCTCGAGTGGCTCGAGTTCCTCGTCGACGCGGCAGGGGTCGACGGTGCGTCGCGGACGGTTGCGTACTACGAATCGATCGGCTGGATTTCCGACCCGGTTCGGACGTACTTGCACTCGATGCTGAACGGATTCGACGGCGGCCCACGGACCGACGACCCGGAACCGCGCTCGGCGTTGAACTCGGACGATCACAAGCGCAGCCTCCAGTACGTCGCCTGGATCGCGACGCCGGAACGAGCGCCGAACCCCGGATTGCTCGATGGAGAGCCGGAACCGACCGGTGTGGAAGAAGAGCCAGTTGACGAACAGCCATCGGAGTCGGACGGTGAAGACGGCGACGCGTCAGCATCCGGCTCCGACGAGTTCGGCGTCGACACCGTATAGCAGTGCACGAAGCCGTACTAGAAGCGCAACGAAAACGTCTGGGCCGGAAGTTTTGTATTCCGAGCATGACGACGTGCGTCGTACGAACGGGCCGATCGCCGTCGGTCGTTCCCCGTGACTGACGGCCTCGTCGCGACGACCCCCCATGAGTATCGCTGAAAGCGCCTCGTCGGCAGCCAACTTCGGGCAGTCCATCGTTCGCGCCTACGAAGAGATGGAACTCCCGGCACGGCTGTACGTACTCGCGATTCTCCTTCCCGCGTTCCTGCTCTTTCTCGGGTCGATCGTGCTTGCCTTCTGGATCGATGCGTTCTTCCTAGTCCAGCTACTGATCCCGGTGTTCGGCCTGCTGATCCTCGGATCGGCGCTGGGCTATCCGAAGATCGCCGTCGACAGTCGCCGGATCGAGATGGAAAACCGGTTCCATCTGTTCGTGATCCACATGACGATCCTGTCGACGACGAACATCGACAGGATGGAGGTGATGCGACAACTCGCCAAGGAAGACGAGTACGGCGAGTTAGCCGTCGAAATGCAACGCGTCGTCGACCTCGTCGACGTCTGGCACATGAGCCTCGGCGATGCCTGTCGACGGCGGGCGAAAGCGGTTCCCAGTGAATCCGTCTCAGACCTCTTCGAACGGATGGCTTACACCCTCGAGGCCGGTCAGGGACTCGACGAGTTCCTCGTCCAGGAGCAGGAAGTACTGATCGAGAAGTACTCGACGGCCTACAGGCAATCGCTGGGGAACCTGGACGTCCTGAAGGACCTGTACCTCGCGCTGCTGATTTCGATGACGTTCGCGCTGGTGTTCGCCGTCGTCCTGCCGCTACTGACGGGAACCGACCCGACACTGATGGTCGTGCTCGTGATCGTCCTGTTCCTGTTCGTCCAGCTCGGGTTCATGTTCGTGATCCGGGCCGTCGTGCCGTCGGACCCCATCTGGTACCTCGAGAACGGCTACCGAACGCGGACCAAGAAACTCCTCCTGGCCTCGACGGTCGTCGGGGTTGCACTGAGTACGGTCTTTATCGTCGTGATGACGCTGATCTTTTTCAAGGTTATCCCGGGCTCGGAACACGTCCCGATCAGAGCGATTCCGCTGTTGCTCTACATGCCGATCGCGACCTCGCCGCTGTTGATTCCCGGGTTCGTCTTCTGGTACTACGAACGGCAAGTGTTCAACCGCGACCGGGAGTTCCCGAACTTCATCAGGGCGCTTGGAACCAGCGAGAGCGCGAAGCAGGCGACGACCTCCGAAGTGTTGTCGACGCTGCGGACGAAGGACTTCGGGCCGCTGACCGACGCCGTCGACGACCTGTACCGCCGATTGAGCATGCGCCTGAGCACGGAGAAATCCTGGACGTACTTCACCGGCGACGTCGCCTCCTATCTGATCCAGAAGTTCAGCGAGATGTACCTCGTCGGCCGCGATATGGGCGGGAGCCCCAAGCGGCTGGGGGAGCTCATCAGTCAGAACATGAACGAGATCGTCAATCTGCGCGAGGAGCGTAAACAGCAGACGACGACGCTCATCGGCGTCATCTACGGGATCACGGCCGCGTCGGCGTTTGCGTTCTTCATCGGCCTCGAGCTCGCTATTCTGATGTCGGGTTTCGACGTAGATACTGCCGCGGGAATGGGGCCCGATATCGGTGGTTCGCTCATTCACACCGAACAGTACGACATCCTCATGCTCCGATATCTGATCATCATCGTGCTGATCTTCAACGCGTTCATCTCCTCGATGGTGATCCGAGTAACCGACGGCGGTCACTTCGGGAACTCGTACATTCACTTCACGGCCTTGCTCTGGCTCGGCGCGATCACCGGGGCGATCACCCAGCGGCTCATCGACGCGCTGATCACGGTCGATCTGTAGCCTGTACTCGGTTCGTTCTCGACTACTGGCGAAACGGCCGAAAAACGGTTTATACCCGAGTCCCAACTATCGGACGAAATGAGTCCCGACGACGGTCACCGATTATCGCTTCCGAATCGAGGAATCGAATCGGTCCACAGCGCGATCCTCCTGTTTAGTTTCACCATCGTTCTTTCGCTGTTCATGGCCGGAGTCATCTTCCTGAACGGGACCGGCCACTGATATCGGCCGGTCGACGTAGCGCGATCCACCCTCGGGCACGAACTTCGCGATCGAGCAGCAGAACCAGAGGTGTGGATTCCCGTCACTCACAACTACAGATGTCGCTATCTCGAATGAGGTCCCAGATATACGCGTGGATGCTCTCCGCTAACGCAAACATCGCGTCTTCTTTTTGTTTCGCCGGAATGTAATTTCTATTCTTATAACGTATAACATGATCGTGCCAGTATTATAACTGCCGTTCGCTCTGACGTGTCAGTCCGTGCAACCGTCAGTTTTGAAAGATCGTAAAAACGGACGGGACGGGCTGAAACCGGTGTTTTTGAGAGGAATCGAGAGGCCACGAGAGGTGTCGAAAAGAACGGTAAGCTACTCGAGTGACTCAAGGAGGTCCTCGATCGAGTCGGATTCGTCGAGTCCGTGCTCCCGGAGGGCGGTCCGAACCTGTGGCTCCGAGAGCGGAGCGTCGAAGTCGGACTTGGCGAACAGCAGCGATGCGGCCCGGTCGGTCCTGGTGTCGCGGGCGACGTTCCGGGCGTACCAGAACACGAGGCTGTTGAACGTATCGAGGACGTCGTCGGATGTCATCCGGTGGCGAACGGTTTCGTTTCCGAACCGGGAGACGATGTCGACGGCGTACCGGGCATCGACGCGCTCGAGTTCGTCGGCGAGGACCGAGCGTGCGGTTTCGGGACTCTGTATCGGTGCGCCCGCTCCCCGTCCGCGGTCGGCTGCTTGCTCTCGAGGGTGGCGTCGATCTTGCCCTTGTCCTTGTCCCTGGCCCTGGCCCTGGTTCGGGCCCGGACGATCCGCAGGAGCCCCCGCACCGCCGTGACTCCGTCCAGCGTCGGCCTCGAGGCTGGGGTCCTGGTTCCGGTTCCCCCCAGCCCCGGCACCCGAGCCGGCCGGGGCGCTCGATTGGGACTTCCGGGACGGGAGCGACTCGCTTTTATCCGGGACGTTTGGCGACGATTTGTCGGCTGAGACGACGTACCGGCCGTCGGAAATTTCGCTGACGTAGGGACTGTCGGAGATGTCCAGATCCTCGGGCGAGAGGACGCCGCCGGCCTCGGAAGCAGTCTGCTGTTCGCTGGGCAGGACGGGCGGTACGTCAGCGTTGTCTTTCGGGTTCGTGTTTGGGTTCGAACCCGAGTTCGATGTCTCGTTCGAACTCGAGTTCCGTCCCTCGTTACGTTCTGGCATGTCCGGACCGATACGCGTAGTTCGGGACCACGAGAAAAGAAACCTTCGCCCGGAGAGACGTTCCGAAGCGTCGATATGGAGCCGATTCCGCGGGCGCGAACGACGACTGCCGGTCGGCAGTCGCGACTTCCCGACGGACGGCCAGAATTACTTAATACATCGACTTGCAAAGCATTCACAGATGAGTACGTATCGCGGCCCCGATCGGATGGGCACGGGCGAACACGCTGGGGCTGCGAACGGATCGAGCCACTCGAGTGACACGCTACTATGTTACTGTCAATAATCGGAAACATACTCGGAGACGACGAGGACGGGAGCACGGGCGACTCCGGGAACGACGACCTGATGGGCGACGACTTCTCCGGAACGGGAAGCACGAGCGATCAGGGGCTAATGCCCAATGCCGGAGGCGGTGGCGGCGGTAGTACCAGCGACGACGGAGGCATGGGTGGCGGCGATCTCCTGGAAGACGAAGGCGACGACTTCGACGGTGGCGACGACTTCCTCGAAGACGAGGGACTCGGCGGCGACGACATGTCCCTCGACGAGATGGACGACGACGGGAACGGCCACTCGAGCGAACTCGAGGCTCGCGTCGAAGAGATGGAAAACGATGTCGGATCGCTCTCGTCGACTGTCAACACGGTTCAAAGCGAGAACGAGAAGATCAGCGACTCGCTCGAGGAGATCGAAGAGGACATTCGCAAGCTGCTGGAAGTCTACGAGATGGTGACCCAGGGTGTCAACCCGTTCGTCGAGGGCGACTCCCTGAGCGACCAGTTCGACGGAGGCGGGGGCGGCGCTGCTGCCGGAATGGCCGGTGGAACCGGCGACTTCGGTGGCGAGAGCCTCTTCGACGGCGGTGACGAGGAGTCGGGCGACGACGACGTAGACGAGGACATCACAGACGCCGAAGCCGAGGAGTTCCTCGACGAGAGCGTCATCGACGAAGACGATGGTGACGACTTCGACGACCTCGGTATGGACGATGGGTTCGAGGACGTCGAGGACGACTTCGACGACGGCGGCATGGACGATTTCGACGATGGCGACGATCTCGAGGACTTCGACGAAGATTCGAGTACGGAAACCGAGCCCGACACCGACGCGGATGCCACCGGCGACGATCTCTCGTTCAACGAGTTGAAATCGGAGTACGAGTCGGGCGAAGCCGAATGGGACGAGGGGGATGCCGCCAGTACAGGAAGCGAAGACGAGGACGACTTCGACGGCGACGACGGTGACGACCTCGAGTTCGACGACGGGGAGACGACGAGCCCCAGCGACGAACTCGAGGAGGCCGGTATCGGCGTCGTCGAGGAATCCGACGACGAACTAGAAGACCAACTCGGCGTCGACGACACTGGCGAAGAGTTGGCCGACGACACTGACGAGACCGCGACGTTCGACGAACCGGACGTCGGGGACGACACCGCCGAATCGGCTCCGATCTCGGAGCTCGAAGAGGATGACGCTGGCGACCAGGACGAACACATTCCGTGGGACGACGGCGGACGACCGTACCTGGCAGAGATTCCCTCCGAGTACGACACCGAGTACGTCGTGATGGACTGGCTCGAGTACCTCGTCGAACAGGCCGGTCTCGACGGGGCGGCCCAGACGCTGCGGTTCTACGAGACGATCGGCTGGGTCTCGGCGTCGGTCGAATCGTACCTGCAGACGATGCTGAACGGGTTCGACGGCGGCCCCGACCTGGAAGACCCCGAGCCACGCTCCTCGCTCGGTGTCGATCACAAACGGAGCCTGTGGCGGATCAGTCAGATCGCGACGCCGGCCAAGAAACGCCAGCCGTTCGACGAGTGGCTCGCCGACGAGGGTATTTCCACCCGTCGGAAGATCGAGGTGGAGGAACCGGGCGAAACGGACGACGAGTCCGCGTCCGATCCCGCGTCGGATTCCGAACCTGACCTCGACGCCGAGGCCGACGAGAGCCCCGCAGCCGACGACAGCGACGTGACAGAAGAGGAAACCGGAGAAGACGGCGAAGAACCGCTCGAAGCTTCCCTCGAGACCGACGACGAAGACCCGGTCGTGGTCGAGGAAACCGACGCCGACGACGAAGAGACCGAGCTCACGTACACGGAAGTCGAGTCTGCAGACGAGTCCCCCAGTGTTACGGCCGAAGGCGAACGCCAAGGTGAAAGCGACGGTCCCGCCGAAGCTACGGAGATCAGCGACGCGACGGTGACGGACGTGACCGTCGACGACGCCGTCGACGTGCCGGTCGACGCAGTCGACGACGCTACGAACGCGGCCGAGACGACCGACGGGCCAGATGTCGGCGAAGTGAGTCCGGAGGAACTGGTCGCGGAGACGGAACCGGATCAGTCAGCGGACATCGGGTTCGAAGGGGAAGCCGAAAGCGAGCCAGCATCCGAAAACGAGATCGGAATTGAAGCCGAAAGCGAGCCGACATCCGAAAACGAAATCGGAATCGAAGCCGAAAGCGAACCAGGAACGAACGCCCACGTCGAACCCGACGCCGACGACCGCTGGACGGAAGCAAACGACGGGAACGAGTCGAATACGACACAGCGAATCGTCATCGACGAATCGGGCGTCGTCGAAACCGAGACGACCGAACGCGATCGAAACCGGGACCGAGAGCACGATCCGATGGTCTGGGCCGACCCCGAAGTCGTCCAGACCGAGTCCGGAACGGAACTTCGGGACGACTACTACGGGTACGCCGACCCTGACGACCGAGGCAAGCCCGTTCTCGTCCCCGACGACGGCGCGGACCTCGAGCCGTGGCAGGTCGAGTTCATCAACTCCGTCCTGATCTCCGACGAGACCGACCATGAGTAAGCTAAACAACATCTTCTCGATCGGACTCGACGATCGGGACCGACTGAACAAGGAACTGGGCGGTGGCATCCCGACCGGCAGCATCGTCCTCATGGAAGGCGACTACGGGGCCGGGAAGAGTGCCCTCTCCCAGCGGTTCGCGTACGGCCTCTGTGAAACCGGTAAATCGGTGACCTTCCTCTCGACCGAACTCGAGGTCAAAGGGTTCATCGAGCAGATGGACTCGTTGAACTACAACGTGGAGGAACACCTGCTGTTCGAGAACATGCTGTTTCTGCACGGCGATCTCGATAGCGGCGGCGTGCTCTCCTCGGACAAAGAGCAGAACCGCCAGGACCTCCTGACGGATTTGATGGAGGAAGATACCATCTGGTCGGCCGACATCATCGTCGTCGACACGTTCGACGCCATCCTGCGTAACGACCCGAAGTTCGAGGCGCTGGTCAGGGAAAACGAGGAACGACAAGCGGCCCTGGAGATCATCTCGTTTTTCCGGGACGTCATCTCCCAGGGGAAGGTGATCGTTCTAACCGTCGACCCCTCGACGGTCGGCGAGGAGGCGATCGGCCCGTTCCGTTCTATCGCTGACGTCTTCATCGAACTCGAGATGATCGAGGTCGGCAACGACATCCGCCGACAGCTGTTCATCAAGCGGTTCGCGGGCATGGGCGAACAGGTCGGTGATCGGATCGGGTACTCGGTCCGATCCGGAACTGGTATCGTCATCGAGAACCGCAGCGTTGCCTAACGCGGTGGTTGTCGGATGACCGAAATGGGGAGGCCAAAGCCGTCGGACGAGCTCCAAGAGCTTGCAGCTCGCCGACCGCACCTCAGGGAACATCTAAAGAAGTTCCGCCAGATCACCGGCGAGTTCCCGATGCTGGTCGACGAGCCGACGGACGAACACGAGGTTGCCCACCCGAACGTCATCTACCCCGTCGGGGGGCCAATCTACAGCCACGTCTACGGCGACGTCGGGACGAAGATGCAGTACTTCGCGGTCGAGCCGACGCTAACCCAGGAAGAGCAAGACGTCTTCGAGAAGATCAAAGACTCCCTGCTGCGCCGGAGTGCGACCAAGGAGGCCCCCGAGAAAGAAGCCGAGTACGACGACCGCATCGAGGAACTCCTCGACGAGACGACCCACATCAAAGACGAAGACCTCGACAACCTCATCGACCGGCTGCGGGTCAAGTTCCACCCCGGTATCCAGGAGGTTCCACAGGAGACCTACGAGAACATCCGCTACCGACTGAATCGTGACATAGTCGGACTGGGACCGCTCGAGCCGGTTATGCGTGACCCGGAGAACGAGGACATTCACGTGATCGGTCCCAACGAGTGTTACGTCGATCACGGGGTCTTCGGGCTGGTCGAAACGTCCGTCGACTTCGGGACGCCCGAGGCTGTCTCTTATACACATCTCTGAGCGGNGACCGACGCCGAGCCGATCATTGACTCGACGCTGCCGGACGGTTCGCGTCTGAACGTCATCTACAGCGACGACGTCAGTGTGAAAGGTCCCTCCCTGACGATCCGTCAGGGCGACGAGGTCCCCCTCTCCGTGACCCAGATTACCAACTGGGGGACGCTCTCGCCGGAACTCGCCGCGTACCTCTGGCTCTGTCTCGAGAACGAGCGGACGGTGTTCGTCGTCGGCGAGACGGCGTCGGGGAAGACGACGACACTGAACTCGATTATGTCGTTCATCCCGCGAGACTCGAAGATTTACACCGCGGAGGACACCGCCGAGGTGTTGCCGCCACACAACACGTGGCAGCAACTCCTCACCCGAGAGAGTCGCAGCGACGACAGCGCCGACGTCGACATGTTCAACCTGGTCGAGGCCGCGTTGCGTTCGCGTCCCGAATACATCGTCGTGGGTGAGGTCCGTGGTGAGGAGGGTCGCATGGCGTTCCAGGCGGCCCAGACTGGCCACCCCGTCATGCTGACCTTCCACGCGAGCGACATCGTCTCGATGATCCAGCGGTTTACCGGCGACCCGATCAACGTCCCCGAGACGTTCATGGACAACGCCGACGTGGCGCTGTTCCAGAACCGCGTCAAGCAGGGCGACGACGTCCTCCGTCGGGTCACCTCGGTCCAGGAGATCGAGGGCTACTCCGAGGAGATGGACGGGGTCGTCACCCGACAGGTGTTCTACTGGGACCCCGTCGAGGACGAGATCATCTTCCAGGGGATGAACAACTCGTACGTCCTCGAAGAGCAGATTGCGACCCTGCTGGGGTACGCCGAAACCCGGGACATCTACGACGACCTGGAGTTCCGGGCCGACATCATCGAGCGGATGATCCAGGAGAACATCCTCGAGTACCACGAGGTCAACTCGACGATCGAGTCGTTCCAGCGCGACGGGGTCGAAGGGCTACCGTTCCACATCACGCGGCCGGACTGACCTGTTCCACGGTGAAACAGCGCTGAGTCGGATATCTACTCGGTCCGCCGGCGAATCGAACATCGAGTCGGACGGGATCGGCCAATGAAAACGAATATGACGCCGAAACCGCTACAGTACGGCATTCAGAACGACCGACCATGAACGAAGACATCGTCGCCGACTTCACCGGCCGCTTCTTTCTCGGGAACCGAGGCAGTGGGGACGACGGATCGAGTGGGAAGCCGGTGAGCGGCCGGGTCATCATGACGAAACGGCGGCTCGTGCTCGCCTCCGGCGACGGAAAGGAGACGGTCCCGCTCTCGCGGGTCATCGACGTCAACGTCGGCAGCGTCCCGAACCACGTCAGGCAGTTCTTCAACGACACCGTGACGGTCGGCTACCGCGACGAAGAAGGATCGACCAGAAGTGCGGTGATCGAGAGCAAGGGTGAAACCGCCGAAAAGTTCGTCGCGCTCCTCTTTCGCTGTCTGCTGAACGGACGGAGGGTCGCGGTAAAACACCCGGCCAGGGTCGGTGGCCGGGTAAAAGACACGCCGGTCGTCCCCGGGAAACTGAAGATCAAGAACCGCCGGATCGAGGTCCGGACGAAGCAGGACAACTTCAGCTTCGACGTCGAGCGAGTCATGTCGATCGACCGTGGCAACAAGATCGGCGACAGCGACGACCGCGTCACGCTCGTCGTGAAGTACATCGACGACGGCGGGCTAACCAAGACATCGCTGATCGCGCCCTCGAAGAGCCAGTACGTGAACCTGCTCGCCAGGTTCCTCCGCCTCGAGTTCGACGATCTCCGCGAGGAGGTCGACGAGATCGACCTCTCGAACCCCGAGAAGCGCGTCCTCGTCAGCGTCCACGCCACCGGCGGCGAGATCGACTTTACGAACATGCTGGACGGCGATCCAGCCTACGTGACGAACGTGTTGAACTCCGTCCGGGAGAAGGATCTGATCGTCGAGAGCGGCGACAATATCTCGCTGACGCCGAAAGGGCGAATCATCGTCAGCGAACGGATCGAAGACGTCAACACCTGATCGGTTGGTCGTTGCGCTCGAACACGATCACGACCGTCGACTCGAGTGGACTAGCGTAACGATTAGGTCCCGATCGCCGTCCGGGTCGGGTCTGGGTCGGTTCCGGGTTCGGGACCGAGTGTGGCGGAAACCACCGCCAGCAGACCGGTCAGTAGTCTTTCTTCTGTTGTTCGAAGAGATCCTCGGGATCGACTCGCGTGTTCTCCGAGTTTTCGACCAGCAGGTCGTCCAGTGCCTGCTCGAGTTCGTCCCGCCGCGGGAGTGCGAGCATCTGGCAGGAAAAGACCTGGTCGCTGTTGGTCTCGATACTCGAGTCCAGCAAGAACGCGTGGTCGTCGGTCTCGCCGATACGCGCCGTGATCGGTGTCATTACGGATGCGCCAGTGTCGGCGACGAACTGTGGCGGCTGGTGTTTGATTTCGGCGTTCAACACGTTCGCCCAGCCGTCGACGAAGCCGCTCGTCATAATGTTCGACAGCTCCTTGAGCGCCTCCTGCTCGACGTCGCCCCACTGCTCGTCGGTCTCCATCGGGACCAACGAGTCGACGACCGCCCGGCCCGATGGCTCGTCGAACAGGATGACGAGAAAGCCACTGATCTTGCCTTCGTACTCCATGACGGTGCCGACGTAGCGTTTGGAGCCGACGGCCGTCGGGATGTCTTCGATCGGGACCAGCGTGAGCCGGCTGACGTTGACCGTCGTGTCGATCCCCGTCATCGAGGTGATGTTCGTCGCTGCCTTTTCGGCACCCTCCTTGGTCATATCGGTGAAGACCTCGAGCTTCTCGAAGGAGATTCCGCCCGCGGTCTCGGGTTCCATGGTCCGCTCGAGGGAAGTCGAGTCCGGCACGAGGAGAATGCGGAAGTCGACGGCGTCGTCGACGTCCTGGCCGGCTTCGACGCGGCTACGGAAGACGAAGAGGTGGTTGTCACCTTCGGTCGCGGACTGGGGGAGTACGTCGGTTCCTGTCCCCTGAATGTAGGTCGGTGGCGAGCTTTTGATCCGGGCGTTGAGGTAGTTCGCCCAGCCGTCGACGAAACCACTCGACATGATGTTGCCGACTTCCTCGATGCTGCTTTTTTTCTTCCCGGGATCGTCGGCAGGAACGAGCGTGTCCGTGATCGCTCGCCGCCCTTCTTCGTCGAACGCCAGGGCGACCTCGCCGGAAATTTCGCCGTTCAGATCGACGCTGACGCCGGCGAATTCGTTGCCGATGAACTCCTGTTTGAGATCGGCGGAGGACATCAAGGAGACGTTCGTGATCTGGACGTTCGTGGTGATGCCCGTCAGCTGCGAGAGGGAGTCGGCAGCCGCTTGTGCGCCGTCGTGGGCGAGTTGCTGGTAAGTCTCGAGTTCGCGGATGTCGATCTCCATGGCGAGTTACCCGGCAGCGATGCTGTTGAGTTCTTCGAGCACGCTCTCCTTCTGGAACGGCTTGGTGATGTATCCCTCGGCCCCGGCCTTGATCGAGTCTTTCATCTGCTCGGCCTGCTCGACGCTGGTGCACATGACGACCTTCGCGTCGGGGTCCATGTCCGTGATCTCGTCGGTCGCCTCGATTCCGTCTTTGATCGGCATCACGATATCCATGAAAACGATGTCCGGCTCTTCTTCCTGGTAAAGTTCGACTGCTTCGACGCCGTTCTCGGCCTCACCGACGATATTATGGTCTTCCTCAAGGATTTCGCGAAGAAGATCCCGCATGAACCCGGAATCGTCTGTGATCAATACGTCCATAGGGGAGTGAATACACCCATCCGACTTAACGATGTTGACCGATCCGATGTCGTTTTCGCGGCACACGAAGGACGGAACGGTTATCTGTACCGCTATCGATAGAGAAAGAGTGGAAAATTCAACCTAACAAGTTAGTAAAACTTAGAGTGTCTCCACGTCGAGAATCATCACGACCTCACCCTCCCCGAGGACGGACGCACCGCTGATCCCAGGGGTCCCACTGAGCACGCCTTCGAACGGCTTGATAACGACTTCCTCCTGGCCGACGACGTCCGAACAACGCAGACAGGCCTGGCGAACGTCGTCTTTGATGCGAACGACCATGTCGTCGCTCGCGTGCTCGGCATCCGGCACGTCCAGTCGATCGCCAAGCGAAAGCAGCGGATAGACCCGATCGTCGTGGGTGACTGCCGGTCTCCCCTCGACGGTCTCGACGGTCACGTCCTCGAGTTCGGAGATTTCGTCGATGTTCTTGATGGGGACGCCGTACTGCTCGTCGCCGACGGTGACGAACAGCACTCGGACGATAGCGACGCTGACCGGCAACATGAGCGTGATAGAGGTCCCCTCGTCGGGTTCGCTCTCGACGTTGATCGACCCGTCGACGCCACGGACGACCTGGTTGACGACGTCCATGCCGACGCCACGGCCACTGACCTCGGTGACCTCCTCTGTCGTCGAGAAGCCGGGGTGGAAGATCAGGTCGTACACTTCGGAGTCGTCGAGTACCTTGATCTCCTCTTCGGTCTTGACCCCCTGCTCGACGGCCTTCTCCCGGAGTTCGTCGACGTCGAGGCCGCGGCCGTCGTCTTCGACCGTGACCGATACGCGATCACGTTCGCGCTCGCCGACCAGCTTGATCGTTCCTTCACGGGATTTGCCCTTCTTCTCGCGCTCCGCCGGGGATTCGATCCCGTGGTCGACCGCGTTCCGGATCAGATGCATCAGCGGATCGCCCAGCTCGTTGAGGATCGAACGATCCATCTCGATGTCGACTCCCTCCATCTGGAAGTCGATCTCCTTGTCCTGCTTGCGCGAGAGGTCCCGGACGACCCGAGGGAAGTTGCCCACGATCTTCTTCAGCGGGACCAGCCGAATCTCGAGGACGGTATCCTGGAGACTCGAGGTGATCTTGCCGTGCTCCTCGAGTTCGTCTTCGGCTTCGACGAGGTCGTGTTCCTCGATGATCTTGCGGAGCTTGATCCGGCTCGTGACCATCTCCTCGACCTGATTGTAGAGCTGGTCGATCTGTTCGACGTCGACGCGGATGGACTCGACCTCCTGGGTGCTGTGGGTCGTCTCAGTGCCGGTGTCGTCGTCGGCGTCCGACTCGCCGTCGGCTCCGTCGTCGCTTCCGGCGGCTGCATCGTCGGTGTCGTCGGTCCCTGGACCTTGGCCTGAGTCACCCGCGACCGAAGCTGTCACCGGCGTCGCCGTCGCCTCGGCGACGTACCGGTTGTCCTCGTAGAACCCGACGACATCGCCGGCCGTGACGCTCGCGTCCGTCCGGAGATACGTGTCGAGTGTCCCGTCGAACTCCTCGGACTCGAGGACGTCATCGCCCGGAACGGTCTCGACGAGGTCGTACTCGTCTTCGGTCGCGTCGAGTACGAACATCGCGTCGACGTGTGGCGCTTCCTCGTTGTCGATGACGACGACCGCCCGAACCAGTTCCTCGTCGGCGGCGAGGTCGACGGTCTCACGGAGGGACTCGACGGGGACGTCGTGAGTGTCGGTGAGTTCCTCGTCGGCACCATCGTTCCCGGCGTCGACGTCGTCCTCGGCCGCGTCCGCACCGGTGTTTTCCTCGATCGAGTCGCGGATCGCCGAAATCGTCTCCTCCGGGTTCGTCTCCGTCTCGCCGTCGTCGGAGATCTCGTTGACCATCTGCTCAAGCAGGTCGACCCCCCGGAAGATCAGGTCCATCCGTTCGCCGGTCACTGCGAGTTCGCCATCACGGATGCAATCGAGCAGGTCCTCGATGGCGTGGGCCAGATTGCTGGCCTTCGTATAGCCCATCACGCCGAAATTCCCTTTCAGGTTGTGCGCGACCCGAAACACCGTCTCGATCGCGTTCGATTCCTCGGGGTTCGACGCGTCCTCGAGTTCCAGCAGAGCGTTGTTGAGTTTCCGGACGTCTTCCTTGCTCTCCTGGACGAACGTACTGGTCGGATCGCTCACGAGGACCACCCCCGGAAGGCGTTGACGACGCCTTCCGCGATCCGGTCTTTCGGCAGCACCATGTCGAGATCGACCTGATCTGCGGCTTCCTTGGGCATCCCGTAGACACGGGAGGTCGATTCGTCCTGAGCGATAGCCTTGCCCCCGACGTCTTTGATCGCGGCCAGCCCCGCAGCGCCGTCGGCACCCATCCCGGTCAGGACGACGCCCGCGAGATTTCCGCGGTGGCCGATCGTCTCGGCTGCGGTTTCCATCGTCACGTCGATGGCCGGCTTGACGTTGTGTCGCTCGGGACCGTCGTCGTGTTCGACGGTGAGTCGACCGTTCCTGAAGCCGGTGACCGCGAGGTGGCGACCGCCCTTGGCCAGGACACCCTCTCCGGGCCCGACGCGGTCGCGGCCGGTCGATTCGCGGATGTCGTAGTCGGTACGTTCGTCGAGACGCGTCGCGAAGCGTTCTGTGTAGTGATCAGCCATGT
Organism: Halobiforma nitratireducens JCM 10879; assembly: GCF_000337895.1. GTDB lineage: Archaea > Halobacteriota > Halobacteria > Halobacteriales > Natrialbaceae > Natronobacterium > Natronobacterium nitratireducens. Next base: position 59,808 of record NZ_AOMA01000146.1, read on the forward strand.
GTTGAACTACGAGAATTCGTAACCCTGCGCGCTCGGGCAGTTCGGACAGCACTCGTTCGACGACCCGAGGGCCGCCGGTCGATGCGCCGATGACGAGCGTCGGATCGTTGGGGAACTCCTCGGTCGCATCCACCTCGACGGTGGTCGGTTCGGGGCGACTCGAGCGGCCCGCAGCAGTGCCGGCACCGCCGTCGGAGTCGGCCCGGGTCGTGGCCGACACGTCCGCCCTGGCGACGGCCCGCACCTGGTCGACGATCTCGTCCTGTTTCGACCAGATCGGAACGGAGTTGTCGCCGCTGGGTTTGGCGATGAAGTCGACCGCCCCGGCCTCAAGTGCCTCGAACGTCGCCTCGGCGTTTTTCGTCGTCTGCGAGCTGATGACCAGCATCGGCGTCGGCTTCTGGGCCATCACCTCTTCGATCACCTCGTGGCCGGTCAACCCCGGCATCTGGATGTCGATCGTCGCGACATCGGGCTCGACGTCGACGATGAGGTCGACGGCCTCGGTACCGTTTTTGGCCCGCCCGACGACGTCGATACCGGCGTCCTCGAGGATCTTCCCGAGGGTTTCCCGCATGACGGCGGAGTCGTCTGCGATGACGGCCCGGACCATCAGTGACACCGAAGCTGACGCTCGCGTTCGAGGCGATAGCTCGCCCGCGATTCCTTTCCGATACCGGCCGCGGCCGGTCGGTTCCGTCGTCCCGTGCTGGAAGAGAAGATAGTGCTCATACGTGTCACTGCGTCAGGCCCTCGTTGGCGACGATTGCAGGCCGTCCGATCGGTACGGTCGGCCGCCGTCGGCGTGGTCAGCGGACGATACGTTCCCTACCATGCTAACTGAATTGTGATGTTCGCTTGATAAAGAGTTTGGCCGATTCGACCCATCGCTCGCCGCCGTTTCGGCGGTTGGCCGTGTGAGTTATGTGGGCAGAGCGGGAACGACCCAGGAGAATGGCGGAACCCGCTCGGCTCTGTGTGACAAATCAGAAGGGAGGTGTCGGGAAGACGACCGTCGCGATCAACCTCGCCGGCGCGCTGAACGATCGCGGTCGCGACGTACTCTTCGTCGACCTCGATCCCCAGGGGAACGCGACGGAGGGACTCGGCCTGCTCGAGGCCTACGACGCCGAGCCGCCGACACTGCTCGACGCGCTCGTCGATCCGGACGACGTCCCCCGCGAAGAGATCGTCTACGAACACGAGGAGATGGACGTGGTGGCGAGCAACGTGGACATGAACGCCGCCGCGTCGACGCTTGCGGCCGAAGCCGACGCTGAACTGCGTCTCGATCGGCTGCTGACGCGGCTCGAGAGCGAGAGCAAGAGTGGGACCCACGACTACGACTTCGTCGTCGTGGACTGTCCGCCACACCTGGGTGCAGTGACGGACAACGGGCTGGTCGCCGCGCAAAATCTGATCATTCCGGCGCTTGCCGAACCCACGAGCAAGCGCTCGCTCGAGTTGCTGTTCGACTACGTCGGCGCACTCGAGATGGATCACGACGTCGACATCGAACCACGAGCGCTCGTGGCGAACCGCATCGAGAACACGAACGCGGCCGACGAGATGCTCGAGTGGTTCGAAGACGCGCTGCCGGAGACGCCGATCTACCGGGTCCGGAAGCGAGTTGCCTTCCAACGGGCGTTCGCGGCCGGTAATTCGATCTTCGCGGTCGAGGAGGAAAACGACATGCGAGACGTGTTCGCGTCGATGGCTGCAACGCTCGACGAACGGCTCACGAAACGAGAGGTATCAGCATGACCGACGACAGAGCACGGCGCATCCGGGAGATACGGAACCGATCGGGACGGAGCCGAACCGAGAGTGAGAACGACGAGGCCGGGACCGAAACCGACGACGAAGCCACGTCCGGAAACGCACACACAGAACCGACGGAGGCTGACGCGGGAGACGAAGGCGTCGATGGGACGGCGACGCCGGCGGCTGACTCGAGTTCGGAAGAGGCGTCCTCGGAATCGGAGTCCGGACCGGAATCGGAGCCGGAGTCGAGGTCGAAAGCAACTACGGATGGTGACGGAGACGGTGCCCGGGATGCAGACGGAAATGGAGAAACCGTCACCTACGACGAACAGGGGATCGCTGGGAGTGACGACGTGGACAACGACGAGGACCAAGACCAAGACCAAGACCAAGACACCGCCGAAAACGACGCCAGCGCCGACGAATCCGACCCCGAAGAGGACGAATCCGCATCCGAAACCGAGACGGACTCCGACGACGGGCTCGAGGCGATGGTCGACGCCGTCGGCGACGAGACCGCGGACGGGATCGATCCCGCCTTGCGCGGTGCGATCGCCGGCACCGGAGACGGGAGCGTCGTCGGCGGCGAAAGCATCGTCGACGCCTCCGCAGTCGGACAGGGTGAGGACACGTACGGCGACGCGACCATCGCCCGCCGGAAGGAGGTCTTCGAGCAAGGGGATTCGCTGATCGCCTCGACGCACAACCAGGAGGACACGATCCAGATGCTCGAGTTCTACCTTCGGGATAGCCGCTACGCGATCGAGATCGATCGGGTCAGCGCGATCGTCGAGATGAAAGACATCACGCGGTTCCCCCGCGGCCCCGACGCGATCGACGGCGTGACCGACCTCCGCGGTGAGATCACCGGCGTCCTCGATCCGACTGCCATGCTCGACGTCGAGCGTAACGAACTCTCCGAGGATCACTACATCGTCGTCTTGGAACGCGACGACGACAAACAGAAGTTGGGCGTTCGCGTGACCGACGTCTCCCAGGCGGTCACCTACCGCGAATCCCAGATCGACGATCCAAACAGCGCGATGGACGGCGACGTCGGTGCCCAACACGAGTTCGTCGAAGGGATCGTCAAGAAAAACACCAACGGAGAGACGACGCTCGTTACGTGGCTGGACGTCGACGAGATTATCGACAACATCTCGACGGAACACGCCCCGGCAGCGACGGAAGCGTAACGCGGGGCCAAACCGAGACAGACGATCGGAAAACGGGAATCTGATGCCTGGGTCTCCCGGGCCGCGATCTTTTTTGTCTGTTGGCACCACCTGCCTGTTGGTCTCGAGCAGCGACCGGCTCCGAGCGAGCGATGAGAGACAGAGACGAGAGACAGAGACGATATCGGACCCAAACGAGAAAACGGAAAACTCGAGCGCTGGTTCCGGGAAACCCGTCCCGAAACCGGCGATTCCGCCACGAGATTTAACTACCCCAGGTTTGACCTTCAGAGTGATAGGAATGAGTGAACGGACGGTCGACCGAGCGAACCGCGGAGAGAAGACGGAGACCGACGACGGAGCCGAGCCGTCGGGAGTCGGAGCCGACGAACCGGGCGACGCCGAAACGCTCCGTCGTGCCGGCTACCAGCAGCTGTTTGACGGCACTGGGGTGCCGACGTTCGTGCTCGACGCAGACGGGCAGGTCCGCGAGTGGAACGCGGCCATCGCCGAGCTGACGGGGGTCGACCGCCAAGAGGCAATCGGTCACGACCGCGTCTCGGAGCTGTTCTACCCGGACGGCCGCCGGGCGGATACCCTGGCGGACAAGGTCTTGCAGGCACCCGAACGGGCCCACCGGGAGTTCGACGTGGAGTTGTCCGACCCGTCACGGAACCGCTACGGCGACACCAGCACGATGGTCGATCGCCACGGCGACGAGAAACACATCGACTTCTCGGCGACCCCGCTGTACGAGGACGACCAGCTCGTCGGCGTCATCGAGGTCGTCGTCGACCAGACGGACGTGGTAACCGAGCGGGACGCCACGGCCGATCTCGTCCGTGAAGTCCAGGCGACGGCGAACCGGATCGGCCGCGGGGACCTCACGGCCCGAGCCGATCACCGGGCGGAGTTCGCCGTGCTCGATGCGGATCTGACGGCGATCATCGACGACGTCAACGACATGGCCGATACCCTCGAGACGCTTACCGGCCGGGTCACCGAACGCGCGGCCGAGATGGAAGCCGCCGTCGACGAAGCCAGCGCAGCCGCCGACGAGATTTCGGGGAACGTCTCCGAACAGCACGACCTCCTCGAGGACTCGGTAACCGAGATGCAGTCGTTCGCGGCCGGGATGGAAGAGCTGGCTGCACAGGCAGACGAGGTCGATTCGGCAGCCGAAGACGCGAGCGATGCTGTCGATGACGGTCTCGAGGCCGGTGAGGACGCACGGGAGGCGATGGGAGACGTCGTCGAGATCGGCGACGAACTCGTCGACAGCGTCGGCGCTCTCTCGGAGAAGATGGACGAGATCGGCGAGGTCGTCGAGGTCATCGCCGACGTGGCCGACGAGACGAACCTGCTCGCGCTCAACGCCAACATCGAGGCCGCGCGTGCAGGCGAGAGCGGCGACGGGTTCGCGGTCGTCGCCGACCACGTGAAGACGCTGGCCGACGAAACACAACAGCACACCGAAGAGATTTCGGCCAGCCTCGAGGAGCTCCAGGCACAATCGACGGAGACGACGGACGCAGTCGATCGGTCCCGGGAGCGGATCGACCACGCCGACGAGCAGATCGAGGCGGTCCTGGACACACTCGAGGGGATCACGGAGTCGGTCCAGGAGGCAACTGACGGAATCTCGGAGGTCGCCCGCGTCGTCGACGACCAGACGGCAAGCGTCGAGGAACTCACCTCGACTATGGAGACGGTACGGGACCGCTCCGACGAGAGCGAGGCGGCGGCAGCTCGGGTCGTCGCGGCGACGGACCACCAGCAACAGACGATCGATCAACTGGTCGAGGAGGTCGACGAGTTACAGACGGAAACGGAGGGAACCGAGGGAACCGAGGGAACCGTGCGGTAGCGGCGGTGACAGAGCGGCTCGACCGATTCTCGGTGGCTCGCGGAACGACACAGCCAAGCAGTTGGTCGTGGTTTCGTGGCAGGCTCTCGCTTCCGGCCGCGAGACATATCAGTATCGTTCGCCTAGAGGTGTCCCTCGAGATGAGACACGATGGGACACGATTCCGAGACAGCCGCCGATAACGACTCGAGAGACGCACTCGGTACGCGGTCGGAAAACGTCTACGAGACGATCTTTCGGGCCATCGACGACGCCGTGTTTCTGGTCGACGTCGAACGGAGAGACGACAGAGCAGGCGGCGAGTACAGGTTCACCTTCCGGCGAAACAACGCCTCCCACCGGGAACAGACCGGCCTCAGCGAGGACGAACTCCGGGGACAGACGCCACAGGAACTCCTCGGGGACGACCAGGGGACAGCAGTCACCGAGAACTACCGACGCTGTGTCGAACGGGGCGAGCCGATCGAGTACGAGGAGACGCTGTCGTTCGACGCCGGTACGACGAGCTGGGAGACGAAGCTGACACCGATCCTCGAGGACGGCGAGGTGACCGGAATCGTCGGCACCTCGCGGAACGTGACCGAACGAAACGAACAGGAGCGAACGCTGAACCGTATGCACCGTCGGTTCGAGGCCATCCTCGAGACCATGTCCGCCGCAGTGTTTCTGAAGGATACCGACGGCCGGTTCCTCCTGATGAACCGGGCGTGTCGCGACCTGTTCGGGATCGACGCGGACGCGGATGTCTCGGGGCTCACCGACGAAGACCTGTTTCCCGAAGACCGAATTGCCGCCTCTCGGGAGCAGGATCAGCGCGTCCTCGAGACCGGCGAGCCGATCGAAACGGAGGAGACAGTGCCGACAGCAGCGGGCGAGACCGTTCGGCTGACGCGGAAGTCGCCGGTGTACGGCGACGACGGAACCGTCGAGGCCGTCTGTGCCGTTTCGACGGACATCACCGAGCGAAAGCGACGGCGAGAACGACTGCAACGCCAGTCTTCTCTTCTCGAGGCCGTGACCGAGGCGACCAAAGACGGGACGCTTGTGACCGATCTCGACTGGAACGTGCTTCACTACAACGACCGATTCCTCGAGTTGTGGGACCTGGCCGATCGAGACGAGGTGCCAAGCGACGGGAAAGCGTTGCTGGCGGACGCCGTCGACGTGCTCGAACAGCCGGAGCCCGAACAGTTCACCGCCACGGTCGAGCGGTTGTACGACCGTCCCGACGACGTACACGACTCCGAACTGCAGTTTACGGACGGCCGGGTACTCGAGTTCTATTCGACGCCGGTCGTCGACGCGGATCGGCGGTACGGTCGCCTCTGGGTCTATCGCGACGTGAGTGCACGCACCGAGTACGAAGGGGCTATCCAGCGGGCCCACGAAGAGCTCCGACAGATCGTCGATCTCATTCCGGATCTGATCTTCGCCAAAGACCAGGACGGCGAGTACCTGCTCGCAAACGAGGCGACCGCCGACGCGTACGGAACGACGCCTGCGGACGTCGAAGGGAGCAAAGAATCCGAGATCATCCCCTCGATCGAGGATTCCGAACAGTTCCGGTCCGACGACCTCGAGGTCATCGAATCCGGTGAGCGCAAGGAGATTCCGGAAGAGCAGTTGACGACTGCCGACGGCGAAACCAAGACGTTCGATACGGTCAAGATTCCCTACGAGCTGTCCGGCAGCGGCAACGACGCCGTGCTCGGCTACGCTCGAGACGTTACCGAACGGAAAGAGTACGAACGCACCCTCGAACGACAGCGGGACGACCTCGAGCTACTCAACCAGGTCGTCCGCCACGACGTCCGCAACGAGCTTCAAGTCGTGCTTGCGTACACCGAACTCCTCTTGGAACGTGTCGACGATGAGAACGGCGAGGCCGTCGAGCAGGTGCTGGAAGCGGCCCGTAGCGCGGTCGATATCACCGAGACGGCCCGCGACGTCACGGAAGTGCTGCTACAGGTCGGTGTCGACCGTTCACCCGTCCGATTGCGGTCCGTTCTCAGGAGTCAGGTCGACGATATCCGCTCGAACCACGAACGAGCGTTGCTCACCGTGGACGGTCCGCTCCCGGATGTCACCGTACTGGCCGACGAGTTGCTGGAGTCCGTGTTCCGAAATCTGCTGGCGAACGCGATCGTACACAACGACGAAGACGTACCGGAAGTCACCGTTTCCGCACACGCCGACGAGAACGTCGTTTGCGTTCGAATCGAGGACAACGGACCTGGGATTCCCGCCGATCAAAAAGCGGATATCTTCCGTGAAGGGGAGAAAGGGCTCGACAGCGACGGGACGGGACTGGGCCTCTATCTCGTCGAAACCCTCGTCGACCGGTACGAGGGAGACGTGTGGATCGAGGACAACGAACCCGTGGGAAGCGTGGTAGTCGTCGAGCTCCCACTGGTCGGGTGACTGTGGGAGTGAGACGGATTGCTGTAACTGTCTACCGCCGATCACCAGAACGGGGTCGGCGATCGGCGGTGGTTGACGACAGTAAACCGTACCAGGGGTCGCCCCATCCTGGTAAACGTCGATACAGAGGGTCTGACTCGTCCGTGAGGCTGCTCGAGGGGCAACGCAGTGAATCGATCGACCCGGCGGACCGCCTCAGAAATTTCGAGGCAGAGCCCCCGGCCTCAAGTCGTGCGGGACCTTCGCTCCCACGCTCCCCCAACGAGCGAACCGCCTATGCGGTGAGCGAAGTAGGGTGGGGTCGTTTACACGCGTACGTCGGTCGGGTTGATCCAGAGAACGAACTCGTCGTCACGACGGATGACGCCGGCGATTCCTTCGCCTTCGACCGAGGTGTCGACCTCGTTCGTGTTGATCTCCTCGACCTGGTGGACCTCGTCGGCGAGCCAGCCGATTCGCTCGTCGGAACCGCGCTTGCGCTTGAACACGATGATCCGGCTGCCCAGCGACGGGTCCTCGTCCCCGAAGATCATCCGCAGGTTGACGATCTTGGTCGTCTCCCCGCGCAGGTCCATGACGCCCTCGATGTGGTCGGGCGTGTTCGGAACCGGTGTCAACTCCTCGGTGTTGACGATCTCCGCGACGTAGCCGATGTCGACGCAGTACCGGTTCTCCCCGAGACTGAACTCGAGGACGTGCGTGGTGATGCCGTCCGACTCTGTCTCCGCGTCCGCGTTCTGGGTCTGCCGTTTGGTCTGGTTCGTCGTTGCCATAGTGAGTCAGGCTCGTTGAGGTTGTCGTTCGCGTTCGAGTCGACGTACTCGTACGATGTCGATCGACTGGACGTGCTCGAATCGCGATCGCGTTCGGATTCCGCCGGGACCGCGCTCGCAACTACCACCCCGCTTCCGGCGAACGCGAGACCCGTCGGTTCCGGACATAGTCGTGAAAGGGAAGGTAACACAGATAAGTGTTTTTGCAGGTAGACCGCCTCTCGAAGGCCCTGGCCGTAATCTTCATGTGTCGGAACCGGTGACCTCGAGTCGAGGTCGCCACCGCATCGACCCGGAGCCAGTCTCGGACGGGGTCGCGGCTTTTATCCCCCTCGAAGGCCGACAGCGGGGCATGACCACGGATGCGGACGCAGACGGCGAGTTTCCCGCCCGCGCGGAGTTCCTTGCGGGCGATCGACCCGACGACGTCGCCCTCTTTCTGGCCGACTCCTACGTCTCCGACGATCGGCTGACGGAGTTCGGCGAGCGCGTCGCGGGCGGGACGCTGATCGTCGTCGACGGCGAGCGTGGCCGCAGCGCGTTCCAGGCCGCGACGGGCACCGGCGCGATGCAGTTCGCCAAATCGGCGATGGACCACGAGGGGATCGTAAACGCGGATCTCGCAGGTGGTACCTGTCCGGAGACCCCGGGCGACGACGCCGACCACGAGGTCCAGTTCGTCTTCGCGTTCACCGAGGAACAGAACGAAGACGTCGGCGGGATATACGCCGAGGGTGACGTCGTCCACGCCTACGCACAGTGTTCTTGCGGGGTGGCGTACTCGGATCGATGGAACCCAAGCGACGCCGACGCCGACATCGATACAGGCCTCGCGGACGGCGAGTAGTCGCTCGTGTCTGGGTCGGCGGGCGGCCGTAAGGAGTATCCTTTTCACCGGCCAGGAGATACGCTCCAGCGATGAGTTCCTTCGATACGCCCCACGAGACCGGCCGATTCAGGCTGACCGGACGAGAAGGCCGGGTCATCGGTGGCGCGAGCGGCTTGATGGTAATCACGGTCGCATTGATGTACGTCTTCGCAAGCACGCAACTCGCCGTCGTCAACGAGGTCCTGTTCGGGGCCGCGCCGATACTCGGCGTGCTCGTCTACGGTGCGGCGATCTTCGTCGGCGAGTTGATCGCCGAGCGCGGCGTCAAAAACGACGACATGGGGACGGCCTTCGGTGGCATGGTACTCTTGCAACTGGCGTTCGGAATCTTCGGTGCCGGCGTTCTCCAGGTTACGACGCCGGAAGCCCGCCTCGAGATTCTCGGGATAACGGCGATCGTCACTGCGCTGATGACGGCCGGCGTGACGGGATACGTCTACGCCCGTTCGGCGACGTTCGAGCACTGGGGTCGGTTCGCGAACGTCTCGTTTATCGGCGGTGTGATCGTCATCGCCGTCGGCTCGTTCGTTCTGCCGATCCTGCTGTCGGTCGGGTTCGTCCTGATCTTCCTCGGCTTTATGCTTCGACTCGGCTACGAAATCTGGCAGGTCAGGGACCGACGGAACGTCTCGACTGGCTTGCAGATCATCGGCGTCTACATCGCCGTGGCCGGCGTCTTCGTTCACGTTCTGCAGCTCGTGATGCGGTATCTCGCGTCCCAGGAGTAACCCACCTCTCAGCGTTCTCTTCGATCGATCACGAACGCGAGTCGCGCGGGCTCGACGGTCAATCCGACACAGCAAACAGCGGCCGTTGTCGACGCCGTCGACGCGTTCGCATCCGCCGTCGAATATGCAAACAGGCACTGCCCTCCTGTGGGGAGTGACCGGAGCGTTCATGGGGACCGTTCGAGCATTCGCGAGGTGTGAAACCAACTGACGAGGCCCGAGCTCCATACGGGACCTGGCAGTCGCCGGTCTCCGCGGAACTGGTCGCGAACGGCGGGATCGATCTCGAGCATCTGACGGTCGACGGCGACACGGCCTACTGGCGCGAGCAACGTCCCGACGAAGGAGGACGAGGGGTAGTCGTCCGCCGCAGCGACGCGGACGGAGAACGCGACGACGGGGCTGGAGACGACGACCTCGAGGAAGTAACGCCCGAGGACGACAACGTCCGGACGCTCGTCCACGAGTACGGCGGCGCTGACTTCGAGGTCAGGGACGGCGTCGTCTTCTACGTTCGCTACGACGACCAGCGCGTCTATCGCCAGTCCGTAAGCGAGGACGGCGGTCCCGAGCCGATCACACCCGAGCCGGCGACCGAACGGGGACTCCGGTACGCGGACTTCGAGGCCGGCGGCGACGGCTTCCTGTACTGCGTCCGGGAGAACCACGACGCCGCGAGCGAGGAAACAGACGGCGACGCGGACGAACCGGTCTCGACGCTCGTCCGACTCGCGGCCGACGGGAGCGAGGAGCCGCAGGTCGTCGCGGCGGGTCACGACTTCTACGCCGCACCGCGGCTTTCACCCGACGGAACGGCGCTCGCCTGGCTCACCTGGGACCATCCCGGACTGCCCTGGGACGGCACCGAACTCCACCTCGCCGACGTCACCGAGGACGGGTATCTCGAGAACGAGCGCATCGTCATGGGTGGCTCCGACGAATCCGTATCCGTCTGCCAGCCCGAGTGGCGGGCCGACGGGGCGCTTCACGCTGTCTCCGACCGAACCGGCTGGTGGAACCTCTACCGTCGCGACGGCGACGAGTGGGTCCCCTATCGGGAGGAGGCAGCCGAGTACGGCGTCCCCCAGTGGCTGCTGGGGTTCTCGACGTACGGCTTCCTCGCGGACGGCCGCGTCGCCGCGATCGTTACCCGCGACGGCGAACGGTCACTCGAGTTGCTCGAGCAGGACGGGTCCCGCGAGGTCGTCGACCTCCCGTACGACACGTACGCGCCGCGACTCGTGACGGACGACGCCGGCGAATCGGTGCTCGTGCCGGCCGGCGGTCCAACCGAACCGACCGGAATCGTGCGATGGTCACCAGAGGACTCGAGTCGGGACGTGCTCCGGCGCGAGACGGCAGACGAGGGAGACGACGCCTACCTCTCCCGACCTGAGCACGTCACTTACGAGACCCGCGACGGGGCCGACGCCCACGCGTTCGTCTACCCGCCGACGAACCCCGACGCCGAGCCGCCCGAAGGCGAGAAGCCGCCGCTGCTGGTATTCGTCCACGGCGGCCCGACCAGCACGACCCAACCGGGGTTCGACCCCGCTATCCAGTACTTCACCAGCCGCGGGTTCGCCGTCGCGGACGTCAACTACCGCGGTTCGACGGGCTACGGTCGGGCGTACCGCGAGGCGCTGTACGACGAGTGGGGACACGTCGACGTCACGGACTGTATCGATGCCGCCCGTCACCTCGCCGGGGAGGGTCGGGTCGATCCCGACCGGATCGCGGTCAGGGGCGGGAGCGCGGGTGGGTTCGTCGTCCTCTCTGCGCTCGCCTTCCACGACGCGTTCGCGGCCGGCACGAGCTACTACGGCGTTGCCGACCTCGAGCGACTCGCGGAACTCACCCACAAGTTCGAATCGCGGTATCTCGACCAGCTGGTCGGCCCCTACCCCGAAGCCGAGGAGACCTACCGGGAGCGGTCGGCGCTCCACCACGCCGACGAGATCGACGCGCCAGTCCTGCTCCTCCAGGGGGAGGACGATCCCGTCGTCCCGCTCTCGCAGGCCGAGTCGATGGCCGGCGCGCTCGCGGACAGCGACGTCCCCCACGAACTCGCCGTCTTCGAAGACGAGGAACACGGCTTCCGTCGCGCGGAGTCGAGAAAGCGCGCGTACGAACTCGAGCTCGCGTTCTACGGCGAGGTATTCGGGTTCGAGCCGGCCGAGTTCGAGACGTTGCCATCGCTCGAGGTGTCGGCCGACGCTGCGGAGTAAACCGATGAAAGACGCACGGAAGATAGCGTCGCCGGCGAGTTTCGACGGACGTTACGCCGCGGCCTGACTGTCGTCGCTTTCGTCGTCCGCTTCGGCCTCGACAACCTCCCGGAACGCGTCGAGGATGACCTGCTTCGTCACCGCACCGCGGGAGGTCCAGTGGTTCGCGTAGTCGAGCATGTCGTCGTAGATATCGGGCTTGCAGCCCGCAGCCTTCGGGTGCCCGCCACCGTTGACCTTGCCCGCGACCTCGTGACAGCGGTCGAACGCCTCGGTCCCCCGGATGGAGGCCGACCCGGCGGGTTTGACCACGACGGAGGCGTCCGCACCTTGCTCGCGCATCGCCTCGGCGACCTCGTTCTGGGAACAGCGGCCGTAGGTGACCCCGACCGTGTAGTCGCCGATCTCGCGAAACTCCGCGCGGGCGACTGCACGGTCGATCAACGCCTCCTTCTCGACTCGTCGCTCCTCGATGAACTCCCGGACCCAGTCGGGCAGGTCCACGCCGTACTCGCGGACGACCTCGACGTACTCGGCGGGGTCCGTCCAGTAGGCGTAGTCCGCGAGGTCGTCGCTGCGGGGGTCCTCCTGCAGCCAGAGGTCGTGATCCCGCGTGACTGCCGCGAGTTCCTCGTAGACTGGGTTGAACTCGTACTCGAGGGAGCGATAGACCACGTCGGCCGAACACTCCTCGTCGGAGTCGCCGACGACGAGGTCGACGCCCGCCTCGCGGACGGCCTCGGCGACCGCGTCGTCCCACTGGTGGTGGTCGTACCAGGCGACGGAGGCGGCGGTCTCGAGGGCTGCCTCGAGTTCCGCCTCGACGTACTCGTAGCGGTCGGGGCAGAGATCACAGACGTAGAGGTCGATTCCCTCGGCAGCGTGTTCGGCTACCCGCCCGAGCGCGTCCTCGACATCGTGAGGGCTGGCAGGGATCAACGCGACCTCGTGGGGCGTTGGTTCCGGTGCGTCGACGGCTTCCTCGGGAGTGGAGAGGTCGAGCGGTTCGTCAACTGTCTCATCGGTCGGGTCGGCTTCGGGGTCGGCGGCCGTGTCCGTGTCGGCTTCGTCGTCGGCGTTCTCGGGCTCCGGAACCGCTCGCACGTCGTCGTAGGCTTCTCTGAGCAACGCAACACAAGCCAGACCGTCCGCATCCGGGTCCGCGACCACTGCGACTTCGGCCCCCTCGAGTGCGGCCGCCGTCCGTTCGGCTTCGAGATCCTCTTCGAGGGAGTCGGGCAGGAAGAAGCCGGTTCCCGGGAGCACGGACTTCCGGGCGATCGGGAGGTCGCCGCTATCGATGAGTTCGTCGTACATGTCCACCGATGGGGGACGGTGGGGGAAGTAAGCGCCGGTCTCGAGAGTGTGAGTGTGAACGCTTGTGAACGACGGTGAGTCGACACGCTTACTGTCGGTCTCCTTGGTCTCTTCGCCCTCTCGGCCTCCTCGCCCTCCGTGAGGGCTCCGTGAGGACTCCGTGAGGACTCCGTGAGAGCTCCGGGCGACGCCGCCGAACCGAACTTCGGACGGCTGTAGTCAGTTCCGGAGTAACCGCGACTCCGAGGCGGTTGCACCAGGAGATCGGTACAGCAACCCGTATCAGGCGTCGGCGGATTCCTCGCCGGCCATCGGATCGAGCTGTCGTACCGTCAGTACCGGCACCGGAGAAGTCCGGACGACGCGTTCCGCGACACTGCCCAGCAGGAGACGGTTCTCACCGTGCCGGCCCCGGGTGCCGGTCGCGATCACGTCGGCGTCGACCTCGCGGGCGTATTCACAGATTTCACTGGCCGGACGTCCTTCCCGGACCGCCGTCGCGACCTCGGTGTCGTCGTCGGTTCGATCCTCGACGGTAGCGAGGGCAGCATCGGCAGTCGTCTCGAGCGCGGTACGAAGTTCGTCCCGGAGCTGCTCGGGTGAGGCATCGACCTGGCTGGCGTCGACGACCGAGAGCGCGTGTACCTCGGCATCGAAGCGGTCGGCGAGATCGAGCGCGACGTCGACGGCCCGCTCGACGCTCTCGGAGCCGTCGGTGGCGACCACGACCGTGTCGAACATATCCAGTCGTTACGGTCGAACCCGCTTAAATTCCACCGGAACGCCGGCGCTCGAGCGGACGGCAACCGGCCGGCGATTCCCGGCCGAAAGCCCGGTTGAACGGAGCCTCGGGTCGAATGCAGGGAGACAGCTCCGCTCCCGCGAGGTGTAACCCGTGGGGGAGGGTTTTTTTGGTCGGGGCACAGACTGGGCCGTATGGACGACAGCGAGCAGTTTTCCGTCGACACCGTCCTCGCGCCGGTCGACGGCAGCGACGAGTCCGCCACCGCCGTCGAGCACGCCGTCGCCGTCGCGGATCGGTACGACGCCAACGTCCACGCCCTGTTCGTGCTCGGTCGGGGCGTCGTTCGGGGGCTCGATGCCGGGACGGTCGACGAGGACGACATCGCCGAAAAGACACAGGGGTTCTTCGAAGACGTCGGATCGATCGCCGACGAGTACGGCGTGTCGCTGTCGACGTCGGTCGACGACGGCTTCTCACAGAGCCGGAAAACCCGGCATCCGGGCAACGTCGTCCTCGACACCGCCGACGAACTCGACGCCGACTTCATCGTCCTCCCCCGGGAGCCAGTGACCGAACCGTCCGCCGAAGTGCTCGAGAAAGCCGCCGAGTACGTGCTCTCGTACGCGAGTCAGCCGGTGTTGTCGGTCTGACTCGAGTCCGGGTTCGTATTCCTACTCCTACTCCTACTCGGTCTGACTCGAGTCGGACTCACCGCCGTCGGTAGGTTCCAACCGGATCGCCATCTCCTGTTCGAAGCTCTCGCCGCCGGTCCTCTCGAACCCGACCCGTTCGTAGAGGGCGATCGCCGGATTGTTCCACCGCTCGACGGTCAGCCAGACGTGTGTGATACCGACCGACCCGGCGTGACCGAGCAACTGTTTCAACAACACCGTTCCGATCCCGGCGCGCTGGTACTCCTGAAGGACGAAGATAGCGAGTTCCCACTCGATGTCCCCGGGGCCGAGAGGGGACTCCTCGCCCGCGTTCTCGTTTTCGTTCTCGCCCAGATCGAGCGCCGGCGGTTCGTCGGCGTCCGGCACCAGCATCGCGTGAGCGACCACGTCGCCGTCGTGTCGCGCGACGACGTTGATGCTCTCGCCGGAGATCGTCTCGAGCCAGTTTCGGATGCGATCTTCGCCCGTCGGCGGAATTCCCTGGGCGCGGTCGGTCGGATCGAAGGCGTCGTACATCCCGACCACGTCGTCGATGACCGCGTCGAAGGAGTCCGGCGCACGGACGTCGATCGGCCGGCCGTCCCCGTCTTCGAACGTCGTCGGCGGTGCGGGGAACGGACCCGACGAGTCGTCCGGATAGTCACGCTCGTAAGTTCCCGACATCGTTATCGAACCAGTTTAACCGTCGTCGGCGCGTTCAGCAGGACGAATTCGGTGATCGGACCCAGCTGGATCTTCCCCATCGGACTCAGCGTACCGCCACCGATGACCAACTGATCGAACTCCCCCTGTTCCGCGTAGTCGACGAGTGCACTTCCCGGATCACCTTCGAGGACGACGACCTCGGCGTCGATATCCGCGTCCTCGAGTAGCGTTTCCGCCCGTTCGCGCATCTCCTCCTGGGACCGTTTCGACTCCGGCTTCTCGAGAATCGCGACGGTAAGTTCGTCGTCGACCTCCTTCGTCCGCTCGATCGTGCGGCGAAGGGTCTTGATCGATTCGTCGCTGCCCCCGAGACCCATCAGTACGTCCATACGGACAGGTGTGCGCCGACGGACGAAAACCGTTATGCCGGGTGCGGTCGCCAAACGGGCTCGAGACTGGCGGCTCGAGGCCGAAAGATACCGGGCTGACGACAGCGAGCGAGTGACTCACAACCGATAGCGAGGACGACGCTGTTAAGACCGTGTGTGCGTTACGTCGAACGAATGAGTGACGCGGCGCTCGACGTCGTCGAGTTTCTGCTCACGACGAGCGTGTACTCGGACGACCGGACGTTAGACGAAAACGATCTGCCGCCGTCGTTCCGCCAGGTGTTCTGGACCAGCTCGGGATCGGGCTCCGGGGCGGGTTCGGGTTCGGGTTCGGATTCCAGCTCCGGTCCCGGCTCGAGCGGGGACGGCGACGACAGCGACGCCAACGACGACGGGGGACGACGCCGCGCCGGCATCACCCGGCCCCTCTCGGCGACGAACGCCACCGCTCGCGAGGCGACCGGCGTCGACCGGCCCTGGGAAGCCGTCTCCGATCTTATGTTTACCGAACGCGACGAGTTCTCGGGGACGATCACGCTGACCCAGCAGGACCTCGCCGAAGAGTGGTTCCTCGAACGCGTCGACGACGAGCGACTCCTCGAGAACCCGACTCTCTCGAACCACTTCGAGGACCACGAGGTCTACGAGGGCGACGCCACCCACGAGGAGGCTCGCGAGCGCAATCGCCCGATCCAGGCCGACCGCGTCTGGATCGACGGGCTGCTCGACGAGTACTTCGACGAGGAAGAAGACGAGGACATGCTCGATCTCGTCGACGTCCGAGCACCCGAGGAAGTCGAGATCACGCTCGACGATCTGGTACTCACCGAGGGCCAGGAGAACGAACTGGACAAGATCGCGAAGGCGATCGAACACCGGGACTATCTCTCAGAGATCGGCCTCCGTGAGATCGGGAAGTTGCTGTTCGTCGGACCGCCAGGAACCGGGAAGACCTCGACCGCACAGGCCCTGGCCCGCGAGATGGACCTGCCGTTCGTCGAGGTCAAACTCTCGATGATTACCTCACAGTACCTCGGCGAAACGGCGAAAAACGTCGACAAGACGTTCGAGGTCGCGAAACGACTCTCGCCGTGTATCCTCTTTATCGACGAGTTCGACTTCGTCGCCAAGACTCGCCGGAGCGACGAGCACGCTGCCCTCAAACGGGCGGTGAACACCCTTCTCAAGAGCATCGACAACATCTCGCTGATCGAGGACGACGTCTTGCTGATCGGCGCGACGAACCACCCGGATCAGCTCGACGACGCCGCCTGGCGGCGCTTCGACGAGATCATCAACTTCCCCAAACCCGACTACAACATGCGGGCGGACATCCTTCAGGTCATCACCCGACAGATGGACATCGAGGAGTTCGATCCCCAACTCATCGCGGAGGCGACCGAAGGGCTGACCGGCAGCGACCTCCGGATGGTACTGCGCGAGGCAGTCCTCGAGGCGCTGACCGAGGATCGGACCACACTCACACAGGAAGACCTGCTCCACGCTGTCGAGGAGTTCGAGGAGCGGGACAACCTGAAGAACATGGACATGATCGAAGGAGACCACGACGCACTCGTCGCCGGTGGTGACATCGGGAAAGCGAGTGACGGTGGGCATTCGCACGACCACGACCACGACCACGATCACAATCACGACCACGACCACTAACCCCCGTCTTCGCCACCCCGCAGCTTCGTCACCCCCGTTGGCAAGAATTCTTATACACCTCTGTGGCCATCACCAGGTATGACAAACGAGGGGCGAGGCGAACTCGCCGAAGCCGTCGACCACGTGCGAACGATCGGGGACCACGTCGAGGAAACGTCCGATCTCGCGACCGTCCAGAGCGAGGAGATATCCGATCTCTACCGGGAGATCGAGGACCTGGGGGCCTCGCTCGAGGAAGTCGCAGCGACCTCCGAGGAAGTGTCGAACGCAGCCGTCAACGCCCGGGAAGCCGCACAGGAGGGCCAGGAAACCAGCCAGGAGGTCTGGGAGACGATGGTCGATGTCGTCGACTCCGCCGAACGCCTCACGACCGTCACCGAGGAACTCGAGGCAAAGATGGACGAGGTCGATGCGGTCATCGAGGTCATCTCGGACGTAGCCGACGAGACCAACTTACTGGCGCTGAACGCCTCGATCGAGGCTGNCGACTCCGCCGAACGCCTCACGACCGTCACCGAGGAACTCGAGGCAAAGATGGACGAGGTCGATGCGGTCATCGAGGTCATCTCGGACGTAGCCGACGAGACCAACTTACTGGCGCTGAACGCCTCGATCGAGGCTGCACGCAGCGGAAGCGACGGGAGCGGATTCGCAGTCATCGCCGACGAGGTCAAATCGCTCGCAGCGGAGACAAGCGATCACGCCGACGAGATTTCGGACCAGCTCGAGGCGCTGCAGGAACGAACGAGCGAGACCCGACGAGAGGCACACCAAACCGACGAGTACCTCCGGCAAACGAGCGCCGAACTCGAGGTAGTCATCGACCGCTTCGAGCGGATCACCGAAACCATCGACGAGGCCGCGACGGGAGTCGAAGAGGTCGCCGACGTCAACGACAATCAGGCCCAGACCGTCGAAACGATCAGTGACAGCGTCGAACGCATCGACGAACGGGCCGACCGTGTCGACCGCGAAATGAACGACGCCGACGGTCTGGTCGATCGACAGGTCGAGATCGTCGATCACCTGACGTCGTACGTCGACAATCTGCCGGGAATGGCATACCGAGTCGCCAACGAGGAGGGGTGGCCGGTACTGTTCGCCTCCGAGGGAACCAAGCGTCTCACCGGCTACGAGGGAGAGGAGCTCGTTTCCGGGCAGGTCTCGCTTGGCGAGGACGTCATTCACGACGACGACAGCGACGCCGTCTGGTCGGCGGTACAGGAGGCTCTCGAAGAGCGGCGTGCGTTCGATATCGCCTACCGGATCGAGACCGCCCGCGGCGAAGTCGTTCCCGTCCGCGAGCGCGGACAGGGCGTGTACGACGGCGGAGAAGTAACTGCCATCGAGGGGTTCGTCTCGAGACGGAGCACCGACTCGATGCAACAACTGTACTGACTCGAGCCCGCAGTCGGCCGTGCCTCCCGTGCAACGTACCCACCGATTCCCGAAGTCCAATTACAGGCTGCAACACGAACCCCACGACTCCAGTCCTAGCAGGTGGTCAGAGGAACCCGTCTTCTTTCGCCAGCGACAGTGCCGTCATCGTCGAGTCGTTTGCCGGCTGCTCGCGAGCACGCTCGAGCGCCTCGTCGACCGGCACCGTCGTCACCGCGAGGAACTCGTTGTTGTCCAGTTCCCGCTGTCCGGGTTCCAGTCCCTCGGCGTAGACGACGCCACGATCGTGTCGGAGCACACCGGTTGCGACCGCGTACTCCTGTAAAAGCGCCGTACTCGACGGTCGAAACCCGGTCTCCTCTTCGAGTTCGCGAGCCGCTGCCGTCGTGTACGATTCGCCGTCCTCGACGATACCGGCGGGCAACTCGAGATGGGTCTCGCGGATCGTGGGACGATACTGTTCGACGAACAGGAGTCGATCCTCGTCGTCGGCCCCATCGTCCGTGAAGCCGTCCTCAGTCTCAGCGAGGACGCCTCCGTCGATTCGAGCGACGACGACGACCGCTGGCGGCAAGTCCGCCCAGTAGTAGCGTTTCTCGGTGCCGTCGGGCTGTTCGACCAGATCGTAGCCGCCGTCGTACCAGCCAGTCTCGTACTCGGTCACCTCCTCGACGAGACTCCAGTCGTCCGCGTCGGGCCCGGTACCGGTGTTCGCCGTCGACTCGTCCGGTGGCGTCATCGTCGAACGCTGTGCTCTCGAGGGTCGAATAGGTGGCGATAGACGACGGAACCAGCCGACAACGACGGCTTACAGTCGATCGCGGTACAGCCGTCCGAACGCCTGCCGGCGGAGGGTCGCGACTGCTGCGTCCTCTTTCTCCTGGAAAGTCGCGGCCACTGCTTGTCCGTCCGGTCCGGCGTGCCAGACGACCCGATCGACGTTCTCGTGTCCGACCGTCGTCACCTCTCCATCGTACGACTCCTGCCAGGAATCGAACTCCCCACGACTGCCGACCCGTACCTCGAGCAGGCTCGCAAACAGCGCGTCGCGAGCGGTCTCGACAACCTCGCTCGTAACTCGCTCGTCGTACTCCTCGCGGTCGAACTCCATGGCTTTCGCCACCTCGCTGACGACCGTCTGGGCTGCAGGCCCGACCGTCTCGTACTGCGTGTGTGCTTCCTCGATCGACGACGGCGAGAGCGTTCCGACCGTATGCATAGGAGAGCGTGACATCGGCAGGGAGTTACCAGTTACGCGTCGCCGCCGTCACGGTCGCCATCTGCCGTGTCGGACCCACCCTCGGATTCGTGTCGATGCTCGGCGTCGGACTCCCTCTGACCGTCGACGCCGGCGTCCCCACCTCCCTCCTGCATTCGCCGAGTCAGTTCTCTCGCTTCCTGCAGGACGCTCTCGGCTTCGGAGGTGAGCGCGCCACGACCAGGGCCTCGGCTCTGGCGGGCGAGCCCGTCCTCGAACCCGTCTATCCCCTTGGGACGACCAGGGTCGTGGCTGTGGTCATGGCCGTGATCGTGTCCCGGCCCGCCTTCGAACTCCGGCGTCTCGATTTCGGGTGCATGCTCGGCGACGATCTTTCCCAGTTCGTCGGGGTTTCGATCGCCCCAATCGGGTGCGTGCTCCTCGAGCCACTCGCGGTGCTCCTCGCGGCCGAGCGAGGCCGTGATCGCGAGGTGGTTCGCGAGGTGGGCCGCGTCGGCCTGGTCGGCGTCACAGACAGGGCAGGCGTATCCCATGTTCGAACGGTACGTGGCAAGCGGTAAAACGTCCCCGTCACGCTCGTTCGAAACCACTGCGTTCTCCGGTCGGTGACGCTTGTTTCCTCCGACCGAGAACGGAGCCACACGGACCGCGACTCACTCGAGCTTCCGGATCATCACGATCGCATCCTCGTCGTCGTAGTAGTCCGGCACCCGTCGGAGTGCCTCGAATCCGAACTCCCGGTAAAGACGCTTGGCCCGTTCGTTAGAGCGTCTCACCTCGAGCTTGACGCTCTCGGCTCCGTGAGCGGCCATCACGGCGAGCACTCGGGAGAGCAGTGCCGAGCCGACGCCTTCGCCGCGGCGCTCGGGGTGTACCGCGATGTCCTTGACGTGGCCGACGCGTCGCCCGACGCTCGAGGTCACGTCGGCGACGACGTAACCAGCGACCCGTCCCTCGACGACGGCGACCAGAAAGCCCGGCTCCCCGAGGAACCGATCGAACGCGTCGTACGGCCACGGCTGGGGAAACGAGGCGTTTTCGATCCGGACGACCGCGAGCAGGTCCGCGCGTTCGGCGGGCCGGATCGAGACGTCGCCCTCGCGGTCAGTCGGAAACTGGACGGTCACGACCCCGCATACGAGCCGAGCAATAAAAGAACTGTTCGCATCGGGCACCGTACTCGGACGCCACTCGCGACACGGTAAGACAGTGGGACCCCCATCCGATCACCCCCTCGGGTCGGTACTCGCAAAGTAACGGCCTCGCTTGCCGTTTCCGTCGAGTAGCCCGCCGATCCGCCGCCGCCACGTCGACGATGGGACTCTCGAACCGGACTACACGACTCAAAAACTCAGCTTTGAACGTTGAAGTAGGATCGTGACGTAGGCGGTAGCG
>NZ_AOMA01000147.1 GCF_000337895.1 Halobiforma nitratireducens JCM 10879
CCTTTTCGTTCACTCAACAGCCGACGCTAACGTTCAAAGCTGAGTCAAAAACAGAGAGGACAGTCCTCTCCAGTGGTCGGCGGCCGGAGTATGATTTTTCCCCGTCCGACGCAAATCAGGCCTATGACCGACTCCGACGACCGACCCGATCACGGTGAGGAACGTCCCGACGATGGCGACGACGAACTCGATGCCCTCGAGGACCTCGAAGACGGCGCAGGCTGTACCGAGGTCTGGGAACGTCTCGCCGAGGAGCGGTCCGAGGACGACCACTGATAGCTACAGGGGAGAGATTCGCCACGGTAGCGACCTTTTTGCGTTCGAAGCCCATACCGCGGGCCATGACTGGCGACTGGACGGGGGACCGACCCAACCGCTCGAACCCGAGACACTCGACTCGGCCCGACGACGGCTACGCCGCCGAGAGTCCCGAGACACATCGTCGATTGAAAACGGACGGTGGACAGGAACGAGATCAGGATCGGAAACGGAATCGGAATCAGGATCGGGATCGGGATCGGGATCAGAACCGAGACCGAAACCACAACACCAACCGACACACATCGATACCCACCGACCGCGAATCGCCCGTCGGCGAACCGGTCATTCGGGGCGACGAATCCGTTACCGGCACCCGTGCCCGCGAAGCCGTTCAGTTCGACCCCGCAGACCCCGAGAGCCTCGAGGACGCCGCCGAAACCGTCAGTCGATTTGCGACCGCCAGCGGCCGCGATGACCACCTCTTCATGCTTCGCGGCGCTGCCGCCTGCGCCGCCCTCGTGCGTGCCGAAGGCTCCTACAAGGCCGCCGCCGAGCGTGCCGGGGACGACGCGACTGTCTCTTTCATCCGCAAGTGGGCCCGCGTCCACGATCTCCCTCGCTCCGTCCGCAAACAGGTCGCGATCGGCGAGATCGCACCCACCGCCGCCAAACACGTCGCCCGAGTCGGCGGTGAGTCCCGGCTCCTGCTCGCCTGGGCCATCCTCGACGGCGACCTCACCGTCCGCGAAGTCCGAAGCGTCGCCAGCGCCGTCAACGACGGAACGCCGATCGAACGCGCACTCGCCGACCACGGCGTCGCCCTCGGCGAACTCGAGATTCAACTCACAGCCGGCACGTACCGGGACCTCCGTCGTCGGGCCTCTATCGACGACGTTACACCCGGCGAACTCATTTCCGAGGCACTCGATGCGTCCCTCGAGTAGGTTGAACGTCCACACCCGGGAATCGAGGGCAATCGCCGAGACGAAAGAAAACGTTTAACCCCCACTCACCGGTATGGGTAAGCGAAGGGCCGGTAGCTCAGTCTGGCAGAGCGTCTGGCTTTTAACCAGACGGTCGCGTGTTCAAATCGCGCCCGGCCCGCTTCTGCGACGAGTAATTCCGTGAGAAGCGAAGCGGCCAGAGCGATCCGAACGAGACGGGCACAGCCCGTGCAATCAAGTAAACAGGAACGTCTCGGCGTAGTTCGTAATCGCACCCAGCCCGCTTCCTTATGAACCCTACATCCCTGCGCGGTAAGTATCCTATAGTAGCTACTGTAAGTCAGTGCGCACCTGCTCGCCAGAAAGGTCGGCGATCAGTGTGCAAATCGTTGCAGTTGGTACTATAGAAGTACGCAACAACGGAACGAGTGACAGGTAGCGCTCGCCCGGTCACCGATACTTCGACAGTGTCAGACAACGACACTCGAGAGTGGGCATATCGGGCTTGACTGCTTCGTCGAGAGATTCCGTGTGAAACAGGTCGCGTCGACGATGAACCGGACGATCGGAACGAGTTCGGTGACC